>DASQCO010000150.1:0-53106 GCA_035634635.1 Polyangiaceae bacterium
TTGGTCGAAGCCCAAGATGCGATCCGTGCGACCGCGATGGCAATCGGTGCATTCGTCGGACGTGGGGATGTGATAGGTGCCGTCGCCAAGCGGGATGTCTCCGCCGCCCGAGCGTTGCGCGGCGGATTCGTCGCGATTCCAGGCGTAGGTTGCGGACACCCAGTAGTCGGTGTCCGTCTTGTGCCACATGCGCGTTTCGATGCGCCGGCCCGCCCGCTTGAACTCTTTCCAGACTTTGGTCCCGACCGGGAACACCCACTCATTCGCGACTGAGTTATCGATCTGCTTGCCCGGTGGTAGCAGGATCCAGCGCTGTTTTTCGGCGCCGTCCGACCACAGCGCGACTGCTGGCGCGTAGGCTTCAACGCCAAGCGCGAGCTGTTTGCTCGCGATGTCCGCATACAGCCCAGTGCAGACAAGATTCGTCGGCGGATCTTGTGTATCCGTCGCGCACGGCGAGGCTGGCGGGAGCGCGGCCATTGCTCCCGCTTCGCCTGCTTCTCCGCCTTCGTTTGCGTTTGCGTTTGCGTTTGCGTTTGCGGCGCTCGCGCTCGCCTCACCCGCTGCGCCGCCTTCAGCGCCGTCGCCTGCTTCAGCGGGGGTCTGAGCTCCGGCGTCGTGCGTGGTCTGGTCGAGTTTGGTTTGGCCGCACGCCGCAACGACGCCGAGCAGCACTAGCGCACGAACTTTCATCGCGTTCGATCTCGCTAAGCGCCGCCGCTGCTCGTGCTCGCGCCCGAGGTCCCACCGCTGCTCGTGCCACCACTGCTCGTATCGCTTCCGCCCGCGCCGCTGACTTCAATCGACCCGCCAGTGCCGCCCTGGTTCATCATCCCGGGGCGACCACCCGTTCCGCCTGGTCGGCCACCGAAGCCGCCGAATCGCCCACCCGCGCCGCCATTGCCAAACAATCCACCGAAGTTTGCGGAGCCGGTCTGCGCGGCAGGCGTCAGCGACCGCAAGTAGATGACCATGTTCTGCGGCGTGTCGCCGACGTCCCACTTATGAAACGACTGCCACATCGCATAAGAAACGATCGTGTCATCGAAGTAGCCGCCCTTGGGCACGGTGCCGTTTTGGAAAATGCCAATCAGGTCTGCGTCACTGAAGCCGCCGGTTTGCTCGGGCGTGTGTTGAACGGTCTTGTATGGGCCGGAAGCGGTGTCGCCGTGACAATTGGTGCACGCCGCTTGCGCGGCCGTGGCCCCGCCGCTGCCTCCTGAACCAGTGGCTGCGGCCCCACCGGCGCCACCCGCACCGCCCATCCTTGGCGGGGTCGTGCGCGGCAATCGGTTGATCACGACGCCGTCGTTGTAGCGCATGCTGCCGTCTTCCCAATCCGTCGACGTGGCTGATGTGATGGTCAGCAGTGAACTGCCGCACAGGTTCCCGGCGCTCGCGATGATCGACACAGTGCCGGCTTTGCGCGTGGTAATCATCACGCCGCCGGTGGTCGGATCGGTTTCGAGCTTGACCATGCTCGGATCAGACGCACTCCAAGTAATGGCAATTTGGCTCGCATCCAGGCCATTCACGACGGCAGGGACTTGGAAGGTGTGCACGCCGTCGTACGCCGAGTACATCGGCGAAAACAAGATGGTCAGTGCGCTCTTCGGACACTCGGTGAGCGCGTCGCCACTTGCACCTCCAGCACTCACCGCGGAGCTCTTGCTGCCGCCGTCATTGCTCGTGCTGCTCGTGTCGCTCGTGTTGCGGCTCCCACCGCCGTCGCTGTTGCTGCCGGCGTTGCTCGCGCCAGCGCTCCCGTTCGACGTTGCGGAATTGGAGCCGCCGCACGCCCCTGCGAGCAGTGCCGTGCCCAAAGCCAAGACGCACCCGAGTGAATCTACGTTTCTGAGAATTGCCATGCCCCGTAGTGTCTGAGTTGCACCTACTCCGATCAGCGAGACACACATGGAAACACTCGAAATGCTCGGATTTGCTGGATCCCATGCACTTTGAATGAGCTCTTAATTCGCGTGTAGCATTGGCACTGATCGCGTGTGCCATGGATATGGCGAATGGCAATATTCCCCGTGCGTTCAGAACGCGCCGAGGCGTATCGCCCCGTGCGTCGCGTCAATTGCCGGGCGATTCTTTTTTGCCTGCTCGTGCGGACGACCGCTTACTGAGTACGAGTGTCTGGCTCGAATCAGAGACTAGACGAACTCATTGCCCAGCTTTTCACGAAGCTGCGTTTGCGGAGAGATCCATGAATAGATTGAAGTATGGAGTCCAGGTGTTCCTTGGTTGCACGCTCGTTTACGCTGCAGGTTGTGGCGGCAGCACGAGCCCCAATGATACGGGAGACATCGGCAGCGCTGGCTCGAAGAGCTCCACCGGTGCAACAGCTGCGAGTGCCGGCCGTTCATCGACGGCCACTGGGGGCTCGAACGACAGCGGACCAGTCAGCACCGGCGTGGGCGGAGGAACCAGCGATAGCAATCCAGAACTCACTGGCACAGCAGGCTCCGAAAGCGGCGTCGGCGGCGAGAGCAGCTCCGGCACTGGCGGAGTGCCCGGCACTATCGGCACTGGCAGCGGCGGATCGAGTGTCAGTTCCGGCGGCTCGGTGAGCTCTGGCGGTCAAAGCTCCTGTCCGGCAGCGGCTCCAGCCGATCGCAGTATGTGCACCACGGTGACGCCGAACGGCGAGAATTGCCTCTATGTGGGCGAGAGTTGCGCCTGTCGCGCAGCAGTCGTGATTGCCCCGCGTCCTGGGGCAGGCGCAGGTGGCGCAGGTCCGGCTGGTGGCGCGAGTACGGGCGCGGGCGGCGCTGCCGCGGCGGAACCGACTTGGCGCTGCACCGGCAGTGGAGCCGCATGTCCAACGACGACACCGAAGACGGGTGACATGTGCACCAATTCGACGGGCGCGGGCGGTGCAGGCGTGGGCGGCGCAAGCGCAGGCATTGGCGCAGGCATCGGCGCCGCTGCGCTCGATTGTCCGTACCCCGATGGCTCGACCTGTCGCTGCACGAATCGGCGCTGGGAATGCACCGAGCCGCCACCACCCGCATGTCCAAAGACGCAACCGACGGGTGCTTGCAGCGCGGTCCAGGCGTGCAACTACGGAACGGCCGCGATGCGCATTCGCTGTGAGTGCGACGGCAAGGCTTGGGGGTGCGACATGGCTGGCGGTGCAGCCCCGCGCTGCACGGCCAAAGCCAGAGCCGCGCTCGCGACGGGTGACACGTGCACGGGCATCGGCGAGTGCGCGACTGCTGGCGCAACCACGAAAACGTGCGTGTGCGATGGCAAGACCGTGACCTGCAACTGAGCGCGAGCCGCACTGAGACGCTTGCGCTTTGAACCGTGAGCGTCTCAACTAGGCGACATGGCCTGGCGGCGTGTCGCTCTTTTGCTCTTTGCCGTCGGTTGGGGAGCGAATCACTTCACGTCTTTGCTTCAGGTGTATCGGCAGCAACTCGGGCTCGACGCAGCGGCGCCCGCGATGTTGTTTGCAATGTACGCGCTCGGGCTCGCACCTGGCCTAGTGCTGGCTGGGCCAGCGTCGGATCGCTATGGCCGACGCGCGGTGGTGATGCCTTCCGCGCTCGTCGCGTTGGGTGCGAGCGCATTGCTCGGTGCGTCTGCGAACAGCTTTTCGCTCTTGCTCGTTGGTCGCCTGTTGTACGGCTTGGGCACAGGTGGCGTGATCAGCGCGGGCGCCGCGTGGTTGATCGAACTGTCGCAGGACGCGACCGCGGCGGGTCCACGTCGCGCGACGATCGCGCTTTCGTCTGGATTTGGGCTTGGTCCACTGGTCACCGGTGTGCTTGCGCAATACGCCCCCGCGCCGACGCGCTTGCCGTTTGCTGTTCACCTCGCCGTGCTCGGTAGCGCGCTCGCGATCGCGCGCCACGCACCGGACACCGCCGTGAATGCACACGCGGCCGCAAGTGCCGCTCACCGACCACTGATTCGCATCGAACTCAGCCGCGAAGGATGGTCCAGCTTTCTGAGCGGCGTCGTTCCGATGGCGCCATTCGTCTTTGGATTTCCGCCGATCGCGTTTGCGGCGCTGCCCAGCATGCTCGGCGGTCGACTTGGGCCTGCGCCGCTCGTTTACACCGGCGCGTTGTGCGCGATCACGCTGGCGGCGGGAGTCGTTGCTCAGCCGATCACGCGCCGCTATGAGCCAATGATCGCGGCGCGGGGCGGGCTCGTGACGGGCACAGTCGGGCTCTTGCTCGGCGCAGCTGCGGTGTCCTGGCACGTCTCCGTGCTGTTGCTGCTCGTCGCGCCATTGCTCGGTGCCGCGTACGGCGTGTGCATGACTTCGGGTATCCAATCAGTGCAGCGCCTGACCAAGCCCGAGGCGCGCGGCGGCGTGATGGGGCTGTTCTATTTGCTCACTTATACCGGATTTTCTGCGCCTTATTGGCTGGCGCTGGCGACGCGCGCCGTCACCCCGGCCGTCGCGCTCGAAGTGGTGGCCGGTTTGAGTTTGATCACGTCAATCGCGATTCGCTTCTAGATCGAGCAACGACTCCAAGTCGCTGCGCGTGAGTTTCCCGGCAAATGCGCCTTCGTCGCCCATGACGGCGGCGACCAATTGTCGCTTTTGATCTTGGAGCTGTAGAACGCGCTCTTCGACCGTGTTGCGCGCCAATAGTCGATAGGCAATCACTGGGCGAGTTTGTCCAATGCGGTGTGCCCGATCAATGGCTTGCGCTTCAACGGCGGGATTCCACCACGGGTCGAGGATGAATACGTAGTCCGCTGCGGTCAGGTTCAGACCGACGCCGCCCGCTTTGAGGCTGACCAAAAACACCGGCAGCTCGGGGTCGTTTTGAAAGCGTGAGACGCAGGCCTCGCGATCCTTGGTTTTGCCGTCCAAGTATTCGAAAGCGATGCCTTCTTCCTGTAGCCGCTCACGCAAGATGGCGAGTAGCGAAGTGAATTGCGAGAAAACCAGCGCTTTGTGGCCCTCTTCCAAGACGCCACGCAGCTGCTCGAGCAAAAGTTCGAGTTTGGAGCTGCGCTCCGTGCTGCGTTTGCGATCGATCAAACCCGGGTGGCAGGCCGCCTGACGCAAACGCAAAAGCGCTTCGAGCACTTGCGGCGTGCTGCGAGCAGGATCGCTGAGGCCCTGCTTTTTGATGCTCGCCTGATAGAAACGGAGCAGCTCTTCGTAGTGCTTGCGCTCGCTCGGCTCGAGCTCGACGAACAACGTCTGCTCGCTGCGCGCGGGCAGATCCTTGGCAACCTCTTGTTTCGTGCGTCTGAGCACGAACGGCTTCAGAACGCGCTGGATCAGCTTCAGCGTTTCAGGCTTGGCTTGACCTTTGTCGAGCGCGCGCCCGAGCTCCGGGAGTTCGCTCAGCATGCCCGGATTGAGGAACTCAAACAGGGACCAGAGCTCGCCCAAATGATTTTCGATCGGCGTGCCACTGAGGGCGATGCGATGCTCCGCGCGCAACTGCCGGGCGCACTTGGCGGTTGCGCTAGCGTCATTCTTGATGGCCTGCGCCTCATCCAGCACTACGGTCGACAGTTCGAACTTTACGAGCTGGGCGATGTCGAGCCGCAGGGTGCCGTAGGTGGTGAGCACGACGTCCACGTCGTGAAAGACTTGCTCGACCTCGCTGCGGTCCGGACCCCAATGGGTGTGTATTCGCAAATTCGGCGCAAATCGCGCGGCTTCCGCGCGCCAATTGGCGAGTAATGAGCGCGGCATCACGATCAGCGATGGGGCGCGCCGACCTTCGGCGGGCCGGCTTTCGTGCAGACGTGCGTGCAGACGTGACAGATGCGCCAAGACCTGAATCGTTTTGCCGAGACCCATGTCGTCCGCCAGGCACGCGCCGACCGAAAGCTCCGAAAGCGCGCCGAGCCATGAGTAGCCGTGTGCCTGATACGGGCGCAGCGCGCCCAAAAAACCTTCGGGCGGCTCTAGCTCCGTGACGCGCTGAAACGCTGCCACCTTTTCTCGGAGCTCGGCCAGTCCAGGGACGAGTTCATCCGCGTTCAGCGCCTCGAGCATGGCTTCGGCCACGCCGATTTGTCGGGTCGAGAAATGCAGCGAATCCGTGCGCTCCGGCGTCAACGCGGCAAACCCTCCCCAACGCTCGAGCCACTCGGACGGCAATACACCGCGGCTGCCATCACCCAGTTCCACGATCTGACCGGCGCGAGCGTTCTTGAGCAACTGCGGTAGTGGCACCCGAGTCGAACCAAAGTGAGCGCTGCCTTGCACTTCGAACCAATCCAACCCCGAGTCGACGCGGACCTCGAAGTTCGTCAGGGAGCGGTAGCGCTTGCCCTCGGCAAACACCAGAAAGCCTGCGTCCAGCAGCGCGCGCACGCCCGAGAGCAGCCGCGCGGCGTTGATTTTAACGTCATTTCCCGAGGTGTTGCGCGTGTTACGAGGTAGCAGTTCGAAGCCGGCATCGTTGAGTACGATCAGCGCTTCAGTTTCGAGCGCGCGATCGCGCTCCAGGACCTTTCGCTGATCGAGCAGGAGCAGTCGCGACTCGCGTCGCAGAGGCACACGCTGCTCGTCATATTCGAAGAACACCCGGCCAGTGGTGGTGCGCCCGCGGGGGGCGTCCAGTTCAATCACTGGGTGCGGAGGCTCATGGCTTCTGACTCGCTCGAAATCAGGCGGTAAGATCAAGCGCGAGATGCCGTTGCGACCGAAGCTGAGCTCGAGGAAATCAGGCAAATGCGCCTCGGGCACGAGCACACTTCGCCCGTGCCCCAGGTTGCTCAACGAACGTAGCCAGCGCGCGTCATGGCTGGCGCATGAACTCAGCTTTCCGTCCGAGAACAGCAACATGCCGCTGTCTTGCGCGAGCCGCACGTCTTCCAAAGGACGGACCTCTGCGCCGCGCACGAAGCGCGCGCGTGCCTCGTACTCGAGCGCCTTCTTCCGGGGACCGCGCGCGTCGGGTTCGCTGAGTACGAGCTCGAGCTCCCAAGGCGCGTCTGCATCCGGCAACAGAATGGGCAAGTCCAGCAGTGGCGCGTAGCCGCGCGGCAGTTCCCGAACTGCCGTCGACTTCGCGCCGAGCCCCTCACAAAACAGGTGCCACTCCGGTGATTGGCTCGCGGGCGAGCCCACGAGATGGCAGCGACCGGTCGCGGCCAAGCGCGGGAGCACGGCTGCGAGCGCTGCGACGCTCAAATTGCCGAGGCGCTGCGCGTAATAGGAGTGCGGATCGCGGAAGCCGTACAGCAATCCGGTGAGCTCGCGATCGAGGCGGTCGGTCGTGAGCTGATTCGCGGCGTAAGGCGTGGGCAGCAGCGGTCCGAGTTCGGCGCCACGTTTGCGTCTACCGATCAAGAGTCGAAAATCACGCCCGAAGGTTTCGGCGATGAAATAGTGCAATTCTGCGGCTTCTGGCTCGGCCTCGGGCTCGAACGAGCGCAGGGCTTCCCAACTCACGCCTCGTGCGCTGGGGCGCGGTACGGACGCAACTTGGAGCTGCGGTTTTAGCTCCCGAACTTCGCTGGGCTCGAAGTCATCTTCGACGGATGAGCCTGGCTCATCTTCTGCGACCTGCTCGTCCCACTCGAGGTTCGGATCCGCGACGAAGCGGCGGGTTTGCGGAATCGTGTTTAGCACCATCGCGGTGGCCGCGCCTTCCAGTGCAGTGGCCCACAAGTGCTTGCAGCCGCGCGCTTCACGTTCGAAATGGGGGCAGCTGCACGAATAGCGCACGTCCGTGCCTTGCCGCTTGAATACGGCTCGGTAGCGGTCGCCAGAGCCCGTGACGTCCGCGGCTAGCACGTCACCCGTTCGCTCGACCAAATTGACGCGACCCGCTTCCACGTATTGCAAACCGCGGTTGCGAACCAGACTCGAGAACGCCGAGGCGAGTCGCTTCAGGCCGACATTTTCGTCGTTGTCATCCAACACGGTGCGGGCCTCGCTCGAGCACGTGGCGAGCCCAACATGGCAACGCGAGGAGATCCAGCGCGGCCTTGCCGAGGGCGGACCAAGTACGTCCTAGCAACCACGACTCGAAGCCACCCTCACGCAATCGTTCGGCATATCGGTTGCACATCCCGCGTGGATGAATAGTTTCACACGCGCCGACTTCTGCCGTTTATCACTCTCGGGCTTGATCGGTCTGGCTGGGTGCCGCAAGCAAGCCAGCGCGCCGGGGCAGAAGGCCACCGTGGGCACGGAAGCCCCAGCACAAACGCCGCAAGCCAGCTCGGCGACAGGTGGCCCGGTGCACGAGCCAGCACCAGCGGGGGTGCCGAAGCGCAAGCTCGGCTCGACTGGTGAATGGGTGTCGATGTTGGGCCTAGGCGGCGCACACATCGGCGATAGCAAACTGAGTGACGCCGAAGCGATTGCGTTGATGCATGAAGCGATCGACGGCGGCATCACCTTTTTCGACAATTGCTGGGACTACAACCACGGTGCGAGCGAAGAGCGCATGGGCAAGGCGCTCAAAGACGGCCAGCGTGAGCGTGTCTTTTTGATGACCAAGCTCGACGGTCGCAACGCGGAAGCTGCCAACGGCCAGCTCGAGCAATCACTCAAACGCCTCCAGACGGACGTGATCGACTTGGTGCAAGTGCACGAGGTCATCCGCATGACCGATCCGGCACGCGCGTTCTCGCCGGGAGGTGTGATTGGCGCTCTGCAGGCCGCTAAGAAGGCTGGCAAACTGCGCTTCATCGGCTTTACCGGCCACAAAGATCCGGCAATTCACTTGGCCATGCTGGAAGCCGCACGCAAGGCTGATTTCAGCTTCGACACCGTGCAAATGCCGCTCAACGTGCTGGACGCGCACTTCAAGAGCTTCGAGCAAAACGTGTTGCCGGTGCTTCAGGCGCACGGCATCGGCGTGCTCGGGATGAAGTCGATGGGGTCTGGCGACATCCTGAAGAGCGGCGTGGTTCAGCCGGAGGAATGCCTGCGCTATTCGCTCAGCTTGCCGACTTCGGTCGTGATTACGGGCATCGATAGTAGAGAGGTTCTGGCACAAGCGCTGCGCGTCGCGCGCACGTTCAAACCGCTCTCCTCCGATGAGCGCTCGAGCCTACTAGCTCGCACGCTGCCCGCGGCGAAAGACGGACAATACGAGCTGTTCAAGACCGCTCAAAAATACGACGGCACCGCCAAGAACCCAAAGTGGCTCGAAAAGGCCGAGATCTGACGCCGCGTCACTCGGCCGGATCGCGTTGTCGGGTGTTTTTCACGGCGTTGATCACGCCCGCGCCGAGCACGACAAGCGTTGCAACCACGATCCAATGCGTGGGCGCATTGAGGATTGTGGCCGCATAGATCAGCCCAGAGATGAGGAGCACGATTCCGACCAGGTAGATGCCGAAGGACATGGCGCTCGAGTTGCCTGCATGAATGGTTCCATTGAAAATCGTGGGCAAAGACCAGCCAGCGTGGGGCAAATTGGCACGCGACGGGCGCGGCGGGATTGCTCGCGCGACGTACGTGCTAAATCCCGTCGGAGCATGTCTTCTAGGCAGTTTTGGTCGCACTCTCGGGATTTCGCAGTCATCGCCGCGCTCTCGTTAGCGGCTTGTGCCAAGCCTAAGCCGCCGACGATCACGCCCAAGAGCGCACAAGTGCTGGCCGTCAGTGGTTCGGGCTTGACGCTGGCCGTGGCTTTCGACGTGGCCAACCCCAATCGCTTCCCGCTGGTGGTTCACTCGGTCGACGGGCGCTTCTCGCTCGGCCCTGATGCTGGCGTCGAACTCGGCAAGGCTCACGCCGAGCCGGCGTCGAGCATTCCCGCGCAGGGGAGCAGCACGGTGACCAGCCAAATCGCCATCGCTTGGACGAACCTGGCTGCGCTCACGCCGTTCGTGCTCTCGCCGGCCGCGGTGCCTTATCGCTTCGACGGCAACGCGACGTTCGGCGGTGAGAGTCTGAACGTGAGTCTGCCCTTCACGTTGACTGGTGAGCTGACGCGCAATCAGTTGCTCAACGCCGGACTGAGTGGATTGACCCAAGCCATGCCGCGCTAGTTAGAATGAATCACCCTCGAGAGTGATTGGTTCGATCACGCGCGCGTCGTCGTTTTGCGCCGAATTGACTAGGTTCGAGACGGGGGTGAGCTGCAATGCCTCGGCGTCTGGCTGCAGCAGCTCTTTGTAACGGGCGCTCGGATCCAGCCAGCGATCGCGAAGTTCAGCGGGTAGGACCACGGGCATGCGATCGTGCACACGGGCTGCGACGCCGCGTGGAGTCGTGGTGAGGATGGCCGCGGCTGGGACGAGTTCGCCGTTCGGCATGAGCATGTCCGCCCAAATCCCTGCGAAAGCAAACGGTTTGCGGTCACTGCGCTGCAACAGGAACGGTTGCTTGTGTTTGCCCTCCGCGCGCCACTCGTAAAATCCGTCGGCCAAGATCAGACACCGTCGCTGGCGGATGGCCTCGCGGTACATGGGCGCTGCCAAACTCTCGACTCGCACGTTGAAACCACCCGCTTTGGGGTTGGTCATCGGTAAGCCCCAACGCACGAGCTCGAGGGTGTGTGGCACGCGGATCACCGCGATTGGCTGAGTGGGCGCGATGTTGTAACGCGGCACGAGCGGCAGCTGCTCGCCGTGGAGATCGAAGTGCTCCCACAGTTCGTCTCCTGGCGTACTCAGCTTGTAGCGACCGCACATGCCGGCCTCCTCCGCGGCTAGTGTCCGACGGCTTTGGTGAAGGCGTCGAGCGCGGCCTTGAGCGATTCAACGTCTTTGTCGGCTTGCGTTTTCAGCGTTTCCCACGCGCTGCCGCTAGCCGTGTTGAGGCCTTCCAGATCGCGCTCCACGGCGGTCCGCTGCTTGTCGTACTCGGCGGAGGCGGCTTCAGCGCTAGTCTTGGCTTTGCCTTTGAGTTTTGCCGTGCGCTCCTTGAGATCGGTGGCCGTGCGATCGCCCGCGCTGACGCTCTTTTGCATGGAGGCGCGCGCCTCGGCTCGTGCGGGCGCAGCTTTGGCATCCGCAATGCGCACCTGGCGTGCGGCCTCCGCTTTTGCCTCGTCTGCGGCTTTTTCTGCAGCAGCTGCCTTGGCAGCAGCCTCCGCTTTGGCCTTGGCAGCGAGCTCCTCGCTGTCGTCGCAAGCGGCCGTGACCCCGACCAATACTAGAGCCCAAAATGCGCGCGCAATCTTCATGGTGCGGCAGCCTATCAAGAACCCGTCACGGTTGCGCCAGCACTTCCTTTTAGAAGCCGTAGCGTGTGCCAGCGCTGAAGGGGATCGGTTTGCGGGTGGCGGGCCAATTGGGAGCCGGCGCCGCACGCCGTGGGGACTCGCGCTTTTCGGCGGAAGGTGCGGCCTGAGCCGCCGTCGCCTCCGGTTTGGGATTTGGCGGGATTTCAGCGACTACCGCGCTCGGCGCCACCGGGGTTGGCGGAGTGGGCGCGAGGGCGTGCAGTGTCGCGGACGCCGAATGGGAAAGGGCATTGGCGCGCGCGGGTGCGCCCCGGAGCTGCAGCTGCCAAAACGCGAACGAAGCAACTGCGAGTAAGGCCGCCGTCGCGCACAGTCCCAGTTTTACCGACAGTGAGACCCCGGGCTCTGGCACGCGTGGCGGCGCGACCAACTCGATCCCCGACTCGACGCGCTGGCGCGGCGTGACGATCGGTCGCGAGAGCCCACGCAACGCGCAGACTAGCTCTTGTACGGTCTGAAAGCGGTCGTCAGCGTCTTTTTGCAGGCAAAGTCGAATCAAGGTGTTCAGCTCGTGAGGAGCGTCGGGAATGAACTCGAGCAGAGACGGGGGATCCTCAGTCAGCACCTTTTGGTACATCTCCGCGACGCTCTCGGCTTGAAACGGGCAGCGACCGGTGAGCAACTCGAACAGAATCGTGCCCAGCGACCAGATGTCGGCGCGCGCGTCGAGGTTTGGCGCAGCGCGAATCTGCTCGGGCGCCATGTACGAGGGTGAACCGATCGCAGCGCCGCCCTTGGTGAGCGTGGTTCGGCGGACTTCGCGAACCTCATTGCCCACGTTCTTCGAGATGCCAAAGTCGAGGATCTTGAGCACGACGCCTTCGGGCGTCCGCGCCAGAAACAGATTCTCTGGCTTCAGATCTCGATGAACGATGCCGAGCGCGTGTGCTTCGCTCAACCCTTCACAGGCCTGAAGTAGGTAGCCAATCGCTTCCCAAATCGGGATCGTGCCGCGTTGTTCGAGCAGCGCGGCCATGTCCGCGCCGCGCAACTTTTCCATCACGACGTACGGTGCGCCGTTGGGCAGCCGTGCCACGTCCAGCACGCGCACCACGTGAACGCTTTGCATGCGCGCCACAGCGCGCGCTTCGAATAGCAAGCGCGACACGATTGCCTCGTTCGCAGCAAAATCGTCACGCACAATCTTGATTGCGACCGCAGTATCCAAAACCAAGTGCGTCGCGCTCAACACCACGCCCATGCCGCCGGTCCCTAGAAACCCATCGATGCGGTATTTCCCGCCTACAATCGAGCCAGGGCCGAGCGAAAATGGCTCGGCTTGCGAGACTGTGGCAGGCGGCGCGGGCATTTCGAGGATGGTCTTGGGCAAGAGGTGCCCGCCTTCTAAGCAAAAGCAATGCCTGCGCTTCCCACGCATGCGCGCACCACTTGCGAGGCCGCACGACGCTGCCCGAAGCCTCCCCGTCGAGCCAATGCTCCCGCAGCGGCTCAGTGAGGCAGAGCCGGAACGGCAATGGGACGCGTTCTATCGAAAAGTGAATCCGTCGCGGAAGGATCTCGCTCATGCCGATAGAATGTTCAATCGCTTGACCAAGCGAAATTCGCTGCGATCTCTCGACTAAAACCGCGTTCTCGCGACGTCTAGATGCGGACTGTACGGGAACTGCAACGACGATGCGCGGCGACGCACGCAGCTATTTAGCGCGCTGTCTGCGGGACGCGAGGTCACGCTGGCACCGACGACGTGGCCGCCTTTGATGGCTACGCAAACATCGAGCGTGGTGTGCTCGGGGACATTGCAGCTCGAGAGCCACGCGCCATTTTCGAGCACTGCGGCGATCGCTTGCGTTGGCAGATCGGCGGCCCGGTTGTTGCCGGAAAAATCGACGTCTTGGCTGGCAGCGGCAATGGCCGACTCACACGAAGGAAGGCCGCTCGTTGCTGTGGCGCGACCGGTCTCGGGAGGCGCAGTCGGCGAGGGAGACGGCGTGAAAGCGTGAGCGGGTACCGGCTCTTCGAGCGGCGCGAAGCTGAGCGGCGGAGCGGGCACGCCCACGTTGTTTGTCGCGAGTTCGCGTGCGGGCTCGGGGGCGCGCGCCGGTTCGGGTAGTGAGAGCGCTGATTCACGGGCGCGCGTGCGGCGCGACGCGCGCGGGGTCGTCGCGAGCGGCGCCTCGGGGGCGAGCGCTGTGTCGTGGGCGAGCGCTTGTTCGGCGTTGGGCAATTCGGCCGCGGCGGTTTCCGGTGCGGTCAGCTCTGCGAGCGGCAGTTCATTGCTCGCAGGGCTGCTTTCCGGCTCCGCGACGGCTGGTTCCGTAACCGCGGGCGGAGCGGTGGGCTGCTCTTCTCGAACGGGGCGCGCGGGCAGGGGACGCCACCATTCTCGAACTACGGGGGGCGGCGGGGTGGGCAAAGCTAGCGCCGCTTCGCTCTGCTGAGGCGGCGCGCTCGGCTGGTGATGGCGCACGAACTCGTACACGAGACCGCCGATCGCGAGCCAATAGCCGATTGCCGGCAAGGCGAACTTCGGCAGGCGCGCGCGCGCGCGACGGGCGGGCGCGGGAGCCTCGCGCAAGCGGATGCGCGGGCGAAGTGCGAACTCGACGGGCATGCGGGCGACGGATGCTGCTACGGGTGCGCGCGCGGCACAAATCTTTCGCGAAAAGCCGCACAGAAATGGCGACAGCTCGGGCCGAGCGCGGTAATTTGCGCGTACATGAAGACCGATCCGCGTGTGGATGCGTACATTGAAAAGGCTCCGCCGTTCGCTCAGTCCATCTTGCAAGAGGCGCGCAGCCGCGTGGGCAAGGCCTGCCCGAGCGCGGAAGAGACCATCAAGTGGAACGTGCCGTTCTTCCTCTTGGACGGGAAAATCCTGGCCAGCATCGCCGCGTTCAAGAAGCACGTGAAGGTCGGTGTGTGGACCGGAATGATGCCCAAGTTCGTCGACGTGAGCGACGTCGAGGAGTTGCCGCCCGCGAAAGACTTCGCACAGCAGCTCAAGGCCGCAGCGCTCGCGATCGACGACGGCATGAACTCCAAACCCGCCGCCGCGAAGTCCGCGCAAAAGGTGCCCGCGAAGAAGGCCCCGGCAAAGGCAGCCACCAAGAAGGCCCCCGCAAAGGCGGCCAAGAAGGCCCCGACCGCAAAGAAGGCCGCGACGAAGAAGGCCGCGCGCAAGAGCAAGTGAGTCGCTGAGCGCGCTCGCCATCGTGCGCGAGCGCGCTCTCTCGCCTGCTCACGAAGCCAGCGGAATGTAGAGCTCGGTCTTCAGCTGTGCTTGGGGGACGTCGGCTGGCGTGTTGAGGTAAACCTCGAAGCAGGTGCCGTCGGGGGCCATGCGCTCACTACTGCGCGGCAACCATTCGCCCATGAAGCGCGACCAAGCGTCACCCACTCGTTCATAGGGGCCGACATGCACGGCGCACGCATAGCGCCCCGCCGGTAGGCGCTCCTCACCGAGAGTTGCGGGCAACGGGGCTCCCTCCGGCACGACGATCCCAGCATCCGAGCGCAATTCGGCTTCAGGAGTGACCTCCGGAAGGTCGTGGAACAGCGCAATCATCGTCGGCTTGCCCTGGATCAGGCCCGCCATGCCGGCGGTTTCACCTAGACGTCCGAAGGCCTCCGAGATGCGATTGTACGCTCCGATGTGACGAACGGTGGCGACGCGTTGCGCGGGCAATTGTTTGATTTCGACGCTCATGTGACTTGCTCCCTGAATGAATCGAAAAAGTGTTTCCTCACTGGCTGGCGCACCGAAATGAATGCTCGAGCGCGCCGCGATTTCGATCTGCGGTGGACGCACGCAGCCGCTGCGCGTCACATCGCCCGACTGCCGGAATTCGGAGGGCGAGCGGCCGTAGAAACCTCGGAATGCGCGCGTGAATGCTTCGTGACTGTCGTAGCCCGCCGAGAGCGCGATCGTCGTCACTGGCGTATCGAGATCGAGTAATTGTCGCGCTGCGCGTTCCATGCGCAATCGCCGATGCAACTCGAGCGGCGTTTCACCGACCATGCCGCGGAAGATGCGATGAAAATGCAAAGGCGACAAAGCCGCCGCGCGCGCCAAGCGCTCGAGATCTAGCGCCTGATCCAAGCTTGCCACGACGCGCGTGACCGCAGCTTGCACCGCGCGCTCGTAAAACGACCGTGTTTCGTCCTTCACGAGCAAAGATGTATCGCGCCGGGCGGCGCGTTGCTTGACCGTGCTTGTGATTTTTTGGGGCGGCCGGTGTCCAGCCACGCACCTCGCAGAAACACAGGGTTCCCGCCCCTCGACGCCGAAGGCTGTGACGAGATCAGCCGTGGCGCGTGACCATCAAACCCCAGAACCCTGCGATGGCTCGGCCGTCGCCAAGGTTTGGACTTCAATCACGGGCGGCTGAGCGAGCGTTTTGAACACGACGCAATAGCGCTCGCTGAGCTCGACCAGCTTGTGCAGTTTGTCTGCGGGCGCGTCGCTGTCGAGCTCGAAGCGCAAGCGAATGCGCGCAAAGCCGACCGGCGCATCGCGCGAGACACCGAGCGTGCCTCGGAAATCCAAATCACCCTCGGCAGTGACGATAGCGGTCTTCAGTTCAATGCCCATGGCAGTGGCGACTGCGGCGAGCGTCACGCCCGCACAACCGACGAGCGCCTCGAGCAGCATGTCACCCGAGCAAGCGGCCAAACCATCACCACCCGCGGCGGGGTGGAGGCCGACGGGGATGCCCGGCTTGCCCGATTCGATCGCGCACGTGACGGTGCTTTGCGCGACGCGGCCGACGGCCCGCAGCGTGACCAATGCGGCACTCGGGTCTTCCTTGTAGCGCGCCTTGAGTGGCGCCTGGAGCTGTCGCAATTCTTCGGCGTTCATCGTCAGCGATTTCTGGCGCAGTGCGGCCAAAACGGCAAGCGGCGGCCGCGCGCTCGGCGCCTGCGGCGTTCCCGTGTATTGTGGGTTTCGATGGCAAAACGTCGGGTTCGCGGGCTGGTCTGTGCATTGTTGAGCGGCGTGTTGGGGGGGTGCGGAACGCCGGCAGCGCAGGCTCCGCTTTCGGCGTCGCCCTCGGGGAGTCATGCCTCGTCCAACAGTCCACTCTCGGAGCAGGGCAGCTTCGCCGATCACGGCGCGCCCGATAGCGTGGTGATTTGGCTGCGAGTGCCGGCGCCCGGGCGCGACATCCCTTTGCTCGCGACCCTGCTTGGCGTCGGCGAGATGTTCGATCCGAACGAAGTACTGAGCAACCGGCTCGGGCCAGCGCTCAGCCGCACCGTCGATCTATCGAAGCCAGTCGACCTGACCACTTCCGGGCTCGACGACGGTGTTCGCATCCTGCTGGCTGCGGGTATTTTCGACGCGAACACTTTTCTCAGCCAAGTGAGTGACGAGTTTCAACTCGTGCACAAGAGTCAGGGCCGCTGGCAGCTGGTGCCGAAAGCGAAAGCGTCGGGTGAACGGCTTTCGTGTGAGGTTTGGCACGGCGCCGAGCCCATCGGCGCTCGGCTGCTCTGCGCGACGGATGCCGCGCTGATCGCCCAGCAGGGGGAGTTCTTGATGGCCGCGGCGCGCAGCAGCGTCAATCACAGCAATTTTCATGCGGAGCTCCCGGGGAAGGCCGCGCAGAATTTGCTGCGCAAGACGGCTGCCGAGCAGGAACAGAAACATGCCAGTGCGGGCGATGAGGACGCCGGATCGCGCGCGGGCCGCGCCATGGGTGAGCGCTGGATTGCCGATTGGGTGCGCGACAGTAGCGGCTTCAGCTGGGATCTGACCTTGCGTCGCGACTCGGTCGAGCTCTCACAAGAGATCAGTTTTTCGCGCGCGGATTCGTTGCTTTCGACGTCGTTGTCCGGTCGCGCAGGGGCAGTCAAACCCGTTCCAGAGGCGTTTTGGCAGCTGCCGAACGACAGCGATGGCGCACTGTATTGGGAAGGCGCGGAGCCCGAGGCGATGCGCCGTCAGGGCGTGTCGCTGATCCACGAGATGCGCGTCGCGTTCGACTCGGACGACGAGTACGAGAACCCGCCCGCCAAGCTCGACGAAATGGAGCGCATCCTAGGCCGCGTGGCGCTGCGCGGCGGTGCGATCGAGCTCGCCTACGGCCGCGATCTGAATCAAGCGGCGCGCGTACTGAACGAAGCCGCCGAGCGCGCGAGCCAGCGCGGTCCGAAATCCGGCAGCGCCGATCCCGCGTTGAAGAAGGCGCAGGCCCAGCTCGGCGGCTGGGGGCTGATTGGCATCGAGGACGATGCGCGCGGTTACCTGCAAGCCCTGCGCGATGCGCTGAAACTCGAGGCGGACAAGACCCACTATCCTCTCAAGAAAGGCGCGAAAGCGTCGGCTCCGTCAGCCACGCACAACTACTTCGCACAGGTTCCGGTTCCCGCTTCGGCGGGGTTGCCTGCGGATGCTCTCCATCTCGTGATTCGCTCCGAGCCCAACGCCAAGTACGTTGCTTCGAAAGCCAAACCGCCCGCGCCTGCGCCCAGCGTCTATCACCTGATCGCGGTCGCGGATTCCGCGCAGCATTTGTGGATGGTGCTCGCGTGCGATGAGGCGTTGGCTCTGACGAGACTGCGCGCGGTGCTCAGCCCGGAGCCGGCCAAAACACTGGGCTCGAGCGATGAACTTCGCCAAATGGCCAAGCAGCCCGTTGCTGGCCTGGGCTTCGCCACGTTGGCCGCATTGAATGGCTTTGGCTTGTCGGCTGACTCGAAAGCCGACGTGCTCAGCTCGCGCAACGCGCTGAAGCAACTCTGGGGTTTGCCCAAGCACGGCGCGACGCGCATGCCGCTCTGGATCACCCGCGTGCAAGCCGGTGCCAACGCCGGGCAACGGCGTCTTGCTTACAACACGCGGCTCAACCCCGACGCCATCGCGGACCTATTGGCGGTCTTCATGGCGCAGCCCGAGCCCGCGGTGGGCGCGAGCGAATGAGCTGGACGTGAATCGCAAAACGATCTCGACGCGCTCGAAGCGCGCCGCCCGCGGGCAACGAGCGGCGCGTTCGTCGACTCACTCCGGGAGTAGTACGCCGGAGCCGCCCATTTCGGCGGGAAAGTCTTTCTGTTTGGGCAGGCCGTCTTTCATGGGCAGCACGCTGTCGCCGTAGTTGACGTGCAGCATGGCCTTGAACGGCAGGTCGGGCAGCATGGCTGCGTAGACATCGACGAGATCCCAGCCCGGGTGCGCGGTCAACACGTGACCGCCGCAAGATTTGCACCACTTGCGCACACTGCGATCGGTCTTGCTGAAGGACGCGAGTTGGTCCGCGCCGCGGGTGACGGTGACGGCGCTGGGCGACCACAAGGTGAACGCGTTGACGGGACCCGCTGACCACTGTCGGCAGGACTCGCAATGACAGTAGCCCATGGCGGCGGGTTCGCCCGTGACTTTGACTTCGACGGCGCCACAGAAACAACGACCCTGATAGTGCTTATCACTCGACATCTCTCTCTCCTCTGGGGGTAACGCGGGCTAACGCGAACGTTGCCCGCGACGAGAGAGCATTTAAGGATCTGGAAGCGCGCCGAGAATGGCTGCGCGTCCGGTCTGCATTACCGAGAACCCGAACTCGAATCGCCGCCGCGGCGGTACAAAGCCGGCGCGACGCCGACCCAGCGCTTGAATGCTCGGCTGAGC
This sequence comes from Polyangiaceae bacterium, assembly GCA_035634635.1. Lineage (GTDB taxonomy): Bacteria > Myxococcota_A > Polyangia > Polyangiales > Polyangiaceae > PMG-095. Next base: position 18,739 of record DASQCO010000150.1, read on the forward strand.
GCGGCCTCGGAGCCATACCCAACGCGCTCCGCGATTTCGGCCAAGCCCGAATTGTTCGAGCGCAAGAGGCCCGCGGCCAGCTGAATACGCCACTGTGCCAAGTACTGAATTGGAGGAATACCTACGAAATGGGTGAAGCGCTCCGCCAACATCGACCGCGACATGCCCACGTCTTTCGCTAGCTCTTCGAGTGTCCACGGGTGGGCGGGCCGTTGATGCAGCTTTTGCAAGGCGCGGCCGATCTGTTCGTCGCGTAGACCTGCGAGCCAACCCGCGGCTTCGCTGGGCAAGGCGGCCACGTAGCGACGCACGACCTCCACGAACAACAGTTCGCTGAGCCGCGACAAGAGGCAGTCACTGCCGGGTTTGGGGGCCGCCGATTCGGCGACGGCGAGCTCCAGCAGATTCCGCGAGATAGAGCTGTTTTCAGCGCTACCGCGCAGGTGCATGATGCGCGGCAACGTGGCGAGCAGCGGGTTGAACGGGCGCGCGTCACAGCCCAAGAAACCGCAGATCATTTGCGTGCGTTCGTCGCCACCGCCGTCGATGGAAAGTGAAATGGGCACTGGACTCTGTCCCGCGCGCTCGAACGGTGTCAGGTCTAGCTGCGCTCGCATCCCGGGAGTGCTCGAGAGGACGTGCGGATCACCCTGTGGGAACACGATGACGTCGCCCGCTTCCAAACGGATCGGGGCTTCGCCGAGGACGCCGCCCCAGCACGAGCCCGCCGTGACCACGTGATACTCGATGACGTGCTCGACGCCGGGCATGATGTGCGGGGCGATTGCCGTCGCGGGCGGTGCCTCGGTGACCCAGGGGCTGGAAGCATCGATGGCGAAGAACACCGCTCCCGTGAGACGGACCGAGCGAAGCACGTCCGACAGCGTGTCGCTGACCACGCGGCGATCGGCGGACTGCGCGCCTTGTCGGGCCAACTCTGTGCGCTCTGTATCGGGACGCTGGGTCATGAAAGTCCGATGGAGAGTCATTGGCACGTTTCCCTGCCGCGCTCAATTGTGGTCTGATGAGTCGTGTTTCGCTTTCCTCGGGTGCTGTGGGCGGTCGCGTTACTCCCAGTGTTGCTCGCATTGCCCTCGTTGTTCGCGGACCTGTATTGCGACGACCAGTTCATGGTCCTGGCCATCGAGGAGGTCGTCCCGGTGCCCATTCCGGGGCCATTTCACCTGTATTCGTTCATGACTGGGGCGCCCGGCGAGCGCGATTGGCTGATTCAACACAGCGCCGCCCCTTGGTGGACGGTCGAGGGCATTCGGCTCTCGTTCCTGCGGCCGCTGTCGAGCGCGCTCTTGGTCGTGGATCACGCGCTCGCTGGGCGAAGCCCATTGCTCTACCACGTGCATTCGCTTGCCTGGTACGTGCTCGCGGTGCTCGCCGCGGCGCTGCTCTTCCGTCGACTATTGCCAGAGCGTGAAGCGGCGCTTGCTGCGCTGTTGTTCGCGATCGCGCCGGCGCATTGGATGCTGGCGGCATGGCCGTCGGCGCGTCACGTCGCTATTTCTGGCGTATTTTCGATCGTCGCGCTCTTGCTGCACGTCGAGGCGCGCGAGCACGGAGTGGGCGGCTCGCGCAAGCTCGCTTTGGCGTCGTTCGCGTGTGCCGCGCTTGCGCTTGCCGGCGGTGAAACGGCGCTCGCCGTGTTCGGCTATGTCGCAGCCTATGAGCTGATCGGGCGGCGTGAACCGCTGTCAGCTCGTTTGCGCGCGCTGGTTCCGTGGGGAGTGCTATTCGTCGCGTACGCCGCCATTTACAAGGGGTTCGGCTTCGGCGTGCGCAACAGCGGTGGTTACGTCGATCCGATCGCGCAGACTGGCACGTATCTTTCGCTCTTGCCGAGCCGTCTGGCCTTGTATGTGAACGCCGCGCTGCTGTGCGTTCCGTCCGAGCTCGCGACGATGCTGCCGAAATCCGCAAAGATCCTGTCCGCGCTCGGTGTCGTTGCAGCGCTGGCCTTCGCCGCGTTGTTCCGCCGCGCTGTGCGCGCGCTCGACACGGAGCTCGAACGCGCGCTGGATTGGTTGTTAGTGGGCGCCTTGCTCGCGCTGCTCCCGGGCCTGGCGAGCATGCCGGGCGATCGCGTGTTGTTCGAGCCCAACTTGGCCGTCGCTCCGGCGCTCTCGGTGGTGCTGATGCACGCGGGGAGGGCGGCTAAGCCAATGCTGTCTACCTGGTTCGCTCGCGCCGGGGTCGTGTTGTTCGGGCTCGCTCACGTCGCACTCGGGCCCTTCGTGTTTGTAAACTTCGCTCGGCAGCTTGCCGCCACCTCGCACGCCGCGATCGACATCGCTTCGAAAGCCGAGATCCCGGCGCGGCCAGGGGTCACCGTGGTCGGTATCGGCCTTGCCGATCCATTGGTCGGCATGTACCTGCCGGCGACTCTGTACCTGGCGCCGCGCCCAGAACCGCGTCCGATCGCGACGCGCCTGCTTTCGATGTCGGCCCACGATCATCTGTTGACGCGACCCGACGATCGCACCCTCGATATCACTATGGTGGGTGGTGCGCTGCTGGAGGGGCCCTTCGAGTCTTTGTTTCGTCCGGTGAGTGCCCCGTTACGTTCCGGTGACCGTGTAGCGATCGGCGCGTGGACCGCACAAGTGCTCGAAGATAGCGCGGGGCGCCCCACTCGCTTCTCGGTCTTGTTCGACCGCTCGCTCGACGATCCGACCCTCGCGTTCGTCGTCTGGAAAGGCGGAGCCTTGCGCAAGCTCGCGCTGCCCCGCGTCGGCGACCGAGTGCTGGTGAAGCACGAGCTCGGACCGATGGGAATCTGATCGGCGAGGCGTTAAAGTCCACGACACTGGGTCAGGCGAGGCGCATTGCGTCGCACGCGCCCCGATTGACCCCGAATTTCGCGCACTTCGACGATCTGAAACCTTCGGCACGGCTTCTGCAGTAGCTACGATGGAGCCGAGCCACTGCCTCGAGAGCCGCCGGCTCGGGACTGTTCTTGTCAAAAGTAACGCACGCTCGCAAACCAGGCTTCGATCAAAGGCTATGGCGTCGGTTTTGGCAGATCGCCAAGCCGTTTTGGTTCCACGACCAGAAGTGGCTAGCGCGCGGCCTGCTGGCCTTGCTGGTCATTCTGTTGATCGGACGCACCGAGTTCGTGGTCGTGTTCAACGAGCAGTCCGGCGAGTTTACCTCCGCGCTCGCGGCCAAGGACTCCGCGCGTTTCTGGCACTCGATGCGCGTGTTCGGCGCTGCGCTGATCATCGCCGTGCCGATCTACGGCTTTTACTACTACGTGCGGGATCGCTTGGGCATCGCTTGGCGGCGTTGGCTCACTCACGACTTCTTGCACAAGTACCTGAGTCACCGCGCCTTCTACGATCTGACTTCGAACGCCAACATCGACAATCCGGATCAGCGTATCGCCGAAGACGTGAGCGCGTTCACCCAGAAGTCACTCACGTTCTTGCTCGAGATCGTGAGCGCGGTGTTGCAGCTGATCGCCTTCAGCGGCGTGTTGTGGTCGATCTCACGCACCTTGGTTTGGGTGCTCATGGTGTACGCCTTCGCCGGCACGGTGTTCACGTTCTTCGTCTTCGGCAAGCCGATGATCGGGCTGAATTTTCAGCAACTCCGACGAGAAGCGGACTTTCGCTTCAGTTTGATTCGGATCCGCGAAAATGCCGAAGGCATCGCCTTCTACGGCGGCGAAAAGCGCGAGGGAGCGCACGTCCGGGAGCGCTTCGCGCGCCTGTACGAGAACTACACGCGCCTGCTCAAACGCACCCTGGGCTTGAATCTGTTTCAGTACTTGTACAGCTTCCTGACCTACGCCTTGCCCAGCGTGATCATCGCACCGCGCATCATCTCCGGTGAACTCGAGGTCGGGCGCGCGGTGCAGGCGGGCGGCGCGTTCGCCGCGATGCTCAGCGCGCTCACCGTATTCGTCGACAATTTCGAAACATTGAGCGCATTCGCCGCGGGCATCGAGCGCTTGTACGCGTTCAAGCACGTGTTGGTGCTCGAAAATCGACCTCCCGATCCGAGCAAGGCGTGGATTGAGCGCGTGCCGGCAGCGCGCCTTTCTCTGGAAGAAGTGACGCTCCAAACCCCGAATCACGAGCGCACGCTGATTCGCGAGGTCTCGCTCACGGTTGCCGAGGGTCAGGGGCTGGTGATTGTGGGCGCGAGCGGTGGCGGTAAGAGCTCGCTGCTCAGGGCCGTGGCCGGCTTGTGGCGAGCGGGCTCGGGCAAGATTCATTATCCCGATTTGGAGCACATGTTGTTCTTGCCGCAGCGCCCGTACATGATCTTGGGCTCTCTGCGCCATCAATTGCTCTATCCACGCGTCGATCGCGAAGTGAGCGAAGGCGAGCTTCAGACGGTGCTGAGCTCCGTCAATTTGCCTGATTTGGCCGAGCGCTGCGGCGGCTTCGACGTCGAGGTCGACTTTGCAAAAGTGCTCTCGGGCGGCGAGGCGCAACGCTTGGCGATTGCGCGCGTCCTGCTCGGCAAGCCGCGTTACGCCGTGCTAGACGAAGCCACGAGCGCCCTCGATGCCGAAAATGAGGCGCGCATGTATGAAGCTCTGCGCTCGCTCGGCATCACTCTCGTGAGCGTGACGCATCATCCAGGGGTGCTCAAATACCATCGCCACGTGTTGGAGCTGGTGGGTGACGGGACCTGGTCCGTGCGCGACGCGGAAGGCTACACGGTCGACGAGAGCTTCGAACTCGAAGTGCCGGCTCCACAAACCGCACAATAATGGCTGACTAAGCCTCGAAAAGTCGAGCTCGAGCTTCAGTTTCTCGCTCTGACTGGAATCGGTTCCGCATTTCATCCGTTTGGTTGAACGACGTCGCGCGACTGCTATGTTGGAGCCGCCAATTCGGTTCATGCATTCGTTAGGTCGTTCGATGTTTGGTATGGATGGTTTCTTTTCTGCGCGCGCTGGGTCGTGATGAAAGCTCAGCTGATCTTGCTGTCGGCGGCATTGGCCGCCATCGCGCTCGGCGTGTTCGCGTTGCGTCCGACACCTCAGGTGGCACCGTCCGCGCAACGAACGGAAGAGGAAGCAAGCGCGCCGCAATCCGCAGCCGCAGTTGCGCCGATGCTCGCGCCCGCTCCCCGCGCCTCACAGCATGCACCGACCGCGAGTCCTCCCCCGGTTGCGGACGAAGCCGCCTTCATGCGTGACCTGCGCGCACTCGCCGACCTGGACGCGGAGGCCACCATCGAACGTGCGCGGGAGGGTGCTGCGCGCTTCGGCGCGAGCTCGGACGCGCCCGAGCGTCGCTCGATCTTGATTCACGCTCTAGCGCGCATGGGCTACGCCTCCGAGGCGCGCGGTGAGGCCGAGGCCATGGTCAACGAATGCCCAGACTCGAGCTGGGTGCGCGAGGTCGAGCGATTCACCGGCGCTCATCGACATCGCAACATTCGCCTCGCTGCAGACGGCCAGCTCGAATATTGGTGATCTAGAGCCTCTAGCTAAGACGGCACGCGCACCCGGATCGGTTCGACGAGCGTACCGGCTCGGGAGAACTTGAACAGGCGCTCGATCAGGACCATCGACAGATCGCGCCCTTTGGGCACGACGACGACTCCGTTCGTCGTGCGCACGTCCTCTTCCAAGATCATTTCCGCCGTCATTTGCCCGACGGTCAACGCGCGCACGGTGCTCGAGCCTTCGGCATTGCGAAAGTCACTGAGCGCCTTCAAAAATGGCAGATCCGCGGCGCCGAGCTTCTTTTCTAGCGAAGCGAGGACGTGCGGCACCGCGGCGCCGTCCGCGGTCGCGCGCTCGACCTGCAGCGCAACTCGCAACATAGCTCCGCCACGCTCGACGTCGTCGCTCGGTGGGCGATGCGGACCGCCCGCCTGCAGCTTGATCATGGCCGCGATTTCTTCGAAGCGCGGGATCTCGGAGAGGAGCTTGTGGCCCATCAGCGGATGCTCATCGAAGGCCTTTTGTTCAGCGGGGTCCAGGGGGCGCTTGGCCAGCGCACGCTCCAGCGTGGCTTCGGGTAACCCGACGCAGCCGATCATGCTGAAGAGCGCAGCGACCTCAAAGCGCCAAGTGTCCTCCAGGCCGAACTTCTTGGTCATGTGCGCAACCAGCGTTTTGATGCGCTGGGTTCGACTGAACAGGGCCGGCGCCATCAGTGACAGGACATCGCTCAAGAGTCGCACACAGCCCGTCACGGTCCGCTCCAGCAGCTCGCGCTCCGCGGTTACGAGGCGGTACTGCTCGACGCCGAGTTCCAGCGCGGAAATCAACGCCTCAGGAGGGCACGGCTTCCATAGGAAACGCAGGATTTGCCCCTCGTTCACGGCTGCGACGGCAGAATTCACGTCCGCTTGGCCGGTGAGCAGCAGCCTCGAGGTCAGCGGTGCGAGCTCCCTCGCTCGGGCCAAGAGGCCAGCGCCGTCGAGTTCGGGCATGCGCATGTCCGAAAGCACGACCGCGAACGGCGGTCCGGCTTCGATGATCTTCACTGCCTCGAGCGGATTGCTCTCGGTCGTCACGTCGAAGTGCTCGAAGAGCGTGCGCTCCAAGCCTTCGAGTACGCGAACTTCGTCGTCGACGCACAGGACGCGGCGATTGCTGGCTTTGGTCACGCCATCATTCCTTTGAATTTGGGGAGCAGGGCGTCCGCTCCGATACGTTGCAAGTAGTCCGGATCCGGCTCTTCGCCGTGCACCAAGCAGGAAGAGAGCCAGACGATTTGCGGTAAGCCCAGCCGATCGTGCGCGTTTCGCAAGGGGGCGTGATGGTTCGCCACCGCTTCGACGATTCGGAATGGCAAGCCCCACAAGCCGAGCAGGAACGCTCCGACTTCGGCGTGCGTGATGGGATCCGTTGGTGTGCTGGGCTCCGCGGGCGCAGGCGTGCCGGCCAAAATCAATTGACCGACGTCACATACCAAGCCTGCCATGAAGGCTGCATCGACATCCTCTCGACCCTGGGCGATGCGCCCCGAGAGTTGGGCGACGGCGAGCGATCGCTGCTGCAACTCGTCGACGGCCTTCTTCGACAGGGTACTGGTCTTTCCGACCGAATCGAATGCGCCGATGCCGAGCGCCAGATTGCGGATCGTTTTCATTCCCAATCGCAACACTGCGGCGCGCACGTCACTGACCGCAGCTCCCGAGGAAAATAGGGATGAATTGACGATTTGCAGCACCTTGCTGCTCATCGCCGGATCTTGGCGCACGATCGCCGCCACGGTATCGGCTGACGCGGTATCGTCGTCGAGGGCGCGTGAGAGATCCGTGAACAAGCGCGGCGTGGACGGCAGGCGATCGAGTCGCCCAACGACCGCTTGCAGGCGCTCTTCGCGTAGCCAATTGCGGAGCTCTTGGGTTCGGCCGATCACCTGCTGTAACGTTTCCGAGCTGCACGGTTTGGCCAAAAACTGGTGAGCGACCTTCACTACGCGAAACGCGGCAGCTTCGTCGGTTTGGCCCGACAATACGATACGCGCAACGTGCGGATACTTCGCGCAAACCTCGCCAAGCAACGCGGCGCCGTCCATGCCCGGCATTCTCATGTCCGAAACGACCACGTCGAAGTGCGCTTTTTCGAGCTCCATGAGCGCGGCAGGGCCGCCTTCGGCAAAGCTGAACTCCCAGTCCACGTCCAACTGGAACAGGGTCCGCTCGATCGCCTCCAGGACCCGCGGCTCGTCGTCGACGAATAGTACTCTCATGGCGTTTCGGCTACCGATGCTACGGGCGCTGCAGTCGGATCGACGAGCGGCAAACCAATGACGAAGGTGGTCCCGCGATTGACCTCGGTCTCGAATGCTATCGAGCCCTGATGCTTGTCGACGATCACGGAGTAGGCAATCGCAAGCCCCTGGCCAGTGCCCTTGCCGACTTCTTTGGTCGTGAAGAATGGCTCGAACACGCGGGCCCGAGCGCTCTCCGGAATGCCGGCTCCCGTGTCGCTGATGCGGATTTCTACCTGTTCGCGCAGCAGCTGCCCCACGATACGGATCGTGCCCTTGCCGCGTGACCCGCCCGCATTCAACTCACCGATGGCGTGAGCGGCATTGACGATCAAATTCAAAATGACCTGATTGAACTCGTTCCGCAAGACCGGCACCAGCGGCAAATCTGCCGGCATTTCCAGCTCGACCTCCGCAACGTATTTCCACTCGTTGCGGGCCACGGCGATCGTGGTTTCGATTGCTTCGCGCAAGTTGATCGGCTGCTTCTCCGCGCCGCTCGGGTGCGAGAATTCTTTCATCGCTCGGACGATGCTGGCAATGCGCTCGAGCCCTTCTCGAGACTGCTCCAGGGCGCGCGGCAACTGTTTGATGAGGTATGGCACCTTCGCCTTGCTGATCGCGGCATCCGCGGCCGAGATCAGTTGCGGATCGATCGAGCCGTTCTTTGCGGCTTGGACCACCGCCGTTGCAGCTTCCAAAGCGTCGATCAGGCCCGTCACTCCTTTTTGAGCGAAGGTAGTGTTGTCGGAGACGTACTGCGTCGGGGTATTGACCTCGTGCGCAATGCCGGCTGCCAATTGACCAATCGCCTCCAGCTTCTGCGCCTGAATCAGCTTGGCTTGGGTGCCGCGGAGTTGAGCAAGTGCTTGTCCGAGCTGCTCCTTTTGCGCGTTGATCTCGGCCGTGCGCTTAGCCACCATCTTTTCGAGCACGATGTTCTGCTCGAGCACCCAGAATGCAGAATGCCCCTCGGTCGAACTATCTTCGATGCGCTGAATCAGCACGCGAATGGTCTTTTCTTTGGCGCGCAGCTTGTGCTCGAGCGCGCCGACGCGGAGCGCCAGTTCCGGCAGCGAAAGCTCGGCAAAGAGGTCGCTGTGTGTCATGCGCCGGAAAGCGCCACCGCGCTCAGTGTTTGATTGACGTACATGGCGTTGTATTGTTCGCCATAGCCGCTGAAACCGACGGCGCGCTGGCGCGCCAAGAGCTCACCGACCGCTTGCTGGCTTCCGTCGCGCTCCAGCTCCAAACGGCGCAGCACGCTGTCGCAGCCGAGGATCACTTGCGGCACGCCGATCTTTTGCTCGATGCCGTCGAAGGCTGTCTGCAATCCAGAGAGGGGATCGGAGGCGTTGCCCACGGTCAGTACGAGCCCGACCTCGAGGGCGCAATACAGCGTCAGACTGTGGTCGTCGTTGACGCTGCGGATCGAACGCACGAAGTGCTCGCCGCCGCTGAGAAATAGCAGCGGATTGCGCGAAAATACCGAAGCGTTCAGCTCGTCCACCTCCATGCCCAAGGCTTCGGCGAAGGCCTCGGCTGCGGGCTCTCCATTGAACTCTTGGACCACGCGCTGCTCCGGGTCGGCCATGGTCACCACCAATTTGTGTTTGCCGGGGATCGCGTGCGAGACCTTGAAGGTCGCGAACGGCAAGGTGGTTTCGAACAGCGCGAACAGCGCTGCTTCTCGCCGGAATTGCCCTTCGTGATACACGCACATGCCGTGGGCACCTTGGCCACTCGCGGTGTCGCCCATGCATCCCCCGATCAGTGGGATCGTACCCAGCGATTGATAGAGCGATGCCGCGAGGCGTTCTTCAGCACCCGAAAGGCAGTCGACCAAGACCATGCCGAAGGCGCGCTCGCTGCCGCGTTCGAGCATGCCCGACATGGCCTTGAAGGCAGCTTCGGAGGCGCGCGCTTGGCACTCGGCGAGCGGTGCGATCAAGTACGGGCTCACGTGTAGTTCTTCGCTGCTCAAACTGACGGCGGTGATTCCGCCCACTTGAAAACCCCCGCTGCCGAACTGCCCGGCGGTCGTGCACGCGATGACCGGGCCCGCGAAGCGCGTGTCGATGGCGTGGGCGAGCCGTTCGAGGTCGTAGCTCGGTGCGCAAAAGAGCAGGCTGACGCTCGCGCTCTGGCAGTCCACCTGTTCAGAGAGCCGCGCGATCGCCCGATCGGGATCGACGTCGAGTGTGTGCGCCTCGCGCACCCGTAGCCGTGATTCGAGTCCCACCCCTTCGTAACGGATCGATTCGATCATTGTTTAACCGAGCTCGTCCCAAATCCGGAACGGTGATGCAAAATTGATATGGGGGCGTCGAGCCGACGCGTAAGTCGGATTTCGCCTCAGCGCTGCGCGCGGGAACTTCCTGACGAAATTCGCGCGCGTGATATCGTTGATCGATGGGAGAGACGGAGGAGGAGTCTAAGATTCTTCTGGTCGATGATGATGAAAAGGTGCTCGGGATGTACCAACGGGCCCTCGAAGGCCTGGGCATGCGTGTATCGGTTGCACCCGACGGTCCCAGAGCGCTCGAGCTGCTCACGTCGCAACGCTTCGACGCGGTTGTCAGTGATATCGTGATGCCTGGGATGAACGGCCTCAAGCTACTTCACGGCGTTCGTGAGCATGATTTGGATTTGCCCGTGATTTTGGTTACGGGTAATCCAGACCTCAAAACAGCGACTTTGGCGGTCGAATACGGGGTATTTCAATACCTCATCAAGCCCGTGGCCGTCGAGCGGTTGCGGCTGGTCGTGACTCGCGCGGTCGACGTCGGTCGCCTGGCGCGGCTCAAACGACAATGCGCCCAAGAATTCGGCAGTGGCTCCTTTTACATTGGCGATCGCGCGGGCGTGGACGCGAAGCTCGACCGCGCGCTGCGCTCGCTGTGGATGGCATACCAACCGGTAGTCGGCGTGGCGGACGGCTCGGTCTACGGTTATGAGGCGCTCTTGCGCAGTGACGAACCGCAGCTGCTGCTGCCGAGGGCCGTGCTCAAGGCCGCCGAGAAAGTGCGGCGGATTCAGGACGTCGGTCGGGCCGTGCGCGCCGCGGTCGCCTCCGACATCGACTCGATGCCGCATGCTTCGGCGTTTGCATTTCTGAACATCCACCCCGAGGATCTGCTGGACCCGGCGCTGTACCTGCCGTCTGCACCTTTGACACGCGTCGCGCAGCGCGTCGTCTTGGAGTTGACGGACCGCGCGTCGTTGGATGCAGTGAGCGATGCGCGCGAACGGGTTGAGCGCCTGCGCGCCCTCGGCTTCCGAATCGCCATCGACGATTTGGGCGCAGGGCAGGGCGATTCGGGCACTTTTGGGCAATTGGAGCCGGAATTCGTGAAGATCGACCTATCCGTCATTCGCGGCGTCGACAAGGACGCGGAGAAGCGACGAATGGTGCAGGAGCTGACTCGGCTTTGTCACCACATGGGTAAAGCCGTGATCGCCGAGGGCGTGGAGAACGCGGGCGAGCGCGAGGTGTTGGTCGAGGTCGGCGTCGACTACTTGCAGGGATTCTTGCTGGGCGTCCCAGCGCCGTTTCGCTCACGCAATAGCGCACTGGCGTAGATTGAATTGTGTCAGCCGCTCGACCCACGGTGTGACAAGCTGCCACCCACGGGGTTAATCGCTCGTACTCGGCGGCCGTTATTTTGCCGGATTCGGGTCCGGTTCCTGCGATCCGAGAGCCTCGAGCGATGTCCGACCCTGCAAGCACCACCAGTCCTGTCGTCCTCGAAGACGTGGCCCTAGAGCCGCGTCCGACGTTCGACGATCTTCCGGATGGAGTACTGGTGATGAGCCTGAGCGGGCGCATCGAATTCGCGAATAGCGCGTTTCTGGCCATGCTCGGCCGCGAGCTAGCCGAAGTCGTCGGACAGCCGATCGAGGCTATCGTGGCCGCTGAGGACATGCTGCATCTGCTCGGTGTGCAAGCCATCTTCGCGGCCGCTACGCGCGACTCGAACATGATCTTCACTACCGCTGACGGAGGCTTGCGCCCGCTGATCGTGTGCACGACGCGATCGCTCGAACAATCGCGCATCTTCCTGACCGCGCGAGCGTCCGGCGCGGTTCAGGAAGAACTCGCGACCACCACGCGCTGGGCCGCTGCAGAGCAGGATCGCGCGACCGAGCTGGCGCAGGCCCGCGACGCGCTGGCCAGCAACAACGAGGCGCTCCGTGCAGCTCAGGAAGAGACCCAAGCAGCGTACACCAAGCTCCAGGAAGAGGTCGCGACGCGCGAACGCCTGGAAAAGGATCTGCGGCTCGCGCAAAAGCTAGAATCGATTGGTCAACTTGCGGCCGGCGTCGCTCACGAGATCAACACGCCGATGCAATACGTGGGCGACAACGTGGCTTTCCTGTCGCGCGCGTTCAGCAAGTTCAGTGAGCACTTGGATGTTGCGCGCGGCGCCGTCGATGGTGACAGTGCGCGCTCGCTGGACGAGGCCCGAGCGCTGCTCGAAAGCAGCAAGGTTCAGCTCAAACTCGATTTCTTGCTGAAGAACGTGCCAAAGGCGCTGCAGGACTCGCAGGCGGGCATCGAACATGTGTCCAACATCGTGCGGGCGATGAAGTCCTTCGCTCACGTCGATCAGGACGAGAAGGCCGCCGGAGACATCAACCGTGCGCTGGCGGACACGCTGATCGTGGCACAAAACGAATACAAGTCGGTGGCAAAGGTCGAAACCGACTTCGGGCAACTCCCGCCCATTCTGTGCTTTCAGGGGCGACTCAATCAGGTGTTCTTGAACCTGATCGTCAACGCGGCCCACGCGATCGGCGAGACCAAGCGCACGGATGGCTCGATCCGGGTCGTGTCGCGCTGTGACGGCGTGGCGGTGACCGTGACAATCAGCGACAACGGTGGCGGCATTCCACTAAAGATCCAGCACCAGGTGTTCGACCCGTTCTTCACGACCAAGCCGGTCGGAAAGGGCACCGGGCAGGGCCTCACCTTGGCGCGGGACATCGTTTCCGCGCACGGTGGCACGCTGACGTTCGAAACCGTGCCCGGGCAAGGCACGGATTTCATCGTTCGTCTGCCGCTCTCCGGCTCGGCTTGAGGAACTGCGAAGAGCAACGGCCATGCCACACGCCGGAGCGGTGGAGCGCTGGATTCACGCCGCGGGCGCGACTTCCAGGAAGTAGCGCGGCCCGAGCATCGCGGCGAGTCGATTGGCGCTCGTGGCCGTGAGCCGTGAACCGGCGGGCACGATCAGGACGCCGCCCTCGCTCCGAATGTCGTGAGCGAGCACCATGCCTTCGGTGAGTTGGGCGGCCGAGATGCGCTCGTTCTGATGTGTACGAACCTCGCCGACCACCGCCAGAGAGCCTGCTCCGCCCTCGAGTTTCAGGCTCCAACACTGATGCTTGCCCGGAAAGCGATTGCTGGCGTCGTCGCGCGGAATACCCGTGGTGAGCGTGATGCCGTCGGTGAGCGCAGCGCGCTTCAGCGCTCCGCCCGCGGTATTGGCGAGCTCGCGCAATGCATCACGCACCGCAGTGTCGGCTGCCGCGGGATCGCCGAGGAGCGTTGCACGGATCCACTTCGTGGCCGCGGGATCCGCCACGATCGAGAGTCGCAGCTCCAACTGGTCACCTGCGAGCGACATCGGAATCGAAGCGCAAGGCGCGTCGCCGTTCAGCTGTGTGGGGTAGCCCTGGCTCACCGCAAACGGCTGACCTGCCATCTCGCCCAAATCGTCGGCGACCAGCTGGCCCAGCGCGCGCCAAGAGCGGAGGGCGGTCACATCCAACGCAGCGGAAAAGTCGAAAGCGTTCGGTTTGGAAACCGACCGCGACCAGCGCAATAGCCGCTCCGGAGCCTTCACACGCTCGAGCCATTCCGCGTCTACGAACGGACGACGCATGAAGTCGTGCACGCCGGCGGTGATCAGATTCGAAAGCTCTTTGTTGGCGGGCGTGGCTTCGACGATCGCGAGCAAATACGCTTCCGTCGCGTTTTCACCACCTCGCAGCCTACGTGCGAGATCTTGGCCGCCTTTGGATGGGACACTGAAGACCACCACCTGTGGCGCCTCGCGGGCGATCGCCGCGAGCGCTGCCGTCTCATCGCCCATAGCTTCTACTCGATAGGTGTCTTGTGGCAACGCGCGAACCATCGCGTCGCGCTCTGCACGCCGATCGTTGAGAAGAACGACCCTCACTTCACTCTCCCTCTCCTCGTCCCTCGGTTAGGCCCCGAGTGGCGCGAGCTTGGCAGCGGTGGCGACCAAGAACTCGGGCTTGAACGGCTTGACGATCCAACCCTTTGCTCCGAGCGAGCGAGCTCGCTGGATCAACTCCGGTTGACCTTCGGTCGTCAGCATCACGACCGGCACTGCCGATCCTTGGGCGCTCAGCTTTTCGAGCAGCTCGATGCCATTCATGCGCGGCATGTTGACGTCGCACACGATGAGCTTCGTGTCGGTGAGCCCTGCGAGCTTTTCCAGCGCATCCACGCCGTCCACGGCCTCCGTCACCAGATAGCCGGGGGTTTTCAGGGCGGCGCTCACTTGTCGCCGTACCAACATCGAATCATCGATAACCATCACACGTGCCGTCATTGTTCTCTCCTCGAGTCGAGTTTCAAAATAGAATTGCGTCGCCCGCTTCTGCAGGGGCGGCAGGAGTCTCTTCGCGTCGGAAACCCGGCTCGAAGGCTGCGTCCAGGCGTGTACCGAGATGCCAGCCCGGGCCTTCGAAGAATTGCCAACTCGAAGCTCCCGGTGCGATCGAAGTGCGCAGCCCATCGCCGATGACCGTCATCGGCGTGGCGAGTGAGATCGGAATGCCCTCCTTCAGCAGACGCCCTTTCAGGCGGCCGAGCAGCATGTTCGAAAATTCACCTACGGTGTCGACGAGATCGCATTCCATGCCGCCGGCCGCGGTCGTCCACGCCTCTGCGGCGGCGCGTGTGGCGGCAAGGATCAGCACACCCTTCACGCCGTTGCCGACGTAGCCGATGGAGGACATGCAATACGTCTCGTTGCCCAGCAGGCCCGACTCCGACGGCGCAGCACACTGCTCGATTGGCACGTCGTACGCCGCGAACAGCTCGATCGCCACGTCCAACAAGTGCTGATCCATCAGCTCGAAGTCCGGATTGTTTTTGGGAGAAATGCTCTTCAAGGGATGCCTAGTTTGCGCGGTTGGGCGACTCGAGCGTCGCGGAGTTTGGCGAGCAGGAAAAAGGAGACTCGGCGGCCCCGGTACGCACGCACGCTCCGCCGATCTGTTGGTCATCGACCAAGCAGGCAAGGCGTCCGGCGCGGTTGCGTGGGCTGCGAAGCATTCCCTCGTTTGATCGGCCGTTTTCGTGTTTGTCTTAAGTCAAACTCTGAATCTCGAGCGACCAGCAAAGTCTTACAAAACCGCAACAAGCGTGCGCCCATCGGCGTGTGGCGCTGCGCTACGTCGGGTCAGCGCTGGGCGTCGCACTCGTGCTTGCTGGCAGTACCGGCGGCGCGATGTATTCGGCGGGCAGCTCACCCGTCAGCGAACCGAGCCAAGTGACGATCGCTGCGACTTCTTGGTCCGAAAGCGTGAGCCCCAGTTGATATCGACCCATACGGCGCACCGCGGCATCGAGCGTCGGCACCGAACCATCGTGGAAGTAGGGCGCGGTCTTGGCGATGTTGCGCAGGGTAGGGACCTTGAACATCATGCGGTCGGTGTCCTGCTTGGTCACGGCGAACCGGCCTTGATCCCGCTGGTCCGGCCATGGCTCGACGATGCCCACCTTCTGGTACATGGCGCCGCCGACGAACTCGCCAGTGTGACACACCATACAGCCGATGTTCGTGAACACTTTGAGGCCTTCGAGCTCCGGAACGGTGAGCGCATTCTGATTGCCTCGCAGGTAGTCGTCCCAGCGCGAAGGCGTCGTCAATTTTCGTTCGAACGCTGCGATTGCGCGCGCCGCGTTATCGAAGGTGAGCGGATCAGCCTCGCCCGGAAACGCCTGTTTGAAGGCCGCTCGATACTCCGGCATCGAGTCCAAGACTTTGACGCCCTGTTCCGGGCCAGCGAGCGCCATCTCGACCGGGTTCAGGATGGGACCTTTCGCCTGTTCCTCGACGGTCTCGGCGCGCCCATCCCAGAATTGCGCGAAGAACCCGGCGGCGTTGTACACCGTGGGCGAGTTGCGCGTCCCATGTTGCCCGCGATGGCCAACGGACGTGGCAAGCCCATCGACGCCGTAGTTCGCGAGCACGTGGCAAGTGTTGCACGACGTCTTCTGGTCCTTCGACAAGCGCGGTTCGAAGAACAGCATTCTGCCCAGCTCGGTCTTCGCCTGAGTAATCGCATTGCTCGGGGTCTCGAGCTGAGTGTGCAGAGGTTGGAAGCGTCGCAGGAGGCGCGGGTTGATGTCGACGCTCGGCGCACTGGCGGGGGCAGGTTTCTCGGGCTCGCTTTGGTGATTGGCCTGAAGCGCGCTCAGCAGCTGCGCGGTCTCGTCCGGCTCCTCACAGGCCGACAGCGAGGCTGCCAAGAGCACCGCGCCAAGCCACCTTTGGGCGACCGTGAGCGATCCCGCTTGCCGGAACGGGCTCATGTTGCGGCTCCGCCGTCGAGTTGGATCAGCGTTTTGAACTGATTCGCCGGCCACGAGAATCGGAATTTCGTGCCCAGACCGCGCTCGGTCTTCACCTCGACCTTACCGCGCTGGCGGTGGCAAGCATCGCGTACCGCGCTCAGTCCGACGCCGCGCCCCGAAAGCTCGGTGACCTCGCTCGAGGCAGAAATGCCGTCGGCGAATAGCGCAACCATCAGATCGCCTTGAGTGTCGGCAGGCAGGCCGTGCTCTTTCGCGCGTGTTCGAATCACGTTCCAATCGATCCCTGGCCCGCTGTCTTCGAACTCGACGAAGAGCGCGCCATCCGCCATGCCCGCGCGGAGTTCGAAGTCCTTTTGCGAAGGGTCGTGGTGCGTGCGGTCCTCCGGTTGGAGCAGCCCGTGAGTGACTCCGTTGCGAACAATGTGCGCAAAGACGCCCCAAAATTCGCTCAATTCCTCGCGAGCCAAGTACAGGCGCCCCGCCTCCACGGCGATCCTCGGCGCGCCTTTGCCGGTCCGTTCGGCGAGCGCGGCAAGTTGTTCGGCGGCGCGTTCGAGTCGGACGCGTACTGGCTCCAAGTTCCAAGCTTCGATCATGCGCGAAAGTTCGCCGTGGCGGCAGCCCGCGCGAACGGCTGACAGCACCGCCTGGTATTCGCGCCGATCGACTTCGATTCCGTCCCCAGAACGGTCACCGACGAGCTGCTTGGTTTTTTCACGGATGCTCTGCCATTGCTCGACGATCGCAGTGCAATCGACGTCCATTCCGGAGTCCAGATTCGATTCCTGAACGTGGCAGAGCGCTGACAGCGCAGACAACCCATAGAGCCCGGAGTTGCCTTTCAGGGTGTGGAGGTCGCGCTTGAGCAGCACTTCGTCGGAAGAGTTCGTGCTGATCCTGGCCAAGAGCAGCTCGGTCTCGCTCGCGAACTCCAGAAATCCTGCGCGGTCGTGGAGGAGTCGGCTGGAGAGGTTCAACAGGTCGCGTTCCTGCCGTTCGTTGCGGTCGCGCTCCACCACCGCGGTGGCATCGGAAATCACCACTAACAGCTTGTCGAAGTCTTCAGCAGAGCCCAGCGGATTGTATTCGAAGCGCAAGTGCCGGCCGGCGATGACCCATTCGCGCGGCAGCTGCTCCAAACAAACTTCGGCGGGCATGAAGCCATCGATCAGCTGAGACCAAGCTGCCTCGAAATTGCCGAAGCAACCCGGGCTCGCTCGGTCGAGTGCACGCCACAGCGAGTCGCCTGCCGAGACTTGCCCGAGCCAACGCGCGACGATGCGCGACCGCTCGCCGACCACATTGCCTGCGCGGTCGATGGTGACGAATCCTTGATCCACGTTGTCCAAGACCAACCGTAAATCGGCATTTTTACGGTCGAGCTGCGCGGTGCGCTCGCTGACGAGCTGCTCGAGTCGTCCCTTTTCCTCGCGCGCGGTGCGATGAATGTGCCCGATCAGCTCGCGCAAGTGGCGCACCATCGCGTCGAACGCATGCGCCAAGACGCCGATTTCGTCCTTGGGCCCACCCAAGGTCACGCTTCGGTCGAGGTCCCCTTTGGCGACCTCCGAGGCCGCGTGTGCAATGTCTTCGACGCGCCGCGTGAGCGAGCGAGCGATGGCCCACGCCAGCAGCGTGCCGAGCAGCAAAGCAGCGCCGCCAATGGTCGTTGCGGCGCGGATCAAGTGAGCGCGCGCCGCGTTCGCGGGAGCGGTCGTCAGTTCCAGCACCAACGTGCCGCGCGGCCCTTCCAGGCTTTGAACCGGCACGGCGATCAGGATCCGACCCGGCAGAGAGAACGTTCGCGCTGCGCCGAAGCCACGGCGCGACGCTCGAGCGAGATCGCTCAGCGTGCCCTCAGCATGCAACTGGGTGCCGTCATCGCGATACAGGCCAACGCCTTTGACGAGCGGATCCTTGCTGATCGCGCCCAACACTTCGCGGGCAGTCTCCTGGTCTTTGAAGGCGATAGCGGAGCGCAGCTGCAGGCTCGCCAAACGCCCGTACGCGGCTGCGCGCCCGCGCACGTCTTCGCGCAGTCCAGCGATTTGGCGAGCCGTCAAATACGCGGTCAAAACGCTCGCGATCAGAAAGCTGACGCTGACCATCAGTGCGATCAGCTTGATGCGAATGCCGACCGACACAGTCGGCAGGGCCTCGATGGTAGATAGCAGCGGTCGCGTCGGCGGGGTGGAAGGTGGAGGCCTTGGCGCGCTATCTGGAGCAGGCGCGAGCGATACCGGTGGCTGCACCAGCGGTGGAGGAGGAGAGCTCGGCTGCGCGGAAAGCATGGTCCGAGCCTAAGTACGGCTCCTACAGCCTTAGATTTAGACAGATGCCAGCAGGCGATCCCAGTGAGGCAGAGTGCAGCAGTGCGCGCGAGCGTCTGCCGCGGACCACGATCGCCTGCTGCTGCGCTATTTCGCGCGCGGCTTGGGTCGACTGAAGGTGTAGGTGGCCGTGTAGTCGACCCGCGTCGTCGTGCCGACGTGGCTCGCGTCGCAACCGCCGGTCGGCGCAAGTCCGCCTGTGGTACCGAGGCGTTGAATGTAGTCCACGTCGGCGAGGGAGCCTTTGCCGTCGTGACTCGTGGCTTGCAGCAATAGCTCCGGGATCGCGCCTTCATGCGCGCTCTCCGCGAGTTTCTTGGCGACAACCTTGCTGTGGTCGCCGATCGACTCCCACGTGGGTCCTGCATAGTGTTTGAGCACCAAGTGGTGCTGGCGATCGAACAGCGATGCTTCGGGCGCTTGGAACTTCCACGCGAACCCGTTCGTCGACGCTTCGCAGGTGTAGATCTGGACGCCAACCGCATCGTAGTGAAACACGAGCTGGCTATCGTCTGGCACCGCCAAGGTCGGGTTGGACAATGGGGGTACGGACTTGAGCGGTTCGCTCTGAACGCCGACGGAGGTCGAGTCCATCGCGGGGCTCTCGAGCGCGCCTGCAGACGAGCAAGCGAGCAGGACAGCGGTCACCAATATCGGTCGCACTCCGCAATCGTTGAACATGCAATTCTCCCGGGACCTATTCGACGGACACTACGGTCTGCGTTGGCGCGCGTTTCGGCACTGAAAATTCGGCCCGGGAACCGATCCTGGCACGTTCGTGCGCAATCATCGGCGCCCACAAAACATTTCCGCGTTCTGGTGTCACCCACGCAGAGCGCGTGCGTATTGCTCCGTAGCGCAGGAGGCAACGCTGAATGGCCGCAATCGCAGGGAAATTTGCACGAGGTTTGGCGGAGAGCGCCGCCCATCAGGCCGCGCGAGTCGATGCCCGCGCTGCGAGTCGCGGCGACGGCACGCACGCGGACGCCGCGATGGAGCGCTACGCCCAGGGCGATGAATCCGCATTCGCGAGCGTTTACGACTCGGTGGCGCCGCGCGTGCACGCGTACTTGATTCGACAAACGCGTGACCGCGCCGTTGCCGACGATTTGCTGCAGCAAACTTTGCTGCAAATACACCGCAAACGCGGGACCTACGTCGCGGGGTTGCCGGTGTTGCCCTGGGCCTTCGCCATCGCACGGCGTCTGTATATCGACGAATGTCGGCGGCGAAAGACGGACGCGCTGTGGAGCGCGCGCGACGTGGGTGAAGACGATCGCCGGGCATCGGCCTTGCCGGATGACGAATTCGCGACACGTGAGGCTGCGCGGCTGGTCGAGGCCGAGTTGGCTCGGATGCCCGGCAACCAGCGTGTCGCCTTCGAGTTGCTCAAGGTCGATGGTCTTTCGCACCAAGAGGCTGCCCAGGCACTCGGTACGACCGTGAATGCCGTCAAATTGCGGGCATTTCGGGCCTATTCCGCGATTCGTGCGGTGCTCGGCTGTCCACTCGAGCCGTCCGCCGCTATCAAGTAGCCGTGAAGCAAGCGCGCGTAGCGTGAGGCCATCAGTGTCGGCGCCAGAAATGTCCAAATCCAAACCCGCGAACTCGCATCTGAGCACGGGTCTGGATGAGGCGAAGCTGCGCGCGCAAGTGATTGAGCAGAGCACGCGTGAGCCGTCACCTACGCGCGCGCAGCTCGCTGTGCGACATCGCGTCGTGCTGAGCATCGTGATGCTCGTCCCGTTGCTGATATTCATTGCCTGTGGGGGAATTCGCGTGGGGCCGCGCCCGGATGGGCTCGTGCTCCAGACCGCGCTGGGGTCGGGGATCTTGGCTGCTGGGCTCGCGATCCTCGGCGTGGGGCGAGGGCGATCGATGTTGGGGCGTCCAAGATCGTGGCTCTTGCTGCAGGTGTTGCTTACTCCAGCGCTGCTCTTGGGCTGGCGCGTGCTGATCAGCGCGTGCTATCCGCAAATGATGGTCGAATGGACCGATCGACCCGGGCTGCGCTGCTTCACGCTCAGCGTGATCTTGGCTTGCGCGCCGCTCTTGGGCCTGCTTTGGCTACGTCGAGGGAGCGATCCGCTTTATCCGCGCCTCACGGCAGCCGCGCTCGGTGCTGCGGTTGGAGCCGGAGCGTGGGTGTTGGTGGATCTCTGGTGCCCGGTGGGCTACGTGCCCCACCTGCTCCTGGGGCACGTACTGCCGTTGCTGCTCTTGATTGCCACGAGCGCACTGCTCGGGAGCCGCGTGATCGCCGTGGGCAGGGGCAGCGCACCGCTGACTGGCCGCTGACCCTGCGCACTGGAACGATGGATCAGCCCGGGAGGTGCTCGATCTCGGGTCGTGATTCGAAGAACCGGTTGTTGTCGGCCGAATTGTAGCGTCGATAGTCGATCGCCCAGGGAATGATCTGGCTCTTGTGATCCTTGTATTTGACGGTCATGGCCATCGGAGTGACCGACCGATAGCTGCTGTCGGCGGGGATGTCCTTGTTGTCATTACCGCCTGCGGAGAACAAGGTGATCAGGAGTTGATTCGGATCGTCGTACACGCGACGGAAGCCCTCGTTCACCTTTTCGTGCCCGCGCACCAGCGTGTGGCAACCTACCCGCTGCAAGAACGCCTGGCTCTGTAAGCGACCGAACGGGAAGCGTGAGGATTGCTCTTGGAGAGCCGCGGGGATCACGTCCGCCGTGCTCGGATCGCTCCACATCATTTGGAAGCGAATGTCCCAATCATTGAGGCTCGAGAGATCCTTGTATTTCTCCTTCAGTAGCAGGTCGCGCGCGATCCCACCGTGAACGAACAACAGCCGCTCGAAGAACAGCATATTGGGCAGCGCGTCGAACAACTGCATGTAATGCGCGAACACCTCCTGCGAGAGGTGCGGCTTGAGCGTGTTCATCGCCTCGCTCGGACGAACGGCACCGAGCACGCGCCCTTGGTGCTCGATGTAATACTCGTGGTTGCCACGCAACAAATACACGTGATCCGGGGCGCGCAAAAACAGCTGCATCGCGGAGCGCAACACGCCCTGATAGCTGAACATCCCGCGGTCGATGTAGTCGCCCAGCAGCACCAGTTTGGGTTCGGGATTGTGCTCCGGGTCGTCGACGAATCGGTTCACCTTGGCGAAGAAGTCCGACTGCATCAGCACGGCCTTCAAGCAGCTGTAGCAACCGTGCAAGTCGCCGACGACAATCAGTTCGTATTCTCGCCCCGGCACCGGTGGGACCATGTGCACGTGACCGTCGAGGAAGGGCTCGCTGCCCTGGAAGTCAGCGACGTTGCGCTTGCCCTTGAGCTTGCCCGCGCCGGCCGCGCGTTGCGTGTCGAGCTGAGCGATCACGCGATCGATGAGCTTGCGATCGGAGTCGATCTGCTTGCCTAGTCGAGCAGGATCCGTCGTGTAGTGATATTCGAACTGCTGAAAAAAGGGATGATTCTCCAAACTGGGCACGAGTTTCTCGTCTTTCGAGACGGCGCTCGTGCGTCGGTTATCCTCGTCCTCCAGCAATTCCACGCCCAGGTCCGCTTCCAGTAGCGCAGCGAGTTCGCCGCGGAATTTCAGCTCTGCGGGGTGCACCTGGCCGTCGGCGTGAATGAGCTCGTCGATGGTGCTCATCAGCTGCTCCTGGTTGGCCGCGTCGAAACCCTTGAAGATCTCGAAACAGCGCAGTTTGAGCTTGGAGTGCACGAAGGTGTCTTGAGCCTCGCCTTCGGCCACGGCTTCGGTGAACAGATCCTTGACCTGACGGTTGATGCCCTCGAACACCTCGTGAAAGTGAGCCGTGAACTTACTGACCAACTCCGTGCGCAGCTTCTGGTCGGACTCCGGGACGGCGTCGTGCACCCGGTGCTCGATCAGCTTTCGCACGTAGTCGCGGACGAACTCCTTCTCTGCGTCGTCGAAATCCCCGTCGATGTATCCGAACGTGGTCAGGTAGAAAATGACCGCGCGCATTTGCTTGTCGGCCGTCGGCCCATCCTGGCTGAACTTCAACATGATCGAAAACGATAGGTCCCCTACCGGACGGGATCCAGAGAGAATGGTGAGCTCCTTGGATTTTGGCGCTCAGGGCGGCATCGTCCTCGCGTCCCCCGCGTCCGATCGCGAAAGTTGAGCCGGCGGGGTCGCGCACAGGGAACCTATCGATGGATGCCACTGAGTCGCTCTCCGTCCATGAACGATCCGCACTCGTCTCTCGCCTCGCTCGTGTCGCGCCGTTCTCGGGGACTCATGGCGGCGGCTCTCATCATCTCTGGGGTCGCAGTCGCGTCAGGCTGCCAGAGCACGAGCGACGCGAGCGATGGGGCGAGTGCCGGTAAGGCCGGCACTCTGACTGGACAAGCGGGAACACCGATTGCGGACGGGGGCGCAAGTCAGGCGATTGGCGGTCGTGACAGCGGCGGAAGTGCCGGCACCGTGAACGCGGGCGGTGCGAGTGGCGGTATGCCGCCGGCAGCTGCCAGTGGTGGCGCCTCAGGAGCGCCCAGCGCGGGAGCGGGCGCTGGCGGCGGTAGCGTTGGCGCCGCAGGGGGCGCGTCGGGTAGTACCGGGACAGGCGGCTCGCACTCGGGGGCGAGCGGCGCGGGAGGCTCGGCCGCGCTGCCGCCTCACTCGGGTGGCTGGAAAATAACTCCCCTGGGTGATTCTATTACCGGTTCGACCTGTGGCCCGCAGCTGCTCTCGAAGGCGCTGATCGATCACGGCAAAACCAACTTCACGTTCGTCGGAAGCAACTTGAACAACCAGAGTTGCAACGGTGCCGCGAACGTCCAGACGGAGGGCCACGGCGGTTATCTCGTCACGGATCTGGTCGGCAGCGGCACGCACGAAAGCGAACTTCCAAAATGGTGTGACAGTAACAAGTCCGACATCGTGCTCATGCAATTCGGCACGAACGACGTGTGGAACAATCGCTCGCCGAGCTCGATATTGGCCGCATACTCCACGGTGCTCGACGATTTGCGAGCGGCAAACGCAAACGTCATCTTACTCGTCGCACAGATCACGCCGCTCAACCCGTCGGGCTGCTCGGACTGCGAGTCGCGAGTGGTCGCTCTCAACGCACAAATCCCCTCCTGGGCCTCGAGCAAGAGCACCGCGGCCTCTCCTGTCTTCGTCGTCGATCTGCACTCCGCCTTCACCGCGGCGAACTACACGCCCAACTCGACGTACACGAGCGACGGCGTGCACCCGAACGTTGCGGGCGGGCAACTGATCGCGAACCAGTGGTATGACGCGCTCGTCGGGTTGGGTGTGCCGTAGTCGTCGCTCGGAAAAGTGAGATGCTGGGGACGCACCTCGACCCTTCAGCGCGAGCGTCGCGCCGATGAATCGGTCGTCCCCAGCACCAGATTTCGAATTTGCGTGACGCGGTGAGCTTATCTCACGCTAGCTGCGGTAACGCGAATTCGGATATCCCAATCAGCCGTTTGCGGCCATGAGCATCGCGATGACGTTCAAGTTGGTCGCCAAGAAGGTATTCGTGTCGTAGGTGATCTGAATCGAAAGTGGGCCTTGGTTGTTGATCAAGAATTGGCGAATTGACTGAAATTGAGAGCCCATCTTGAAGGTGTGACTAGCCGGGTGTGAAGCGTCAGCGCCACCCGGGTCCACACTGCCGAGTACGCCGCCGGCGCCCGAGGGCAATCCGTTGATCTTGAGGGTTCCCAAGAACAGCGGGGAAGTGGGATTGGTGATCGTGAACGTGACTTCGTTGGGGGGGATCTGTGAAGGGGTCGTAACTGCCATGGTCGCGGTGGTAATCATTGGCGGTCCTCTCGTGTTTTGTTGAACTGTGTTTGCATGCGTGGGGGGTGTCGGTGCGTCACGGTTGGAAGGCGAACTGCCCGCTGCATTTCGTGCCACAGACGGGCGAAGGGAAGGTGTGACCGCCGTCGCTGCCGGCATCGAGCCGCGGGCTACCGTCGTCCGATCGCGCGAAAGCGACGACCGTTAGTGTCGGCTCGCCAGTCGCAGATCTGCTGCGGTACGCGACGGACTGTGAGTTTGGAGCCCAAGCGAACGGCGCACTACGCTTGGCACTTCCGCACCAGCGATCGGGCGCCGACGCATAGTCCTCCGAGCAAATCGGGTTGCTGTCAGGGGCTTGCGCGTCGAAATTTTCGAGCACGAAGAGGCCATCCCTCGGGACTGAAAAGACCGTCAGGTTTCCTCCGAGCTGCCCGAGCAACAGCTGCTCGTTCGGAGAAAACGCGAGCTTCGCGGTCGAATTTGGACTGGCTTGCGTGGTGTTGAATGCAAGCTTGGACTTCAAGCCGAAGGGCTTCGCACGCAGATCGGCGAGATAGATGTAACTGGCGTTCGGCGCCGTGGGGCTAGGAGTGAACGCAAGCCAATCGCCGGTTTTGGAGAAGATCCTCGGCTGTAGGTTGGAACGAGCCGTTGTGTAGTCGTATTCTTTCGCGGCGCACGGGTCGGTCGTTGATGGGGCGTTGGTATCCTTGACGCAATAGCCTTGCACTGGGGCGACCGTGAGTGACTCATCGTCCGCGAGATCGAAAATGCGTAGCTCGCTGTGCTTCTTGCCCTGAGGGTCCACTGGGACATCGCGCAGGCAGGCGAATCGCTCTCTGCCTTCAGCCCAGGTCAAGAGATCGGGACAATCACGGTCCGACGCATTGCTCGCGATCGGGTCGCGGTGCTCTGCTCGGTAGAGTTTCAGAGCAGCGCTCGTCGCGGCTGCGGTGAAGTGTCCACTCGGCGAAACGATTCTGCCAATGTGGTCGACGACGAACGGGCCATTCGGTGCGATCCAATTGAAGGCGAGTTGCGGCCAAGAGGGGCTGTCGAGAAAGAAGCCGTCGCTCGCCGACTGCACGAAGACTGGCAGTTGATAGACGAAGTCGCTAGTGAGTACGGCCTTGGCGAAGCCTTGATTACCGAGTTCGCTGTAGTATCCGGTTGCAAATCCGTCGTACGGGACGAGTTCGGGAGAGCCCGAACCATAGTCGATGATGCCATTTGCGTAGTAGGCCACGACATCCAGCCCGACCCAGTACAGGTCAGAACTCACGGTAGTTTCTCGTGCGGTCAGTGTGTCGAGCTGACCTCCCGCGTCGATTCGGACGCCACCTAGGTATGTCGACCCAGGGCGCGTGAACGCGACCGCGAGGACCGATGAATCTGCAGACCAGGCGTACGCGGTTACACTGTCGCTCGGGCTGTTGGCGTCATCACTCAGCGTCAGCCGTTGCTCCGTCCAGCTCGTCAGGTCGATGAGCGCTAGATACCGGCCCTTTTCGTGATCGGCGTCGATGCCGAAGCGATAGCTTAGGTATTTTCCGTTCGGCGAGAACGCGAAGTCATAGACATCGTGATTGTGTTGGGGGGCGATCGGGGAGGCCTTTTCGAGGATCGGATCGACGATCTCGAGCGTCGCGCCAGCCGTGGTCCCGGCGGTGTACGCAAACCAGCAAGATGTTCGCGGAGTCAGGTCATAGCTAGCTTGGTCGCGGTTGCCGAGCGCGTCAGTGAGGGTGATTTCGACTTTACCCGCGTTCGGGTGAGCGTTCGTCAATGACGCCACGGACGTGTCGGATTCACTGACGTTCGCTTGCCAACCCTCGCTGGGTGCGCTGACTTGCCAAGCATATGGAGGCGTTCCGCCCCGTGCGTGCAGCGCGACCGAATACGAGCTCGTGGCACACGGCGCAGGCAGCGGCACGCGAGCGACCTTGGGACACCCGCTTCGGCTGCTCGCGATGTCGTCAACGGTTCCGTTGCATGAACCAGGGAGCCCAGCGCCGCCCGAAGCTCCAGCGCCGCCCGATGTCTCACCGCCGGGTGAAGCTCCACAGCTGCCTGACGTACCGCCATCTGTCCCACCATTCCCGGCAACTCCAGAATGCCCACCGTCGCCACCGTTGACTCCAGCCCCAGTGCCGCCCACGTTCCCGGCTTCACCGCCGTTGCCAGCGTTGTCTTCGCCCGCTTCGCCAGCCGAGCCGACGTCGTTACCAACGCCTGCTACGGTGTTCGACGTCGAGCCACCGACTCCGTTGGCGCCACTCGCGCCCGCCACGCCGCAGGTGCCGTGTTTGGCGCATTCCGAGATTTCGATGTCCGACAAGCATGCGTTCGACGTGGAGCCGAGCATCAGCAGAGCGATTGTCAACGGACGTTGCCAAAGCTCTTGCTCGCGGACACGCAGCGCTGAAGCTGAGCGCAGGGTAGAAACGTTGTGCTCGGTCATCGGTTGATTGGTTGACGACAGTCGGTGGGCGATGTCGCACGCGCCGCGCGTGCGCACCATTGCAGCGAAGCATGCGCCTCGAGACCAATCCCCGACAAGGGGCAGGGAAACTTTGACTACGCCGAGGGGGTGTCTAGAAACGTTGTGCGTAGCTTACGCCGATGAGCCCTGGAAGCGCATAGAGGCTCGCGCTTCGCGAGCGCGGTCCGGCCTTGCCCGGATCGAGCAGCAGAACGACCGCGCCACTCGTGACCATTGCACCGCCCGCAATCCCCAGCGCGATCGCCATGTTGTTGTAGCGGTGCTGCCGATCTTGCAGGGTCGCATCGACCGCTGGACCGCCTGCCTCCGCATCGTTCACGCTCTGTTGAAACTCGTTTCGTGCGCGAACGGCTTCCAGCTGGAAGTAGAGCGCGACCGCGCCGCTCAGTGTCCCGGCGGTGATTGCTGACCAGCCGATCACGCGCGGAGTCGTCCAATAGCCAGTCTGAGCATTTTTCGCGATAGGCTCTTTGCTCGATCGCGGCTGCTTCGGATTCACCGGCGGTGGCGTAGCTGCTTGCACAGGCGGTGGTGCTTGCACAGGCTGCGGGCAAACCTGCTCGAGTCGTCCCTGTGCTTCAGTGGCGGACTCGCGGTAGCGTCCCTTCGGTACGAGCTGGAGGTAGCGCCCGTAGTGTGCAAGCGCTTCGTCGCAGTTCTTCAGCTCTTCTTCCAATTGAGCCAGATTGTACAGGAGCTCTGCTCTTCCCGAGAGCCGGTAGGATTCTCGCATGCTCCTCAAAGCGCCCGGCAGATCGCCGTGCGCATAGCTCGAGAGTGCTTGCTGGTAGGCACTCGCTGCCAGCTGCGAATTCGAGTCTGGCGTAGCCTCGACACTGCCCGTGTGCTCGTCGGGGGCAGCGTCCGCTTTCGCGCTTTGCACCTTTTGCGTAGGACTATCGTCGGCGAGCGCGTGCGCGCTCGATGATAGCAACGTCGCCCAAATGGACGCCGCGCGCAGCATTTGCAGGCCTCGCTTCACTTTTGGCGTCCGTTAGCACGGCCGCCATTCAGTGAATAGCCGTCGAAATGACCATGTCGAGCTCGGATTCGTCTGCGACTTTTGCCGGGGTCGATCGTCAATTTCGGCAAGAGGGAAGAACCGATGAATGACCGCCTGGCACTGGAGAGCGTTCCCGACCCCGGACCCGATTCCGACTCGAACCCAGACATTAATTCTCATCTGAACGGGCGCTCAAGAGCCGCGGTTGAGTCGGCGCAAAACGCTCTGGCAATGTTTCGACTCTTGGCTGCTGAGCGCGACGCAGCACTCAGCCAGTCTTTCGATCTATCGCGTCTGTGGCTGGAACTTTGTCGTGGTACTTGGCGCTTCCGCGACACATTCCCGACCGAGAACCGATACATCGCATTGATCGAAGAGCCCCGGGCTCGATTCCCGCAGCCACTCAAGGCCTGCAAATTGAGTGTTCTCAAGCGGGTGTTGTTGGGCGAAGCCCCCAAAGCTGTCGCGATTGAGCTGCGAATGGGGCTGTCGTCAGTGGCAGCGGCCATTCAAGATTGCTTGCTCGGCATGGGGATCCCCGGCCGGCTTTCCCAGGCCTCGGTGCTGTTGACGATGGCTGTCTGCGCAGCACACCGTCCGGAATCCTCGCCCACGCTCGGACGACTGAGTCGCGTCGAGCTCAATGGCCAGGCTTATTGGGTCGTGAGCGTGGCACGCCCAGATCTCGATTTTCCCGTGCCGCTCTCGGACGCAGAAGCCGCGGTGCTGCGTGAACTGATCGCCGGTCGCAGTCATGCCCAGATTTCACGTTTGCGTGCCACTTCACGTCGCACGGTAGCCAATCAATTGGCGACGGTCTTTCGCAAACTCGGTGTTTCGGGCCGCGGTGCCGTCGTTCACCGTTTGATTCAGCACAGCGTCAGCCCACACTGACGCCGCGGACCTTAATGGCCGCTTCCTGCCGCCGCGGCAGTCGGTTCATCGAACGGGTTTTCCCACTCAGGGACCCGCGGCAGGTTCGTCACCGGCGGATCTGATGCAACAACCACTGGCTTCGGCGGGGGCAGCGCCGGCGCCACGGGTGCAGCCGGTTTCCGGGGTCGCGCGTTCGGTGCCACGATCGCCGGCCTTTCAGGGGGTGCGGCGGGTGGGGTCGGAATCACTCGCGCCGATTGAATCGGCGTGGTCGAGCTCGGCTCGATTAGAGGGGGCGGCAGCGGTGCTGACGCGGCCGGCTCGCTCCGCCGAATCGTCACGACGACAGCTCGATGGCTGGGCGGAATAATGGCGCCGTATGCCGCAGCTCCGCCTAGGATCGCTCCGAGACACAACGGGGACAGTCTTCGCTTGAGGCTCACCGTGCGAGCGCGCGCCTCGAACGCGTCGAGCGCTTGCAACACCTCACGCGCTGTCTTGTAGCGATCTTTGGGCGAGCGGCGCAGACAGCGCAGCACAATCGTATCGAGGTCACTCGGAACGAGCGGGTTCTTGCTGCTTGGCGCGGCTGGGGCGCTCTGCAAGCGCGCCAACGCGCTGCCGACCGGAGACGACGGGGAATCGAACGGAAGCTCGCCCGTCAACATCTCGAACCAGACCAGGCCGAGCGAATAGACATCGCTTGCGGTGGTGTGTGGCTGTCCCTGCAATTGCTCGGGTGCGATGTAGCTGAAAGTGCCGAGCAAGTTGGGGGTGCTGGCGCTGTGGTTTCGAGAACCATCATCGAGCGCGCGGGCCAGTCCGAAATCCAGAATCAATGGCGAGCAATCGCCGTCAGGATTATCGCGGAGCATGACATTGTCGCTCTTGAAATCGCGATGCAGCACGCCCGCCTCGTGAGCGGCGCTCAGCCCTGCGAGCAAATCGCGCCCGAGCCGACGAGCGTGAGCGATGGGCAGAGCACCGCCCAGACGGATACGCTGTCCGAGGGTCTCGCCATCGGCGAATTCCATCGTTAGAAACGAAATCGGCGCGCCAGTCTCGGGCATGACATGCGTGCCGAAGTCGTAAATGCGGCAAACGTTCGGATGACTCACGCGACGGGCGAGCTGTACCTCGG
This sequence comes from Polyangiaceae bacterium, assembly GCA_035634635.1. Classification (GTDB taxonomy): domain Bacteria; phylum Myxococcota_A; class Polyangia; order Polyangiales; family Polyangiaceae; genus PMG-095. Next base: position 48,640 of record DASQCO010000150.1, read on the forward strand.
CTTTCAGTCGCCGCACCGCTCCTGCGTTGTCGCAAGCGGTCGAAGTCACGGTCTTCAGCGCGACTCGTTCTTGCAGCTCGCGATCGAATGCTTCGTACACCTCGCCCATTCCGCCGCGCGCGATGAAGTGACGAATCAAGTAACGGTGTCCGACCAGAGTGCCCGGCTGAAAGGTCGTGTGCCAGCTCAGTTCGCTGGCCTCGACGTCCGGGATGGTGACAGCCGTTGCCAGCGCGTGGGCTGCTTCGCTCAGCAGGCGCTGGCAAATCTCGCATTGATCGAAATGCTCGTGCGCTTCGAGATGACGAGAAGTATCGAGCGTGCCGCTAGCGAACGCGAGCACGTCTTCATCACTCAGGCACTCGCCGCAAGCGGGCTCCGGTGCCGGCTCGGGCGCGAGCTTGGCTGAAATCACCGGGGCGACCATGGCGAAGTCACGCACCCAGCCTTGGGCTGGCGCTTTCGGATAGACGTTCCGAGCTGCGACTCAAACTCAGCTCGAGCTCCGCACCCATGATGGTCGCCAAGCTCTTGAACTCACTGGCCGTCAGGTGTGCGCGTTTCACGCACAGCTCCTGCCTGACTTCTTCGTAGATTCGGGTGCGCGTGCGCTCCAGCCAACGCGCAGCGGTGGCGCGATGCACGTTGTACGCCCGCCCGATCTCGTCGATGCTGCAATGCCCAGCGATATGCATACGCAGCACGTTGCGCTCTTGCCGGTTCAGCCGCGCGACTGCATCGCGCAAGGCTTGGTGGAAGGCGTGTCCGAAGCGTGTCTTGAGCAGTACCGCTTCGGGACTGCTGCCTGGGGCGGCCAGTCGCTCCGTCAATTCGACGTGGTGACCCGCGAAGCGATTCCTCGCGCGTTGGCGATCGAGCGCGACGCGAGTTGCCGCCACCCGTACCCAAGCCTTGAGCGGTCCGCGCCCCGAGTAAAGCCTGACCCTGGGCTCCGCACCGAGCAACAAGCGGTCCCAAACCTCTTGCAGCGTGTCCTGCACGAAGTCAGCGCTGCGATCGACGCGCGCGATGGCGGCCTTGGCGACTCCGGAGCCCTCGCTTTCGAACAGACGCAAGGCTTCCGGCTGCGCCTCCGCGCACGCGCAACACAAGTAGAGATCGGCCGCTTCGGTCGGCGCGTCAGCGTCCGAGGCAAGCACACGATTGCAGTGCCCGAAAAACACATCGAAGCCCAACTTGACGAGCGGCCACTTGCGCTGGCCTTCGAGAAACATCTGTTTTACAGCGTCTTCGCTGCTCATAGATCCTCGATCCTATGTCATTCGATAGTCGCCCGAGGGCGTAACTTCAACTCTGGCGGATCAGACAATCGCACAGATACCGTAACCGATCTGCCACTTTCGAAAAGGTCTGGCCCGCGTCGGCGCGTTTCCAAGCCATTTCCGCGCGGCGCATTCACCCTACAAACAAGGGCTCGAAGCCGCGATTAGTAAAAAGTTTGGCAGCCGCAGTCGAATCTAGCGAAGGACCCATGAATGGTCGGCCGCCGCCTGCGGCGTCCGCGGATCGTCCGGGAAGCCTCACCGACACGTCACCGCAAGCAATCCGATCGTGCACCGTGTCGTCACTGAACAGTCGACGACGCGCTGCGCGTTCGCGTCGCGCGCGGTTCGACTAGCTCACACTGACCGCGGCCTGCTTGCGCGGTTTGCGGGCCTTGGGCGCCGTTTCTGGCAGGGCTGTGCTCTCGCGCTCGATGAGCAGCATCGGAAATTCCGCGGTGATCCCGTGGTCGAGCGTGGGATCGTCGATGCGATCGAGCAAGCCGCGGCACGCCGCAGCACCGAGGCGGTGCATCGGCTGGGCGACGGTAGTCAAGGTCGGAAAGCAGCGCTCGCCTTCTTCGATGCCATCGAAGCCGCTCACCGATACATCCTCGGGAACACGCACACCGGCGCGCAACATCTCGCAGATGAAGACGATGGCCATGCTGTCGTTGCCGAGCACGACGGCGCTCGCCCGTTTGGCCGCGGGGCGCTTGAGGTACTCCAAGGCGGCCGCTTTACCCGCTGCCGGCATGTAAGAAGGCTGAAAGGAGACGTCTTCCGGCCGCAGAGTGGCGCCTTTGACGCTGGCCATGACTTCTTGGAGCCCACGCAAGCGATCGATGGAATCGATTGAGTCCTTCGGTCCGCCGACGAAGCTCAATCGACGATGCCCCTGCGCGAGCAAGTGTGCGCCGAGCGTCTTGCCGGCGTCGAAGTTTCTGCAGCGCACCGTGAAGCCCACGTCCGCCGCTTGATCGGGACAGATCAGCGTGACGGGTACGCCGGCGGTAGCGGCCGCCTCGAGCAACGGCAGCTCTCGCTTCGTGGAGCGGACCATCACGAAGCCGTCGACACGGCGTTCGTCGATCCAGGCGGCGATGGTGCGCGAATCGTACGGACCTTCAGCAGGCTTCCAGCTACCTAGCATCAGCCCGACGTGGCTCTTGGCCAGCTCTTCTTCGATGCCGCCGAGGAGGCCCATGAACCAAGCGTCGTGAATCGACTCGACCGCGACGCCGATGCAGCCCTTGCGGCCGTAGCGCAAGCTGCGCGCCGTGGACGAGGGCGCGTAGCCCATCTCTTTGATCACGCGCTCGACGCGCGCGCGCACCGCTGGGCTCGCGTACCCGCCGTTGATCACGCGCGAGACGGTCATGGGTGCGACGTTGGCTTTGGCTGCGACGGTGGTGATCGTCGCCGTGTCGCCTTTGCCTCGCCGAGTTCTCATCACGAGCACGATACCGTGCCTGGGGCTGTCCGCGCCAGGGTCCTACCGCCGGATCGGCGAGCGATTGGACGAAAAACTGATAACGATAACGCAGCGAGTCGAGCCCGCCAGCCGGGGAAGAGACAAAAAATACATCGCCCGCCACGCAAACGGCTGCGCTCGAATTGTCTCGGCGTCATCGGGATTTGGCCGCAAAAGGCGGTGGTTCCTTGTTCCCTGGTTCGGGGCTCGCCGCCCGCTACCAGGGCGCGCTTGCAGTGTAGCCGGAGTGTAGTACTTCACCCCGACGCGCCGGATCCGCAGATCCGCCGCAAGCCGTTCAGGGCGGGCGCGTGTGATAACGCTATCACAACGGCCTCAGACCTGCTAAAGTGCTACCGCTGATTCAGATCGCGAAAACAGAACAGGTAAAATCATGGCTGAATTCTTCCAAGGCATTGCTCCAATCAAGTTCGAAGGCAAAAACAGCACGAACCCGCTTTCGTTCAAGTACTACGACAAGGACCAGAAGGTCCTGGGCAAGAGCATGGCCGAGCACCTCCGCTGCGCCGTCTGCTACTGGCACACGTTCGCGTGGCCGGGCAGTGACGTGTTCGGGGCTGGTACCTTCGATCGGCCGTGGTTCAAGGTCCAGAACCCGATCGAGGCCGCGGAGCTGAAGCTGAAGGTCGCCTTCGAGTTCTTCGAGAAGCTCGGCGCGCCGTTCTACACCTTCCACGATCGCGACATGGCTCCCGAGGGCGCCACCTTGAAGGAGAGCCACGCTAACCTCGACCGTTTGGTCGCTGGCGCCGAGCGCGAGATGGCACGCACGGGCGTGAAGCTCCTGTGGGGCACCGCCAACCTGTTCAGCCACCCGCGCTACATGAGTGGCGCTGCCACCAATCCCGATCCGGAAATCTTCACCTACGCGGCCGCTCAGGTGCGCAAGGCGCTGGACGTGACGCTCTCGCTCAAGGGTGAGAATTACGTGCTCTGGGGTGGTCGTGAAGGCTACGAGACCCTGCTCAACACCGACATGAAGCGCGAGTGCGATCAACTCGGCCGCTTCTTGACCTTGGTGGCCGAGCACAAGGCCAAGATCGGCTTCAAGGGCGCGCTCTTGATCGAGCCGAAGCCGAAAGAGCCGACCAAGCACCAGTACGACTTCGACTGTGCCACCGTGTACGCCTTCCTCCAGCGCTACGGCCTGGAGAAGGAATACAAGGTCAACATCGAAGCCAACCACGCCATCCTCTCCGGCCACAGCTTCCAGCACGAAGTGGCTTACTCGATCGCCAACGGCTTCCTCGGCAGCATCGACATGAACCGCGGCGACTCGCTGCTCGGTTGGGACACCGACCAATTCCCGAACGACGTCGCCGAAATCGGCCTCGTGATGTACACGATCTTGAAGGGCGGCGGGCTCGGTTCGGGCGGCATGAATTTCGACGCCAAGCTGCGCCGTCAGAGCATGGATCCCGAAGACCTGTTCCACGCGCACATCGGCGGCATGGACACCCTGGCGCGTGGCCTGCTCATCGCCGAGCGCGCGATCAACGACGGCAAGCTCGAGAAATTGCTCGAGCAGCGCTACAGCGGCTGGAACACCGGCTTGGGTGAGCGCATCACCACCGGCAAAGCGAGCCTCGCCGATCTCTCCGATCACGCCCTCTCCACCGGCCTGGATCCGAAAGCGAAGTCCGGCCGCCAAGAGATGCTCGAAAATCTCTTCAACGAGTACCTCTGAGC
>DASQCO010000151.1:0-154861 GCA_035634635.1 Polyangiaceae bacterium
CCCCAACCGATATTGGTCATTCATGACTCCTGTCTAACATGCGAAATTTCGAGCTCCGCATTGCCACCCAGCGAGTCGTTCTCTCGGTAAAATGGCTTCAAACGCGATCGCGTTCACGAACGCACAGCAGCGCGAACCCTCACGCCAACAACACCCCAAATCCAAGAAACATCCCTCGTCGACGTCACCGTACGCCCCAAACCCGTCAACAACAAACAACACTCCAACCACCGAAATCACCGCAAGAGCGGACCGAACAAGTGGCGCGCGCTCCACCCTCCGCGCGTTCACCAAGCATCCCTCGCATGCGCGCACCACTTGCGAGGCCGCACGACGCTGCCCGAAACCTCCCCGTGGAGCCAACGCCCCCCACAGCGGCGCCCCGAAACAACCCACGCCGCACGACACTCCCGCGCGCACCGTGACGAACACGCATTCCGACTCCACCGGTGGAGTCCCGCCGCGCATCCCCACGCCCGCCGGCCCCCTCAGGGCCAGAAACCTCGACAAGCGTCTTTGTGTAGAATCATCGGCTGCGGCTCGGCGGTTAGTCCCCTCGTCCGCGACGCCGAAGGCTTTGACGCAACACGCCGTGACGCGTGACCATCAATAAAATCACGAACACGCCGATCGCGTCGCGCGATCGGCGTGCTCTCACCAATAGCCATGCAGCTCAGCGAAGGACGTCGCCCGTGCGATCGAACTGCGCTGCGGCGCGGCTGATGCGGTAATTGCCGGCGCGGTCCCAGTTGCGGAAAATGCGGCCATCCGGCGAGTTCTCGAATTGCATGAACGGCTTGAACAGCTTGTCGTAAGAACCGCTGCCGACCGTGCAGTTGGCTACGCCGACGAACTGATTCACGATCGCCGCATCGCCGCTCTTCAGCTGCCCCGTGCTCACCTGTTTGAATGCGCCGCTCTTCACGAAACGACCGCCGGTCATCGCTTGCTCGGCGGCAGTGGCGTCTGCCGCGAACCAGCCGACACCGGTGGACGCCGCGAGCGCCGCCTGCTTGCTGGCCGTGGTGACGGTGAGCAAATTGCAGCCCGCAAAGTTGTAACCCGCGGGCACGATCAGGTCGTGGAAGGCGGGCGCGCCGAACTTGTCGGCGAGTGCTTGCGTGCAGTTGACATTGCCTGCTCCCGCCGAAACGCACTTGCTGATATCGAGTGTGAGCGGCGTAGTTGCGATCGCCTTCGTGACGGTGATGTCGTCCTGATCTTGGTTGACGATCACGGGTGCCGGGTGATCGTGCGGAGGCGGAAGCAGGCCGTACACGGCGACGTAATAGCGAGTCGGAAGCTGATTCGGGTTCGGGTGAGTGTCGCCGAAGTACTGCTGCAGCGGTTCGTTGTCCCCATAGGTGGCCACGAACACTTTGCCCCCCGCGATGGTCGGCGGGACGAACTTCGCGAACAGGCCTAGTCGGTCGCGCACGCCCGAGAGCTCGCTGGTCCAGAGCTGTTTCGTCACGTCCTCCGCGTCGAGCGCGAGCACCACGCCTTGAACGCCGCGATGCGTGTTCGCGTCACCATTGCCGGGCACCACCGCCCAGACGATGCCCGTGCGCGCTTTCGCGCCGTTACTCGAAATCGACAGCATGCCGCCGGGCATGCCGTCCGGAGGTTGAAAGATGCTCTGCACCGGATTGCCCGGGTTGGTGAACTTGGCGCCGTCGAACGAGAATGCTCTGAGCCGATCGTTCTCGCCCCACACGTACACGCGCGCGCCGCCGGGGCCCTTCCAGTAAATTGGCGCGCTATGGATGTGCCCGTGTACCGTTCCGCCCGCGCCATGGTCGTGAAGCGCGGTCGCCATGAAGGCTTGCACGACGTTGGGGTTGGCACAGCCGGGCCCCCCCGCGCCAGCGAATTGCCCGAGTTTGTTTCGCGACAGCAGGTAAACAACGCCCTCCTTGCCGCCACCCAAAATGAGTGACGTCCCCGGTACGAGCAGCGCGCCGCTGGAACCCAAATCCAGATCTGTGTCGTCGAGCCAGCGCTCGTTGCACGGGGTGAAGTAGTCTTTGACGGCAAGGTTGCCGTTCTCGAGCCTCAGCCTGACGAAGCTATTACCGTAGTCACTGCCATTGGGCTTATTCGCAGTGAACGTGCCATTGCCAGTGACGACGTAAACATTGCCTTGATCGTCGGCAGCGGGCCCTTGTCCCGAACCCCAGACGCCGCCATTGATCCCCCAGGGTGTGCTGATCCACTGACCACGTTGCGCGAGGGTCGCCGCATCGAACGCGAATACCCCCCCGTGCACGTTCTCCTTGCCGTCGTTGCGCGGCTTGTTGTCGGTCCCGCCAAAGCCGACGTAAATCACCCCACCCGCGAGCAGCAGCCCGGCCCGTTGCTTCTCGCTGCACGGGTTATAGCCCGACGGATAATCACACGGTTTTTGTGCCGAGGGCGGCAGCCCACCGATGCGCACTGGCGGCACCTTGTCCTTGCCATTCTTCAGATCGAGCGCGTGGAGTTCATAGTACGGATTGCCCGCGCCATCGGTACGCCACGCGGTCAGCCACAGCGTGGTCTTTGCTGGATCGATCACGGGCGTGGAAACGATGCCCCACTCGGGATCATTGGTACTCCACATATCGATCGACGCTTTGTCGCCCGGACGAGTCTTACCAAACCAAGTCGCCCACAGCGGCTGCGTCTGACCATTGGGCAGACGGTTCTCCTTGTCCGCGTCGTACGCGTAAATCGTGTTATGCATGGTCGCGACGATGACGGCGTTGAACGTACCCTTCACCGCCGGTGGTCCGGGCACATCCACGGCGAGGTTCGACACATAGAGCGGCTGCGCGACCACTTGCCCGTCAGTGTAGAGCGTCCACAACTTGCCGAACTTGTCGGGCGTCACGTTGCCGGGAGTGAGCGTCGTCTCCGCGGTGTTCGCGCCGGTGCGCGAGTTGTCATTGTGTTGCGTGAGCACGTCTGCCGCGCGGCTCGTGCTTTCGATTCCGAGCAACAGCACACATCCCGACAACCACCTCGTCCCGCGTGACCAGCGTTTCATGTTGTCTCCCTTCAACCTCGGCCAAACTCGTGCGAGCCGAGTGGGTCACCGAATATCCCGGCGCGCCAAACTCAGCAAATGGTCATCTTTATCAGCGACGACTAGGTTTCGTCCCGTAGCCGGTTCGGTTCGTTGGCTGACTCAGCGAGAAGCGATACGCCCCCGAAACGACGGAAACCGACATCCACCGGAATTCAACGTTGATCGTTCCCGATCCCCATGACAAGACGGAAAACGCCGCCCGGCTCAGAACTGCAAGACATGGCGATTCCAAAGACGATTTATCAAACATACAAATCTGCTCAGCTGCCGCTATTGACACGTTGGCATATCGGCCGAATGCGGCGCAGGAATCCGGAATACGACTACCAGTTCTATGACGACGCCCGCATCGAGTCCTTTATCGAGGAGAACTACGACGCGGACACGTTCACTCTGTACAAGCGAATCAACATCGGCGCGGCGAAGGCAGACTTTTTTAGGTACGCCGTGTTGTACAAGAAGGGCGGCGTCTACCTCGACATCGACAGTGTTGCCGTCGCAAAGCTCGACAGCTTCATTACGCCCACTGACCGAGCGATCATCTCGACCGAGACTGACCTCATGCACCGTGTGCAGTGGGCATTGATCTACGAGCCGGGACACGTTTTTTTGCGCCGGACCCTGGAGAAGGTCGCAGACAACCTAAAAAACAATCGCTATCCGCACAACGTTCATCGCATGACGGGACCCGGGGCCTACACAGAGGCCATCAAGGAATGCCTGCAGGATGAACCGAACGCGGCCTATCGAGACATGGGCATCGACTACGAGAACGCCCTAAAATTCACCTACCCAATGGCCAAGCTCTTCCTCTATGGCTTCGGGCGGAAGAACCATTGGCAAAAGGAGTCTCGCGCAAAACCCGTGATCACGTGACGCGAGTGAAAGCATCCAACTCAACGATGCAGATACTCGGAATACCGAGGCGTCATACCGCTTCGGTCATATTCTAAGTTGGCCTTCCGGTCGTCAGCGATGATCCAATACGCCGCGCCAGCGACGTACGTTTCGAATTGGTTTCTTGTGGAGGTGTAGTGCTGGAGGAAGCGGCGCGCGACAAGCTGAGCTTCGTCCCGAGCGCCGCTTTGCCAAAGCCCGCGCAGCGCTTCGTACGCTGACTGGAGGTCATCGATGTGGTCGCGCGCCAGCTCTCGGCAAATTTTCAAGCGCCCCACGGGATTGCGCTGCAAGGCGATCGAGAGCGAACGCAGGATGCGGGGATCGCCCGGGCACAGCTCGCGAGAGGCCGTCAGTGGTTGCAGTGCGCCTTCTTCACGTCCGAGGTCGCGCAGAGCATACGTCAACTGTTCGACAACTTCGGGCACGATTGCTCGCGGAGCCTGCGGCAGTAAGGAGCTTAGGATTTGCGCTGAAATTTGAGGCTGTTCGGCGAGACGGTAGGCGAGCGCCTTCGCGAGCTTCAGCATCGGCTCATCGCCTGGAAGACGGGGCTGCTGTTCGACCGCTTGTAATTCGCGATCGAGATTCACCGGTTGCCCGAGTCGAAGGCGGCACAACAAGGCACTCATGGCGTCGGCGACATCACCATGCAACTCGCGACGGGCCTCTTCATACGCTTGCAAGGCAGCCGCGAAATTCTCTAGCTGATATTCGACATAGGCAATCGCAGAAACGACGCAGGCGTCGCGACCGGGCAGTTCAACGAGCGCTTTCAGCTTGGTGAGCGCGTCAACGAGCTGCCCGCTTCGCGCCAACTGCACCGCATGCAGCACCTTCACGTAGTAGAGCGACAGCGTCGGATACTCGTGTTCGATGAACAAGATGGCAAGCTGCATTAGCCGGGTCGCCTCGACCTCGTCACAGGCTTCGAGCGCGGCATGCGCTTGCTCCAACATCCGGACGATGCGTGAGAACGTGTCGCGCTCTCGATCCGATGAGCGAACGGTGGCAGAGCGAAGTTCCTGGTAGACGCGCTCAATCAGTCGCACGCGGCCAACTTCTGCGAGTGAGGGGACGTATTCCACGCCCAGCGTAGCGCACAGCTCTTCAACGGCGTTCCCGACGCTGTTCCGGTCCGCCAGATCGACCGAGACATAGCGAAACGCGCGCAGCGAGTCGAACACTCCGGGCCATTCTGCGTCGAGCCCACTCTTCGCGTGCTTGTCCACGAACACGATGATCTCGAGTCGCCGCTGTCGATGCAGGTCGAGCGCGCGGCCCACTTCGTCGCAGACGGTCGGATTGCTGAATGCGGCCTCGCTGACGAACGCGATGAAGTGCGTGGCACTGAGCAACTGCTCGTGGACTGCAGCTGAGACTCGCTGAGTCAGCGGAATGGCGTGCGAAGGTCGGTCGTAGTTCCAAACTTCCAGGGATTGCGCTTCGAGCCGCTCGAAGAGGTGCCGGATCAATGAGCTTCCAGCGCGGGCAAAGCTCACGAACACGCGGGCGCTCGAACCCGGCGCAGAAGCGGTCACGACACTCGCCTCCGCGCGCGCCGACACAGCGCGAGCACGAGCGCTGCGAGGCACGAGCCCGAGGCCGCAGAGCCGCCCGTTTCCGCACCTGCAAGCCGGCACCCGCAGCCGCTGTCCTCCAACTTCTTTACGGGCTGGAAGGGCTTCATGATCGTCGCCCCAGCTCCGCCGCCCGCTGCACCTGAAGTCGTATTGGGGTCGCTCGTGCTGCCGGCGTCCGTCATGGGCTCACTGCCCGCATCGGTTTCCGAGTTCCCGAGATTCGTGCCACCCGTGGCTGCCAGAGGTTCGCCACCCGCAACGGAGCTGCCACCGCTCGAGCCTCCAGCGGCGCTCGAGCCTCCAGCAGCGCTCGAGCCACCAGCAGCGCTCGAACCTCCAGCAGCGCTCGAGCCTCCAGCAGCGCTCGAGCTGCCTCCACCTCCAGAATCGCCAGTTTCGACGGGCGAACAGGCTGTCGGGTCTTGCAGAGCGTCTGGAGGCAGCAGCATGGGCGCGCCGACCACGTAGCCTGCAGGCGTTCGAATACACGGCGTAGTCCCCTCTGCGGCGAGCGCAGTCATTACTGTGCTGAAACCCTTGGCATTGATCGAGGATGCGTGCCGGAGCAGCGCCGATAGATTCATGACCTGTCGCACAGCGTCGTAGACAGCTGGATTGACTCCTCCGAGTTCTGCCAGCGTGACCGAAATTGCCGTTGAAACCTCCGGCAAAGGTTGCAGAAGTCTTGGACTCAAGTATGCGTCAGCGAGTTCGTCGAAACGCGCGCGTTGAAATTCGTCAGTGTATTTTGCGTTGAACTGCGCGACAGTCAGCAGATCCCAGTCCGCCAGCATCTCTTCATTGAGCTGCTGGTTGGACGAGTTCTCGGCGTCCTTGAGCAACTGCTGCCGGGCAGCCGCGTCCATCGGCACTTCGCGCCAGGCGTACCAACGCGGGTACTCTGCGAACACGAGGTCATTCCCGTTCACATCGAACGTAATGCCGTTCTCGGCATCGGTAATGATGTACGACTGGAACGGTTGCGTTCCAAAGGGAGCCAGAACTTCGTCGAGCGCCACTAGGGCTTCGCGGTTGGCCGTTACGTCCGGCGCCTGTTCACCCGAGCCGAGCACGTAGTTCGGGCTGATTCGCGGAAGATCCGTAGAGGCCTCGGCGAGAATGAGAACGTCCGCGTGCAGCAAGCGCAACCCGAGCAAGGTGTCGCGGAACGACTTTTCCAGGTTGACCACCTCATAGTTGCGCGCCTTCATCCAGGCGTCGTCTTCAGGTTTCTGCATCGAGCCAAAAAGGGTCATCGCTGCATGCTGCCCGCCTTGAACGTACTTCGCGATTGGCACCAACTGCCAATCTGGGGCATTCACACGTAGGCTGCGTGGTGTTCCGTCGTCGTCGACCAGCGCTTGCAAGCGAGTCCCGTCTGGTTGCGACGGGTCGTATTGCAGCGCGGTGAGGTGAAGCTTCGAGCGAGCGGGGCGAGCGACAGCCCCAAACGCAACCCCGCCGACTTGACTCGCAAAGCCAATGGATCCGAGCGCCCCAGGAACTTGGTGCGCATTGACGAGATCTCTCGCAGCGCCCATCGCGAACGAGCCATTGCCTATTGGCGAAGTGGCTGCGCTGAACGCAACCGCGATCAGCACCAACAGCGGAAGCAGACCACGCTTCAAGGCGAGCAAACGGGATGCGATCATCGCTATCCTCCAGCTTGGAATTCGGGAATCGAAGCCTAGGCGGTCGCCCTCTCGCGAAAGATAGTCATTTATTTTAGCGAGAATTCCAAAGCGGACGTCGGACGATCAGCACCGTTCTCGCTCATCGCCTGCGATGCGCTGCGTGCTCACGGCATTCTAGCCGCTCCGCGCTGGGCGCGGCCACACCGTGAGCACCAGGCCTCACTTCGGCGTGAGTTGACACCTCGAGTTGCAGATGTTGCCGTCCATGTTGGCAGCTCCGGCATCGCATTGCTCGCCGAACGCGGAGTCCACGATAGCGTCACCGCAGAAGTGCGCGTTCATACAGCCCGCCGTGCAGCCGCCCATGCCGTAGGTGGCATTGTTGCCCTTGGGCCCAAGATCGCACTGCTCAGGCCCATTGACGATCATGTCGCCGCAGAACGGGCCCGACTTACACATCGTGGTGCAGCCACCGTAGGCCGTGTCGCTGTTGCAAGCACCGTTGAGACCAACACACGGGCCACCCGTCGGTGGAGTACCGCCGTTGCCGTCATCGCACTCCTCCCCCGTCGCGACCTTGCCATCGCCGCAGGTCGGGACACACTCGGAGGTCGTCGTTGCGTAACCGGATACGGTGAGTTGGTAGTTCGACTCGCGCGGATGCTGGTCGGCGTGGAAGATCGCCATTTCGTAGGTGCTGCCAACGGTTAAGCCGAATCCACTACTGGTGATGGCTTGGTACCCCGGGATCGGGACCGCGAGGTTGGTCTGGTTGTTCCAAACCGCCAGCGCAGAGGTCGCAGTATTTCCGCCCGGCTGGATGGTAACGGTGCCCTGCAAGCGCTCATGGGGCGCGCCGAGATCGAGCGCGAGGTGGCCGTTGATGTACACCCACACGTCGTCATCACCGAAGAAAGTGAGCGTTTCCCCGCCCGCATAGCGGAAGAGGTAGCGAATCTCCGATGTGAAGTAGAAGTTGCGCGCCACACCGGTGACCGGAGTCACCGGACCACCACTGTCTGAATTCATGGTGAAGCGCGGATCCCATTGCTGCTTGATGGGATTGGTGGAGTTGGCAACGCAGTTCGCGGTGGTGAGCCCAGCGGCCCAGTACGGCCACAGGTTACACATCTTGACGCCCGCGGACGCTTCCAACGGGAAGAACCCGCTCGATAGCGTGCCGGTCCCGTTCGTGCGGATGCCGTAGATGTCGTCATACACCGTGGTGCCGCTGCTGAATTGATACTGATTCGTGCTGCCTGGCAGGAGTGGGAGCTCCAGCGTGCTCACGGACTTGATGCTGAACGCGGAGTCCGCGTACCATTGCTTGAAGCTCGCAGCGTCCTTGATCACCGCGACTTGGATGGGTGCGGCGACACCGTTTGCCCAGCCGACGACCTGCGGACTCGCCGCGCCAGAGGTGCAGGTGCTAACGCCGGTCGCGCCCGACAAGATGCCGGTGCCATCCCAATCCGTAAAGATGCAAGCACACTTGTTGCTCGCTCCGAGCTTTGGCTTGCCGTCCGTGTCCAGGGTTGCGGCGGCCAACCCCGAACAGGGTTTCGTGGCATCAACGGGGGGACAGGTCCCGTTCGCCGGCTGCGTTAGCAGGTTGGAGCCGCTCGCGTTCGGAATGCAGATCGCCTTGCTACCGTCCGGGCCGTTCGCTCCATAGAAGAAGAAGTCCGGGTGGCCTTTCGGGGTAGCCGTGGTTTGGTTCGAGCCATTGAAATCACGATAAGTGATCGGAAGCTCGAGGCACTGCCCGGTGCCGCTCTTGCAAGCTTGAGTATCCGGTTTGCTCACGCTCTCGCAGGTGAACCCTGCCGTGGCTTCGATGGCGCACATCGCCGAGCAACCGTCGCCGTCGACCTGATTGCCGTCATCACACCCTTCACCGGGATCGACGTTCGCATCACCGCAGCGCGCGGTGCACGCTTGCGTAACGCCGGCGGCATCGCGACAGGTGGGCTCCTGGGTACACGTCTTCGAGCAACCGGAGCCATCACCCAGGAAAAGACCGTTGAAAAGACCGTTCGGGCCGGTCGGGGGGCTCGCCACGCGATCACCAAAGTCACAAGACTCGCCGGATTCCTTTTTGCCGTTGCCGCAAACGGCCTTCACGCAGGGAGTGTTGACGGGATCACAGGCATAGCCCGGCTCCACCAAGCACGTGCTGGAGCAACCGTCACCGCTGTTGGCGTTTCCGTCGTCACATTTTTCGGTGCCCGTGAGGATACCGTCCCCGCAGAGAGGAACGCACGCGCGGCCCGGCACGCGGCACACCCACCCCGGGTCGACCGACTTGCAGTCCGCCGAACAGCCGTCCCCACTGTTGGTGTTGTGATCGTCGCAGGTCTCGGAGCTGGCGAGCGCACCGTCACCGCACACGACCATGCACGTGCAGGTCGTCTTCGCGTCGTCGCACGTGCAGTCGGCTTCGATCTGACACGCCGCGGAGCAGCCGTCGCCAGCCGCCGTGTTGCCGTCATCGCACGCCTCGGTCGTATCGAGTTTGCGGTCGCCACAGGCGGCCGTATCGATAACGATGCCGCCCGCGAAGCCCAGCACGCCCCCGCTATTGCCCGCGCCGCTGCCATTGCCCGCGCCGCCGCTATTGCCCGCACCGATCAGCCTGCCTGTGGGCGTCGACGACGAGGTACTACACGCCGCAACCGCGAGCGCTCCCGCACAGATGAATACCGCACCCCAGCGAAGCCCGATGGACATGCTCTATCATCGACCTCGCATGCTGCACGTGCAAGCAAGTTGCTGCTGATTTCGGGCGCTCGCCCTATTTGGAGCTAGCCAATAGTTAGAGGGCTTTCACGGAGCGACTGGTCGCATTGCCGGTGGCGGTGGACAAGTTCACGCCGGCTGTGCAAGCTGCCCGTTCCGGCGTAGCTCCTAGGATGCCGAGAGAGCGCCCAAGCTTTTCGACTAGAACGGGTCCAAAGTCGGCATGCGCAGAGCCCCCGCGGTAGGCCTCGTTCAGATGGCGGCACTTTGCTGTGCCGTCGGTTGTGGCGCAGGGGATCTCAAAACCCTGAGTAGCGTCGAATGCACTCCGCACTCGCCAACAGAAGTCACCGCGAGCGACTACGACGCGGCGGGTGGCGTGGTCGCGCTCGGCTATGGAGACGGGTGCTTCGAGCTTCGTCGAGGTGCCGCGGCCACACGTTCGTGCGGCGCGCACCGTTTGGGCATCTCGAATCTCGCGTTCTCGGCTGACGGGGCAGTGCTGGCCACGGGCGACATCACGGGCAACGTCGCCTTGTCACATGTCGCGGAGCGAAAGACGGAGTTGCTAGCGAATCTCACCAGCGAGATCCGTGGTCTCGCCTTCAACCCCACGAGCACGCTGCTCGCCGCATCCGTGGAGACCGACGTCGTCTTGCTCGATCGTGCCGGCAAGATCGCTGCTCGTACCAGCCTGCGAAGTGGGGTACATGCGCTGACCTTCGCTCGCAGTGGGACAGAGCTAATCGCCGCGGGGATAAAGCTCACATTTCTTTCGGTACCTGACTTGCGAGTGCTGAACAGTGTGGTCATACGCAAGGCCAATTGGCATCAGAGTGCAGCGTCCGCCACAGACGTCCGAGTAAGCCCCGACGGACAAACCGTGGGCACGTTGCTGACGGACGGCACCGCATTCTTCGACCGTCGAACTGAGCAGCTCACGGTCACAATGCTCGATTGGGCTCCGCTCGGGCTCCGATTCGCCCCAGATGGCCGCGTCGCGCTCTTCGCACGCGATCATTTGTACGTGGGCGCGGTCGACCCCGATGGGTTCAACATGAACAGCTCTGCGGTCGCAGACAAGCTTGCCGACGTCGAGTTTCAGCGCGACGGAACAGTGCTCTTCGTTCGCTGAAATTCCCGATAACCAAGCTCGACGAGCCGAGCTACACCTGCCACTCACCATCGGCGTACACAACGTCATCGTCGAGCAGTACACGGCTGGTGATCGCAAAGGTATCAACGTGGTGTCGACCCGCGCGTCGATCGAGGTGCGGCTTTTTGTAGACTCCGTGACGCGCCCCTAGCGACATGTGAACCCCACAAACGCGCTCGAACGCGCCCACATCGGCAACGCGACGCTCACGCGAAAACGCGCGATTCATGCCAAAGCCCAGCTCGCGCAACCAAACCTCTCCTTCGTCGGCGCGAATGGCGGCCAAGACTTGCTCGAAGTCAGCCGAGGAGTCGAGGGCGCCAACCACACGGCCGCGTTCGACGACGAGCGTGATTGGCAGCGATGGAACGTTGAGCCGAAAAGAAACATCCGTGAAGGCATAGATCTTCACGCGACCGTTGACTCGCTCGAGCTCGCGAGCCTCGCTGAAGACCTCGCCGATTGGGAACAGGCTGCCCGCGTTCTTGAGCCCGGCGAAATGACCAATGTTGAGCTTGGCCGGCTCCAATTGGCCATCGACCAGCAATATTTCGCCCTCGCTTTCGATGCGCGTGCTGGCAGCCCTGTCCATGCGATCTTTCAGGGAGTGCCCGACGCCACGGTAGTACGCCGGATCGTAGGCCAGCGCCGCGACGTAGTGTGGGACTTCATCCGCGGCCATGCGGTCCAAGTTCGAATGCTCGATGACCTTGATGCCGCGACGGAACAGCTCGACACGGGTGCGAAATTCCGGGATGCGAAACACACTGGACTGGATCAAGACCGCCAGGTCCTGCTCACGGAGGTCCGCAAATGCCGCCTTCACGGCGTCCGTACCAACGGCGTCGAACGAGACCAGGCGTGCGTCGGGCAAGCAAGCTCGGTACGCTTGGCTGAGCAAGCGCGACAGCTCGCTGCGATCGTCTGCAACCACGAGTGCGCTTCGCTCGCCCGTGTGCTCCATAGCGATCGACAAAGTATCTGCGATGTTTTTCGCAGCAATCTCTGCGATGGCGCTCATTGCCGCGAGCCTGTAGCACGACTCGGGTTTCGAGCATCTAGATTGCTTCGAGAAAGTGCCCGGTCACGACTTGAAGGGTCGCACACGCGCTGGTCGCGGCCGCCGCCTGGGCGTCTGGGTATGAGCACTCGTTCCCGGCGCCCGCGGGGAATGCTGGAACGAGCATCATCCGATGCTCGAGGCGAAGCTTGCCAGCCGAAGCTAGCATCGCCGCAGTTGCGGAGAACGTGCACGAGCTGCACGAACTGATCCCGTCTGGGTCGCGCGCGTTGCAAGTCAGGGTGGCGGATTGAACGTCAAGGTGGGAACCGGTGGCGATCGCGTGCCAAATCCACGCGGCAGCGTACTGTTCGAGATTTTGCATTGCCAGGCCGAGTTCTCGGCACTCGCTCACACTCTCGCACGAGGCAATGGACAGCTCG
Source organism: Polyangiaceae bacterium (assembly GCA_035634635.1). Taxonomy (GTDB): domain Bacteria; phylum Myxococcota_A; class Polyangia; order Polyangiales; family Polyangiaceae; genus PMG-095. The sequence goes on from DASQCO010000151.1 coordinate 12,523, forward strand.
CCCGACGTCAATTGAGCGACGAAGAAATGCGGGCTCCAGTCCTCGAGCTCCGACGTTCCTTCGGTCTCGCAGCTCTCGGTGTTACGCGTCATGTCGTCGACCGCGTAGATGCCATTCATCGAGCACGAAAGCGGAGTCGGAACGATCTCCACCGGGTCGGGTTGGGGCGGTTCGGGTTCACTCGCGAATGGGTGATATCTGCGAACGACCGCCACTTGCTCCTCGAGCGCAGTCCAGTTCCAGGGCGGCACGCCGTCTCCCTCACTCAGCGCGAAGACGTTCAAGTCGAGCTCGGTTGGATCGCCGAGCCCAATGTCCTCGAGGGCAATGCCTTCAGGCAGGTGGGGCCAATGGTGAGTGCGCGAGGCGGCTGCGCCAAACGAATAGACGAACCAGGAGCCCGGGCTCCTAGACGCGAAGATTGAAGCGCCGACGCGTTGATAGTCCTTGGCCGACCACTCGAGGGAAGTTGTGGCGATGCTCGTGCCCTTGGCACTGAGCACCTCCGCGGGCGGCACGCTGACAACCGCACCCGGTTGAACTCGCGCGTGCGCGATGACGATGCTTCGGTCGGTCACGTCTGCCCAATCAGCAGTCGCGTAGTCGGGCGACATGTCACCCGTGAAGGAGTCCACGCTCCAGTCGAAGTGCCCGGGTTGGCCATCGGCCGAGGGTTCGAGGTTGCTCTCGCCAACGCTGTAGGCCCAACCGGCTTCGCTACGAAAGGCCTGGCGTGAATTCGGCTCGAGTCCAGTTGCGACGACCACGCCAGAGTCGGGCAGCCGCAGCCGCATCGCGGTCCGCGTCTTTGGACGGGGCGGCGACGGAAACACGATGTCAGCGTTGAGCGCTCCGCCGGTCCGCGGCACGTCGAGCCAAACCGCATTGAGCAGCGCCTCACTCCCGGGCTCTGTCACGGACGCCATCAGGTGCAACGGCGGGGCGCCTGGCGCGTCTACGTACGTCGCCTGATACGACCGCGACGTCCCCGAGCTCGCGTAGCTGAGCCCCCACCCCTCCAGCCGGAACCCATCGAGAAAACAAGACACCGATCCCGAAATGGCTCCGCGCAATTCCTGGGTATCCAAGTCGTCGCGCTGTAAGGGACTCAAGTGGATGGCCCCCGCAATCGGCCCGGTAACTCCTAGAACACTCACTGCATTGTGTTGTGGGAGCGCCACCGTTACATCCCAGGGCCCCGCGTCGCGGTTGACCGACGCAACGACATGACCGCTCGCGTCCGCAGACACGTCAATGAAGCCATCACCGCCTTCGACGCGAACTCGAGCCCCCGCAGCGGGCACCCAACCGAAGACCCAATCTCGGTGCACGACGTTGAGCGTCAGCTCCGTGGTCGCCGCACCCGTTGCTCCGCCGTCACCTGCCTCGCCTTCAGGAGCGGCTCCAGCTGAGCCAGCGTCGTCCGAACCAGCGTCAGCAGAGGCGCGGCGCGGGCCTTCGACCCGCCCACAGGCGACCCACAGAAAACAAAGGCTCAAACCCAGCAGTGCCACCCGCATGACACCGCGCCTACCACGACGCCTGCGCGGTGTCTGCGTCTCTCAGATCACCGCGTGCCCACGCGGCGTTGGACCCCTCACGAAGGCGCGTCGCGTTAGGGCCCGCTGGCCGTCACGCGACGCTCAACGCGAGGAGCAACCCTAGAACGACTCGTCGTAGTACGAAGCGTACGAGAAGTCGATGCACGCGCCGCCGCCGTCGGCGCTCGTGTGCGGGCAATGCATGTCGGGATCGACTGCCGTGAGGATGGTGTGCAGTTGGCGGCAGGTCACGGTGTTACTGTTCGCGCGATCCCAGGAGCCGTACGGGATCGATTGCATGAAGGCCATGCAATTTTGGAACGGACTGGCAGCGAGCGGGAACTTCGCCGGGAAGTCATCAGCCGAATCGAAGTAGCTCGTGCATGTGCCGGAGTTGACCACAGCGCCAGTCGTGGGCTCGATGTGCGCGACGGTCAGCGCCGTGCACAGCTGGCCGATGGCCGCCGCGTGAACCGCCGGGTCGTTCGGCGGATCCGAAGCCGCGCCCAGGTTCAAGATGTTGAGGTCCATCGAGATCACGCGGTTTTGCTTGTTGAAGCGGAAGAAACCGACTTGCGTGAGCGTCTGCGACGTCGCGCTGTTGGGCACGTTGGGATCGCACACTCCATCGGGTGAGCGACAGAAGTGAATATCGATGGCCATCGACACCTGATCGTCGCCCGATAGCAGCGAGCGGAACTTCACGCCGTCGACGATCGAGCCAGGCGTCACCGCGAGCGCGTAGAAGTATTCGACGACCGCGCCGAAGTCCGGGAATTGCCCAACCGGCGTGACGCGCCCCTTGACCGAATCGCGCTCGAACAAATGATCCACCGTAGTCGCCCCGGTGAGAATACCGATCGGCGTCGGATACACCAGGTTCTGGTAGATCTCGCGCACGTGCGCCTCGCGCAGCTTGAGCGCTTTGGGATCCTTGGTCGGGTAAGGCTCGCCCGGTTTGTTGTGTCCTCCATGGCCACCGTGGTTGCCATGATTGCTGTGCATGTCCGCTTCGGCCGTGGCGGCCTCCGGTCCGTCCGAGGGCACGTCATTCGCCGAGGCGCATGCCGCCAACGAGAGCGCGCCCAACAAGGGCAAGACTTTGCGTAATTGGATCAAGATTGGCCGTCCTTTCGTGGGTCAAATCACCCCGAAGGGCGATCCTAGTCAACTTTGACCACGCTTCGCTACCATCGAGGTCGTTGCCTTTAGATCGAGGGCAAAGTCCTGAAAACCACGTCTAGAACTACACTGACCGACAATCCGGTACACGGACTCAACCATCCTCCGAGTCCAGCATTCGTCGAAGCAACCCTTGTAGGTGTCGCTGCTCGGGGGCGTCGAGTCGGTCCATGAGCGGCGCGAGCTGCTGTTTCACTTCTAGATAAAGCCGCTCGACGAGCTTCATGCCTTCGTTGGTCAGGAAGACCTCGGTGGCGCGTCCGTCTTCCACACTCGGCGCGCGCGCCAAGAGACCTCGTTTTTCGGCACGATCGATCAACCCCGTCATCGTCGATTTTTCGAGACCGAGGTGAGCCGCGAGTCCAGCCATCCGCGGGCGACGATCCCTAAGAATCCCGCACACGCGGAGCTGCGTGAGCGACAAATCGTTCTCGGCACCGATCTTGTTCAGCACCGCCATGGTCACGAACGACGCTTGCACGAGCGCATCCAGTAACCCCTCGCTGAGAGCCGCGGACTGTTTCGACGGTTTCGCCTTCGCCATCTTCGCTAGCCAGCTTGACATAGTTCGCAGTACGCACCAATAATAGTTCGCATCACGAACCATCCGCTCCTGCAAAACTGTCGTTCGAACCAAGGAAAGCCGATGAAAGCAGCCGTTCTGTCCTCATTCGATCAACCTCCCCGCTACAGTGACTTCGCCGAGCCGGTCCCCAAGAACCGTGAAGAACTACAGGTTGCGGTGCTGGCCGCAGGTCTCCATCACCTCACCCGGTCCAAGGCCCAAGGCAGGCACTACTCCGGCGGTGCCACGCTCCCGCTCGTTCCAGGGTTCGATGGGGTCGGTCGAGGCTCAGACGGCAAGCTGCGCTACTTCGTCGTCGACGGACCCCACGGTTCGATGGCAGAAAAGACGGTGATCGACGTCGATCACAGCATCGTCCTGCCGTCGAACAGCGATCCGATCACCGTCGCTGCCGCCATGAACCCGGCAATGGGGTCTTGGCTCGCTCTACGCTGTCGTGTCCCCTTCAAGAAGCGGCAAAACGTGCTCATCCTGGGTGCCACAGGGAATGCCGGCAGCATGGCCGTGCAAGTGGCGCGGCACTTGGGCGCGACACAAATCGTCGCCGCCGGTCGCGACGAGCAGCGGCTCACGAAGCTGACCGCACTCGGCGCCACCGACACCGTGAAGCTCGGCGACGCGCGGCTCGGTCAGCTCGCGCGTGAAGTCGACGTCGTGCTCGACTTCGTCTGGGGCGAGAGCACGGCGAAGGCCATCGAGCTCCTCATCACCGAGCGAACCGACCGGAGCCGTCCCCTCACCTGGATCGAAATCGGCTCGGTCGCGGGTCAGACCGCAGCCATTCCGTCCGCAGCGCTGCGAGCTTCACAGCTGCAAATCGTCGGCAGCGGGCTCGGTTCGGTACCGGGCCGCGAAATCGTCAAGGAGCTTCCGGCGCTCGTTAAGGAGATCGCACGCGGTACTTTCCGAATCAACGCGCGGGCAGTGCCGCTTCGCGACGTCGAGCGGGCGTGGACGGAGATAGAGCACAGCAGCGAGCGCATCGTGCTGACACCGTAGGACGTTTGTTGGCGCTTCATGGCTCGGGGTCGGGCAACCTAGCTGATCCGCAGTCCCGAACCCGGCCCGCCAAAGGTGAGCTGCATGAACGTGCAGAGCGCTTCGGCCGCGGCGGTGCGAGCACGTTTCGGATCGCACGCGAGGCCCACTTCGATCACGGGTAGCCCATCCAAGAGCGGGCGGGTCTCGATGCGCAAGCCTTCGCTCGAAAATGGTCGATAGATGACGTCGGAGAGAATCGCGACGGCGAGGCCCTGCGCGACGAGGCTGCGAAGAGCCTCGATCGAGCTCACGCGATAGCGGATGTTGGGCTCGAGCTTGGACGCTCGCCAAAACTTGAGTGTATTGCGCGGAGTCTCGTCCAGCTCGTAGAGCACGTAGGGCAATGGGTGGACGTCGCGAAGTGTGATGTTACGCTTTTGAAGGAGCGGATGATTGGCGCAAAGCCAGAGTTGCCGACGCGATCGAGTGAGCGGCACCGCGGTGAGCCTCGGCGATTTGAGGTTTTCGAGCCACGCCACACCGACATCGATCTTGCCATCGAGCAGGGCTTTCTCCAGCACTGGGCGTTCCAGCTCCGACACTTGGAGGTCGACCTGCGGGTAGGTCTGAACGAAGCGCGCGATCGCCGGCACGATGTAGGAACCCAGGATCGAATGCGTGGCTGCGAGTCGCACACGACCGGCGATGTTTTGCGGTAGGACCCCGGGATCCCGAAGCGCTGCACCGACCGCGGCCGTAATGCTCTGGGCGTGGTGCATGAACTTCTGCCCGTCCGCCGTCAATGACACGCCGAAAGCGTGATGACGCTCGAACAGCCGCAGCGCGAGTGTCGCTTCGAGCTCTTTGATCGCGGCAGTGATGGCGGTCTGCGTCACACGCACTTTCGCTGCTGCCGCGGAGAACTGTCCGCTCTCGGCGGCGGCCAGAAAATACTCGATTTGCCTCAGAGTGATTGGCATCAGATTTTCTGATCCATATCATTATTATTAAGAGTTTTATTCCTCGAATCGGCCTCTGTACCTTCATTTCATGCAAATAAACCTGAGAATACTCGCTCAGGCGCAGCATTCGTTCAGCGAATTCAATTGCATTTCTGGCAACCCAACCGCCGATTCGAGGTTTCAATGAGGCTCTCCAGCACCGAACTGCTCGCAACACTCGTCGCGTTCGACAGCACTTCGCGACACAGCAACCTGGCGCTCATCGAGTGGGTCGCCAACTACTTTTCGCATCTCGGCGTCGAACCGCAGCTGAATTACAACGCCGATCGCACCAAGGCCAACCTGTTCGCCACCATCGGCCCACTGCAGGATGGCGGCATCTGCTTGCATGGCCACACGGACGTCGTGCCAGTCGACGGCCAGCATTGGCAAACCGACCCGTTTCAGCTGACCGAACGCGATGGCCAGCTATTCGGTCGCGGCACGTGCGACATGAAAGCGTGGATCGCCTGCAGCCTGGCGGCCGCGCAAGACTACTGCGCCGGTCGCCTGCGCACGCCCATCCAGATTGCTCTCAGCTACGACGAAGAGGTGGGCTGCCTCGGCGCCCCTCACCTCATCGCCATGCTTGGCAACGGTCTACCAAAGCCCCGTGTCGCGCTCGTCGGTGAGCCCAGCCTGATGGCACCAATCACCGCGCACAAAGGCCTAATTGCGCTCGATACGACGATCACCGGCCGTGACGCTCATGCAAGTCTGCTGCACCTCGGCGTCAGCGCGCTCAGCGCGGCCGCCGAGATGGCCGCGGAACTGGCCGCAATCGCCGAAGAGTGGATGAACCGACCGGGCCCCGCTGGAATGCTACCCTCGGGCCCCACCGTCAATGTTGGACAACTGCACTCCGGGGTGGCTCGCAACATCATCGCCCGAGAGGCTCGGCTCTCGTGGGAGCTCCGCTTTCGCGCTACGGATGACGCCGATCAGTTGCTCGCGACTGCACTCACCCGCGTTCAGTCGCGATTGCGCCACGTCTTTGGTGATCGCCTCAGTGACCTGATCGTCGACACTCGAGAGGTCGTGCGCGTCCCGGCGTTCGACGCCGGGAGCGACGGAATCGCCGAGCGACTTGCTCGCGGCTGGGGAGCGCAGGGTGAAGCGCGAGGCGTCCCCTATGGTGCCGAAGCAGGCCAATATGCCGCTGCCGGCGTAGCTACCCTGATCTGCGGCCCGGGCAGCATCGAGCAGGCACATCAACCGAACGAGTACGTGGCCATGAGCCAACTTGCCGTCTGCGATCGCTTTTTGGCGCGTCTGGGTGAATGGGCCCGCGAAGCGCAGGCGTGAGAACGGCGCCCTGAGATTGATTGGAGACTTCGAAGCCCGGAGCGGTCTCGTGTCTCGACATTGTGGTTCGATCTCGAACTCGATTTGCGAAACGAGAATCGTCCCGCGTTCGGCGCAAATCACTCGCATCAAACGCAACGTTCCTCACGAAGTCCTTCCGAGGCGGTGCTCAACCGAGCGGGATTGGGGTTAGCGGGCGCGGCGCGCGCTAACCGACGCGTAGCTCGGTGCTCGGCATTCACGATTCGCGGTCGGGGCGACGGCGCGCTCGCAGCACCTGCAGCACGCCCGAATGATCGCCCCAAACCGGAACCGCAGCAGAGACCGACCACGCATAGCGCTCGGCGATCCAGCTCGCGACGCGCTCGCAAGAGGCAAGCTGTATCCCGAATTGGCCGATCCGAACGGAAGCTCGCAGCTTGAGCTCGATCGCAAAACAATGCACCGACGACGAGCGAGATGCCGAACGATCGAACACGATGAAATCACCAGCACGACTCAGTTGGCTCGTTCTGAACAGCCAATATCGAGAGTGCACGGTCAGCAGCGCGCGCGCAAACTCGCCCTCATAGTCGTGAAGCGCATATCGCGGCTCGAGTCGACTGAGCGGGCGCCGTCGGCCACCCAGCACCACGCGCAAAGCACCACGCGCAAACACGAGACGCAGCGCCGGATCTTGAAACGATGTCATGATGAAAAACGCCGTGCTCGCTTGCACGGCGAGCCTGCAGAAGTCGCAATTTCGAAGGCATTTGCGCAAGCACGTGGACCGCACCCCGCGCGCAAGCACGTGGACCGCACCCGGGGTGCAGCCGCGATGACTCACCGCGTGTCGTGGAGTATTCACCGGGGCTGGACCCCGGGTGCGGTCGCGCTGGTGCGAGCGCAAGGACTCACCACCGGCAGACCTGATCTGCCGGGAATGCACCGCATGCGGTGCTACAGGTGATTCGAGGATTCGAAGCGCACGAGGACCTCCCGAGCGCTCAGTTCAACATGCCTGTCCGACTTTGGCAATCAACTTCTGCTTGCGATCACCCTTGCGGTGTGTCATTCAAAGGGCGCTATGCGTTTCGTGTCATTCGCGTTGAGCGTCGTCGCTTGCAACGTCCGTCGGCGTCAGCGCTGACGCACGTGTCGTACTGACGCCACTGTGCTGCGTCGTACCGACCCGCACGTCGTACCGCTGACGCCCTCCTGGTTTCTCGATTGGTCGCGCCCCTGGCGCGGTCGAAGTTGCTCGCTTTGCGAGCACGAGCCGGAGCAAGCCGATGTCACGTCGCGCCACGAAACCGCGGCCTCGCGCGCCGCATTGCCTGATCACGCCCGCTATCATTCAAGGCCAATTCCGCCCCCGATCCGCCTCGAATTCCACGATTTTCGAGGCCAATTGCCAGCGCTTATGGCTGGCCTACGCGCAAGCACGGCCGCGGCTGCGCAAACTCACTGCTGCGCGCTTGTTCGCAGCCGTTGAAGCGAACTCGTCCATTCTGCACGACCTTCGACCGACTCGTCACAAGGTCGTGCCGTATCTAATCGAGCTCGCTGCTCGCAGCGCACTCTGGATTCGCGAACCCGAAGACTTCGTTCCAACCGACGAAACTCCGGCGCTCCAGGTGGTGTCGTTGCTGCGGCATTTGTTCGCGCGCTACCCGACGCCGGCTTGGCTCGAGACGGCGTTGGTGCCGCGTCGTGCCCCGCTCCGCCATGGTGTCGAACTCGGCTGGTTCATCCACGTCGCGCAAGGCGGCAATCTGCGCGACGCACCACACCTACCGATCGCACTCACCTCACGCGCTTCACATTTTGCGATGTTGGCCCCCGCCGGCCTGAACCCGCGCGATGCGTTGCTATTCGGCGTCTTGCGCGCGATCGGCGGCCGCGATGAACTCGTCCAAGAGTTACTGCAGTGCAGTCGCTGGCTCACTTTGGACGAGGTTTGGCTGAAACTATACGAAAAGCTCCTCCGAGCGCCGGAATTCCCCGTCCACCAGGTGCGTCCTTTGACCGACTACGTCCGACACCGCCGCTTCGCTCACGAACGGCGCGAGCTATTCAACCTGAGCACTCACACGGTGCGCGACCTGCTGAGTGGCATGGAGCGCTGGCACGCGGAGCTACGCACCGCGGCCGCGCGTCGCACAGGCGTCGCGTTCGCGGTCGCCTGGACTTCGCGCCTGCGCGCCGAAAGCCTCTTGCGTCCCTGTGAGCACGGGGACTTCTCGCTGGCAGAACTCTGTTCGGCTCGCGAACTATTCGACGAAGGCAGCCGCATGCACCACTGCGTCGCCAGCTACACCCGCTCCTGCGCCGACGGGGCAATGTCCATTTGGTCGCTTCGCTTCCGTCAAAACGGCACAGAAAGCGGCCGCGTAACGATTCGCGTCGCCGTCTCCGAGCGCCGCGTCGTCGAAGCACGTCGCTTTGCGAACGCGCGCATCGACGCACGAGATCTGCGCATCATCACGGATTGGGCACGCGCCAATGGCTTGTCGGTCGTTGATGGCTTGTAGGCTCTCGGGTTAGCCTCGCCTCATGGCGTCGCTCATTCCTGAGACGTGGGGTGTTCCGGAGAAATTCAAGCAGCGGCTCGGCACTTCGGCCGGGCGTCAGCGAGCGATGATCGACTCGGGGCACCTGTTGCTGATCTTGCACGGCCTTCCTCAACCGGGGGAGGCCGAGCGCACGCCGCGCCTGTTTTGGCGCAACCCCGCGGGCGAGTGGCGCGCCACGGGCGCGAAAGGTGACGGACTGAAGGCGCTGAAAGAGCTGTTGGAGCAATATCGCAAGCGCGTTGCCGAACTCGATGACTTGGTCGACACCTCTACCTCGGCGCAGCAGCTGTTCCAAGTCATTCGCTTCGCGACGCCTATCGCGCGGGCCGCTCGTCACCAGCATCGCGCGCTGCAAGAGGCGCGGGAGGGCATCGATCATCGTGATCTGATCGTGCTTCGCGACATTGCCGGGGACATCGAGCGTTCGATCGAGCTCGTAGCGAGCGACGCCAAAAATGCGCTCGACTACGTGGACGCGAAGGAAGCGGAAGCGCAGACCGCGCTGGCGCGCAAAGCGACGGACGCGCAGCATCGACTCAATTTGATCGCAGCGTTGTTCTTACCCATCACCGCGGTCGGTTCGGTGCTTGGCGTGAACCTGCGTAGCGGTCTCGAGGGGCAAAGTCCGGCGTTGTATTGGGCCGTGGTCGTGATCGCGCTAGTCACGGGGTTCGTGGTGCGCGCGAGCGTGACGCGCGGAGAAAGGGCCGCGCCGTGAGGCCGCTAGTTGAGACACGACGCGCATGAGCCGGTTGGACACTGCGACGCGCATCAGCTAAGGACCCTTCATGCGCCCCCTGCACGCCGGAGACGACTCAAACACCGAGTTTGCTCCGCCGCGCGCAGCTGCCGCCGAGGCGCAGCGGTCCTGCGTTGTCTGCGGCGAACCGATCGCGGTAATCATCGAGGCGCGCCCCGAGTATTGCTTCGTTTGCGCCGTCCACACCGTTTGCGCGTGTGCCGACGAACCCGAAACGCGCTGAGCAGATCAATCTGACCCTTCGCCGATAAAAGGCCGTGCGCCCTTGCGCGGGCCGGCCTACTGTCGCGCGTGGCGTTTTTGCTCAGCGTGCTGGCGGGATGCGCGATTCTCTTTCTCTTCGTACGGCCGATTGCACGCTGGACTTCGAATTGGGGCATGCCTCACCGGGCGCGTGTGCTCGCGATCGGTGCCGGCATTGCCTACGGGCTGCTCGGACGCTTCGTTTTCGGGGTGGCCTACAGCCATTGGAACCGCGAATGGCCGGACTGGCTCTCGTCTTCGTTCGCGGTGATGTCGCTCTCGTTCTTGGGCCTGGTGCCGATCGTGATCGGCTACCTGGAACAGGTTGCCCCTGATCCGGTGCCCCGCCGAAACGTTTGGGTCCGCGCATTCTTCGCACCGATGGTGCCGGTGTCGTTGATGTTGGCGTTGATGGCGCTGCTCACCATCGAAGGCTCACTGTGCATCGTCATGGCGCTACCCATTTTTCTGGTCTTGGCTGGCATCGGTGGTTGCATCGGACTCATCGTGCGGCGCCGCGGCAGCGGCAAGGCGCGCGCCGGCGGCACCACGCTGATGATCGCCCTGCCCTATTTGCTGGCGCCGATCGAGCATGGCATCGCTGCTCCGGTCGAGCGGCGCGAGGTCGAAAATGTCGTGCACATTCGGGCCGCTCCAAGCAAGGTCTGGCGTGAAATCAAGTCCGTTCGCGCCATCGATGCGCGCGAATTGCCGCTACACTTGGCGCACGTGATCGGCCTACCACGACCGGTAGAAGCCACGCTTTCCCACGACGGGATCGGCGGAGTTCGAGTCGCAAAGTTCGAGCGAGGGCTCGAGTTCCTCGAGACCGTCACTGAATGGCAGCCCGAACGGCGTCTCTCGTTTACCATCGCCGCACAGCCCGCGCCCCGTACGGCGCTCGACGAACACGTCGCCGTGGGCGGCCCCTACTTCGATGTGCTGGATGGAACGTATGAGCTCGAACCGCTCGCCGACGGCTCGACCCTGCTCAAGCTCGAGAGCCATCAACGGCTCTCCACGCATTTCAACTTCTATGCGCGGCTATGGACGGACTTCATCATGTCCGATCTGCAATTCGCGATCATGGAGGTGATTCGGAACCGTTGTGAGTAGCTGCTCACTCGCGTCTTTTTTTCCAACTATCTCCTAGAATTCCAATCACTCCTCGGGCGCACGCGAGAAACATCACGCTAGTGCCGCTGCGACCCGGCGCGCTACGCTTCGCTCATGCGACTCGCGGTGTGTGCTTTGGGGCTGTGGTTCTGCGCGTGCGGCAAAGTCTCGCGGCAGCAATCAGCGCTGCCAATTGGCGAGGGAGGACGCTCCGCGGGGGGAAGCGCCATTGGCGAGAGCACGGCCGGCGAGAGTGGTGATTTCAGCGAAGGCGCCGCGACCGGCGGAGTTTCGAGCGCGGGCGGCGAGAGCGGCGGACGAGCGCCGATCGCTGGCGCGGGGGGCACGGCCGGCGCTGGAGGATATGCCCCGGAACCAGCGAGCGACGGTGGAGAAGGCGGTGAGCTCATGAGCGCGGCTGGCGCGCCTGACCTCGGCGACGACGAGACGTACGACGCTTGCGGTTGCGGCTGCTGCGGAGCGCCAATGCAGGGCCGCTGCTACTACCCAGAGCTCGGCGAGAATTTGATCAAGGTAAAAGCAGAGGATCGAGCCACGCGCACCAGCGCGAGCTGTGCCAACGCGGGGTGCTCGGCCGGAGTGCACTACGTGCGCTGCGAAACACCGGAAGTGGATGCCGGAGCGACCTACCAGGTGGTCGGCTACTCGGACAACCGGCAACACTTCGTCGTACGTCGCACTACGCTGACGAACCGCTGCACCGCGATGACCACCGTCAACCCGCGCCTCAGCGAGATCCCCTTCCCGCTCGAACTGCCGGGGACAAACGGCTTCGAGCAAAGCGCAGATGGAGTGTGCAATCAGACAACCCTTCGAAAACAGCTAGGTGCACTTGGCTTCATGAGACAGTCCGCGCCCCACAGTTGCGCCTTCGATTTCGATTTCACGCTGTTCTACTGGGCCGACGACGGCAAGGATGACCCCGTGCGCTTCAAAGCGGCGGGCATCTCGCTGCCCGGCATGGAGAACAGCACTTGTCCGTGACGTCCGTGGGTTCCCTACTGGCTCTCCTCGAAACACGCAGCGACCGCGCGGACTTCGACCGTGAGCCACTCTGCCGCCGGACATTCTTTCGCAATCGCCAGGGCTTCCTCCTGTGTCGCGCAATTGACCAGGAAGAACCCGCCAATCATTTCTTTGGTTTCGGGAAATGGGCCGTCCGTGACGACGGGGTGTCCGGAGCGCACCTGAAGGCGAATCGCGCTCGATTGCGAGCGGAGCGATTCAGCGGCGATGAGCAAACCGCGCCGTTGTAGGCTTTCAGCCCAACTCACCATTCGCGAGTAGGCCTCGAGCCCCTCTTCTTTGGTGCGGGCCTGCCGCTGTCCAACTGGTTCGACCATCAACAACATGTGGGGCATCGCGGCGTACGGTTGCGCACGACGCGAACTCAGTCAAGGACTGCTCGCAAGGCGGGCGCTCCGTCGTGTACCTTGTCCGCGAATGGTGTCGACCGAGCCTCTCGTGCACAGATGCAGCGCGGACGACCTTTCACGACCCGGTGCAGCGCTCGCCGACCTCGAGGGCTGCTTTGGCTTGGCCGTGAGCGACGTGTTTTCCGCGGAGGAATGCGCGGAGTACCTCGCTGCGGTGCACCGTGCGCGCGGCGCTTGGGTGAGTGACTTCGATGGCGAGCAGTTCAGCTTGGGGCGCGCGTTTTACACGCACCTCGAGCAAGATCGCTGCCGTGAGTACTTCGCGGACGCAGCGGCGTCCGATGCGCGGGTGGAGCGCGCCCTGCCCGGACTTTCGCGGCGACTCTTGCATTTGGTGGAGCAGCTCACGGGCGGCGCCGGCTTCGCGCGGCGCGGATTTTGTGGGCCTGGCGTGCACATCTTTCCCGCTGGGGAAAAGGTCGCGCGTGAGGGCGGCGTGATCCATTTCGATACTGAGGGCTTGCCCGAGCAGCACGTGCGGCTGCGAAAGCGCGCGCTGACCGTGGTCGTGATGTTGGGTCTACCGGAGGGTGGCGGTGGCTTGAAACTGTGGAACGCGCGCTACGCCGGCAATGACAGCGTGGACAACGAGAAGCAGCGCGGTGTGGCGTGCGACGCGCACTACGAGGTCGGCGGCGCGCTAGTGATCGACAGCTATCGACTGCACCAGATCCAGCCGTTCAGCGGCAAACGCGATCGCGTCACTGCGACGGTGCACGCGGCGGAAGTGGATCCGGGGCGCTGGGAAACGTGGTTTTAGGCCTGCGCGGCAGCGCTCACACCAAGCGACGCAGGTAGTGAAACTTGGGCTGGGCTAGATCCTCCGTGGTGAGCGCCCAGGGCGGATCCCGCGGAATCAGATACGCCACATCCGCGAACACGCTGGCGAAGCTGACTTGACCCAAGTCATTCAGCAGACGGGCGAAGACCGCGCGGTTCCAGAGATAGGGCTCAGGCACCTCGCAGCTTCTGCGCAACGCCAGATCCGAAGGCGAATCCTTGATGATGAGGAACGCCATCGTGAACGTGATGTAGCGCGGCTCGCTCGGTGACAACGCGCGCTGGTCATCGCGCGCGCCTTCGGCCGTGAGCATGCCGTTCTTCCACATTTCGAAGTCCCGCAGCGCGCGCTCGGGATCGTCGAAGTAGTCCCAGCAACCGCTCTCGGCCAAGTGCAGGTTGGCGTGCAAAACCTGCGCGACGTGCCGGTAGTACTGCCACTTGGCACCCGGTCCAATGCAGACGCTCTGTACTGGCAAGGACGAGCGCAGTTGTTGTTGGACTTGGCAAGAGGCGTCCAACCGCAAGCACAGTTCCATGGCGAAGATCGAGTAATCCATGTTCAGCCGCCGCTGCTGCCATCCGAGCGGTTCCACGACCCGCTGCGTGGGCTGAGCATGGCGCCCAGCACTGCACCCGTCGCGAGAGAGATCGCCACCGGCACTGTCCCGAAACTAGGTGCGGTTGGCGGGGCCGTGACGGACGCCTGCATCGGCGCGCGATACACGACACCGGGCCGCGGGAAGTCCGGCTGCTCGGCTTTGGGTGGTGCGCCGAGCGACCAAGGGTAGTCGCGCCAAAACCAGTCGTTCGTTTGCGGGAGCCCGCCGTAGAAGTACGGCTGTGTGGTGTCGTCAGCGCCCCCGGACTTCGACGAGTCCGGCAAAAACGCCCCTGCTGCCATCAGCTTCACGTCGATTCCGGTAGTGACGTAGCCAGCGAAGTCTGCCGACAGATCCCAAAGTTCCTCGACGTCCGACGCCGAAGGCGTGACGTAGAGCACTCGGCGAACGCCCCAGCGGACCAGCACCGAAGGGCCCGGCAAGCGCGCCGTATAGCGATTGTCGAACTGTGTGGCGTCGTCCGAATAGGACGCGAGGCGCTGCCGGTCCAAGACCATGAGCAGCGGGTGCTCGAGGTACGCGAGTTGCGCAAACAGCGGCTGATAGTAGGCGGCAGCCGCCAAAGTACGGTGGGCTTTGACCACGCCCCGTGGGTGCGGCCAATTGCCGAACGCAAACACCGGCATGAGTCCAACGCTTGCGCCGGCCGCGAAAGCGACGGAACTCGGCCCGTCCAAATCCACGATCACCAACAGCGATTCGTGGGGGGTCTTGCTCAGTAGCTTGGCGAGTGCGGTGCCCTGCGCGTAGGCGCGATCCATCTCCGCCGTGTGGATCGGGGTCAGCACCTGATCGAGTGGCGCAATGTTTTCCGGATCGCCCTCGGCTCTGTGCAACGGAACCGCGCCGAGCGACTCGAACAGCGGGGATGCGTAAAACGGGGCGCCTTCACTCGAGCGCGGGCGCAGATCGGACGAGAGCCGGTCCAAAGCGCTGCGATCGAAGGGGCGAGTGATCGCGCCGTCGAACGTGACCGTCTCCGACGCGGCGCCAAAGCTCCAACCGTAGTTGCGCTGCATCTCCAGGGAGTTCTTGCGCTCCACGCGGCTCTCGATGCCCTCATCCTCCGAGCAGCTGTGCACCATCGCGATCAGGGCTCCGAGCCCGACGAAAGTGCCCGTTACCCCCAACGCGAGCTTGATCGCGTTACGACGACTGACTGGATCCGGAGCATTTGCCAAACTTTCCCGCCACCAACTGGCGCCGATGATGCCCGGTTGGCTGACGACATGGGTTTGGTTGAATGGCTCTTGGTCGTTGCTCACGAGCTTGCCCCTTGGCGCACGCGCTCTAGAAAATCCGGCTGAAAGCGGCCGTCCACGCGCAGCGAGTAGCGGAAGAACGGCGCCGACTCCACCCCGTGATAGTCGTTGTCGTTGAACCAGTACGCACGAGACGTAACGGGGAATTTCAGCTGCGCAGGTTCATCCCACAAGAACAGCGTCTTGTTGGCAGCGGGACAGAGCGTGACGAAGTGCGCGGGCTCGAGCTGCTCGTGTTCGCCATCCCGATGCACGGTCCCATGGTGGCTCGCTTCTAACCCCATGATGTTACAGCGCCCGACGCCGAGGAACGGCAGGCTCTCGACGAACGCGACCGTCTTCGGAAAAATGGCGCGCGCGACGCGCGAGAAGCTCTTTGGCTCGCTCTTTTCACTCCAATAGCGATTGGGGATGAGCTCGAAATACGCTTGCCACGGGAAGTACACGCCGTAGCGAAACTTGAGCCACAGCATTTGTCGGCGCGAAAGCGGAATCTCACGCTCCTCGCCATAGGCGATCCCTGGATCCGCGGGCGGCTCCTCTACCCCTGCCTCCGAAAGCGTGGAGAAGATCGCGAGCTCGGCCGAGGAGAGCGCACGTAAAACCTCCCCGTAGTCCGCATATCGTGCGTCCTGTTGGGATTCTGGAACGATGCCGAGCGTGCGGTGGCTGCCCCCCGTGTAATCCAGCGGCACGCGCGTGAGGCCCAGGCAGATCTCCTCGTGCACTTCAGACAGCGAGCTCAGCTCCAAGAACGGCTCCAGGTCCACATAGGGCCTGCCGAAGATACCCACAACCCGACCTCTCTTGCCGTCACTCATCCCGAAAGGCAGGACTCTATCAGAAGCCCGCCACGTGTTGTAGCGTTCACGCGCATGCCAGTCGGCTACGTGATGAGCTTCGCGCTCGGGACAATCGTGGCGTTGCTTTTGTTACTCCGCTTGGGAGAACGCTTGTTTTCGGCCGCGCACGACGTAGCCAAAGACATGGCCAACACGAACACTGCACGGCGCCTGCTGAGCGTTGGCCAAGTATTGGCCGTTTTTTTGGTTGCCGGGAGCTCCGTGCGCAATTGCTTGCGGGGTGAGAGCATTGCAAGCGACGTGATCTGGGTCGGCGCCTTTGCCGTTTCGGGCCTGATGATCGTGGTGGGCACCGGGCGCATCGGCTGCAGCGTGCTCTTGCGCTCACGTCTGAGCGCGGAAGTCGAGCGCGGTAACGTCGCGGCGGGTCTGGCTGCTGGGGCGCACTATGTGGCGACCGGAGTCATCACCTCGCGCGCTTTGGCGGGTCATAGTTTGAAAGAGCTGGGACTCTCGCTCGGCTTCTTCGTGCTCGCGCAGCTCACGTTGCATCTGTTCGTCGTGCTATTTCGAGCACTCACGACTTACGACGACGCCGAGCAAATCCAAGGCGAGAACCTGGCGGCCGCTTTGAGCTACGCCGGAGTGACGGTAGCTATCGCGATGGTGATCGCGCGCGCCTTGGACGGTGAGTTCGAGGGTTGGCTGGTTTCGCTGCGCGGCTATACAGCCGTGCTCGGCTTTTTGTTCGCGTTCTACCCGCTGCGGCAGCTGCTGATTCAAAGTTTGCTCTTGGGCGGGCGCCCGTCACTCCGTGGCGGCAAGTTGGACCAAGCCATCGCCGCCGAGCGGAACGAAGGCATGGCCGCTCTGGAGGCGGGCACGTATCTGTCGATCGCGCTCGCTATCTCGCAGCTGCTATGAGCTACGAAGCGTACGCCACGCGCATCGTCGAAAGCGGCATATTGAGCGACCCGTGGGTCGATGGGCAGCCGCGGTTCCGCCAAGAAGTGCTGTTGCTCAGCCGCCGCGAGCAGCAAACGCTGTACCGCGCGGCGGAAGAGATGGTCGCGGTGTACGACGAGCTGTGCCGCATCGTCGCGGACGAGCCCACGCTACTGGATAGCTTCTTTGCGCTCACGCCTTGTCAAAAGGCGATGTGGCATTCGTCGCAGCCGCTCTGGCATGGCCTCGCGCGCGCCGACTTGTTCATGACCACCGAGGGCCCTGTGCTGGCCGAATTGAATTGCGATACTCCGACGGGTGAAGCCGAGGCGGTCGTGCAGAGCCGGCTCGCCACAGTAGACCACGCGGGCGCACGCGATCCGAACGGGGAGCTGGGCGCGCGTTTCTGTGGGCTAATTTCTGCGCTTTCAGCACGGCTGCCCGAGCCAGACGCAATACGCGTGGTGGGCTTGGTCTACCCGACCGAGTTCACGGATGACCTAGCGCTCGTGCGGCTGTATCGCGAGTGGCTGAGCGAGCGAGGCTATTCGGTCATCCTCGGCTCGCCTTACAACCTGGCCCAAGACGAAGCCGGGCTGTCGCTGTTCGGGCGACGGATCTCGGTGCTCGTGCGCCACTACAAGACTGATTGGTGGGGTGAGCGCAGTAGCGTGTGGAGCGACGAAGAAATTCCGGATCCCGAGCCGCTGATCGATCCGTTGGCGGCGATGCTCAACGCCGCCGCGGAAGGTCAAACGGCGATCGTGAATCCGCTCGCCGCAGTCCTGCCCCAAAACAAGCGCGCCATGGCGTTCATGTGGGAGCACATTCATCGCTTCTCGCCACAGGCCCAGGCCGCGATTCAGCGATACTTGCCAGTCACCTCCAGGCTGGAAGTGCTGCACACCGAGTTGCTCGTGGCCGAGCGCGCGGATTGGGTCCTGAAAAGCGACTACGGAGCGGAGGGCGAAGAGGTCATCATCGGCAGATTGGTGACCGACGAGCTATTTCGAACGTGCCTAGAGAAGGCGCGGCCCGGTCGTTGGATCGCGCAACGCTACTTCGAAGCGATCGAGAATCGCGCGCGTGAGAGCGTAAACTACGGCGTTTACCTGGTCGCTGGGCAAGCTTCGGGGTTGTACGCGCGCGCGCAAGTCGGACCCACGGACGGTAACGCGCTCAGTGTACCGACTCTGATCGTCGACTGATTCAACGTCGCTGCGCTTGCTGTAACCGTTTGACGAACGAACGCTCGAACACGCCGTCCACACGAATGGAGTAGCGGAAGAACGGATCTGGTTCGACACCGTGATAGTCCATGTCGTTGAACCAGTAGATCGGCGACTGAACGATGGTGTGCTGCTCGTTTCGAGGATCGCACACGTAAAACCGCTTGTTGGCCCGGGGCGAGAACGAGATCGATTGCGCGACGCTCAAGCTACTGCCGGGCTCACTATCGCGATGAGCGGGAGCGTGGTCATTGGCGTCCAAACCGAACAACACGACGCGCCCAATCTCCGTGAACGGCAGGCTGCGAATGAACGCCACCGTTTGCGGAAACAGCTGCTCGGCTTCGGGCTCGAACCGCTTGCCAGCGCCGCTGTGCTTGTCGTCCCAGTTCTGATTCTCCAAGAAGTGGTAACAGACCTGCCAGGGGAAATACACGCCATGCCGGTACTTCAAGAACAGCATTTGCCGGCGTGAAAGTGGGTGCTCCGTCTCGTCCCCGAACTCGTAGTCCGCCTGTCGGTCCAGCTCGAACTCGCCCGGCTCATCCGCCAGCGCCACGAAGTCCGCAAACTCCTCGCGCGAGAAACCAGCAATCACCCGCCCCAAGTCGGCGTACGGATCTTCGTTCACCCAAGGCGCGACCACGCCCATCCATTTCAGGCTGCCGCCCGTGTAGCTCGGCGAAATGTCACATAACCCAAGCGAGATCTCGCGATCGATCGCGCCAAATCTCGAGGTGTCGATGTGCGCTCGTAGATCCAGATACGGCTCACCCCAAATTCCGCAGAGCTCGCTCATCGCGTCAGCTCCAGGTAACGCCGCGCGACCCATTGATCGAACGCGTGCGTGCCCTCTTCCAATAGGGAATAGCTCGCCCGCTCGAAGCTACGCGAGGCAAGCCCGAGTTGTTGCCGTTCACAGATCTGTCGATCCTCGCGGTTCACTCGATCCCAGAACGCGAACACGTCTTCCGCCTGCAGCTCGGGCGCGAAAGCGGCAGCGTGAAAGTAGGTGTTGGCGGTGACGCGGGTGCGAGTCGCGCTGAGCGGTTCTAGGTGGTACGTGAGCAAATAGTCCGGTTGCAAACTGGTGAGCAGCGCTGGCATTGCCAGGGCGTCCGCAACACGACCGCGCTCCGCCTCGGGCACGATGAACGGTCTCTCCCGCGTGCTCGGCAAAGCCACCGTGCGCAGCCAGGGCGATAGCTCCATCAAACCGCCAAGCCACGCGCCTGCACAGGCCCACGAGGTCGCGCTCGCGCTCGGCGTTTGTTGCTCGAGCGCCGGATGAACGCTTTGGAAATGGTGCGATTCTTGGAAGTTTTCGACGAGCAGCTTCCAGTTTGCGGCTACCTCGTGGGACTGCGAGCGGCCGAGCCGCAGGTGGCCGAGTTCGGGCTTCGTCAGCCATTCGGGTGCTCCGTCCAGCGCTTCTGCTAGCGGCTGTGCCCGAGGATCCAGACAGACGAAGACGAAGCCGTGCAGTACCTCGAGCCGCACCGACGTGAGCCCATGGCACTCGCGTCGAAAGCTGGGCGGCATATAGGGCGCCACGCGCAGCGCGCCTGATGGCTCATAGCTCCAACCGTGATAGCCACACGTCAACTCGAGCGAACGGCCGCGCTCCGGTTCTACCAAGAGCAGTCCGCGATGCCGGCACACGTTGTGAAACGCGCGCAGCTCCAGATCGACTCCGCGCACGACGAGCAGCTCTTCGCCTGCCACGCGTGCGCGCACGAAGTCACCTGGCCGCACCAGCTCCTGCTCGCGCCCGACACACGACCAGGCGCGCCCAAAGATGTGCTCACGCTCGAGCGCGAACACGACTTCATCCGTGTACGCCGCGCGCGGCAACCCGCACGGCTCGAGTGGCGAGAGCACACGCTCGAGCTCGGCGACGGAAAACGGAAGCGGCTGCACCCGCGCGGTCTTAGTCGATCCTAGGTCAGGTACGGAAGCAAGTCGTTGAGCGCCTTCACGGCGGAGTCTTTGTACGCCTTGTATCTGGGGTACCAACTGGCGTCGCCCATGTGCAGGCGCCCATAGCCGCCGTTGCCGTCGACGTTGAACTCCGTTGGCGCGAGCCCCATCGCTTGCAGCACATTGCCCAGGTATTGATTGTACAGGATTCCGGGCGACGGCTTGCCGTTCTGACTCGTGACCACTTTCTGGCGGTAATCGAGGTAGTTGCCTATCTGGAAGAACTTGCCTGCGCTACCCGCGGTAACCACCGCCATCTCGATCTGAGTGTGCGTTTCGGAGCCTGCTTCTTGAGTCCATTGCAAAAGCGAGTTGTCGAGCAACGTCGTGCCATCGCCGACGTCGACCGCGTCGAGCTTGCTCGCGAGATCCAAGAACACGCCTTCGAAGAACGTACGGCCGGCAGCGACCAACAACTTCTCCTTGTCGTTGCGATCGGCTTGGGTTGCGCCTTCGTCGAATGCACCGTGCGCGATGTCACCGTGCCAATCCCCAGTGTAGTCGCTGAACGAATACTCGGTCGATGCGTCGCCGGTCGACAGCGTTGCGATGCGCGAGGTACCGCACGCGAACGCGGCCACGATGATGTCGTTGAAGCGTCCACGCCGCACGCTGTGACCGGCCGGCGCAGACATCGAATCCTTGAGCACTGCGTCGCCGGGGTACATGAACTCTTGCCACAGGCCACCATCACAGGTGCCGTAGGCCACGAACTGCTTGGGATGGCCGAGCGCCTGTGCGCGCGCTTCCTCACTCTTCCCCAGCAATGAAAACAAGAACGGCATCCCGAGCGTGAAGCCCGCTGCACCCCGCAGCACCATGCGCCGACTCAATCTGTTTGACATACTCGTTCGCTTTCTAGAAGGTGCGTTCTCGGAAGCTGCGATCGAGCGCGATCGCCTTCAAGACCTGGCGAATTCCGGCATTTCCTTGCAGTTTGTCCTTGGGTAACGAGAGCGCGCAGCCGTCCGCGCTGCTCTCCACTCGCGCGAACGTGAATCGGAAATACTGTCGCGCGAAGCAGGCGTACGGCTTGTCGCTAGCCAAGATCAGGCGCGTCAAGTCGGCCGCTCCGGCGGACGGCGTCGAGTCACCACCGTCGACTCGGGGAACCGAGTTGGTGTCCACGGGTGCCGACCCGACCTGCTTGCCCTTCGCGTCGAAGAGTGGTTGCTCGCTGCGTAGGCGCCCGAGTGCGTCGAAGTTCTCGGTGGCAAAGCCGAGATCGTTGATCAGCGTTGCGTGGCAAGCTGCGACCGCTCAGCTGCTCGTAGCGATAATAAAGCGCGACCAGGCCGACCGTGAGCATCGGACGGATCGCGACGCCTTGTTGGGGCCACCCTCGCCGATGGCCACCACGTAGCCGCCATCGAGGCCAAACGGCCCGATCCCGAATTCCGGGCCCAAGCTCAGGCGCGCATGTTGCTCACCGAATGAGTAGACCGCGTCGCCGTAGGCTCCCACCCAAGCCAGCTCCTCTAAGTGCACTATGCTGCTTTCGACGCCCGCGATGACTGCGCTCTCGCCACGCGCGGTTCCGCTGCCCAGATTGAGGCCACCCGTGACGAACGTGGCTCGCGGTACGCCCGTCGCGGCGGAAATCCGCGAAACTAACCCCACGAGCAGCAGCGCGGCGCAGGCCGCAACTCGGTGACCCTGCATGCGCTATCCTACCCACTGGCACGCGGGGTCTTCCCCGCCGCAGACTAGTTTTGCGCGCGACGCCGCGCCATGCCGCCCCCGAGAGCCGCAAGCGCACTAGCGAGCGCCCAAACGGCAAACGGACCACTCGCCGGAGCAGGCATGGGTGTCGGCGCCACTAGGTCGATCACGTGAACCGTACTCGTTCCGGAATCGGCGCCCGGGAAGGTCTCATTCTTGATGCAGTAGCCCGCGACCACCCGGCTGTTCGTCAACGACAGCGTGCTGCCGTAGTCATAGCAATATTGTTGATCTGAATCCCAAAGGGTTTCGCGCAAGGGAAAGCTCGTGCCCGCGATTCCGTACACGAACACCTCCCCGGATCCTCCCTCCAGGAAGTCGGTATAAAACGGAGCGCCGACGACGACTCGTTCTTCGGAAAGGGCAACGGATTCCCCGAAGCCAAGCTCGCCAAATTTAGTCCCTTCGGACAAGGTGGCGACCTGGGTCCAGCCACTACTCTGCAACTCGTACACGAACACTCGGCCGACGGAAGGAAACCCGAAGGTGTTCGGTGCATCTGGCGCGCCGACGACAATCCGAGTTCCGCGCACCGCGACGCTGGCGCCGAAGCTTCGAACGAGATCATCGGGCGGGGCGGGCTGGAGTACCGTGGTCGGCGGACAGCCAGCTTGCGCGCAATCGAAGACATACACCGCGTGCTTTGTGCCTGACAGTCCGTGTGCCACGAGTCGGTTGCCGTCGATGGCGACCGTGGAGCCAAGGCCGGGAAACGAGGACTGCAAAGCCTTTTGCTGCCAGCTACCAGCGACCAGGTCGAACACGTAGATTTGACCAGAGCCGGGCGCGCCCACGACGAGCCGATTCTCGCTCATGGCCAAGGACGCGCCGAAGTTATTGCCCTCGACTGCAAGGCTAGAGAACAGCTTGGCAGACAAAGTCCAAGTACCAGAAACGCGCTGATAGACGTAAACCGCGCCCGAACGGACTCCGCTGGCGTTGACTTCGCCGGAAGCTCCGATCACCGCGCGATCGCCGGCCAGCACCACTGCCGAACCAAATTGACTCTTGTTACCGGACTGTGTTGGGGTGAACGTGTTGCTCGGCGCAAAGGCGGCGCCGCTCTTGGCGAAGAGCAGGGCGTTCTCATTGTCCGGCGTGCCGACCAACACGAGGTCCCCGCTCGCGGCCACCGTGCGCGAGCTCGGTCGCTGGTTCTGAGCCACCGACACTTCGATGTCCGAGAATGGCGTAGCAGCCGCCCGCGACGAAACGACTAGACTCAGCATGCTCAGCGCAGCTCCCAGCAGCGCAGTTCGTCCCCCCCGATTCAATCGCGACATATGTTCGAACCCCCTGACGAGTAGGGGGAGTATGAGGGAGCCACACGACGCGTGGGGTGACAATTGGGCGCTAAATTCAGCAGATGGCGATACTGAAAAGTCGTCAGGCTGTGACGTTGCGCACCGAACCGTCAATCGCGTGAATCTCGCTCAACGCGCAGGCGACTTCTTCCTCGCACCAGCAGTGGCGAGCGGCTCCGGCAAGCGTTCCTTGCGCAACTGCGTGAGAAAGGCCTCGCCCTCTGCCTCCCATAGCCGTAAGGGTTCTGGTCGCCGCACCCCGGCCTCGTACTTGACCGCCCAGCGCCCCAGTTCGAGTAACACCGGCGCCAAGTCAAATCCCTTGGCCGTCAATCGATACACGAGTTTGCGACCGTCCTCCGGATCGCGTTCGCTCGTGATCAGACCAGCGGCCTGCAACGACGCGAGTCGATCGGCGAGGATATTCGTCGCGATCCCTTCCTCACCGCTCAAGAACTCCTTGTAGGTCCGCAACCCGGCGAACACGAGATCGCGCACGATCAACAGCGACCAACGGTCACCCAAGAGCTCGAGGCTCGCGTTGATTGGGCAGGTCGATCGCCGCTGAGGCGGCTTCTTTGACATGGCCTCAGCTTATCACTTGCACTTCGCAAGTAAAGCCGCTAGGCAAGCCCAGCATAACTTGCAATCAGCAAGCAAACGGAGACCAGATGACCCAAAAGACCTCAAAACTCAGGCGAATGGATCACGTAGGCGTCGTGGTCGATGACCTCGACGGAGCGCTCGCGTTCTTCGTGGAGCTCGGCATGGAGCGCGCTGGCGGTGTGATGCCGGTGCAAGGTCAATGGGTGGATCAGGTCGTGGGCCTCGAAAACACCCAAGTCGACATTGCCTTCGTGCGCACTCCTGATGGGCATAGTCAGCTCGAGCTGACGCGGTTCCGGCACCCGGCGGCCATCACTACGGAGCCCAACGCTCCAGCGAACCGGCTGGGCCTGCGCCGGCTCATGTTCCTCGTGGAGGACATTCACGACACGATTGCGCGCTTACGCCCCCATGGCGGCGAGCTGATCGGGGAAGTCGCCGAGTACCAGGACATCTATCGACTTTGTTACTTGCGTGGCCCCGGCGGCATCATCGTCGCGCTCGCCGAAGAGATCGGAGAAAGCGCTGTCTGATCAGACTCGACGCCTAGGGGACGCCGTTCGACCGACCAACAGGCGCGCTTTCACGACATCGTCGCCGCGTGCCTGACCCAGGGCACGTACCGGGGTGATGGACACGCTACTCGCACTCTAGCACTCGGGCGCGCGATTGTGCGATTCTGAGCGGATGCCTCATTTGCTCGAAACCGTACAGCACTCGAATGAACTCATGATCGTCCAGCGCCGCGAACTGGCCGAGCTCTTCGGCATCGAAACGCGCAACAAGTACGCGATCGAGGCGAACGGCGTCCAAGTCGGGTTCGCGGCCGAACAGGGCAAAGGCGGCCTGGCATTCCTGGCGCGCATGTTTTTCGGCCATTGGCGCACGTTCGAAATCCACTTCTTCGACGAAGCGCGAAACCTCGTATTGCGAGCGCTCCACCCCTTCCGCTTCTACTTCCAACGGCTCGAAGTCAGCAGCGCAGACGGCCGCCTACTCGGCGCCATCCAGCAGAAGTTTGCCTTCTTCGCGAAGCGCTTCGACGTCGTCGACGCGGCCGAGCGCGTTCTGCTCACCGTCTCGTCCCCCATCTGGCGCCCGTGGACGTTCGCGTTCAACCGCCAAGAGCGCACGCTCGCCCGCGTCGAGAAAAAGTGGTCAGGGCTCCTGAAAGAAGCCTTCACGGACGCCGATCGCTTCCGCATCGCGTTCGACGGCAACGACCTCAGCCCCGACGAACGCTCGTTGGTCCTCGCCGCCGCGCTGTTCATCGACCTGCAATTCTTCGAGCGTAAAGCCGGCTAGGCCTGGCGAGCAACACTCCTCGGGACAGGCGCGCTAGCACAGGCGGTCAAGGCGACCGTCGCGACGACCGCGCGCAGGGCGACGCTTGCCGTCTGCTCAGCCGCCAAGGCAGCTCCAATTGCTCGCGTTGCAGAAGCACGACACGTCCGAGTACTGACAAGTTCGCACGGGACCGCAGGCTAAATTCTGCGCAGGCTTGTTGGTCAGGCAAGTCGCGGTCGGTGACTGACAGACCCAACTCGCCGCCTGCGTGTCGCCCTTGCAGATGCAGTAGTCCTGATTTGGGTACGGACATTCTGCACCGATGTTCTGTTTGCAAGAGTTGCCCGCCGTGGGTTTCGCGCTGGGGCATTTCTCGGGCGTGCCATAGCAAGCCCATTTGTGGGATGCCGCCGGACCTGGGCCGCTTGCAAGGCAAGAGCACGCCACGCCGGCGTAAAAGCAACTCGATGGCGTGCTGGTGTTGCAGTCCGTGTTGTCTACGGGCGCGAGAGATGGACAGCTATTCGCACCACCCGCGCCTCCTGACGCCGAGCCTCCCGATGCCGTGCCTCCCGATGCCGTGCCTCCTGATGCCGTGCCTCCTGATGCCGTGCCTCCTGACGCCGCCGCACCAGCCGATCCGCCGGTACCCGTCGTTCCGGCACCTGAAACGCTGGTACCTGCAGCGCCTGACGCTGCCGCGCCACCACCCGTGCCGCCCACGGGCGCGCCGCTCGTACCGCCCTCGCTAACCAACGCGCCACCCTCACCCGCGTCGCCGATCTTGCCGCCCTCCCCGGCACTCGTGGCACCCGCCGGCCCGCCAGATGAGCCATCCGTTTGCCCCGCATCGCCACCGCTCGCGTTGCCGCCAGAAGCGTTACCCGAGCCTGCCGCATGTTGCTCGCCCCCGGCTGCACCAGTGCCGGCGTGCGCGTTGCTCGCGCCACCGCCAACCCGGGAGAACAGATCCGGGTCGGGTGCAGAACCACAACCGGCAGCCAACGCGGCCCCCACAGCGATCAGCGAAACGAGGACCACACCACGCGCGAACTTCATCCCTCAGTTGTAGCCGATCGTTTCGCTCAGTCGGAGGACTTCGAACACTGCCAAACGGGCGAACCGGAAGCGGTCCTCGCACCGACCTCCGACTACTTTCGGCGTGAATGTAGTGAGCGTGTCTGTAGACATCCCGTTCACCCTGAATCAAGAGAGAGCTTCCACCATTCCTCAGCGGACAGGATTTGGGTAAGCGGACGCGGGGCGCTAAGAGCGGCGCGTAGCTCGAGGTACGGACCTTCCGCGATGCGCGCGGCCTGATTTTGCAGTGTGGTACGCTGCTCTAGTGGGCGCGAAGTTCAGGGGTATTCGCTTGATCGGCGTGGCAGCACTCGGCCTCGCGCCGCTGGCGTGCGCGTCGCAGGCGCGTGATCAGGCCGCCGTCGCAGGCGCCGCGGGGTCGGGCTCGGGCGGCCAATCCGCGCTGCCAACTGGGGACGCCCGCGCATTCGTCCCGGAAGATTTGCCCAACACTCCAATGGACGGGCAAGTCGCGGATGGCCTCACGCTGATTGCCTTCACGCTCAGGCAAGGAGCGAGCGGACTCGCGCTGTACGGAGCCGTCAAAAACGAGCGCGACACGCCGGCGTGCGAGGGAGGCATGACCACGTACTTCGTCGACAAGGCGGGTCAGGTGGTGACGAGCGCCACCAGTGTCTTGGAGAGCGCTCACTTCTACCGCCGCGATACGGGCGAAGTCATTCGCTGCCTCGCTCCGGGCGAAATCGGAATGACCGGCTTGACCACGCTCCCCCAAGAGATCGTGTTGGGCGAGCTGGGCTCACTCCAGCACGCGTTTCCGGCCTTCACGGTAAACGACATCATCCCTGTCGACGCGCTTACCGTGAGCGACGTCAAATCCGTCGCCACAGGCGTCGGAACGCTGTACGCGGGCACGCTCAAGAACGGACTCGACGTCACCGTCATCGCTCCCCGAGTCACGGTTTTCCCCGTGAACCGAGTTGGGCGCCCCTTGGGCATGGCGACGACCAGCGCAGAAAGCGAGCTCGCATCGGGCAGCAGCTGGAGCTTCGAGACCGGCAACGTGGACGCCGATGGCGTCGCCTTCACCGCGTTCCCGAGCGCAAGCTTCGCGCTATGACGTGTGCTGAGATGAGCTCTCGAAGTTTGCAGCGCGTTGCATGGGTTGGGTTGATGACATTGGCCGATCTGGCGGCCGGTGCCGGCCCTGCCAAAGCCGTACCGAAGGCACCGACTCAGGTCTACCAGGGTGAGCTCGACGGCCAACAGGTCTGGGTTGAACTCACGCGCACCGCAAGGGGACTCACCGGCAGCCTTGGCCCCTCATTGCACAGCACCAGCGCGGTCACTTCGCTCGAGCTTCCCCCACCCACCGAGAGCGACGGACCTCCAGCCGTTGTATCGCAAGGTTTGGATGCGACTAGCTGCGTACTCCGCGTTGCCGGCACACATCCAAGCGGCCTGAAAGCGGCATGCCTACGATCGATGCAAGGCGCGCCGTTTCTGCCAGATGGTTTCCCGGAAATGATCCTGGAGGACGATTCGAGTTCGCCCGGAAAGCAGTTCTGGTTGCGCGCGATCACCCGAGAATCGGCGGACAATTTCGCGGCGTTCGAGGGACGGCTTCGTCAGGCCGAACCCAAGGCGCGCAACGCCTGCGCCCGCTCGGTGCGACTCGATCAAGTCCTGAACACGAATCAGGGCCGCTTCCTCGGCTACTGGACCTGGGATTTTTGCGGTACAGCGCTGCTCGCCGCTGCGCGCGCAGGCAAAGCCGAACCGGGCAAAGCACCGTGGCGCGAGACCGCTTGGCTAGGCATGGTCGACCAGCAAGAACGCCTGGTTGCTCATCTCGCTATCGGTCGACGCACATTAGCCAATGACCAGCTCAACCTGACGGATCTCGGTCGCGTGGACCGCTTCAACCTGGTCAGCGTGGAGCAAAGGTATGACGATGCCTACCCGACCGGCGTCTCCACGTCCTGGCAAACGCGACTCTTCGCCTCGCCAGACCACGGCCCGATCTCACTCGCACTCGGCCCACTCGACAGCCACGAGACCAGCGGCAACTGTTCGGGCTCGGATCTGGAGACCCGCTGGTTCTGGCTGACCCCGGGCACGCCAGCAAACGAGATCATCGTGCGCACCACCAAGACGACGCGCGTCCGCGGCTCGGACACGTGCGAGGCTCGAGATCGAGTGACGTACGGCGGCTATCGATTCAACCCCAAATCGGCGAAATATACGTCCTTCTCTCGCAAAGACTTCGCCGAACTCGTGAACGCGCAGCTCGGTCATTGAACCGAACTGCGCGAAGCACCCACAACCTCGGTGCGCGCCGAAGGCGCCGCACGCATTCCCGCGTCAGCGCTGAGCGGAGTAACGCGCCGCTGCCCACAAACTTTGGTGCGCGCCGAAGGCGCCGCACGCTCGCGCCGGGCGCGCGGGAAGCATCAACAGCCGCATTCCCGGAACCAAAACGAGCGAGAAGTCTTGGAAGACCAGATCACGATCAGCCAATGAGATGGAGACCTACAAAGAGCTGACCGAACAGGCGCATGCTTTCCCTCAGCTTCAGCGCGGGCGGCCCAGCGCCACCGTCCGCGCGACGCGCTTCGTGACACCCGAAGGGGTGTGCGCAAACGAGAGTCTCCCACCGCGCGCCGCAGGCGCCGCGCGTCCATCTTCGACGCAACAGGCTCACCTGGATGCCGCTCACCCGTTCGCCCTCAACTCCGAGTACTCCCCTGGCTTCGCGATCGTCGAGGGGTTGTTGGTGTTGAAGAGCTTGGAGTCGTCATACTTGCCGAACTTGGTCACGGGTTCGGTGCCACCCTTGGTTGCGTAGCCGCTCGCGTCGGCTTTCACGCCGATCGCGTTCATCAAGTTGCAGAAGTACTTATTGATCGGCATCGAGGCCATCGCTGCCGGCGTACCGACGCTGTCCAGCTTGTTGAATGGGCTCTGCCCGTCGACGCAGTCTTCTTCGCTGTGTCCGACCGTCAAGTCGGCCTTGCCGCCGTCCACGTTGATGGCTTGTCCGGTCTTGAAATAGCCCGCGCAGCTACCGGCCTGGAGGATGGGCAGGTTATTCAAGTTGTGGCTATTGCCGTCCGACATTTCCTGGAACCAGACCGTCGCGGTGTTGTCGAGCAGCTTCTTGTCGCCTTCGTTGATGCTATCCAGCTGTTTGACGAGGAAAGCGAACTGCTCGGCGAAGAACGAGTCTATCTTGGCAATCTTGGTGAAGACATCGTCGACGCACGAGCCGCCCATGTTCGGGCCGCCGATGCGGTGCGAAAGTCCGTGATGTTCTTCCTTCAATCCGAGATCGCCATACGTGTGATTTCCGGGCGTCTTCATGAAAATGACGCGGTTGGAGTCACAGATGGCGGAGAGCACGGCCAGGTTCATCATCACTGGCGCGGCCTTGGAGATGTCGCCCCCTCCCCCCTTCAACGCAGCATCGGTCAAACCGAGCTGAGTCGCTATATCGGCGCTGCACTGAGCCGAAACGGCGCCGTTGGTCTCGTGCAGCAGGTCGATCCAGTCGCTCAATCGTTGCTTGTCCGAGCCGCTCATGTCAATGCGCTGCAGAGAGGTCAGATCATCACGCACTAGATCGATCACGCTCTTGCCGCGAGCGGCATTGAAGGTGTCCGAAGACACCGGCCCTTTCCCGAACAGGTTGGTGAGCTGACTAAAGATCTGTGACGGCGTGCCGAAGCCCGGGAAAATCCGGTTGGGCGCGTCATACGAGATGATGGCCTGCGTGTTGGTGGTGCTGCCGGTC
Source organism: Polyangiaceae bacterium (assembly GCA_035634635.1). GTDB lineage: Bacteria > Myxococcota_A > Polyangia > Polyangiales > Polyangiaceae > PMG-095. The sequence goes on from DASQCO010000151.1 coordinate 42,625, forward strand.
ACGCCGCCGATCTGCATGAACAATGGCGATCCGCCGTTCGGGTTGACCTGTTCGGCGCAAATATGATCGAGCGATCGCCCCGTGGGTGTACCGGTAAACTTGCCGTCCGCGGGAGTCACCGGAAAGCCGGTGAAGAACGTGCCGCACACCTGGGTGTGGGGGTCCGTGGTTTGACCGAGCTCGCCGCCGAAGCTCCACTCGTTCATTTGGCGGATACCGCGCACCATCAGCAATTTGTCCGCGTATGGCGCCAAGGGCTTCAGTGTCTTGAGCGCGGAATAATCGGCGGTGGTGAGCTGGCCGTGAGATTTGCTGGGGAACCAACGGTTGGTCAGGCAGCCATAGTGCGTGAAGAACACAATGAGGCGCTTCGGCACGTTGACCGGAACCGAATCCGCCTTCGCCTCTCGCTCGGCAACCGAACTGAGGAAAGGAGCAGCCACGACAGCGCCACCCAAGCCATACAAAAACCGCCTACGATTGAGGACATTCTTGGTCATGTGCTGATTCCCCTTCACTGCCCGACGGTGCGCAGACGAAACGAGTCGGCTTCGGTATAGTCGGCCATCAAATTCAAGACTGGGTAGCTAGCCTGGGCCAGGTTGGTAGTGAGCTTGTCCACAGTGCAGGCATCGTTCGGGTTCGGTGCTCGACCAGTGGCGAAGGTGACGAACTGCTCTGCGTAGTGACGCTGGACGCTGGTCAGCGCAGCCAGCTCCTTCATCATATCGAGGGGTGACGAGATCGTCTTCAACTGCCCAGTGCCCAGGAACACGTCAGCGGTGCCATCGATGGGTCCAGAGAGCTGATCCGTGTCTTGCCAGGCGCCGATCGCGTCGTAGCGCTCGAGCACGAAACCGGCCGGATTGATGAATTGAGCGTGGCACGCTTTACACGGCGCAACACCGGTCAGCGCCTCGATTTGCTGACGACGAGTCGTGTAATTGCCGGGCGGAATCGGCGTCTTCAGCGCGTCGGGCGTTGGCTCGCCGGGGTTGATGCCGATGATTCGTCCGCTGATGAACGCGCCGCGCAAGATCGGACTCGTCGTGCTGTAGTTCGAGAAGGTGCTGAGAAAGCCTGCCCGGGTCAGGAAGCCCGGCCGCTGCTTGGGGTCGAGCTCGACCCGCACTGGATCCGCACCGTACGCGGCAGGGTCGAGACCATACAGCGCCGCAGTGTCACGCGTGACGAAGCCGACGTTGCTCAAGAACAGATCGTTGAGCGTGCCGCCCTTGAACACCAATTCTTTGAAGAACGAGTCCATCTCCGCGATCAGCGGGGCATAGGTGGTAGCGCTGAACTTGCTGAACTTCGGATCGTGCTCCTTGTTGTTCAGCCAGTGTGATGAGGTCTCGATGCCCAAGTAGGCTTGGTGGAAGCGGGCAACGGCCGGCGTCACCTTGTCGCTCTTGAGCATGCGCCGCGCCTGCGCGGCGATCTGGTCCTTGGTGGTCAGTTGGTCATTGTCGGCGGCGGTGTTCAGTTCGTCGTCCGGCACGGTGCCCCAGAGCAGGAACGAGAGCCGGGTCGCGACCTCGAAGCTGGTGAGCTTGTTGGCCATGGCGTCCGGGTCTTTATCCGGTGAAAGCTCGGGCAACATGATGAACGAGGGGGACGCCAGGAACGCGTACAAGATCGCTTCGGCAATCTCGGCGGGCGTGCCCGGTGGGGTCACGGCCTTGAAACGCTCGAAGCTCGTCACCTCTGCGGGGGTCAACGGCCGCCGAAACGCTTTGCGACCGAAGCTCTTGATGGTGTCGGTCAAGCAGGTGCCGACGGCTGGATCGCAGGCAATGAAGCGAGACTTATTGGCGCCCGCCATCACGTCCGCTGCGATCTTCTCCGCGGTCTTCAAGTAGCCGTCCCACGCGATGGCGGTCATGCTGCCGTCGTAATCGGGGGCCAGCGCTTTGGAGGGCAGATCCCCTGCGACCGCCGTCACGCCCAGTAGATCACTCAACACGGCGTTGTACGCCGCGTCCTTCATACGCGGGATCTGCGATGTCGGCGGGACGCCCGGCACACACTTACTCATCATCGGCGCGCCACCAACCTGTACCGGGGCGCCACCAGCCCCGGCCCCCCCAGCGCCGGTGCCCGCCGTGATTGCGGTGTTCATGTCAGGCCCGCCCGTGCTCTTGGCCGATCCACACGCGGCCAGCCCCAACAGGCTCAACCCCACCGGAACGAGCGAAAAATAGGACTTTCTCATGACACCCACCGTTCTTGGCAACCGTCCCCACACCCGCGCCCGAGCGCATTGAGCGAAGCTCGGATGCTCAAGCAATAGCGGCTGACAATCAGCAAGAAGAGACGAGCGTTTCCTCGCCAGCACGAATAATCTTTCCAGCCTTCAGGTGTGAAAACTCACCGGGCGTGAAAACTCACCCGGTGTGAAAACTCACATCCCTGGTTTCGGATCCTCCCATGAGCTCGAACGACCAAGCGTCATTGCCCAGCAACGTACAGCGTTTTGTTGCATTGCTGCGCTGTCCGCAGTGCATGGAGCGTCTACAGATGAGTGCCGAGGGTCTCGACTGTTCGAGTTGCGGCCAACACAGCTCGTCATTGCCAGACGTGGACTTGGTCGCCGCAGCCGAACCGGAGCGGACGCTGGGCGCGGCGTTCATAGATTCGCGACTCGCGGCGCGCATCTACCAAAGCTTGTGGCGACCGCTCACGTTTGGACTCTCGTCGGGGTTCCGCAAGCCGAGCTTCGCTCGTGAAGCAGAGCTCGTCCTGACTCAACTCGCGCGCCATTCGGGTCCGTGGCTCGATCTGGCGTGCGGCCCAGGCGCGCTCGCCGAGCGCATGCTGGCGCGTCACCCCGAAGAGTTAGTAGTGGCTTCCGACCTTTCGTCGGCCATGCTGCAACGAGCCGCCGCACGCTCGCGCGCTTTCCGGGTGCGAGCCGACGCGCTGAACCTGCCCTTCGCCGACGGTGCGTTCGGGGCTGTGGTGAACCTGGCTGCCCTCGATCTCTACACCGATCCCGAGCGCGCACTCCGTGAATGCCTGCGTGTATTGAAACCGGGCGGCGCTTGGCTCGGTTCTTGTTTCGTCTGGCCGGAGCGCTGGCTCAGGTGGTCGCGTACACCGCTGCTCGCGCCCTTGTTCAGCGAATCCGGCTCGCACGGGCTCACGGCAGCCGCACTGTGCAATTTGCTTCGACGCGTCGGCTTCACGGCGATCGAGGAACGAGCGTTCGGCGGCTATCTGCTGGTGTGGGCAGAGAAGCCGCCGATTTCGACTGGCTAAGTAGTGTTAATTCGTCGTGAACGCAGTGACGGCGGTGTTCGAAGCCACGAACACGCGGCCGCCGACGATGATCGGCGTTTGAATCGTTTGTACCGCGGGCAGCGCGCTGGTTCCTCCAGCAAACACGCTCTGCCCCGTATCGCCATCGACGCCGTACAGCTTGTTGTCGCTGCCGACCACCCACACGATTGGGTCTCCGCCCGCGCTATTCGTCATACTCATCGCTGGCGATCCGTTATTCGAGGGCCCTCCGCACCAGGCGACGGAAAGCGTCGGCGGCGAAGCCTTGGCGACCTTGATCGCGGACAGACCACCGGATTGGTTCGATGGGCAGCCGCTCGCGTTTCCGCTGCTTTTGAACACCACATACGTGGCCGTCGCGGTCGTGTAGGCGACCGCTGCGTTGATGATCGCGCCGGTCGTCACCTTGAGCGTGGCCAACGCGGTAGCGTCGCGACCGCCCAAATTCTCGCGATTCAGCAAGTAGGCATTGCCATCTTTTCCGAGCGCGAGTGCCAGCTTCGAAGGCGTGGCTCCAGCAACGTCGAACAATACTGGTCCGGTGCCGCCGATGTCTTGATCGGCCTTGTCGAGCGCCGCCCAGTTGCTTGGCACGAAAAAGTCCGTCGTGGCGGTGTCCGCTGGCAATGCTAGCGAAGAGCCGAACTTGTACACGCTCTCGCCATCACCCCAAGTGGTCGGGCTGGTGTTCGGTCCGTCCGACGCCATCGCCTTACTGTTGCCCGTCGCGAAGAACAGCGAGGTTCCGTCCGACGCAGGCCCACCGACCGCCCACACTCCGCCAGCGATCGCGCGCGTTGCCCAGGCGCTGACTTGCGTCGGGTCCGTCGTGGAGATCCCCACGAGCCAACCGTGATAGCCCTGGCAATCGCCAACGTGGCCGCCGTACGGCACGATCACCTTCCCGCCCAAAAGCGCGAGCGCCGCACGTTGGTTCTGCACCAACGAACTAAAGCTCGTCGAGCCAGATTTGGCTTTCGCGTTCACGTCGACGGGCCAGCCCGTGCGTTCGGTCCCGGTGTCGGCGTCCACTGCGTGGATCATGTGCTTGGCAGTGTCTGTCGCGTCGGCGGTCATGGCATCGAAGTACAAGGTGCGCGTCGCTGAATCGATCACTGGGGTGCCCGTGATCCCGAGCGTATTGCCACTCGTAGCGATGTTGCCGCACGGCAAACCAGTGCTCACCGCGGTTCCGAACGACTTGCTCCACAGCTGCGCCCCCGTCGACGCGTTGAGCGCGTACACTTGGTTTGCTTCGGTGGCGACGATCACTGCGTCTGGTTTCGTTCCGGAGCCAGCCAGGTACAAAGGTTGTGCGTAGACTCGCCCAGTGATCGTGGGGCTCGTGAACGTAGTGTCGATGTGTAGCGTTGCTGCGGCTGTCTTGCTCAGCTTGGCGTCGACGTACACGCCGTCGCGCGAAGCGTTGTTGTGGTATTGCAGCACCGAGACTCCGCTGCTGCCGGTTCCGCCGGTCGTACTTGCACCGGCGCTGCCGCCGTGTCCCGCCGTACCTCCCGCGCCGGCAATCGTGGAGCCTGAACCTGCCGCGCCTCCGGCGCTGGTGCCACCGCCACTCGTGCTGCCCCCGGAGCTTGTCTTGCCGCCCGCGCTCGTGCTGCCCCCGGAGCTTGTCTTGCCGCCCGCGCTCGTGCCGCCTGCACTAGTCGTGCCCCCGGTGGTGGCGCTTCCACCACTCGTCGTGGAACCGCCGTTGCTAGTTGGGGAGCCGCCCAAGCCCACACTGCCGCCTGTGGACGTACCCGTACCACCGCTCGACTTCGCGCCGCCAGCAGAGGGCGCGCCCGCCGCTGCGCTGCCACCGGGGCCACCCGAGTTCCCATCTGACGAGCTGCAAGCAACGATTGGCGTGAGCAACGAAATCGGCAGCACAGCGATTGACCAACGTTTCATTCATTTTCTCCACGGGCGCGAGCAAAACAGCCACACGGCGCGGGGCCACACCGCCACCGCTACCTAGCTATAGTCGCCCTTCCCGATAAAGACAGGCATGCGATGAGCAAGCGGTGCAATCGGTGATGCACCATTGCGACAAATATGCAGCCAGCTCCGCTTGCTAACAATCATTGGCCTGTTCAATGTCCCATCGCAGCGCCTGGGCGCGCGCGCTTCATGAAGAAAGCCATAGGAACCATCAGCGCGGTAGCCCACGCCAGCAGGTACAGCACGTCGATATACGCCAGTGTTTGCGCTTGTTGTAGGACAACCCGATACAAGCCTCGATAGGCTTGCATTGCCGCCTCGCTGGCGCTCGAGCCAGAGTGCTGCAGAGCCCGCGTCAGAGCCTCCAATCGCTCTCGGAACGGTGCGTCGAAAAGCGAAGTATGCGCGACCAAGTCGACCTGGTGATGTTGCGCGCGGCGCGCGAGTAGCGTGGTGACGAGGGCGATGCCAACGTCGCCGCCCATGTTGCGCGCCAAGTTGATCAAGCCGGCTACCGAATTACCCTGCTCCCTGGGCACGTCCACATACGCCAGGGTATTGATGGGCACGAACAGAAACGCCAAGCCGAAGGCTTGATACATGCGCAGCAGCACGGCGTGCTTGAAATCAATCCCCAGATACAAGCGGTGCGACATGCAAAAAAGCGACGCCGAGAGCGCGATGAAGCCAAAAGCGATCATCTTGCGCGCGTCTACCTTGCCCAAGAGACTGCCGATGAAGGGCATCATGAACATCACCAGCACCCCGCCGGGGGATAGCGCCATCCCCGCTTGTTGCGCGGAATAGCCGAGCAACACCTGAGTGAACAAGGGCAAGAGCACAGTCGTACCGAACAAGGTCACGCCCAACATGAACATCATCAGGCTGGCCATGGCAAAGGTGCGATTCTTGAACAACCGCAGATCGATCACCGGATGTTCCGTGCTCGATGAAACTGTGGCGTGTCAGATCGACACATGAGTGCCAATTCATTGCGAACGCCCCGGAACTTCGACTAGCCCATGTGACATGCATTGGGCGATGGGCTGTCGGGTGGGCGATGACTGCAGGGTTGATTGCCGGAGTTTCTTGTGGTGGGGAGCCTTTCCAGGCTGGAACCGTTGCGCCCCGCCTCGCAGCTCACGGCGCTCTTCAGTGCAGCCTGGGAGCTGGGTAGCGGCCAGTTCGCGTCCCAGCCGAGATCAGCCGGGTTGTCGGCCGTGGTCGAATCCCCCGAGCAGCGACACCATGGACCCGACGTATGCCGTCTACGAGACGACTCTGACCGCAAACGTGGGAGCACATTCAGTCAAGGGTGATGGCCGATGGGGTCAAGCCGATATGGCCGGCAACATCTGGGAATGGGTCCAAGATAGCAATGCGACCTATGTCACGCCCTGTATCAATTGCGCCAATCTGACCACAGGGCTAGATGGCGTGATCCGCGGAGGCAGCTACGCGGAGGACGGCTCGTACTTGTTTAGCTGGAACCGTATCAGCGATCCCCGGGCAAACTCAGCGCTGACATCGGCGTGCGTTGCGTCAGAACGCCGTAGGCAGTCCGGCGCCCTGACTCTTCCTGCTCAGGAGTGCGGCACTGCGGAACTCACGACCCGTCGTTCCGCCACAGGTCGCGATTTACGCAACGTGCCGATCGCGAGCAGGACCGAGATCAGGATGCCGAACACGCCCGGGCCGGCAAAGAAGTACTTCCATGCGAGCACGGTGTTGGCGACATGGCTGGCCACGAACGCCCAGGCAATGACTTGAAGGCCGGGCCAAAGCTCGCTCGGGATGCGCTCGAACTGCCAAGCCACGATCGAGGAGAGCAGCAGGAAGATCGAGGTGGTCAGCCCAAAACCGAACCAGAAACCGTACCAGGTGCTGTCGGCCCCATTGAAGTCGAAGTGCACGCTCTTCATTGCGTCGAACACCGTGTCAGACGCTGGCCCGAGGCTCTTTTGCGCCAACATGCCGCCACCGGTATGCATCAAGCAAAAGACAAAGAGGAGAACGCTCGCGCTACGGAAAGCCGTAATTCTTTTCATGATGATTGTCCCCAATGTTGAGAGAGCCAGGTGAGTACGCGTTCCCAACCGTTCGCGTGACCGGCGCATGCTTCTTGCGCTGCGCCAAAACCCTCATGACGAATGACAAGGCGAGTGCCGCCTTCGACTGCCGTCAAACGCCAGGTGATGGTGGTGACGCTGTTCGTGGTGTCCCAGTCGTATTGCCAAGTCTGAACGAGCTTGTTCGGTGGATTGACTTCGCGAAACTCGCCGTGCACCGAGAAGGGCTTGCCGTCCTTGTCGACGCCTTCGCTGCGCCAGGCTCCGCCAACGCGCAGATCACCGGTGTACTTCGTCACACGGTATAGGTCTGGCGAGCCCCACCAGAGCGCGATCTCCTCCGAGGTAATCGCGCGAAACACGCGCTCGGCCGGGACGGCGATGTCGATCGTCGCGAGTATCATGCCGTCTGCCACGTCCGCGATCGCGCGTGCCACACTATTCTTCAAAGCAGTCATCATTCACTCTCCAGGTATCGCTTCAAGTTGTTGAGGCTATCGATCCAGAACGCGCGGTAGCCTTCGACCCAGCCCGCAACTTGTTGCAAAGGCATCGGGTGGAGCCGATAGACTCGCTCTCGCCCAACGCGCTGCTCCGAAACCAGAGTCGCGTCGCGCAGCACCCGTAGGTGCTTGGAAATCGCCGGGCGCGTCTGTTCGAACGCTTCGGCAAGGGCGTTCACCGGTGCCGGCCCTGCCCGCAAGCGGTCGAGGATGGCGCGGCGCGTCGGGTCTGCGATGGCGCGGAAAATGTCGTGGCGTTGGGCGGAATTCATTTGGTTCGACGGATGGACAATACGTAACCAAATGCTCACGCGTCAACCGATTTGTCTAATTGAGCCGGCTCATCGCCGCATCATCCCGTCAACACATGGTTTCCCATCCTGCCACGGCCTCCGGGGTCTCGGCTGGTCCAGACGCACCCCCGCCCTGGCAGAGGCGTCAGGTGTTCGCGCCGGAACCGAGATGCTATTCGCTGTCTTCGAGTCGCCGGACGCGCGCAATGAAGAAGTAACCAAGGGGTCCAAACGTGATCTCTGCGTCGTTTCCGAGGAGCCTCAGATCGACGGGGTTCACGTGGAAGGTGCGCAACCATTGGAGCAGGCCGGCGCGCAGAGGACCCGCCAACCCTCGCAGATCAGCAAAGTCGACGATAACGGCTTCTCCGTCGCGAGCCAGCGACTTTCGCGCATTGCGCAGTGCCGCGACGGGATCTTCGACCATCGAAAGACTGTACGAGAAAAGGACGCGCTGCGGCGCGGCGTCGAGCACACTTTTCAGCGCGGCGTCTTCGGCAAAGCCGTGTTGAAGCGTCGCCCAGGGACACTGCTTACGAGCGTGTACGAGCATCTCATCGGACGCATCGATTCCCCCGAGCAAAGAACCCGGACGACGACGCTGAAGCTTGCGCAAGTTGCGGCCCGTGCCCACGCCCACTTCGATCAAGCTCGTCCAGTCTTCGCGCAAGAGCTGCTCGAGCGCCGCGTCGCGCCCGAACAAATAGTACTTGCGCGTCAGGTCGTAGAAATGGCGCGAAATGCCATAGTAGCGATTGAGGAAGGCGCGGTGCTCGTCGGGTTCTTTCAATGGACCACCTGATAGAAGCCGACGTGACTGAAGAGCCGCGAGCGGTCGAGCGCAGTCGCGGCCCGTGAGGTTTCCGCGAGTGGTCGGAAATGCTTTTCGAGCCCGTGTCGCACGATGATCGAATCTCGCTCGACCGTACGGTATTGCATCACCGCGCCGTCGCGACTGGTGCGGAGGATCTCCTGGAAGAGCCTGCGCTGCGTTGCGTCCGACATCCAGTCCGGCGCGTCGCACAAGGTATAGTGCGACCAAGTGTTTCGCTCGGCGCTCCCGAGCACGTCGAAGATATTGCGACGATGAAAGGTGGTTTTGGTGGGCGAGCCGAGCGACCGTTCATGCCGGTCCCTACGGATGAACGGGGGCACTGCGTCGGGCTCCTCGTGGTTGTAGTGCCCGGCCACCACGTGCCAGGCGATCCAATTCTTATTCAGGTCAGTACCGGCAACGCGCTTGAGGTACGCCAGAATCATGGCAACGATGTCGATACCGCCCTCCGTGGCAAGCATGCGCTCGCACTGCGCGTAGTTCACGCCGAGTGCCAGCAGGCTGAGCGGACTCTTCAACGCCGCGGTCACCCACGGCTTGCGCACGACCGGCTCAATCCACTCGTCAATCGCCCGGTGTCGCGCCTCGATGCTCTCGCCATGTAGCCAGCGCAGCCAGTTGGCATCAATCCCCGTCAGCTTGCGCAGCAGCTGAAAGGAGCGCGCAGCCAGCCCTCGCTCGAAGATGGGTTTGGTCAGTAGCGCCGTGCGCTTGCTCCAATGGCTTTGGATCCAGCTCGGCAATGGAGCGACTAGCTCCTGGATGGTTTCGCGGGACTTTGGGTGCGAACCTCGACCGACTAGCTCATAGAAGCTCGCGTACGACCGCATGCAGCGAGCCGCTGAAACCTTGAGCGCAGTCAACGCCAAATGATGAGTGTTCAAGTCCACGGCGTCCACGCTGCGCGGCCGCTGGCTGAGGTGGCCGGCAATGCGACAGCCCGCGCCGGAGATGCCCAGGATGGTCGAGTCTTCGTCGATACCGAGGAACCGCTCGTCCACTTCCGCGTCCTCGAACAGAATGGTGTAGACGAGCAGCTGCCCGAAGACACGTTGAAACGCTCGATCCCGAATGCTGGTCATCGCTCGCTCTTAGGCTCAGAATTGAGCCCAAATAGCGAGCCTTTGTGGTGCGTTCGCCGAGACGTTCCGACGCGTTCACGGCCTCGCCACGTTCGGACACGCGCGTTGCCGAGAAGACGTCAATCAGCCGCACACGCCATACAGACTTCTTCTAGTCGGCACCGATGCGCTCAGAACAGGTACGGCGCTCGGAGTCACGGCGCTCGAGCGCCGGATCGCGAAAGTACTCCGGCAAGAACGAGAAAAGGTGTTGCCGGAAGTACGCGAGTGGGCCGCGCTTTGGGTAGCCGGGTTGATCGAGGCCGTAGCGCGCCGGCTTGTGCGTCGGGCGATGCGCCGTACCGAACAAGTAATCCCAGATTGCCAATTTGGTGCTGTAGTTCCGGCCAGGGGCCGGCAGCTCGCGAGCATGGTGCCAGCGGTGCATCTCCGGGCCATTCAGCACGTACTGCAGCACGCCGCTCGACACGTTGAGGTTCGAGTGAATGTACATGCCCCACACGGCGTCCAGCGTCGCTTTCAGGATTGCGACCTGGGGAGCAGCACCCAAGAGCACGATCGGCGCAAACTCGATGGTTTGGTTGACGCAGATCTCCAGCGCATGAGAACGAGTCCCCGAGAGCCAATCGACGTCATCGCCCGAGTGATGGGCTTCGTGAATGCGCCACAGCCACGACGAGACGTGCTGCAAGCGGTGGAACCAATAGATGTAAAAATCGTGCGTGACGAAGAAAAACCCGAGTTGCGCGAGCACGGGCCAGCCGCTCACCATGCCATGCCGCGACCACCCCGTGCGCCGATCGACGTAGCTTATCGCCCCGCTGATCAACAGGCCGAGCAGGTAGCTCTGGAACAACCCGTAGCCGAAAAGATCCGTGAAGAACCCCTCGCGAAAGAGCCGCTGGCCGCGGTCATAGGGAAAGCGGCGCTCGAGCACGATCAAGATCAGTGCCCAGCACGTGACCAAGATGGGTGACAGAAGCGCGAGCGTCATCGGGCCGGGGGCACGCTCGAGACGCGACGCAGCTTCTTTTGGATCGGCAATTCGCTGTCGTAGACGCGCTTGATCCCGTCACCAACCGCACGCTCGACTTCGCGGATCTGCGAAACCAAGCGGTCCAGTCCGTCGAGCTCGATGGATGCCGAGTGGTCGGTACCCCACATGTTCCGGTCCAATGTGATGTGTCGCTCGACGAACGTCGCGCCGAGCGCAACAGCCGCCCAGGTCGGAGCAAAGCCGCTCTCGTGCCCCGAGTAACCGATCGGGCACGTGGGGTAGCTCTGCTTGAGCGTGCGAATCATACGTAAATTGAGCTCATCGATCGGGCACGGGTAAGTCGACGTGGAATGCGCAATGAGCAGGTCGCGCGTGCCGATGGCGTGGACCGCGTTGGCGATCTCCTCCGTGGTCGACATGCCCGTCGAAATCATCAACGGTTTGCCGGTTGCCTTCATGGCGTGGAGCAGTGGCACATCCGTCAGGGACGCGGACGCTGCCTTGTAGCACGGCGGCGAAAAGCGCTGCATGAACGCGACCGAAGGCTCGTCCCAACACGACGCGAACCAGGCCACGCCGAGCGCGGCGCATTGCCTATCGATCTGCGAGTACTCGTGGCTCCCGAATTCGACCCGTCGCTTGTAGTCGATGTAGCTCATCCGCCCCCAAGGCGTCTCACGCTGAACCTGCCATTGATCGGTCGGCACGCATAGCTCGGGCGTGCGCTTCTGGAATTTGACCGCATCGCAGCCCGCACGCGCGGCGCCCTCAATCAAGCGTTGGGCGAGTTCGAGTGAGCCGTTGTGATTGATCCCGATCTCGGCGATCACGAACACTCTTTCATCTTCACCGACCGCCCTGCCCGCGATCGACACCGTTGGGCGGATTGGCGTGCGGGGCGCCGGATCGTGACGACCTGCGGGCTTCTGATTTGTGTGAAACGTGGCGCCATGAACGATTGCGTCAACCGAATTCATCCGTCGTGCTCCTGCGTCTGAGAATTGATGAGCAGCTCTGCGAACTCTCGAAATGCGCCGTGTCCGCCCCGTTGGGTTGCTCGGAAGTGCGAGACCTCGAGCACCTCCGGCATTGCGTCACTCGGGGCGCCCGTGAGTCCCCCTTCGGCGACGTAACGCATGGCTTCCAGGTCATTTACGTCGTCGCCGATGTAGGCGACCTGCGAACGCGGAATGGACATCTTGCTCAGCCAGCGCGCCAGGAACTCGCGCTTGTCCTGAACGGCCAGGTGCGTGTGGAGGACGCGCAACTTGTGCGCCCGCTGCACGACGATCGGCGAATTCTCTCGGGTCACGAAGGCGGTCTCGATGCGCGCGTTTCGCAGCCGTTCGACGCCCATCCCATCGCGCATCGAGAACCGCTTCAGTTCCTCGCCGCGAGCCGAATAGTAGACCCCTGCGTCCGTCAACACGCCGTCTACGTCGGTGACGACGAGTCGGATACCACGCGCGCGGTGCCGGACTTCGAGCGTATCGAGCTTCACCATGCGGTCCACCCACCATCGACGACCAGATTCGCGCCGGTCATGTATGTCGATGCGTCGCTAGCCAAGAACAACAGCGCGCCGCGATAGTCCGATGGCTCGGCCATGCGCCCGAGCGGCGTGCGCTGCGCGTAGTTCGACATGAACACCGGGTCCGGATCCTGAGCCACCCCACCGGGCGAAAGCGCGTTGACGCGCACACCCAACTTGCCCCAATAGGCCGCCAAATAGCGCGTGAACTGCAGTACCGCGCCTTTGCTCGTCGGATAGCCCGGCGACTTGAAGAACGATTGCGTGCCGTCCGCGCGACGGTACAAATCCTGCTGCGGCCCGACCAGGCCATACGTCGACGCGATGTTGATGATGCTGCCCGAACGCCGAGCAGCCATGCGACGCCCGAGGCGCTGGGCGCACAAGAACGTGCCGACCACGTTGACCTCCAACATGCGTCGAAAACGCTCGACCGAATAGTGCTCGAAGCGCGATTCCTCCAGCGCGTCGCTGCTGAACTTGTCGTCGATCGCAGCGTTGTTCACCAGGATATCCAGCTGACCGAAGGCGCGGAGGGCGCCCTCACCCAACGCCTCGACGCTGTTCGGATCGGTGATGTCCGCCGCAACCCCGAGCGCCGCCACGCGATGGCGCTCGGTCAGCGATTCGGCCAAGCGCTGGCAAGCGGCTTGCTCCAAGTCGGTCACGACGACTTTTGCGCCGGCCTCCGCCAGCGCCATGCAGTGCTCACGTCCGAGCAGCCCCGTCGCCCCAGTGACGACGGCGACCTTTCCGTGCAGTTCGAATGCTTGCATCTCCGCCTTAGCGCGTTTTTCGGAATACGGGTTGGACGGGCACGCCTGCGATTCGGGTCGCAACGTCACCGGCTTGCAGCGCGTGCTTCAGCACTTCGAGAGCACGGTCATAGGCTCCGAGGAGATGCTCGAGCTCCGCGTCGCCGTGCGAAAATGACAAGTTGTGGAATCCGCTCCACAGCACACCGTGACGCAAGAGCTCCTGCTGCATCAGTGACTTCTGCAACAGCGGATCAGCCGGTCCAGCGTCGAATTGAATCAACGTGCGGCACTCGAGGCCAACGGCGCGCGTGAACGACAGTCCATGCTTTTGCGCGAGTTGGTTGTAACCGTCCTTGAGCCGGGCGCCTCGCACGCGCAGCGCTTCTGGAACGGCCTGCTCTTTCAGCTCGCTAATGGTGGCTTTAGCGGCTGCCAGGCTCAGCGCTTCCCCCCCAAAGGTGGTGTAAAAGAACACGTCTTCGTCCAAGGCGCGCATCACGTCGGCGCGCCCGGTCAGCACCGAGAGCGGCATGCCGTTGGCGATCGCCTTCGAAAAGCAGGCCAAATCGGCCTTCACGTCGTAATGCTGCTGTGCCCCGCCGAGCGCGAGCCGAAAGCCGGTCCACATCTCGTCGAAGATCAAGAGCGCGCCGCGCTCGTTGCACGCGCGGCGCAATGCCGGCAGAAAATCGCGCTGGGGTTGCTCGAACAGAACGGGCTCGAGGATCACACAGGCAACCTGGTCGTCCAGTTGATCGATCAGCGCCCAGGGATCGTTGTACGGGAACACGCCGGTCATCGCGCGCGTCGCGCTGGGCACGCCAGCGTAACGAGCGGTCGTGCCGACGTACCAGTCGTGCCAGCCGTGGTAGCCCGAGCACAGCACGACGTCGCGGCGCGTGAATGCGCGCGCGAGCCGCACCGCAGCGCTGGTCACGTCCGCACCGGTCTTACTGTAGCGCACCATCTCTGCACCCGGCACGACGCTTCGAATGAGCTCGGCGACCTCGACCTCGAGCGGATGCATCAGTGAAAAGGTGATGCCGTCCTCCAACTGTGCGCGAATCGCTCGGTCAACCCGCGGGTAGGCGTAGCCGAGCGAAAGCGGACCAACCGCCATGGTCATGTCGATGTACTCATTGCCGTCGACGTCCCAGACGTGGCAGCCCGCGCCACGCTGCAGATACACCGGCGCAACTCCACGAACGTACTGTGTGGGGCCCTTTGCAAGCGTCTGCGTGCATGAGGGGATCAGGCCCGTGGCTCGCTGCAGGAGCTGCTGGGAGCGCTCGATGTTGGGCAGTCCTTGGTCGAAGCGAATGCCGTTGCTCATGTCGTCTCCTCCAACGCCAGAAGTACGTCTCGGGCCAAACGCTCACCCGTCAACCCTTCGTGAGCCAGCACGCGCGGCAACGTCGCTGGCTTGAACCAGCGCGCATCGAAGGCTCGCGACAGTACGGGTGTCCGAATCCCTTCACGAACCAAGAGCTCGCACAAGATCGAATACAGACCACCGACTCGAAAGTGATCCTCGATGGTCACCAGCAGCTTCGAGCCGCGCGCCGCTTCGAGCAGCGCATGCTCATCGACCGGGGCAAGCCAGCTCAGATTGATCAGCCCGGTCGATAGCCCCCTGCGCGTCAGCTCTTGCGCTGCCTGTTCAGCTTGCTCGACTAGCAACCCGAAGCTGATCAAAGTCACGTCTCGCCCGATCGAGCGCACGTCGGCACTTCCGAGTGGGTGCGGCTTTGCCGAGCCCTCGCGACCGGTATAGCGCACGTAGCAAGGGCCCGGCGCACTCACGAGTTCGGGCAGCGCGGCGCACAATTCAGCCAAATTTTCAGGACAAAAGACCGACATGCCCGGGATACCGCGCATCAGTGAGATGTCCTCGAGCGACTGATGAGTGGGGCCGTTGCCATCCGAGAGTAAGCCGGGCACGAAGCCCACCAGCTTCACCGGGAGGCCGCCGATGCCGATGTCGGTGCGAATGAACTCGAAGGCCCGCATGGTCAGGAACGGAGCAAGCGCGTGCACGATCGGTTTGCGCCCGCGCAAGGCCAGCCCAGCGGCCACCCCGACCAACGTCTGTTCCGCGATCCCGACGTCGATGAAGCGGGCGCCGAGCGGTTCGGCGAGACCGCGAATGTGAGCCCGATTCTCGGCGGTGAGCACCATCAGATCGGGATCGCTCGCGGCCAAGGCAAGCAAGGTCGATTCGTAAGTCATGCCGGTCCTCGGTTTTGGTTGAGTTCCTCGATCAACGCGGGGCTGCCGTGGACGAACCAGGCGTTCGTTCGACCTTCCAGACTGGGGACGCCTTTGCCGCGTACGGTGTTGGCGATGATCGCGATCGGTCGCTGTTCGGCGCTCGGCAGTGCCGCCAGCGCCGCAGCCAACGCTTCGAACGAGTGGCCATCGACTTCACTGACGAGCGCGCCAAAAGCGCGCAATTTGTCGGAAAGCGGCTCGAGCGGGACCAGCGCCTCGGTCTCCACGTTGGCTTGCAGGCGATTGCGATCGACGATCAGCACCAGGTTGCCGAGCGCCTGCGCGCGAGCCACGAGCAGGCCTTCCCAGATCGATCCCTCGTTCAACTCACCATCACCGAGCAAGACGAAGACGCGACACGGATCGCCGGCCCGGCGCGCGTCGAGCGCGATTCCGATGCCAACCGATAGCGAGTGACCGAGCGATCCCGATTGAAACTCGACGCCCGGCACGGCTCGGTTTGGATGCCAATACACGTCGTCTTCGGTCGACAGATGCCGTTCCAGGCGCGACGCCTCGAAGAAGCCGAGCTCGGCGAGTACGGCGTACTGCGCCGGAACCGCGTGCCCCTTGGAGAGCAAGAAATAGTCACGCGACGAGTCGTCGAGCGTGCGCGGTGTCACGCGCAACACTTCAGCGTACAGGTACGCCAAGATATCGACACAAGACAACGCTGCGCCAACGAAGCAGCCCCCGTGCGCCGCCATCTGGAGCACTCGCAGCCGGGCCGTGAACGCGAGTTGCTCGAGTTCCTTGATTCTCGATGGACTGAGACTCATCAGAGCGCCTCCTGGGCTAGCCATGCTGGTGATTCTGGTAGAAATGCCGTAGTTCCGTGAGGTGCGCGCGGTGCCAGCTCTGCCCCCGGTAGAGCGCGTTCAGCGCCAGGATCTCTGGCTTCGCCTCGAGCAGCTCGAGGATGGCTCCGAGCGAAAAGATCGGCTGCCCGCTCGTACACAGCTCGTCATACACGCGACTCACGAACTGAAGGTCCGCGGGGTGATCGACCGTGAAGCGGTGGCTCTTGGAATAGTCGAGACCGGTTTCCCAACGCACGTTGTCGATACGAAAACGCTCCGGTCGTTCCCAGATGAACGGCGTCGTGTGTTCGCGCTCGAACGAACGCTCGGCGTTGTGAAAAGCACTCTCCAGAGCCGCGTGTGTCATCACCTCGACGTCGTTGCCATCCGGCCACGTCCCAGGCCACAGATTGGTCACGAAGTCGAAATCCACGGGGCGCGCGTGGTACCGACCGAGCACGCTCTCGATGGCGCAGGGATCGATCAGCGGGCAGTCCGATGGGATCTTGACGACTGCATCGGCTTTGCACGCAACCGCAACCCGATAGTGCCGCTCCAGGAGATCACTCGGGTGGCCGTCGAAGACGCGCACCGAGAGGCGCCGGCACAAGGCTCGAATCGGCTCATCGACGGCAGCGGTGGTCGTCGCGACGCACAGCTCGAACGGGGCATTTGCCGCGAGAATCCGCTGAATTTGCCGTTCCAACAGCGGCTTTCCGGCGAGCGGCAGCAGCACCTTACCGGGCAGGCGCGTCGAAGAAACCCGGGCCTGAACCACGACCAAAGTGCTCATGCCGCAACCTCCGCCGACTGACTGGAAACGCTTCGCCCCGTGACTTTCGCCAAGACTTCTTGGCAAACGGCAGCGATGCGACGAGCGGCGCTACGGTTTTGTTCCGGAAGAAGACGACGCAGCTCGCCGATCGGCCATGACGAGTGAACCTCCTTACCGAGTGCCAACCCAGCGAAGGCGACCGACGACCACTCGGTGACGAGCACCGCGCAGTTGGCGATCATGGCTTCGGTCGGTCCCTCGGAGAGCACGGTGGCTTGCGGCGCCAAGCTTTCGATTTCTCGACGTGCGCGAGCTACTCGCTCGTTGGGGTGCAGCTTGAAAATCAGCTCACGCCCGCCAGCGATGTCACACGCGCGTCGAATGAATGCGTCTCGGTCGTGCGACTTGAACGTCTCGCGCGTGTCCGAGGTGCAAACCAAAACGTAACCATGACGCGGAAAGTCGTTTTTCTGAAACGCCGCGAAGTCGTCGAAATTGGGGATGCCAGTCGCCACGACGCGCTCGGGACGCGCGCCACGGGCGATGAACAAGTCGCGATAGCCGCGGCTCGCCACGCAAAATCGCTCGTATTTCCCGCTCAATCCGGTCGCAGTCGTGCCGCAAAGCCAGCGCGGTGCATGTTGAGGGAATTGACGCACCAAGGGCCAAGCCCAGTTCGGCGGATCGACCATGCCTTCCTGAACCACGACCATCGGTGTGCGGCTCAGGTTGCTTGGCAAGAGCACGTCCGTGCAGTTCACCACCAAGTCGTAACCACCTGCTCGGCCATCGAGGTCCACGTCGAGCCGATGACGATTCAGATAACGCAAACACCGAATGCGCAGCTTGTGCCCGGCGATGGTCGATTCCAGCAACCCGAGCTCGCGCAGCAAGAGCCCGAGACGGCTACCATAGAAAGGCGTAAAGAACGCGTCGACGCCCGACATTGCTCGCGAAACCGCGTGCAGCTGCGTCGTTTGGTTCAGCGAGCCGCAGATGAACAAAACGCGGGCGTTCTTGCTCGAATTCGCGTCTGTTTGGCGACGCTTTGGAACTTCCACGCGAGCGACACTAGCGAGCGATCATTACTAGACCGCGTCAGTCTTCAAACAAGCTCGCGTCGAATTGGGTTACTTGCAGAGTCGTCGATGCTAGTTCGCCACACGCGAGGTGTCGTGGCGTCGTCACGCTCGATCAGAACATGACGCCGTCTTCCACATAGATACCGAGCGGCAAGCCCGGGTTTCCGGATCGGGCATCCGGCGAATAAGCGACCTCCACGCGAAAGACCGCGGCTTGCCCCCACACGAGGTACGCTCCACCACCTGCGCCCCACTTCAAGCCGAGCCCGCTGCCATCGAGCGGCGAACGAAACGTGTAGTCGCTCCAGAGTCGCCCAGTGTCGAACAAGAGGTTGCCCCCCAAACGAAATTGCTGGTCCAAGGCACGGAACCTCAACAGGAGCGCGCGTAATTCGGCGTTGCCGTACACCTTGATCAGCCCGGAATAGCGGCCATCCGGGACTCCACGCACCGCCGAGGAACCGCCGATCATCTCATCAGTGAAGAATGCGCCACCGGTGTACAGGTCGTAAACGGGCACGTTACCAAACTGCAGGTCCACCACGCCACGGAGAGCGAGCGAAACTGGGCCGATGATTGGCCAATAGCTCGCCGCCTGTGCACCCACCCCTCCATAACCAACCCGCTCGGAATGCGGCGCGCCCAAGGTGCCGCGCAGGCCAAGGTGATGGAAGCCGCCGGAACGTGGGAACACCTCGTTGTCACGTGAGTCGAACACGAAGCCTGCGGCGAGTGTGAAGAGGCTGAGCGGTGCGACGCCGCGCACCACGCCTGCCGCTGCGTCCTGCTCCAGCCGACCTCCGCTATAAGGATGCGGGTCCTCGAAGCGATACTGCGTGCCGATCATCAAGTCGACCGGCGCGCGCAGCGCGACACGAGTGAGCACGCGCAAGCGCGCTTGCCGATCGTCGAACTGGAAGTAACGCGGCGGCGCATTCGGCGGCGCGTCCCCGCTGCTAGCGTTTCCGAGCCCGAAATACAGCTGATTGATCGTGCGACAGTACTGAATCTGGGGGTTGACCCGAACCCGACCGTTCGCAAGTGACGGAACGTCGATGTTCCATTGATAGCTTTGCTGGGTGATCTCCGTGCCGTTCGGCCCGCTCTTGAGTGCCAAAGCCACGACCAGATCGGCGTTCCATCGGTAGGGGATCACGCCATCGGCAAAACGAGTCAGGGTGCCGACGGCACCGAACTCGAGCCCGATATCGCTGTTTCCAGCGATCAACGGAAAGCCCGCCGCTTCGAGGCGCCGCGTCTGGTAGTCATCCTTGATCATGGGCTCCGGCGTCGGCGGGCGCGGCGTCGAAAGCGTCACACTCTCGGCCTGCGCCTCAGCGCCAAAGCACGTGCATACGAACGCCAGGGTCAAGCAGATGAAGAACGTCCGTCGCAACACGTCCGCTGCGCATACATGGCTTTTCTTACTCTTCAGCGTCGATCAGAAGACCGCACAGTGACCATTCCGCCCGCCCGCGGACTGCTACATGGGCGGCTGACACAACGAATTGTCGTAGCAGAGACCTGCGACGCAATTGCCGGTCGCGCAATCACTCCCGCTCGCGCAAGCTTCACCCACTTTTGCGTGGTAGTCGCAGGTTCCGTTGACACACCGTGAGTAGGTGCAAACGCCCGCGTCGCAGCTGTCACCGGGATAACGCGCGACCGCGCAGCGATTGCTGTGACAGACCAGGCCGGTTTGGCAATCGCCGTCGTCGTTGCACGCAGCGTCAGCGGCACCGGGCGGCTGACAGGAGCCGCCGCTACACACCAAACCATCATCGCAATCTGCGGAGCTACTGCATTTCGAGCCGACAGCCGCTGAAGCCTGACACGTGCCGAGCCCGGCTTGGGCTCCGAAGGGGACGTAGCCCGTGCAGTGCAGCCCCTTTTCACACGCAAAAACGCTGTTGCAGGCAGCTCCTTGCGCGCTTCGCTCGTGACAAGTGCCCGCGCCCGACGGAAGGGCATCACACCAGAGGTTGATTGCACACTCTGCGAATGAGGCTGTGCTGCCAGTGCCGGTCATGCCGCAGGGCTCGCCCTCGAGCCGCCCCGTTTTACAGATGTTTTCGGAGCGATCACACCAAATGTTGGTCGGGCACGCTTGGTCGGTCGGACAACTCACCGAGTAACTGCAATTGTCCGCACAGCTACTGCCTGGTGCATCTCTCGGAACGCAGCGTTGATTGCTGTCGCACCGCAACCCCTCGGCGCAGCGGTCCTGATCGCTACACGCCTCTCCCTGTTGCGCGAACGCTTGGCACTTGCCGGGGCAGGTGTAGTTCGCGCCCTTGTTGCAATACAGGCCCGCGCTGCACTCGCCATGCGCCGAACAGCTGCCACCCGCCTTCAGCTTTGGTGTGACCGTGCCCGGGCAGAACTGTAAAACGTCGTAGATGTCGGGCGTGAATAGGAAGGACGCAAAGGTGCACGGCGATTGCGCGAACCGCTCGTGACACGCCCCCACCTTGCGCGGGTCGTAGTCGACCGCGCCGCTCGCGGCGGCGGCAGTGAGCTCCGGTAGACCGAAACAAGTCAGCTCGCGCTCGCAGTGAGCGGCATCGCGGTAACGCGCCCCACCGCATTGCATCAAGTACGTGCAAAGATCGTGAGTAAACACCGGGCACAGGTCCTGAATTGCGATAGGGGCCGCTGTTCCGACCGGTGTGTTGCTGCCGGCACTACCACCTGCCGCTGCAGGCGTGCCCCCGTTCTGTGCGCTGCCACAAGCAAACGCGAGCCATGCCCCACCCAAAGCCCAAACCGCCGCCCAATGCCTCATCGCGACTCAACGTAGGCGATTCTCGAAACCAAAGCTAGCCTGGCGGACCGCGACAACACCCCGCAGTGTTAACGATCGCTTAACGGCCCGTATGCAGGAGTCGATACCGACCGGCGGAAAGACGCTATGTTTCGATGCGGCCAAATGCGCGACCGTGTTGCTACGGGGAAGGTTACCGAATCGTGGAATTGAGTCGCTCAGGGGTAATCGTTGCAGGACTATTGCTGACGGCTTGGCCGGCGCGCGCCGCGGGCACGACCTCGCCGAGTGATGCGCCTGTCAGCAGCGCCACTGAAGATGTCATCCGACGCGATCTGCTTTTGGAGAACATGCCTCGCCGCGGGCGAGTCGCTTACCTCAACGTCGTTCCTGCCGTGTTCGGAACGCTCTATCTCGGCGCTGGCGTCACGCTCTTGGCCGTCGAAGGGCGTGACCTCCCAACGTCGAGTTCGATCTTCATTGCAACCAACGGCGTCGCTTCAGCCGTCGAGTTCGCGACCTATCTCGCTCCGAAGCCGCTCCGAGCACCACTCTTTGCGAGCGGGCTATCGCTCTGGTTTGCGGGCGCAGCACTGTCGCTCGCCTATGACTATGACCGCACGCCGCAGGGCAAGCAGGTGGCGGGCATCGCTGCCACAATGAACGCCGTAGAGGCGGTGATTCCGCTACTCGACGCGCTGATCGAGCCTCCAGCAGACCCCTGGGCGTTCGAGAGCGATCGGAAAGCGCTCATGACCGCTGATTACTCGACGCTCCACGGACACGTGATTCACGCCGAACAGAACCTAGCCCGAACCACCCGCCCGCTACGATTCGTCGCTCCCTCGGTGTACTTGGCCGGCATCACAGCCATGACCATCACCGCAACCCGCGATCCGCAATCACACGATGCGGGCCAGATAGCACTCGGGTTCGGGATCTTCTTCACTAGCGTCGCAGCGGCTCAGCTGGCAGCCGCGATCGCGCCATCAGGGGCGCAGCGGTACGAGCGTGCGCTGAGGAACATGAAACTCGCGCCAATTGGGCCGCGCGGCAGCGCTGGGGCATCCGCTGTTTGGCAATTCTGAAGAGGCCCTCTGCTACGACGTTTCTCCGCAACTGGTACGAATTGAGCACACTTGCGCCCAAGGAGGCATTCACGAAGTGTGACTAAAGTCGATCATGGCTATCGGGCAAAGCGGCGAAACTCGACGCGGTTTCTTACTCGCATGTACGAGCGCATTGAGCGCGAGCTGCGCCCGTTCAACAACTGTTGCGGAGTCGCCCCATGCGACGCGTGCGCCCTGCGTCGCCGTAGTCGGCGCGGGACTCTCGGGCTTGGCCGTCGCGCATGCACTGACCGAGCATGGCTGCGAGGTGCGCGTGCTCGAAGCAACTCAGCGCGCGGGCGGCCGCATCTCGACCATTCGTGCGCCATTCGTCGACGGTCAATACGTGGAGGCGGGCGCGAGCCACGTGCTGAACGACCCGGCATTGCTCGCCTTGTGCCAGAAGATGGGACTTCAGCTCGAGCAGTGGACACCTCAGCGCGGGCTCGCGCGCGTCACCTTGCGCGGCAGCGAGCGCAGCGTGCGCCCTGCCGACGCCCCTGACCCAAAACGCGTCCCACTCAGCGCCGAAGAGGAGCAGCTCGGTGATCAGGGGCGGATGCACCGATACTTCGCCGAAGCCGAAACCTTCGACCCCACGGCGCCACTCCCGAAAAGCTTGTGGCACTTGGATGAACTGAGTGGCTCCGCGCTGCTGCGGCAACGCGGAGCCTCGCCGGGCTTCGTCAGCGCGATGGACGGCATGCTGGGCCTGGGGGACGCGGGCCTCGAGGGCATGAGCGCGCTCGGGATGCTGCACGAGTGGGCTTCGATCTTGCGTGAGATCAAGCTCGGAGGGAACGGCCGCATCGTGGGTGGCTGTGAGCAATTGCCGGCGGCCATTGCGCGCAAGCTCGGCGCTCGAGTCTGGTACGGCGCTGAACTGCGAAGCGTGCAGCAGCGAGAGCGCAGCGTGGAGCTCGTGTTTCGACGAGCCGGGGAGGACCAACGCATCACCGCCGATCACGCGGTACTTGCGATTCCTCCACCCTTGTTGCGAAAGCTCGCCATCAGCCCCGCCCTGCCTGCCGACAAGGCACGCGCGGTCGCCGAAATCTCATTGGAGAGCGTGACCCGCGTGTGGGCGCAGACCAGTCGCCGATTTTGGCTCGAGCGTGGAGAGTCGGGCCGCGTCGACACTGACTCACCGCTTGGCCCCGTGCGCGACGAGAGCGAACGGATGGGAGGCAGCTCGGGTCTGCTCGGTTTGTACGTGACTCGCGCAGAAGCCAAACGCCTGGCACAGCTGAGCGCTGAAGCCCGCAGCCAAACCGCGCTCGACTTTCTGGAGCGCGCCCAACCGGGCATGAAACGGAACCTCATCACCGCGGTCAGCAAGTGCTGGAGCAGCGACACTTTCCAACAAGGGGCGTACGCCTATTTCAAAGTGGGGCAAGCGGCAACCTTTGGGACCGCCCTTGCGCGAGCCGAAGGTCGCTTGCACTTCGCTGGCGATCACGCCTCGCATCGCCCGGGCTTCATGCATGGCGCCCTCGCGGCGGCTCAGCGCGTGGTCGAAGAAGTGCTCGCGGCGCAGCGTTGATCGTCATCCTCGAGGTGGACATTTCTAGTCACACCTCGGCTTGACCCCTTATAGCGACGCTCGTAGCGTGCAGCTAGTTTCCCGAATTCGGGGTGGAGCATTCGATGAATCAATATTGGCGATTGGGTATGGCACTAGGTTGTGGGGTGCTCGGGCTCGGCTGCGGCGCAGCGCCGTTCGAACCTGATGTGGACGAGGCCGAGGTCGCGGAAGTCAGCGCTGCGCTCGATGCGACCTGCAGCGTGACCGTTGATTACACCCAAGGCTACGTGACGCCCACGGACGGCGGCTCGCTGTATGCAGCGGCCAGCGGTAAGTGCGCCGATCACGAGCGCGTCGAGTTTCTTTTCAGTGGCAAGGATCCCAAGAACCGCGCGCTCGCCGCGCAGGAGTTTCTGCCGTACGGCAGCGGTTCCTGGCAGCTGCCGCCCGGTTCGCTCGAGGGAACGTACACGCTCACCGTCGAGATGAGGCGCATGGGTGGCACGGAGATCGTGGCCAAAGCGACGACCAAACAGGCAGCGGGCCGCGTGTGCACCGGTGGCTGGGTGTCGTTGACTCCCAGCACCGCGCAGCCGGGTGATCCAGTCGTGGTCGAGCCGGACTTCCAATGCCCGGAGGGCATCGTCCCTCAGTGGAAGGCCACGATCACGAAGCCGGGCGGTGGCAGCATGACCCTGCCCTGGACCACCAATCCAACGGCCATTTGGGATACAGCTGGTCTTTTGCCCGGTCCAGCGACGGTGCAAATCGCCGTGCGCAACCTCGGCAACACCGTGACGGACGCGACGTTCAAGAAGCCCTACACGCTCGGGGACACCTGCAGTGTTGCCACGCTGACCGCCAGCGGTTCGGGCCTCAGTCGCCAACTCGACGCGACTGCCAGTTGTACCGGCGCGGGCGTACCAAGCTACGCCTATAGCGTCGTCGCGCCGGACGGAACGACGAGCGTGCTGCGCGATTTTTCGTCCGATCCCAGCTTCACTTGGGACACCACGGGTCTCGACGGCACGTTCACCGTGCGCGTGGACGTGCTCGCTCAGCAATCACCCACGCAGCCGCTCACGAGCAAAACTCTGAAGCTCGCCGTCGGTGATGCGTGCACCAAAGTCACCTTGGCCGACACCTGGGGCACGCGCCAACGCTCCGCGCCGCTTTCACTCGTTGCAAGTGCAGCCTGCGGCTCGGCAGAGCTCTCGTTCCAATTGCGCTCGGCAAAAGAAAGCACCTGGACCACCGTCTGCCCGTACTCGGCGCAAAACACGTGCGTCGTCGATCTCAGCGCGCAACCCGCGGGCGACTACGTGGCGCGCGCGTTGGTACGCAAAGCAGGCTCGATTGCGACATCGGACGCCGCCTCCGCAGCACGCGATTTCGTGTTGCTTGATGGCTCGGCCCTGATCCGCGGAATCTCGGCCCCCAACGGTTCGACGACCAACCTCGACGCGGTGAGTCCTGATGGTCGCTGGTTGACCGGTCGTGGCCCTGGCATCGGCCTATTCCGATGGTCGAGGACCAACGGCTACATCGAGCTTCCGGCCCCCGTCACGAATTTCATCAACGCGACCGCCGAAGCGATCTCGAATGCAGGCCTCGTCGTTGGCTCGCTCGCCGATCAATTCCACACCAACCAGCCCACGCTCTGGAACGGCAGTACCATCACTCAACTCGTGCCCTCAACCTCGTCGTCGACCTCTGCCTTGGGCATCAGCGCCGATGGCAAGGTGGTCGTCGGTGACGGCGCGAACGGCGGGCTCAGCGCCTTCCGCTGGACTGCCAAAACTGGCGCAGTCGATATCGGCGCCGGCTTCCGCTACAGCGGCGCACGAGATGTGAGCGCCGATGGCTCGGTCGTGGTCGGTTACGGTTATCCGGTGGGCGGCTCGACGGCATTCCCCACTCGTTGGACCGCGAGCACGGGAATGGTCGCCCTGCCCCTGCTACCCGGTTGTACCGCGGGTGACGCTCGCTCGGTCAGCCACGATGGCAAGGTCGTCGTTGGCGGGTGCTCGGTTCCCGGCGGCCAAATCGCCTACCGTTGGTCCGCTGAAGGTGGTCTCGAGAATCTGGGGCCATTGCCCGGCGGAGCGAGCGCCGTCTCGGCGTTTAGTACCAACGGCGATGGCAGCGTGGTCGTAGGCAATGTCGTGCTCGACAACCAAGCCGTCGCGGTGATCTGGACTACTGGCAGCGGCTTCCGCTTCCTCTCGGACGTCCTGGCCGAGACCGGCACCAATCTCAGCGGCTGGACGCTCAGTGGCACCACTGACGTCTCCAGCGACGGCAAGACCATCGTCGGCTACACCGGCGGCAATAGCGGCTTCTTGGTCACGCTGCCCTGAGCGCGCGACGCGATCCGCGGACTGCGCTCAGTCCCGACCCCGGCAAGTCAGGAAGCCGGGGTCGGCCGAGCTCGCGCTACTGCCCGAGGCAATAGCGCTGAACGTGACTGCGCTCTGCATCGAAACCGCAGGCATAGCCTTTACAGCAGTCGCTGTTGGACTGGCAGGCGATATCTTCACAGGTCTCGCCGACAGCTTGCGATTCTTCGGAAGCCTTTGCAGGCGCCTTGGCAGCGACTGTATCTGGCTCGGATGTCTTGGCGTCACTGCTGGTTTTGGTCATGGGCTGCTCAGCACACGTCACAACCGAAAACAACAGGAGTAGGACGGATGGCAGTGCGACCCTCGCGATGGACATGGGGACCCTTTCTTTGGCGGCAACCGTCAGCTCTGAGCTCGCGGGATGCCCGTTCAGAAGTGGCTCTAGAATGCGCGTTCCCCCGGCCTCTCGGTATTACGCCCAGTCGCTCACGATTGCCAGTCGGTAAAATCCTTCCGGACATTCGCCAGTGGGTGAATTTCACCAACTCATTGAAATGCTGGGTTGCGCCAACCGATGTAAGCCACTGCGCCCCCCTTCAGCCCGCGTTCCTGGCGGCCACCCCTCGACCCGTGGTCCCCCTCATGTGCAGACGTCGGTCGTGGGGGGACGGGATACGCCATCACGATCTCCGGCATCACGAGTGGCGACTTGCGCCGTGGTGGTCGTGCGCTGACCGTTGACGTCATTGGTTGAAGGCAAGCACGCTGTCGACATTGAACGAACTCAGCAATGGCGACTAAGAAACGCGAGGCGTGGGTCATTCGCGCACGCAACGAACGCATGACGATTGCGAAGCATGAGTTCGCGCGCGGATCGCAACACAGAAATTGAATCGACGAACGGCTTCGTTCGTGGGAGTCTCGCCGCGCGCTTGGGACTGCGCGATCGCTGTGTCGCGTTTCACGCTTAGGGCCCGCGAATGGCAAGTCGGTCGAAGATCGCGGTCGAGGCGCCCGGCGGGCAAGGCGCGACGAAGGCGACATCCTCGCTTGTACGTAACTGAGGAGCAACGCAGCCCGCCGGGATGCAGCGGTCGCGAGCTCGATCGACTTAGCCATTCGCGGGCCCTTAGAGCTTGAAGGGCTTATTGGGCGTTCGAGGCGGTTCATGGTTGGCGCGGCAGGGCAAATGCCTTGTTGCGAAAGGATGAGCAACATGCGTCTTCAATCCTGGGGTCGAATAGCGTTTGGAATCGTGCTCGCGAAGGATCTTCTCCTCGGCTGCAGCGACTCACCACCAGGGCCGATCGCGGCCAGAACTGAAACTCTGCTGAGCGACTCACTGTCCACTCCGCCCGCAGGCGGCGAACTGACAACGAGCGACTCGCTCGCAGCGATCACAGCCAAGGAAAAGTTACCGGGCAACGCGCTGGACGGACTGACCGCCGAACAACAACAGGCATTTCTCGACGGGAAGGAGGCGTTCGAAGAACAGGAAGGCCTCGACGACGGCCTTGGACCGCTATTCAACGAAAAGTCCTGCGCCATCTGCCATTCTGTCGGCGCAACCGGCGGCTCCGGCGTTCAATTCGAGGTGCGCGCCGGGCGCTCCGACAACGGCACTTTCGATTCCTTGGTTCTGCAGGGCGGGCAGCTCTTCGATCTGTTCAGCGTCAACCAATTGCCGGGCAATGAGCGCGCGGCGATTCCAAATTGCACGCTCGCGAAGACGGGCGAACCAGTGCCAGCAAACGCAAACGTCAGGACAGTGCGGCGCACGACGGCCCTGTTCGGGCTCGGCTTGGTGGACGCAACGCCGGACTCCACGTTCGCAGCGATCGCTGCGGCGCAACCAGCGGCCATTCGCGGCCGGGTAAACATGGTGTTCAACATATCGGCCGGCACCAATACCGTCGGCAAGTTCGGTTGGAAATCGCAAGTCCCGACGCTTTTCCAATTCGCGGCCGACGCCTACCTCAACGAGATGGGCATCACCAGCCCACAGTTCATGAGCGAGCAAGCGCCGAGCGGCGATCCGAACCTCGTGGCCGCGTGCGACATCGTTCCGGAGCCGGAAGACAACGGCGACGACGTCCAAGCCTTCACGGACTTCATGCAACTGCTCGCACCGGTCGAACCGCTTGCTCAGAATGCGGATGCTCGGGCCGGTGACGCGCGTTTCACGCAGCTCGGTTGCGCCAGTTGCCACCTACGCAACCTCACATCGGGCTCGAGCCCCATCGCGGCACTCGATCACACGCTCTATCACCCGTTCTCGGATTTCCTGCTGCATGACATGGGTGCACTCGGCGACGGCATCGGTGACAATGGCATTGCCACGGTCCGAGAGATGCGCACCGCGCCGCTCTGGGGCATCCGCGTCGTTTTCAAGCAAAGCCTGTTGCACGACGGCCGCGCCAAGTCGCTCGAGGACGCCATCCTCCGGCACGACGGCCAGGCAGCAGCCTCCCGCAATTCCTTTGCTACGCTGGGCAGCGCAGAGCGTGCCCAAGTGATTGCGTTTTTGAACACGCTTTAAGGCGAATCCAACGCTCGTACGAGCGGGTTCCGCACCCGCTCGCACACCTCGCAAATGCCAGATCGCGGGCTGGCTTCGCGCCAAACTCCTGGAGTAGCGTCACTGCCCAGCGGGACTGAGCCTGCCAGTAACCTTGGAGATGCGATGAAGAATCGTTCATTCGTGCCTGGTCTACTTTTGCTGATCAGCGCGGCAGTGCCCGCGTTGGCGGATGACCGGCCACCAGCAGGAGACAAAGGCTCGGCGCCGACGCCCGGTAAGCATCACGATGGTCCGCCGGGTCACGACGGCCCGAAAGGTCACGACGACATGAAGGGTCACGAGCACCCCGGTCGCCCGGGCAGCCCAGAACACCCCGACATGCGTGATGGCGGAGCGCCAGGAATGCATCACGAAGACCGGGACGGCGGTGCTCCCGGGCACCACGGCTACAAGAACGCTTGGCGCGACCTGTATCAAGACTTGAAAGACGGTAAGATCAAGAAAGAGGATCTCAAAGCGAAGGTCGCTCAGCTGCAGGAGACGCGCACCGAGCGGCGTAAAGAACATCGCGAAGACGTCGGCAAGCGCTGGGGCTCGACGCTTGCAAAGCCGTCCGCACGAGACGAACTCAAACTCCACGCTCGGCGCATGGCTATGCTCAATCGCGCGCTCGTCCTTGCCCAAGAAGACACCAAGCCCGACAAGGACAAGACGATCGACCGCATTTCCAAGCTGATCGACAAGGAAAACGCGCGCCACGAAAAGGCCATGACCCACATCCAGTCCGAGCCAGCGGCCGCTGCAACGGCGGCGGCGAGCGCCCCTGCTCCATCTGCAGCGAACGTAGCGTCCGGAGGTAGCCAATGAATCGTTTGATTGCCGTAGTCGCGCTCTGTCTCACGGTCGTCGCGTGTGCCAAGAAGGAAGCACCAACGAGCGCGGACACCGCCCAGCCCAGTGCAGCTCCCGCAGCACCGCCCCCACCCGCCCCCGTCGCGGCCGCTCCCCCTACAATCGACGTCGACACACTTCCCGTTGAGGAAGACTTCGAAGCCGATGCCGAGAAGGAACTGACTGCCGCCAATTTGAGCGCCAAGCTGGACGACCTCGATAAGGAAATCAGCGCGCCGTAACTTCAGCGACGTCGCAAGCGCAAGCACTGTGCGACTCCCTGAGGTTGAACCGCCGAGTCGCAGAGGCCGCAGAGATCTGAGGGAGATTTGGAGTTCCCACTCAACGTCGGAGCGCTCGTTGTCACGCCGCAAACCGTCGCACCGAGGCCCCCCTAATCCCTCTCTCTCTCAGATCTCTGCGGCCTCTGTGGCTCGGCGGTTAGTCCCTTCGTCCGCGACGCTTGCGGGCCCGCGGCGTGGGCTCCAGGACTCGAGTATGGCGAACGACATTCGAGGCCTGCGCATTTTGGTCACAGGTGCCAGTAGCGGCGTCGGCGAAGCGCTGGTCACGGAGCTCGCGAGGCGCGGCGCGGTAGTGCTGATCCACGGCCGCGATCCAGCACGCTTGGCTACGGTCGGCGAAGGGCTGCGGATCCCCAACGAGCAACGCTACCTGGCGGACCTTTCTCGCCTGGCTGAGGTGTCTCAGCTCGCCCGCGCGGTCGCCGCTAGCGGCCCGCTCGACGTGCTCGTTAACAATGCGGGCGTCGGGTTCGGGCGCGTTCGAGGGCAGCGCGAACTGAGCGCGGACGGTTTCGAGCTCCGTTTCGCGGTCAATTTCTTGGCTCCGTTCCTATTGACCGAGTCGCTCCTCGCTCTCGAACTGCCGCGACGTGCGCTGATCAACGTGGCTTCTGCTGGTCAAGCTCCGCTCGACCGAAGCGACCTGCAGAGCGAGCATGACTATGACGGAGTGCTGGCGTATCGGCGCAGCAAGCTGGCACTGATCTTGGATACCTTCGAACGAGCGAAGCGTGACCCGTCCCGCGCTTATCTCGCGCTCCACCCGGGCACATTCTTGGCGACGAAGATGGTGCTCGAGGCTGGCATCCAACCACAGGGGAGCGCTGAATCAGGCGCGCTTTCGGTGTTGGCGGTCATCGAGCACGCCCTAGCCGGGGAGAGCGGCTCTACTTCGATGGCGCGCGCCGCAGCACGCCCGACCGAGCGGCCTCCAACCCAGAACAGCAGGCCTGGTTGCGAGCGCGTGCTCTCGAGCTCTGCGCGCCGTATCGAGCGTGACCTCAGCGATCGGGCGGCGACAAGGGGTTGGCTCAAAAAGTTGAACCGAAGCCGGCGGCCGCGACGACCTGCCCCGCTCGCAGGTCTCGTTCGAACAATCGGCTTACAATCAGCCGCCCCACGCAGGTTTTCACATCGGCGCAGGGATGACGGATCCGCCGAAACCAGACATTCGCGTCGTTCGCCGGTAGCGATATGCGCGCAGGGGTCTGCGCGCACCACGGCGTCTTGCTTCGCGTCGAACTTCGAACGCGGCGAGGCGCGCGCCCCCGCGCACCCCGCCCTCTCGACTCGCGAAACTCAATTGCGGCTCGGGAAAATCCCTTCGAGCGCGATGATGAAATTGATCGCCAACACAGGCTGACGGTTTTCGTGCGGCTGACTTCCGCCCGCAATCGTGGAGGTGCCAGCAGCCATCGCCGAGGTTCCGGATGCCGCGTAGAACGGCGTTTGATCCTGATTGGCGAGCACGGCACCAACCGGGCTCGCCGTGCTCGGCGCACCATTCGAGCACGGCACGGCAAAGCCGTGATTGTGAGCCGGCATTTGGGTCGTGATCAGCGTCACGCTCTCGACGCCCATTGCCTGCCCGAGAACGTATGGGCTCAGTCCAGGGCCACTACCGGGATGCAGAGGGACCCTGCCGCGCAGGTCCGGAAGGGCGAACGTGGTTTGTCCGTTGCCGCCGAACGTAGTGCCCAAGATCGAGAACAACGCCGTGTTCTGCGCGATCGATAGCAGCTGCCCATCGCAAAACGCCCAACCTCTGGGCGCAAAATTCCCGCAAAATAAGACGATCGATCCAATGAACGGTTCCAACATTTACGAGGGTCTCCTTTTGTTCAGGCGAGTTGCTACAGGCAGGTAAGGCCGATGGCCGCGTGCTGCGGGTTGGTGAAAGTTCCAGAGAACGTCAGCGCGACATCGAGGATGCTGTCTGCTGCGATTGCCGCCGTGACTGCAGAGACGCAGGAATATGTTCCCGCCGGCACGGTGCAGGCGGCGACTGTGTTGCTGAACGCACTGGGAGCAGAACCAGCTGAACTCGTGGCGACTCGAACCGTGAATGTCTCCGCAAACGACTGTGGGAAGTCGAAGAGAACGACGTGAATGCCCACGGAACACGCGGTCGGCATGATCTGTCCAGCCACGGTCGCATTCTCAGTGAGCTGTGGCGTCGCGTTGTTGCCGGGGTTCATGAACTGCGGCGAGCCGGAAGCGCTGATGAAGCCCAACGTATGGTTCGCGGAGAAACTGGCACCGCCCGCGGGTCCTCGCGCACCCGTTGCGCCCACGGGGCCAGTTGGACCCGTTGCACCCGTCGCACCAACCGCACCAGCCGTGCCCGTCGCGCCGGGAGCACCGTTGCAAACGTATGTGGTGCCAGAGGCCGCGACGAGCTTCACGCCACCGTACGCGCAGTTTGGGCCCGAGGGCTCGGACGAACCCACGACGGACTGCCCGGCTGTCCCTTGCGGCCCCGTCGGACCAATAGCGCCAGCGGGGCCGGTCGCACCCGCAGGCCCGGCTGCACCGGTCGGGCCTGTGGGGCCAGCCGCGCCCGTTGCGCCGCTGGATCCCGCGGGTCCCGTGGGACCGACAGCGCCCGTCAAGCCCGTCGGACCAGCCGCACCCGTTGGACCGACGGCACCGGTTGCGCCGCTGGGACCAACCGCACCAGCCGGCCCCGTTGGGCCGATGGGTCCGGCAACGCCCGCCGGCCCGGTTGCGCCGATTGGGCCAACTGCACCGGCCGGACCCGTGGCGCCAATTGGACCCGCCGCGCCGGTTGCACCGACTGCGCCGGCTGGACCCGTGACGCCAATTGGACCTGTTGCGCCCATCGGGCCCGCTGCACCAGCGGGTCCGGTTTCGCCCATCGGACCTGTGGGGCCCATTGGACCTGTCGCGCCCATTGGACCCGCAGTACCCCCGGTACCCGCTGGCCCAGTGGCGCCGTTGCACACATAGGTGATGCTGGTGCCCGCCGTCAGCTTCGTACCGCCGGTGGCGCAGTTGGCACCTGGGCCTTCGGATTCTCCAATCACTGATTCACCCGCGGGTCCGGTAGGACCCATCGGTCCCATGGGTCCCATCGAACCTCCGGGGTCGCCGTTGCAGGCGTAGTTGACACCGGAAGCAGACGTGAACTTGGCGCCACCAGCCACACAGTTGGCACCCGGTGGTTCGGATTCTCCAACCACCGATTGGCCAGGCGCTCCATTCGCGCCAGGAAGGCCGGGCATTCCAGCCGGGCCCGTTTCTCCTGCAGGGCCTTGAGTGCCCGCAGGGCCGGCAGGACCCACTGGGCCCGCAGGACCAGCCAGCCCCGAAGTGGACCCAACCCATTTGCCCTTTTCGTCAATCACTTGCTTGCCGTTGATTGACACGCTGGTGGGCGTGATATCGCCAGTCGCGTTGTCGGAGACGATCGCGTACGCGACGCTCGTGATCGCTTGACGCGGCGACATCTCGGCGTCCGAGCCAATCGCGATGCCTAGATAGCGAATCGAGCCATCGAAGACGCTCGACGGGATGGGCGTCACGCTACCCACTTGCACCGAAAAGTAGCCGTCGCTCAGCAACACGTCCGGCACGCTCTCGGTCCACAACACGTTGTCACCCGTGGGCGTGTCGTAGATCGTGAACGCGAACGCGAGCGCCCCCTGGATTGGTTTGTTGGTGGTGTCGAACAAGCGCCCTTGTTCGGTCAGCACGTTCGGAACTGCAGCGCGTGCCGAACGCGTCGTGCTCAGCGCGAGCGCCAACACCGCGCCGAGCGCGACACCGAACGCGCGAACCGTTTCTCCCCTGCGCATCATTGGGAAGCCCCCACCAAGCCTGAACGGAGCACGTACTGTGAAGACGCGCCAACCGAGCCATCAGCAACTCCAGGCGACATCGACCCGATCAGTCGGTAGCGCGAGCTACTCATGACCGTGCCGCCTGCGACTAAGCCGTTGGCCGCGACCGCGCTACTTTGAGGAGCTCCCGCGTCAGGTGATGGCTTCGCGGGGACCGCATCGCCATCACCGCAACCTGTCACCAGCAACACCGGAGCGAGCAGACAGAGCACACCGCTCGAGACAACCCACAAACGATTGCATCCCATGATGCGAGGGGACGCTACTCGATTGCACGCGCCATGTAACCCACAACGACATAGGCAAGTTGATCAACACGCATTTAATTTCACGCAACCACCAATAAACAGACGAGATTCGACATCACATTTCTGCAACGTTGCGCATTGGCTCACCAAACAGCAACAAAGCAAGGCATCAAGCTCGACACACGACTCAGCAGCTCCTGCACGACAAACAACCCACGACATGACATCCACACTCCAGAACGCGACCCAATCACCCCTGAGATATACACAATGAAGTCATAACCAATCAGCACGCGACAACTCACGACGCCACACCAATACCTTCGCCTCGCCGACGCCGAGCGCGCAGACTCGTCGTGTAGGCGCGCATCGCGTAGGCGCGCAGGCGCCCGAAGACGAACGACACTTACAAACGGCGCAAGGCTCGATTCGTGGGGTCTTGCGCCGGTGTGCGCGGTGAAGCAGCTGTATTCGCGCAGCCCACCTATTGAGAAAATCGATTTGACCGTACCCGCGGTGCAGTCAAAACGATTGATCTCTGTTCCGCCTCTCGAGCGCTTGCTCGAGGCCAAACAAGAAGGGCTACTGTGGGTTCGAGTCTAAATTTGAGAAGTACCGCGTTTGCTCTGATCTCCTGGCTGGCCATCGCGTGCTCAGGCGCACCGTCGGTCTCGACCCCAGGTAACCAGCTCGATAACGGCACAGCCGGCATCGGGAACAACGGAAGTGGCGGTGGGGACGGCACCCATATCGGTACTGGTACCGGGGGTGGCGACGGCATCGACACGAACGTCGGCGACAACTGCAAGAAGACTTGCGACAAGGGCGAATGCGGCCCCATAGCTGACGGCTGCGGCAGCATCATCAAGTGCGGCGGCTGTAAGGCCCCGGAGACTTGTGGTGGCAGCGGCGTACCGAGCCACTGCGGCGTCTCAGACACCACGGAAGTTCCTCCTTGTGAACCCAAGACCTGCGCCGACCTAGGAGCCAGCTGTGGGCTCGAGGCGGACGGCTGCGGTGCGGTACTGAACTGTTGGGGCAAAGACGCGACCACGGTCGACGGCAAGCAGCACTGTGCGGACGCTGCGGCCGAATGTGTGGCCGGCGAGTGTAAGACGCTCTCCTCGTGTACTCCCCTGACCTGCGCGGACTATCCGAACGCGACCGGCCTGTGCGGCCCGGTGAGCGATGGTTGCGGCAGCACGATCGATTGTGGTTTCACCTGCGCGTCAGGTGAAGTGTGCGGCGTCGAGGCTGCGGGCAAGTGCGGCAAAGCCACCTGTCAGCCGATGACCTGCGAAGCAGCCCTGATGGGCAAGCCGCAGGGCTACTGTGGTTACTTGGCGGATGGTTGCGGTGGTGAGATTACCAATTGCTCGACCAAGTGCACCGGCACGGATACCTGCGGTGGTGGCGCCACGCAGGACGTTTGCGGGCACGGCAGTGTGGCCTGCGTTCCGAAGACTCTAGCGGCCTGCGGCACCACCTGCGGTCCGATGAGCGATGGCTGCTCAGGAAGCTTGGACTGCGGTGGCTGCACGGCCCCTGAGTCTTGCGGTGGTGGCGGCGTGCCGAGCCAATGCGGCGCGCCGGTTTGTCAGCCGAAGACCTGCCAGGGTATTGGCGCGAACTGTGGTTCGATGCCCGACGGCTGCGGTGGCACGCTCACCTGCGGCACCTGCGGCAGTAATCAGGTCTGTAACGCCAATCAGTGTCAGGACGTCGTGTGCAAGCCGAAGACGGCTGCCGAAGTCTGTACCGGCTTGTGCGGTAGCCAGAGCGACGGCTGCAGCGGAACCGTGAATTGCGGTGGCTGCACGGCTCCGAATACCTGCGGTGGTGGCGGCACGCCCAGCGTGTGCGGCGTTCCTCCCTGCGTTCCGACCACGTGCGCGGCTCAGGGTGCGACCTGCGGTCCGATTGGTGATGGCTGTGGCGGCATCATTCCGTCGTGCGGCACCTGCAGCGGCCAAGACATCTGCGGCGGCGGCGGCACTCCCAGCGTGTGCGGGCATCCCGTTGGCGGCAACACCTGCACCGGCCTGTGTCAAAACCAAGTCACGTGTACTGCGGGTCAGGAAACGCGCCTAACCGGCGTGGTGTACGCGCCCAACGGTACCGAGCCGCTGTACAACGCGCTCGTCTACGTGCCGAACGCGCCGTTGCCTGCGATTACTAACGGAGCGAGCTGCGTGCGCTGCCAAGACGAGGATCTCGGCAAGCCAATCGCGGCTGCGCTCACCGGCCCCGACGGCAAGTTCGTACTGAAGAACATCCCGGCGGGCGTCAACTTCCCGTTGGTCGTCAAGATGGGCAAGTGGCGTCGTGTGGTGACCATCTCGAGCGTGCCGCAATGCACGAACCTCGACTTGGCCGTCAATCAGACTCGCCTGCCCCGCAACATGAACGACGCGAGCACCGAAAACGTCCCCTACCTGAACATCCCGAAGACCGCGATGGTCACCGGTGATGTGGACGCGCTCGAGTGCGTGCTGCGAAAGATCGGCGTGAGCGACAGTGAATTCACGCTGCCGAGTGGCACGGGCCGCATCCACATGTACCGCGCCAACGGCGGCAATATGGGATGCAGCGCGACCAACAAGGACGGTTCGTGCAAGACCTTCGTCAACGCGCCGCTCTCCAACCTGTTCTCGGGCACGACCGTAAACAACTACGACTTGGGTATCTTCGGCTGCGAAGGCGGCGAGAACGAACACAACACCTACGACGCCGCGCTACGCACCTGGGCGAATAACGGTGGCCGCGTGTTCGCGTCTCACTACAGCTACACCTACCTGCACGACAACGGCAACTTTGCCAACACCGCAACGTGGGGCGGCCCGTACAACAACAACGGTTCGACCACGACGGGCATCATCGACAAGCTCGCTCCCAAGGGCGTCGCCTTCAACAGCTGGCTCGGCAACGTGAAAGCGTGGCATCCGACGTATGGCGACGGCTACATCTCGATCACCGACCCGCGCGACTACGTGAAGTCGGTCACCGGCGGCAGCGAACGCTTCGTCTACACCGACTCGACGGTGAAGATAAACAACACGCAAATCGACAAGCAAACCGCGATTCAGGAGTACGCGTTCAATACGCCGGTCGGCGCGGACGCGAACAACGTGTGCGGCCGCGTGTTGTACAGCGCGTTCCACGTCGCTGGCGTCTCCGGCGCGGGCAGCAAGATCTTCCCCAGCTACTGCTCCACGGGCCCACTCACGGCTCAAGAGAAGGTGCTGGAGTTCATGATCTTCGACCTCTCTGCTTGCGTCTCGGTCGGCGCTCCTCCGCCTCCTGCCACGTGTACGCCGAAGACCTGCTCTGGTATGGGTCTGAACTGCGGCCCGGTCGCGGACGGCTGTGGTGGCATCCTCGATTGCGGTAGCTGCACGGCGCCCGCAAGCTGTGGTGGTGGCGGCACTCCGAACAAGTGCGGCAGCAACTGCAAGCAGACGACCTGCGGCGCCAAGGGCGCAAACTGCGGCACGATCGCGGATGGCTGCGGCGGCACGCTCGACTGTGGCACCTGCACCAGTCCGGCGGTCTGCGGCGGTGGCGGCACCAGCAACGTGTGTGGTGTTCCTCAATGTCAGCCGTTGTCTTGCGCCTCGGCCAAGGCAGAGTGTGGACCGATCGCGGACGGCTGCGGCAACACCATCAACTGTGGCTCGTGCACAACCGGCACCTGCGGTGGTGGCGGCACGCCGAACGTGTGCGGAACGGGCAGTTGCTTGCCGCGCAGCTGTCAGAGCGTGGGTGCAACCTGCGGTCTGATCGGTGACGGCTGTGGCGGCACCATCTCTTGCGGCACTTGCGAAACCAACGCCACCTGCGGCGCTGGCGGACCCAACAAGTGCGGCGCGTCCTGTACGCCTCGCACCTGTGCTCAAGTTGGCGCGGACTGCGGCTTCGTCGGTGACGGCTGTGGCGGCACCATCTCCTGCGGCACCTGCACTTCGCCGGCGATCTGCGGCGGTGGCGGCGTCCCCAGCAAGTGCGGTGGCGCATGCACTCCGCGCACCTGCGCTCAAGCCGGTGCCGCGTGCGGCGCTATCGCTGATGGTTGTGGCAGCATCCTCCAATGCGGCGCTTGCCCGACGGGCAGCACCTGCGGCGGCGGTGGTACCGCGAACCAGTGTGGTGGCGGCGCATGCGTCCCACGCACCTGCTCGTCCGTCGGTGCCAACTGCGGCAGCGTCGGCGACGGCTGCGGCGGCATCCTCGACTGCGGCAGCTGCACGGCTCCGCAATCGTGTGGTGGTGCTGGCGTCGCGAACAAGTGCGGCACGGGCACTGGCGGCTGCGTGCCCCTCACCTGCGCGCAGCAGAACGCCAACTGCGGCCCCGTCGCCGACGGCTGCGGCGGCCTGCTCGACTGCGGCGTTTGCACCTCGGGCACCTGCGGCGGCGCGGGCGTCCCGAGCCAGTGCGGCACGGTCGGGTGATGTGAGGACGAACCGCGGCGCTTAGCTTAGGGCGCCGCGGGTCACGAACAGCGGCATCGAGGTGTCACGACATCTCGGTGCCGCATCCGTTTTTGTGCTCCGCACAGGCGTCCCGGAGCCGGGATCGGAACCCATCTGGGGTTGAGTCGCGTCAGTCAACCGAGTGACGCTACTCGTCCTCGCTCTCCGTCGCTTCGTGCAGCCCCTCATCAATCCGCTCGAAACGTCCAGAAATTTCGCTTTCGAGGGCAACTAAGGCTGCCTTCTCGCCGGAGAGCGCTGCGATACGCGCTTCGGGATACTCCTCAGAAAAGAGGTGCACGAGCTTTGCGTACTCTGGAACGAGCGTGGAGCTGACGCGCCAGTGATCGATCGCGTCCAACGATTTCTCGAGTTTCGGGATTGAAGCCTTCAGCTGCGCTTGAACGCGGCGAATCGCAGCATCGTTCGTCGCTGCGGTGTAGCTTTGGCGGACTTGCTGCAGTCGTTGGATGACTTCGCGATGCTGACGCAACCGACGTCGGTCATAGCCCAGGCGTCGCTCGCGCTCTTCTTCTCGAAGGTGCTCACGCCATTGTGCGACGGAGCGCTCGCCCGCTTCGGGATCTTCCGGCAGCGCGCTGAGGTGATTGTCGCTCGAACGCGCGAGGATCGGCGTCTCGGTCGGCGCGTTCGAGCGCACCTCCGCTGCGACCGTCGCCATGGGTCGCGTGCTCTCTTCCGCAGCCGAGCGGTGCTGACACGCGCTCACGAACGATAGCAATGCCCAGCATCCGAGAACTGCCGCTCGAGCGTTCACAGCGCGGTTCCCAAGCCAGCCATCCCGACAAAGCCGACGCGCGTGTTGCCCTCGCCGCGCTGGGTGCCCGAAACACCCGCGTGCGCACTGAGCGCCAATGGGCCGAGCGCGATGTGAAAGGCCGGCCCAACGTCGAAGTCGAACTTCGCCTCCTCGTGCTCCTTCAGCGCCGTGTTTTCCTCGCCCAAGTCGACGCGCACGCGGCTGTCCAAGCCGAGGTAGTAAAGCGTGCCGAGATGACACAGGGCAGCGGCGCGAACTTCACCATCGCGCTCATGGCCTTCCGGATCTTGACCGTACGCGAGGTTGCCCACGAGGCGCCAGCTGCCGAAAGTTCTCGCGGCGGCGATCAACACCTCGATTTCGCCTTCGGGCTCGGTGAATCCTTCGGCCTTGTAGGCGAC
The DNA here is from genome assembly GCA_035634635.1 of Polyangiaceae bacterium. Taxonomy (GTDB): domain Bacteria; phylum Myxococcota_A; class Polyangia; order Polyangiales; family Polyangiaceae; genus PMG-095. The sequence goes on from DASQCO010000151.1 coordinate 82,069, forward strand.
CGCGACCCCGCCGTCGAAGCCGTGCTTCGCTTGGGAGAGGATCTGTACGCGCCCGGTAATGCTCGGCGCAACGGTTTGGTTTTCGGAGCGCATGTGCGCACCGAAGCGCAGCGCGAAGGGTCCGTACACGCGCGCCTCCGCGAACGACTCGAAGCGCGGCGCCTGCGCAGCGCTGTCGTATCCTCCAAAACCCGAGGCCAACGCGCGGTTCGGACCAACGCTCGGTGACAGTGCGAGCGGCAAGAATTGGCCGCTTTGCGTCGCCGTCTGCACGCTCCTCGTCATTGACGGCTCGGCTTGCTCGGTTTCGCCTTCGGCGGCAGCCAGCGCCGGCATCACGACCACGAAGCCCGCGCAGATAGCCGTCGCCGACGCACGACGTATGAACCTGGGATGACACGCGCTCATGGTCCCGCTGCCCCTACCGCGCGGGAAAAGAAGATGTCGCCACTGTCACGCCGCGTGTCATTCCAAACCACGACCACGTCCGAACCCAAGACCGCGAGACCCTTGTAGTCACCTAGAAAGTCGGTATTCGCCGAGCCACTGCCGTCGGTGACTTGAATGTTGGGCTCGAATCCTTGCGTGGGGTCCGCCGAGCGCGCGTACCAAACTTCATTCTTGCCGTTGCGCAGATCGGTCCATGCCACGTGGACGCGATGGCAAGCATCGACGGCAACCCATGACTGAAACTGGCGCGAGGCCGTCGCGTTGTCGTTGACACGGAGCGGCTTGGTCCAGGTATCGCCCCCGTCTTTGGAGTACAGCAGCCAGACGTCGTCGTCGCCTTGGCCACCGGACATTTTGCTCGTCCAGGTGATGGCGACGGTCTTCCCCGTCGGATCGGAAGCTGCGCCGACGATCGGATGCTGCCTGGGGCTGCACTCGAAGCAAAACGCGCCCATGTCCGCGATCAGGTCGCGTGTTTTATCCCACTTGGCGCCTCCGTCCGAGCTGCGCAGATAACGCAGCTGATTGCGGTCCGAGTCCAAGTTGTAAGGGACGTGCACCAAGCCCGTGGTCGAAGTCACAATCGCGGTGCCGTGGATGATGTTGCCGAGCGACTGCGTCGCCTCCCACGTGGCGCCATGGTCGAGCGAGCGCTTGATTCCGGCCTTGCTACCGAGCCAGGAGACGAACACCGTTCCGTCAGTGACGCCGCCGGCAGCCCAGGGCTTATCTGGAGCGCTTTGAATGGTGCTGATCGCCGACCACGTTTGCCCGCGATTCGTCGAGGTCATCAAACGGATGTTGCCCGTGCCCGCATCGACGTTGAGGTACTCTTGGCAGACGGCGTAGATGGTTCCGCCGCCATCGATCGCCACCGCCGGATCACCGACGAACTGCCCGGTTGCATTGGGGATCGATACATTTTTGCCGAAGGTCGCACCGCCGTCGGTCGAGACGGCGAATGCGCACACGCGCGAAGCACGCGCGTCCATCCAACCCGCGACGACGAGTCCGTTGGGACCGGTCGCCATCGTGACTTCGCTCTGGTTACCGTTGCCGGTGTCGTCGTTCAGTCGAATGTTCTTGCTGAACGTCACCCGCGGCGCGGTAGTCCCGCAATTGAGCGCACCGCCCGTGCCGCCCGAAGCGCCACCGGCCGAACTACCGCCGCTCGAAGCACCGCCCTTGCCGGCCGCGCCGACATTGCTCCCGCCCGAAGCCATCGCGGTTCCGCCAACGGAGACGCCCGTTCCGGCTCCTCCACCAACGCTGGTTCCGCCAGAACTCACTCCTCCCGCGCTCGTTCCTCCTGCGGCAGGACGAACTCCTGAAGCGCCGGCCTGATCGAACCCACCCGAGGCAGACGGACCGCTACCTCCCGCGCCCGTCGATTCAGAGGCGCTCCCGCACCCCCAGGGCGCAATGGCGAACGTCAGCAACGCCGCGAATGCAACACTCAGCTGCGGCCGACTTCCGATGCGAGTCGAGTTATTCTTCATGGCGCGAATCTCACGGCGGGCTGAGGGTCTCGGTTCGTGTGGTTTCGACCCAGCACCCACATTAGAGGCGGCACGCGCGCATTTCGGGCCGCCTCAGCTGCGCTTTTTTGGACCGATCTTGCGCTTCTCAACCGTTCGATCGCGTAGAGCTCGGCGCCTACTTCTTGGGCGGCTTTGGCTTCGCGCTCGGAGGTGGCGGCAGCGGGTCGACCACGCCGTAGCCCGGTGGATCCACGCGCGGCGGCGTGCGGGGCGGCTTTTTGGCGGAAGACGCGGCGCTCGCGCTCGCGGCTGCAGTGCTCGACGCGCGGTCCGGGCTAGTGCCGGCATCGGGAACGTCGACGCTCACTGGACGCGGCGGAGGACCAGCGTCGTCACGATCTCGCGACGGGATCGGCATGGGGTCGACCACGCCGTAGCCCGGTGGCTCGGGCGCCGCCGTCTTCGAACACGCGACGGCCAGTGCGGCGGTCGAGAGCAGCCGTTGCATGTGCGAAATCGTGCGATCGCGCGGGCTCATCCCCGAACCCGCAGGGGTCGTACTTGCAGCAGCGGAGCCCTGGTTCGCCTTCGTGGGCGTGGGCAAGACCTCATTCAACAGTTTGAGGCGACGCGGAGGGGTGCTCATGCCGAAGCTCCCACGGCCAGGCGTTGAGTTTGCAGCGGAGTCGCCACGCGATCGCCAATATCGGTGAGCGGGCTACCGCGCCCTGCAGCGCGTTGCAGTTTGCGCGCGAGTTCTCGAGCGCCGTCCGAAATGAGCGCTTCGCACGCGCGCAACTTCGGCGCCAGCTGTGCGACGAAAGCGTCGTCAGCAGTGGTTGGCTGTCTGTCGACGTGATCGACGATCCCGGCGAGCGCGTCGGCAGAGTTGTGGGCGAGCGCAGAGCTCAAGCGCTTGCCCTCGACGAGCATGGCCGGGTCGAAGCGATCGGCGTGAAAATGCCGGCATACCTCGACGTCGAAACGGGTGCCCATGATGCGATTGGCCAGCGCATCTGGCCCGAAATTACGGGGCAGAAAGCAAGCCATTGCGAGTTCGAACGTGCGCTCGACTTCGGGCGTCGCGAGCTGGTAGTCCCATTGCAGGTAGTCGCCGCTGGTGCGCCCTTCCGCTTGCATGCGCGCGAGCAGCGGCGTGCCGGCGTACAGCTCGACGCGACCAAAGTTCGATGGGTACTCCGACGCATAGCGCATGAACGCGATGTTGGTACGGAGTGATTCGAGCGTCGTGTCGGGATCGAAGAGCAGGAGATTGAAGCAGGTATAGAGATCGAGACTGCGCGCCACTTCGATCGCTTTCTTGTTTTGGCGCGCCGGGCTCCAGCGTCGCAACGTCTGCAGCCCCTGATCGGCGTCCGTCTCGATGCCGATGTAAACGCGGATACAGCGCAGTCGCCGGCGCAAAATCTCGAACACCGTCGGATCGACATCCGTCGGGCGCGCTTTGACTACGGTCGCAAAATCACCGATGCCGCGGCTCTCGAGCGCGTCCGCGAGCGCCGAGAAGCGCGCGGCGTTCTTCTTGTGCCCGGGAACGAAGAAATTATCGTCGTGAAAGACGAAGATGTCGACGCCGCGCGACCGCTGCATGTCGACCATTTCGTCGGCCACGTCTTCGACCGCGCGCAATCGATAGCGCTTACCGGGCAAGCTTTGCTCCTGCCAGGCAGCGATGCAGCAAAACGAGCAGTTCGCGTAGCAGCCGCGACTCGAAACCAAAGGCGCAATTGGGTGCGCAAAGCACGCCGCAGGTTCGCCTCGGCGATCGGGCCAAGGCAGCGTGGCAATGTCCGGAAGCGCTGCGTGCGGCGTGAGCCGCGCAGTGCCAGTCTCGTCGCGCAGCGCGAGCCCAGCCAGCCCTTGAATCGACGCGCCCTGCTCCACCGCTCGCGTCAGAGCTACCATCGTCTCTTCGGCCTCTTGGCGCACGATCGAGTCGAGCTCTGGAAAGTCGCGCAGGATCTCCAAACTCGCGAACGTCGCGAAGTGCCCACCGACGGTGATGTGACCGCGATACCCGGCTTGCCGCAACGCCACGGCAAACGCGAGAAAGTCCTGCGCGCGCCACTGAAACGCGAGCGAAATGCCGACCACGAGCGGCGGCTCCGGCGCGGCCAAAATCGCCTCGAGCGCGGGTCCGAAATCGCTCTCGCTGTTGAAGGGAACGATCTCCGAATCGTAGCCAGCGCGCGCCAAGGACGCGGCGATGTAGCGCAAACTCAGGTTCTCCTCGAGCTCCGGACCGATCAACGCGACCCACGCCATTGTTTCCGCCTCCGCGCATGAGGGTCGCTCCGCGAGCTCACTGGAGGCAATCCGGAGCAGAGGTTCAGATATTGGCGCTGTGACGCTGCTCGAGCTACGCGACGAAATGCGCGCGCCGCGCCCGCTTACCCCCCAAATCAAACCGGGATTTTGGGTTAGCGGGCGCGACCGTCGCGGACGTCGCGTAGCTCGCAGCGCGGTTCATTTTGCTTCGCCAAGGAAGCGTGTAGGCTCGACGCGGGAGGCTGAGCTCGGGCTTCCTTCTCTATTCGAACCTAGCCTGGGCGATTTCCTCCCTCTTCAATTTCATCGCCATGACGAGCACGCAGCGCATTGGGGTTCGAGAGCTGCTGTTGGCGCAGCGGGGAGTAGCGTTCGTCGAGCCGAGTGGAACGCCGGCGCAGGACGAGCCGCTGCAGGCAGCCGAGCTCGAATTGGCCGAAGTGGGTTACGTGCTCTCGTCGCGCCTGCGCGAGCGCCTGGCGCATTGCTCGATCGAACAGCTGGTCGAGTTCCGCGCTTGGGCACTTGCGACTCTGCTCCAAAAGCTGGGCGGCGCCCACGCACACACACCGTTGTTCCGCCGCTTTCCGGAAGGCATTCCGCCAGACACGCTCGACCTGTGGTGGCGCAAAGTGCTGGTTCATTTTGCGCAGGCGCCCGGTCAACCGTGTCTCTCGTGTCGCCGAGTCGGGACTACCCACGTGCTGAGCTGCGGCCACGTCGTGTGCGACCACTGTTTCGATGGCTCCAACTACAGCGCTTGTCCGATCTGCGAACACCATGTCGGGCCGTCGTCGTTTTTCAAACCCACCTCGCCCATCAGCGCTTCCGCAACGCGCACCATCTTCAAGCTGATCGATCTCGGAACGACTCTGAGCGACGAAGCACGCGCGCTGTTCTCGAGTTTGTGCGCACGAAAACAGGCTCTTTCTCCGGACGACCGACAGACACTCGTCGCTCTCGTCGAGCTCTTCCCGAGTGACGTTCTGAGCTGGCTGCCGCCAGAAATCCCGGTGCGAGAGAACGTCGCGCTCGTGTTCGGCACGCTGGCCCAACGCGGCGATCCTCTCGAGATCGTCGAGCGAGCCAAGCCGTTCATGACCACCGCGACCGACGTCTTGCGCTTCATCGCAGTGCTTTCGGGAACGGACGGCTCGCTGCAGCGTGAACCGCGAGCCCTCGAGCTCGAGCGCAGCGAAATGTCAGGCCGCTTTTTGGGGGCCACCGCGACCGCGCTTAGCCCAACTCCCCTCCATCCCACGCGCAACACGCTGTTGGTCCGCGTGCAAGTCTCGCGCTTCAAGACTGCCAAGCTCTCGCGCCCCCTTCGCCGCGCGCTGCTCGGCGTGCTCGAGAGTATGAGCGAAGCGCGCCTCACGGAGGACATGCTGCGCCATCGCTCATTCTGGGTGTGGGTCGGCGAATTCTTGCATCCGCACGAGTACGAAAAGCGCTTTCCTCGCGTCGCGCGAGCCTTCCGAGTCGTGCGCAAGCAAGCTCCCGACGGCACCGTCGCCCCCGCCTTTCACGGCTGGAATGGCCAGCTGGAACGCGCCACCCAAGCGCGCGATGTCGAACGCGCGTTGGCGTTACTCACCGATCGGCCTGGAGAGCTGGCGCGCCGCTTGGACCACATACTCCGCATCAGCACGACCGACGCCGAGCGCGCTCGAGTGGTTGGCACCTTCACGGCGAAGGTCTCGGCGATGGGGACGCCGGTGCTGGTCAACTTGCGTAGTCATCTATCGCAACGAGACCAAAAGGCGCGCATCCGTGTGTATTGGCCCAAAGGCAAGCTCGCTCGCTGCGTCAACTCGGCCGACGAACGCGTGGTTCTGTCGCGTTCGGCAATCGAGCCGGCGATTGCAGCCATCGAGGCCGAGCTCTTGCTGCGCTTCTCGCAAAAGCAGCCATTCGCCGTGTGCGTCATCGACGAAGCGCTGCGCACGGTCACCGTCCCTTTCAACGAGCGCACCGCTAGCAAATCAGCGGTTTCACTGCCCCGCGGCACGCGGGTCACGCTCTCGATCAGCCACGTGCTGCGGCTATTCTTGCATTGGTGCGAACCGCAGAAAAATGGGCATGAAACCGATCTCGATTTGTCCGTCGGTCTGTTCGACGCAGTCTGGCGACAAGTCGGAGTCTGCTCATACTATCAATTGCAGTCCACTCTCGAAGACGGCACTTTGATCGCGCAGAGCGCGGGTGACCTACGCGACGCTCCTTGGCCGGACGGCGCGAGCGAGTTCGTCGATGTGCATACCGCCGCTGCGCGCGTGGCGGGCGCTCGCTACGCGGTGATGGTAGTCAATGCGTACGCCGGCATGCCCTTCAGCCAACTCGAACGAGCCTTCGCCGGGTTGATGCTGAGCGAGAGCCCTCTCGCTCGCCACTTCGATCCGAAGGCGGTCGAGTTGAAGTTCGATTTGGCGGGCGAAAACGGCATCTATTTACCCCTGGTGGTCGACCTACACCAAGGCGTCCTGCATTGGCTCGACGTGCAATCGAAGGGGAAACTGCAGCTGAACAACGTCGCGACCTCGAAGGCAACGATCGCCAAGGTTTGTCCTGAACTCATGGCCTACTTCGAGAGCGGAACCCGCACTTCGATGTTCGAACTCGGCCTCTTGCATGCGGCCGCGCGCAGCGCTCGGGTGGTCCTGCGTGGTGAGACACTCAGCGAGTTCGAGCGCGAGCCCGGTGAGTCAATCGCGGCGTTCTACCGCCGATTGCGCACCCGCGCGGACGGCAATCTGGTTCAGCAGGCATTGGGGAACACGAGCCAACCTGCGCTGGCGCTGCTCTTTCGCGGCGATCTGGATTTGCCGAATGGCAGTGCCGTCTATGCGCTCTTCCGAGACCGCGTCGTACCTACGCTCTCCGCGAGTGATCTGCTTTCGTAGGCATCCCCAAAGAAAAAGGGTGGCGAGCTCGCGCCCGCCACCCTTCTTTCACCTGAAAACGACCGTCACGGCAGCGGCGTGAGCACCACGTCGTCGACGTTCAAGTTACCGGAGTCGGCTCCGGCGAAGAGGATGAGCTTGCTCACCGTCGTGCATGCCGACAGATCGATGGTGCCGGTCATTTGTGTCCACGCGCCGTTGCTCGCGGTCTTGAACTGGAGGCCTGGGAAGCTGTCCGAGCCACCGTTGCAGTTCTGAATCGTCTGCCATTTCGCGAGACCCGAGCCGGCAGTGGTGTTCAGCTGAACCCAAGCCGACGCCGTGTACTTCTTGCCCGGGGCGACCAGAGCCAAGATATCGCGACCGAGGCCGCCGTTCTGAAGCATGCTAGCGCCCTGGAGGCTCTTCGAGCCCGAGTGCGCGAGGGTCGAATCGACACCAACGCTGGTGACATTGAAGCCGAACCAGCCACCCTGACCGGTCTCGAAGGTTCCGTCAGTGAGCAAGTTGACCGGCCCGTTGACGTCCGCGAGCACCTGCACGTCGTCGACGTACAAATCTGAACCGACAGCACCTTCCACCCAGATCACCACCGAGGCGATGGTGCAGTTCGGAACCGCGACGGTGCCCGCGAACTTGACCCAGGACCAGGTCGCGTCGCCAGCAAGCGTCGTGGGGCCCGCGATCCAGTTGTAGGAGGTCGAGCCGTTCGTGCCGTCCGCATTCTTGCACGTGGTTGCTTGCGTCACGTTGACTTGCTTGCTCGTGCCATCCGGCGAATTGATCGAGGCCCAGAGGCTGAACGGGTAGTTCGTGCCCGCCTTGACCACGCTGGTCAGATCGGTCGCAATCGGCGCGTTGTTGGTGCGATTGGTGATCACGGCAGACTTCGTGCCGCCGTGTGCGCGGTCCGAACTGGTCACGAGCGGACCGCCGTTGAACGTGAACCAGCCGTTCGTATTCGTTTCGAACGTGCCATTGGCAACGATGTTCACCTGCGCCGGAGGCGGAGCTTGGAACTGCACGAAATCCACGTTGGCGCCGCCGCCGTTGAACTTGACGTACAGGTCATGCGACACGCTGAGCGGAGTCCACGGAATCGAGACCGTCTTGAGCGTGCCGAAGCTGCCCGTGGGCGGCAAAGCAACGGTGGCAACGGCCGGATTGTCGAGGCTATCGAGGTGCAGCGTGAGGCTGATGCTGCTGGAGAGGCCGTTCGCGTAGCTCACGTTGAGCGCGTTCCACTTGTTGTTGAACGCGACCTTCGAAAACTGGAACCAGGAGCCGTCGCTCGCGAAGGCAACTACGTTGCCAGCCGGCTGCAGTGCGTGGGCGGTGTCGTACTCTTCAGCTTGGAGCGTGATGCCGCTGTCCGTGCCCGTGTGGGGCGGCGGAATGTACGGCGGGACGGTGCAATTGGTACCGCCCGCACGGTAGCAATCGAGCCAGGTCAGCGCCGGACGCAGGCTGCCGTCGTTGCGAATCAGATAGATATTCGGCTGCCAGACGTTGTTCTGCAGATAACCCCAGTGGGTGACACCGACCACCGAGGGGTTCGACCAGAACGTCGTGAACAGATCGCGCATGCGGTTTGCTTGCTGCGCGTCATCCGCGAGGTTCAAATCCAGCTCGGAGATGTACAGCGGCAGTCCGGTCGCCTGGAAGCTGGCCAGGTTTGCTTGCAATACGGAGAGCTCGGGGAAGCGCTCGTAGAAGTGGCCCTGCTCGGACACGCCGTCGATCAGGCCGCGGTCCTTGAGGATCTTGACGATGTTCAGGTAGTTCGTCGTGGCTCCCGTCGTGGACAGGATCGAGTAGTCGTTGAGCAACAGCTCGGAGTTCGGGAAGTGCGAGCGCGCCATTTCGAACGCAGAGACCACCCAATCCCAACCCGTGACGCCAGCTCCACCGAGCGCAGCCGCGTAGGGCGGAGGCGCGTGCGTCGGCTCGTTCACGACGTCGACCAGGTCGATGCTGGGGTAACGCTCGGCGACGGCAGTCATGAACTGATCGAGCTCGGCGAGCTGCTCCGCGGGCGGAAGATTCGCGACCCAGGCTGGCTGCTGCGAACCCCACACCAGCGTGTGCATCTTGAACGGCAGGTGATTTTGCTTGGCGTAGTTGTACGCGGTGTCGAGCTCGGTCCAATTCATCACGTCGCGGGTGGCTTCGATCGAGCCCCACTTGCCGGCGTTGCCCGGCGTGACTTGATTGAAATGCTCGAGCAGCTTCGTGTAGTCGGCCGCGACCGTGGTCGCGGTACCGAAAAACTCGTTACCGATCGCGACCAGCACGCGCTGCGTCTGCGAGCCCGCGTTGCCGGTGAGATCGTACGCGGTGGCCGTGTAGCGGTGACGGCCGTTGATCGCGCTCGTGACCGGGACGTTGAGCGTGTACGGCGCGCTGCGAACCGTGCCGAGCTCCACGCCGTCCTGCGCGAACACTACCTTCGACACCGAGGTGTCGTCGGTGGCGGTCGCGGTCAGCGCCAATTGGCCATTGGAGGTGAAGAAATCACCGCTGGTGGTGAGTTGCACGCTCGGCGCCGTCTGATCGCACGCGACGCCACTGGTGGTGATGATGTTGGCGACGAAGGTGCTGTACGCGCCGCTGAAGTTCAGGTGAAATCGGTAGGCCTTGCCGCCCAGCACGTCGGGATCCGGCGTTTCGCCGTCCACGGCTAGGTCGTCATCGGTCTCGTCACCGCTGATTGTGCTCAGCAAATAGCCATTTTCCGTGCTTTGGAACGTGCCGTGGCCGACCTGCGTGAGCGTCGCTGCGCCGGCATTCACGAGCACCGAAAACGACGTCGCGGGATCTAGCTTGCTGCCATCCGCCTTGCTGATCTTGATTTTGGCCTTGAAGCCCTTCTTGTTCGCCTTGGAAACGTCGGCGCTGAGCACATAGCCGCAGGCCGAGTTCGTGAGCGCTCCGGTCGTGGAGCTCACGCTCTGCGATGTTTCAGCTTGACCGCTGTTGTTCGAGCAGCCGAGCACAGTGAGCGGCGCGCAGCAAAGCGCAGCCAAACCAACGTGTCGCCGCGCGGACGCGGCAGTGTATTTAGAGAACCAACCCCGAGGGTTATTACTAAGCATGGCGAGCCAATTAGCGCAGAAACATAAAGACGCAAATTTGAAATTCCTCGATTTGCAATTTGACTAACCCCTGTTCCGAGTTCAGAACCAGCACATCTTCTTTCGACATTCTTATTCCGAACGCAAAAGACGCTATCTGGCGCGAGATCGTCACTTCATCATCGTCATTTCATCTTCGATGACCGATAAGGGCGTACGAAGCACGTGCCCAGTTCACGGTCCGCGAAGAAGCCGAGCAACAGATTGGTGGACCGGCCCAAGACTCGGCTCGGCGAGCAAGTCGCGAATGGCTACGCGGTGACTAACTGGCGCGCCAAGTCGCTCCGCGCGCCGGTGCTGCGGCTCATTCGGCTTCGAGCGCGGCCTGTGCGGCGTCTACGTCGGCGCGAGCGCGTTCGACCTCGCGTTCCGCCGTGGCGAGCTGCTTTTGCACGCGGTCGCGTTCGTGCTCGCGTTCGCTGAGCTCCGCCTTCGCGTCGCGCAGGTCCGCTTCGAGCTTTTTCCGTCGTGCTTGGCGCTTGGCCTCGGCTTCTGCTTCGCGTTTGCGCTCCGCCGCTGCGGCCTCCGCCGCGCGTTTGCGTTCTGCAGCTTCAGCCTCCAGCGCACGTTTGCGTTCCGCGGCTTCAATCTCGGCGGTGCGTTTGCGTTCCGGCGCCGCGACTTCGCCTTGGGGTTTGGGCTCGGCAGGGGCCTCTTCGTCGGGCTCGGCGCTCGCGCTCGCGATGCCGAACGCCTCGAATCCCGGAGGATCGCGATCCTTGCTGAGCGCGCCCGGAGTGTCGGGCTCGAAGTTTCCCGCGGCGGCCAAGCCTGAAAGCGTCATCGTGACTCGGCGCAGGGTGGCGTCGTTTGCGCTGTGTCCGCTTTCGCTCAGCAGCTGCTGGGCGCGCGCGCTCAGCTTGGCCAGCGCCTTGCGATGCGCGGCGCTCGCGGAATGCTTGCCGCGTCGAAGCTCGGCCGCGGTCTCGAACAGCTCGTCGAACGTTTCGCGCGCGTGCCACCACAGCTGGTTGACGGCCCACGCCGAGATCGACGGACGCCCCAACTTGGCGAGCTGCGCTGCGCCCGACTTGTCACCGTCGGTCTTGAGCTCACCCGCAAGCCGCTTCCGCTCGGTCACGAAGGACTCGAACGACGCTTGATAAAGCGCCGTCACGGCTTGCTCGTAGCTCAAACCCATACCGGTGATGCTAGGGCACGCGCACCGCTGAGCACAATGGGCACGCGGCGCTCGCGTGCGCGACATCGCGGCGATGCAAATCGAGGATCGCGCGAGACACGGTGGCGAGCTCGCGCCGCACCTCCCGGCGTTTGCCTGCAACCCGCGGGATCGCCATGCGATCATAAGCCGTCGTTTGGTGGCGCATCCACGCGATCACGGCGGACTCGGCACGACGATCGATCGAGATGCGCTTGGTGCGAGCCACGGTGCCGCTGCCGACGGGCGTGGCATGCGCGGTCACCTGCCGCGCGACGTTTCGCGCCAACGCTTCGAAGCTCGGCGCGAAACGCAGGAACCCCAACACTTCGACCTCGAACGAAACTACGTAGGCGGACTGTTCGTGCTCGCGTCGCGCGCCCGCGGCAGCGCGCTTCTTCGCGTATGCGACTGTGCTGCGCTCCGCCTCGAGCGCTGCCTTCGCAGCCTCGATGTTCGCGCTGGGTGCCCAAAGGCCCTTGGAGAAGGCCTTGCGCCCCTTCTTCTCGATGATCGCCCACGACGGCCCCAAGCTCTTCACGCGCCGGGTGAGCCCCGCATCCCCGGGCGGCAAACACAGCCAGCCTGCGGGCGGCGAATGGCGCGAGCCATCTGGCGCCAAAAACACGCGCGGATCAGCCGTTGGAGCGAACACCAAATCGGAATTCATCGAAGCGGCGAGATCGTCCGACGCGCGCGCAGCGTCAAGCGAATCCCCGGAGAACGTGAAATATTTGTTTTGCGAGGCGCGGTGCTCGCGGCGCGCGGCGCACCCGGCTCGTGCGCTAGCGAGCACGAACGCGGCGTGGTAGCCGCAAGGGGATGAACAAGCCGCTCGAAGGAAAAATCGCCGTCGTTGCCGGCGCGACCCGCGGAGCCGGGCGAGGTATCGCGACCGCTCTGGGTGAGGCCGGAGCCACGGTCTACTGCACGGGTCGTAGCGTTCCCGGAAGTGCGGGAATGAGCAACCGCCCAGAGACGATCAACGAAACCGCAGACCTCGTCAGTGCGCGCGGCGGGCGCGGTGTGGCCGTGCGGGTCGACCACACCGTTCCGGCCGAAGTTGCTGCGCTGTTCGAGCAAGTCGGCGAGTTCGACATTTTGGTCAACGATATCTGGGGCGGTGACGACCTGATCGAGTGGGGCAAGAAGCTCTGGGAAATTAAGCTCGATAGCGGTCTGACGTTGATCGATCGCGCGATCAAAACGCACATCATCACCAGCCACTTCGGCCTGCCTCGCCTCCGCCCGGGCGGCCTGGTCATCGAAGTCACCGACGGCGACGCCTTCTTCTACCGCGGTCATTTCTTCTACGACCTGGTGAAGACCACGATCATTCGTATGGCCTTCGCGCTGTCTCAAGAGCTGAAGGAGCGCCGGATCCCTGCCATTGCCGTCACCCCTGGTTTTCTGCGCTCCGAGTGGATGCTCGACCACATGGGCGTGACCGAAGCCAATTGGCAAGACGCAGCCAAAAACGCAAAAGAGTTCATTGCGTCGGAGACACCACTCTTCGTCGGCCGATGCATCGCCGCGCTCGCCGCCGATCCGAACCTCGAACTAAAGAACGGGCGCGTATTCGCGTCTTGGGATCTTGCAGAGGAGTACGGCGTAAACGATGCCGACGGCACGCGACCGCACTTCAAGCGGTGGATCGAGCGGAACATGCCGGAGGTCGCGGCGGGCTGGAAACGCGCGGATGACGGGCTGTACGCGTACTGGGGACCGATGCCATATCGGACGCCGGAGTCTGGCGGCGGCTGAAGCTTCTTTCCACGCGCGTGGCTTTCGGACTAGCGTCGTCGGTTCGCCTAGGGGAAAAAACGCATGCAACCGACTCAGCTAGATCCGACGGAACTACCGAACGAAGGCCAGGCTCGCACCGAGCTCGGGGAACGACTGAAAGCGCGCGCGAGAGAGACCTTCCAGCGCGGTGAGCTGATCTCCGCCATGCTGTTCGCCTCGGACGCGCTGATGTTGTTTCCGAACGAGCGCTCCTACTTGGATTTGGTGGACGAGATCGCGCTCGCGTCACCCGACCCATTGTCGACGACGCCGGTCGCGACCGGTGCGATTCACGTAGCGACCGCTGCGGTGCGCGCGCGCATCCTGATGATGCAGAAGCGTTTGCCGGAGGCGATCGAGCTAATTTGTGACGTGATCGACGTCGCGCCGGACTTGGCCTACCTGCCTTGGCTGACGCGCTGGTGCAATCCCGAGGTGATCACACGGCTCGGTTGGGATGTGTTCGCCAAGCACCCGGTGCGCAGCGCCTTGCGCGCGGGCATTCAGGTCCCCGTCCCGCCAGATCCGGAAGATCCGCGTTTGGCCAACGTGAGCGCGGGCGCCGACCTGTTTGCCGCTTTGCGGAAGAGCTATCCCAACGAGGCGGTCTTGTACTTTGGGGAGACGATGCTGCGCCGTCGTCTGGCGGATCCGAACGCGACGCTAAGCGTCGCATTGGAAGGCGTGCGGCGCTTTCCCGAGGATTGGAAGGTGCAGACGACGACCGCCAACGCGTACCGCCAAGCGGGTCGGCCCGATGAGGCGGAAAAACACTCACGCGCGGCGCTAAACATCGATCCCAAAGACAATTCACCGCTGTTCGACTTGGGTTGGGCGTATTTGGACGCCAAGCGCTACGACCGCGCCACTCAGATTTTTCACGAACTGCTCTCGCGCGAGTCGGACTACGAGGACGCGCTGCCGTCGTTCCACTACGCGCGCTTTCGCGGCTACAACACGCCGGAGGACAAGCACGCGCTGCTCGTCTTGCGCGAGCGGCAGTGGTGGAGCGCACTGACTCGCCAGCTGTGTGAGGAGCTGGAACCAATGGAGGTTTACTACACCTTCTTGCAGGGCCCGGGCGACGCGACCGCCGCAGCCGCGCGCTCATTTGCGCGCGAACTGATGCCAATCCTCCGCTGTTGCGGCCAGGGGCTCTCCTGCAGCATCGGCCTCGAGAGCAAGTTCCTCGAAGCGCCGAGCGTCAGCCTCGCGTTCGATCTGGCCATGCGCACGATGGGCGCTAGCGGCTCGTTGGACGTAAAAGTGGAAGAGATCCAGCAGCCCGACCCGCGCGCGGACAAAGCGCAGGTTCAGTACCGGCTGTGGAACTATCAGGACACCACGGCGCAAAGGGTTTACCCGGCGGCAGATCCACGCGCGCAGCAGGTAATCGCGAGCATCGCCCAGCAGCTCTATCGCCGAGAGGTGTGGGACGGCGCGGCGCGCAATGTGGCGCAGCAGTGGGGCGTGGAATGGCTGCACGCTTTCTTGGCGGTCATGACGGATCCACCGCTGCCGCCGCCGGACTCCGGCTTTGACGGCTTCTATTGGACTTATCGCTGTCAGATTGCGAGCGCGCTCGTGCTCTCGCACCTTGGCGCCTGGGAGACCGGGCCTGGCCGAGGCGCGCTGTACTCGCTCGTTTTCGGGCCCTCGGATTGGACGACCAGCGCCGCGATCATCGCACTCGGCTTCCGCGCCAAGGAAAATCCCGCACTGCGCCCCGAGGTCGAACAATTGTTCGGTTGGCTCAAAGGGCAAGCGCCAGCCCGCGGCTTCACCGGTTGGGAGATGGTGCTGGCGCAAATTTGGCTCGGTCTCGGCAACCACCCGCAAGCCACGCAAGACGGCTTCCGTGCGTGGATCACGCAGCTGGAAGACGATCCCGCCAAGAGCAACCGCGTGAAGCCACCCACACGCCGCTACGCGGGGCTCACGTTGGAGGAGTACGCGGAATTCTCGACCGAACGCGACCGCATCATGGCCAGCATCGGTCAGCGCGGCCCTGCCGCGGTGCTCGCCGCCACCGCGTCACCACCCACCGAGCTCGTCAAACTGTTCGAGCGCTTCAAGCTACCGTTACGCACCGACAACTTCGGCAAACTGAACCTCCATATTCCCGAATGGCAGGAGGCGCTGAACAACAACCGCTCTCTGCACGAACGCTTCCTCGAGCTGCAGGAGTTGCAGAGCTTCGCCAAGATGGGTGTGAACGCGGAAGAGAAGGCGGCGCTCGACAACATCCGCGAAGGAAACATGGATATGCACCTGCGCATGGCTCAGGCGCAGCAGGCACAGCACGCCTTGAACCAAGAGAACGCCGATCCGGATCCCGTGGTATTTCCGGGCCAAAAGGTGGCCAAACTGAGCGACTACGTGGGCATCATGAAGGGCATGCAGCGCGGCGACATGATGGGCGCGCTCGGTCGCTACGGGCTGGACATGATGAGCTATGGACAGGTCGCCACGGCCTGGGGCGCCAAGATGGCCGCCGATCCGGTGCTGACCGAGAAGTTTTCTCGAATGATGAACAGCTAGCTGACGCGTTTGCGCTGGGCGCTACGCCTCCGCGGCGATCAGCGCCCAGCAAACGATCGCGCTGCATACGGAGCTCCATCGGCCAAAGGCTTTGTAGATCTGTGCTGCGATGGCGGCTTGCTCCCTGAGGGTGCCCTCGGCCTTGATTTGCGGATCGGAGACGTTGCGCACGGCGACCCAGCGCGGAGCGCCACTGCCCATTTGATTCGCGACCATGCCGAGAACGGCGTCGCCCATCTCCGAAACGTCTCCGAGGCCTTTGAGCTTGTAGTGGTTGTCCGAGGTATCGAAGCCGAAGAAGTCGGTGGTCACGACCGAGGAGCTGAGAGCGCGAGGCGCGACCTTCACAATCTTGGGGCTACGGGTGTTGTCCTTGGGCAGCTGAGCCGAATTGGCGGCGAATAGCTTCTTTGCCGTCGCAAAGTGTTTCGAATTCACGGCCGAGCTCGCGAAGTGGTCTTGCGCGAATGGTTCCTTTTTGAACTTTGCGGTGCAATCGAAGCGAACGATCGGGCTCGCGATCACATCGCCGACCTCGAATTGCTTGCCGATCCCGCCGGCGGTGCCCGTCGTGATGACCAACTTGGGCTTCACCTCCTCGATGATTTGTCGCCACACGTCAATGTTCGGAAGCTCGGGTCCATCCTGCGACATGTGTGAATCAGACTTGAAAACGACGATGGACTTGGAGCCGATCTTACTCGTCCAGAACGCCCCCAGGCGCTTGGCTTGGCGAGCAGGGCAGCGCGCGCTCATCTTCTTCGAGATCGCCGCGAAGTTGTGAGTGTAAGGCCGATAGTCGTTGCGGGAGTCCTTTCCGGGCGTAATGACGCGACTCAGCGCATGCCCCTCGTCAACGGTCCATGTGACCAGAAGCACGTCCGCGCGTGGCAGAGGCGCGCCGGCCCTGCCCTTCGGTGCCCCGCTGGTTTTCGGGGCAAGCCCACTCGGCCACGGAATGTCCGTGAACCGAGATAGTCCCGTAGCTGTCGAGAACGCGAGAAATTCTCGGCCATGGGCCGCATCGGAGTCGAAATCGATGATCTCGCGACGAATGTTGTCGTCCGTTGGCGAGTCTGAGGCCGCGCGAAACGCAAACGACGCCTCCGGCGCGGGAGTGGCGATTGGATTGAAACCGAGATTGCGAGCTGCCCAGGCGCGATCGACGATCATCTATTTCTCCAAAGTGATGAACTCATGCCCTCGCACGACCGTTGCAGCCGTCGGCGGACGCGGCGTACCTCGGCAGTCAAGAGTTTCCGACCCATAATGAGGGAAAGCGCAACGCTTTGCCTTGGTCATTTCTCTGGGTGCCGCAGCGGCGACAGCGCGGCGTCAGGGATCTCTCACGGTTCCCATTGCATGATCAGATCCACGTCGCAGCGCCGGCCCACGGTCACGGCCTGAACAGTGCCACGCACGCCGAAGCCCTTCATGGCGCCTTCGAACACGCCAACCTGATACGAGTTGCCGAAGTTCCAAATCTCGCGCAGCTCGACCCGCGCGCTGCTTTCGGTCAGATCCTGAACCGTTGCAGTGCCGGGCTTGATGGATACTTCGTACGCCTTCGTGACCAGATTGAGCGCGCGCACCCAGCTGCTGCCTGCCACGCTGAAGATCACTTTGCCAATTGTCGTGCTGGTGAGCGTTGGGAACGCCAGTCTGCCGAGCGCGATCATCCCCTCACGCGGGGAAAGCTCGGGATAGAGCACGCCGATCGCGTCGACCATCAGGCGCATGAGCTCGCTCAGCGGATAGTCCTTGAACGCGAAATACCGCTTGTCGGTGGGGCTCCGCACAGCGCGACGTTTGAGCATCGTCAGCAACGTCTCCACGTACATGCCCTTGACGCTCGCTTCCGGCGGCGTCTCGCTGATCCACGCTTCTAGCTCGGCCTTTTCGGTGTCGAACGGTGACTCGGCCGCGTCGGGCGAGTCGTTAGTCTCAGAGACAGCAGAGGTCATGGCGACTCGTAGCCTACGCCCGCGGGCTCGTTCATACGCAATTATGTTCCCCCGCGCGGCTTGGACCCGCTCACGACACGCAACAATTCCTCCACGCTCGTCGGCTTGGTGAGGTGTCGATCGTAGCCAGCGCGCTGGGTCTCAATCTTGTCGATCGCGCCACCATAACCGGACAAAGCGACCAAATACAGGTCTGCACCATGTGCGGCAGCGCGCACGCGACGGGCAACCTCGTAGCCGTCGATGCCGGGCAAGCCTAGGTCGACCAGGGCCACGTCCGGTCGAAGCTCGAGGATGGACGCCGCGCCGGTCAGGCCATCCTTGGCCACGAACACTTCGTGGCCCAAATCTTCCAACATTTCCCGCAAAATTTCACGAAATTCTTCGGAATCCTCGACGATCAGCACACGCCGTGACGCGCCAGCGCGGGCGCCGTCCGGTGCACCTTTGGACTCGTTCGGCTGTCGCGAGCGCGGTCCCAGCGGCAGCCGAACGACGAACTCGCTCCCCTTCCCCAGGCCCTCGCTCCGCGCGACGACGCTCCCCTCGTGCATTCCGATCAGGCGCTTGACTAGCGTGAGTCCCAAACCGAGACCGCCAGAAGTTCGATCCAGCGAGGGCGAGAGCTGCACGAACACCTCGAACACCTTCTCCAGCATGTCTGCGGGGATGCCGCGGCCCGTGTCGCGCACGCACAAAACGGCGTACGCCACGCCATCAGCGATCTCTCGAGTGAGGGTGACCGAAATCGTACCGCCCGGTTCGGTGTACTTGGCGGCGTTGACCAAAAGATTCACCACGGCTTGCTCTAGCCGTGTTTCGTCGCCTTCGAGTCGATAGTCACCGGCGGTAATCGTCACTGACGAACGGTGCCCTCGAGCGTCGATCGTGGCACGCGCGGAGGTAAGCGCGCTCTCGACCAACGAGGCAAAGTCCATCGAGCGCTTTTTCAGCTCGATTTGACCACGCGTGATGCGCGAAACGTCCAGCAGGTCGTCGACCAGGCGCGTGAGATTGGCCACCTGCCGCTGGGCGGTCTCGCGGTGCCTCGCCGATGCCACTGGGTCACCCGCCGCGCGCTCCATCATGGCCAGGGCCATGGTGATCGCCGCCATCGGATTTCTCAGTTCGTGCGAGAGCATGGCCAGGAACTCATCCTTGCGCCGGCCCTCTTCCTCCGCGGTTCTACGGGCAGTATCGGAGACTCGAGCAACCTCCTGCCGCTCGCGCGCCGCATTCAAGTGAGTACGTACGCGAGCGACCAACTCGCGAGCGGCAAACGGCTTGACCAGATAATCGTCTGCTCCGGCGTCCAGCCCTTCCACGCGAGCTTCCTCACCTGCGCGAGCCGAGAGCAGAATCACCGGGACGAGATGCGTGCGCTCGTCCTTTCGCAAGGCGCGCAAGACACCGAAGCCATCTAGCTTCGGCATCATCACGTCCGTCAGCACCAAATCAGGCTGGCTCGCTCTCACACTACGCAGTGCGGCCTCGCCGTCTTCCACGGCTTCCACTTGCCAGCCGTGGGCGACGAGCAATTGGGACACGTATTGACGCATGTCCGCGTTGTCGTCGCAGAGCAGGACACGGCCGCCGCTGGCAGGTGCCGAAGTCGGCGTAGCGAGTGCCTCGACTCGACTCGGTGCCTCGCTGCCAGCGTTCGACCACTGCGCCGCCTCGTTGATGAATGGGGCTGGCCCGAGCCGCGTCGATGACGCCGTCGTGGTCGCCTCGATTTGCTCCGGATCGAGGTGATTCGAGCCGAGCGGCAACGAGACCGTGAACTCACTGCCGTGCGCCAAACGACTGCTGATAGCGACGCTGCCGCCGTGCAACTTCACGAGCTCTTGCACCAGCGCGAGGCCAATGCCGCTGCCTTCGTAGCTTCGCCCATTTGCACCTTCCACACGGTGAAACCGCTCGAACATGTGTGGCAGTTCGGATTCCGGGATCCCCATGCCGGTGTCGGCCACGACCAAACGCGCGCAATCACCATCAGCCGAGAGCGAAACTCGAATGCCGCCGGTGAGCGTAAACTTGAAGGCGTTCGAAAGCAGGTTCAGCACGACCTTCTCGTACATCTCACGGTCGACATAGACGGGCTCGTCGAGTGCCGGACAGTCGACCGTGAGCGTCAGGCCAGCCTTCTCCACGAGCGACCGAAACGAGCTGGCCAAGTCCGCCGTGAAGGCGCCCAGATCGGTCGGCTGGTATCGAGCCTGCACTCGGCCCGCCTCGATGCGGCTGAAATCCAAGAGCGAATTGACGAGCTTGAGCAAGCGAAGCGAGCTGCGCTGCACGACCTCTTGCCGCTCGCGTTGGCGTGGCGGCAATGGCTGTTCGAGATCTTGAAGCCCGTCCTCGATCGGGCCGAGCATGAGCGTGAGCGGCGTGCGAAATTCGTGGCTGACGTTGCTGAAGAAGGCCGTCTTCACTTCATCCAGGGCAGCCAGCGCTTCAGCACGTTTGCGCTCGGTCTCGAATGCGTGCGCGTTGCGGATCGCCGTTACCACCTGCGCACCCGCGAGCTCGAAAAACCCTCGATACCCCTCGTCGAACGCGCGATGCGGGCTGGTCCCGGCGACGACGAAGCCGTAGCCCTGCTGGTCGGCCGAAGCCAACGGGATCACGACCGCGCGGGTCGGGCGAGCGTTCCATTCGCTCAGCGGAAGGTGTTCGTGAAAGCGCGACAAGTCCTCGATCACGACCAGCCCGTGCTCGACCAGCGGCCACTCTCGGGGCGAGACCTCCTCGGCGCGGTCGAACCCGAAAGCGCCGACCAGTCGTATGCCTTCACTCCCCGGATCACTCAGATAGAACAGCGCAAATGGGACGTCTCGCGTTGCGGTGCTCAACGTCGACGCGGCAGCCTGACAAGCCTGCTCGGCGGTCTTTTCGTTCGCCGTTCGCATCGCCAGCTCGCGCAGCGCTCTGAGTTGCCGCTCGCCATATACCTTTTCCGTCGTTTCCGCGACGGGCGCGATCACGCCACCAATGCCCGTCGGCCGAACCGACTCGTCCGGAACGGGATTGTAAGCGACATTGAAGTGACACTCTTCGAGGAAGCCTCGCCGCGTGATACCCAATGTGAGATCATCTTCCCAGGTCGCAGGTCCGCCATGGATGGGCGCCTCGAACATGGGGCCGACGATCGGCCAGATCTCGGGCCAACACTCCGCGCAGGCCTGGCCAAGTGAACGCGGGTGCTTGTCGCCGAGAATCGGGCGATAGGCATCGTTGTAGAGCTGAATCAACCTCGGCCCCCACACGATGAGCATCGGAAAGCGGTTGCTGAGCAGAACGCCAACCACGGTTCGGAGCGCGGGCGACCAATTCTGCACGGGCCCGAGCGGCGTGTCCTCCCAACGCATTCCGCGGATCAGCGCTCCCGCCTCACCGCCCCCTCGAAGAAAGGTCGGCAGGCTCGGCGGGTGCTCGTCATTCGCAACGCCCGGCTCGTGCTCGATGGTGGAATCGTGGGCCCGCAAAGCGAAGCCACACTACCAGCATTTAAGGAAACATCGCACGTAGACAACGCGCGACTAGTTGTTGCCCTGAGGTGTTTTTATTTGGCAAGCGGGCGAGGCCCGCGTGCCCCGGCGCGTAGCTCCAGCCGCGCACGAGAGGCCAGGGCAGTGACTCAATTCCCCAACCAGGTGCCCGCAAGCCCGGATTCACAACCGTTCTTTAATTGTTCTGCGGTCGCGAGGCCGCCTTGGTAATAGCGGATTACGCCAGTCAGCCCGAGCGAAGCCGCGCCGTGAACGAAAGTGCAAGTGCCAATCAAGTTCGAGCTTGCGCACGAACTTTGCCAATTAGAGGTGCACGAATCCTGAACGGAACTCTGTAGCGCAATCGGCCCACTTACCTCTTCACAAAACTTTCCCGCGACGTTGTTGCAGGCGCCGAGCAACTGACTTACCGCTGCGCCGCCCGAGCCACCAGTGCCGCCTGAACCCGAGCCACCCGCACCACCACTACCGCCACTCGCGCAGCTGTCAGCGATCGCCGGCGCTTCGCTACGAACCCAACTGGGTCCTGCATTCGCGGGCGTGCTGAGCCAGTTCTTGTAGTCCACCCGCGTCTGCGTCGTATCGTCGAAGAAGTCGAAGATCGCGCCAATATTCGCACTGCTGCCGAGCGTGGTCATCTGCGCGGTCGTCGCGCTGCCCCAGTAGTTCGCGCTGGCGTCCACTTGCGGCTCCGCAGGGTTGCCACTCGTGACACTCAGCGCAGTGGTGACGTTCGCCCCGCCCAAGTTGTTTTGGTGGAAAGCGGCGTTGGTTGCTTGCGTCGGCCGATGCATCGTCATTTCGGTGACGTTGCAATGAGCCAGCGTGAAGGTCGGGTGCCAGCGATCGACCTCGAGCTTACTGATTTGGTTATAAGTGAGCTCCGCGTTTTCGGTGTACCCATCGACGACCACGTTATCGAGATACGAATCCGTGATGCGCCCATTGAGGAGCGCGCCGTACTCAGGGATGGTCCCGATCCAGCTGTGTCGCACGTACACGCCGAACATGCGGTTGGCCACGGACTCGCCGCTCAGCGAGCCGATCGCAGAGTTGGTGATGTAAGCGCCAGCCTCATTGAACCCGACGTAACCGAAGCTCAGTCGCCCATCGGACATCTGCACGTAGTCGAGCCTCGGGCCAGCCACATACGCGCCCGTGGCCACATCGAAGGTCTGGAGCAGCTTCGGTCCATCCAAGCGCAAGTTCGCGCCGTACATCACGATTGGCTGAGCCTGCGTGCCCAGCGCAGTGAAGTTCTTCAGCGCAGAAAGTTGCGCCGCGCCCTTGAAGATCACCACCACCCCCGGCTCGAGCGAAAGGTCCGCTTCGAACGCGCTGGTCGCCGTGATGACGTACGGGCTACCCGCTGCGGTCCACACCGTGCTGTCTACGAACGCGCCAGCGACGGGGGTCGCGCTGCGGTCCACGAATACCTTCTTGGCGAACGGGAGATCAGCGGCAGGATTGCCGGCGGCGTCCTTGAAATGGGCCGTCAGCGTCGCGTTAGGCACGTCACTCCCCGGTGGGACTGCGTAGTCGAGTTCGTAGATGCCATCGCCGGCATGGGCATCGCCGCTGGCGCCATCATCCCGCAGGGTTACCGTACCCACACCTTGAACGTCGATCGTCGCAGTGCCGTCCTTTTCGGCGCTCAACCGCAAATGCAGCGGCAAATCGACGTAGGCCACGCCGTCAGGAGTCGCCGATACGCCGCAGATGACGGGCGGCGCAGTGTCCAGCGTGTAGCGGTGCAATGAAGACGGCCCGAGGTTGCCCGCAGCGTCGACCTGACGCACCCGAATCCGGGTCGTGCCATTCTGATCGATGCCGCAAATCTTGCCGGAGGCGTCCATCTTCGGGGACACGCTCGTCGGGTCCGCGGGTGCCGCGCCATCGGTCGTCAATTCGTAATACACACTTGCACCTACCTCGACGTTGCTCACCTCCACGCAGGTGAATGCCGAGGCCAAGTTGAACGAGCCGTCGGCCCGCAAAAGGACGTCACCCGGTGGGGTGATATCACTCATTGCGCTCCCGCCTTGCCCGCCGCCACCGGCGCCCGGACCGCTGCCGCCGATGCTGCCCCCGCTCCCTGCTGCGGTCTGGCCTGCGGTACCGCCTTGCGCCGCTCCTCCCGTGTCTCCGCCAGCTGAGCTCGTGCCCCCGGTTGGAGCTGACCCTGCCGCGCCGCCTGCGCCACCGCCTTGCGCCGTACCGGCGGTGTCTGCAGTCTGGGTGCCTCCAGCCGCGCTCCCTCCAGCCGCGGTGCCTGCACTCCCGCCAGGGTGATGGCCCGCCTGTGGCGCCGCTCCCTTCCCGCCGCTGCCGGCATGGGCAGCGTCCGTCGAAGTGCCGCCTTCACCCGCGCTTCCTGCAGCCCCGTTCCCCGAAGAGCCTTCGCTTCCGCAACCCACGAGCACTTGAAGAGCGAACCACCCCAGCAACCCAACACCAATCGTAGACCTCACCATTGTGCTCGCTGCCGTAGGCCAGCCGAACCCTTCGAAGCAACAAGAAACGCAATTTCCTCAGCGCTCCGATGTGCCACGCAAAAGACAGCGACACTCGAAGCTTGGACGACGGAGCTCTTGTCAGGCCCCTCCGCTCTCCTGGCACAACCGCACACGAATGGCCGCATCGGCCCAGCGCGTGACGAGCCTCACCTCGGCGTCGTGGTCACCGCTTGCTTGGCTGTCGTCGAGTGCGGCCTTGAGCGCTTCGAGACGCTCCGCCAGACGCTTCAGCCCAACCTGCCGGAGCTCGACCGCGCGCTCGCTGATGCGCTCGCCGTAGTTGCGCCCCGCACGCCGAAGGCCGTGATGCGCGGCGTCGTCGAGCGCGCTTGCTGCGTGCTCGAGCGCATGGCTGAGCACGCTGAATTCGCCCTCGGGTTCCGCTTCGGCACGCAGCGGCGTGTCGTCACTCGGGTCGGCCAAATCCGGCACGTGGAAGCGATCGGTGACGATGCCCAACCCTCCGCGAACTCGAAACGCCGCATGCACGGACGTTATACCGCAGCCTCGACGCGATCTCCCCAAACATTTGACCATTGACGGCGCCACCGGGGCGCGTCGAAATCGCGGGCCCGCAGCACCCCTTCGAACGAACATGGCGTCGCTCACACCGCTCCTTCCCGCGCTCGAAATCGCGCCCGTCGCTGACACGGCGGGCGTGCTCCAAGTGATGAACGGTATCGAGCAATCGCTGGCTCCCGGTGGAACCGTCACGGACGGGGTCGCCTGGTTCAACCGCCTCTATCGAACCGTGACCGAGGCGGTCATTGCAGCAGTTGCAGCCGGGCAGTTCCAACACCCGCAGTTCGTGCAGACGCTCGACGTCGAGTTCGCAAACCTTTACTTCTTCGCGCTGCGGGCGTTCGCGCAGGACGAGCGCTCCGAGCAAGTGCCTCGCGCTTGGTGGCCCGTGTTTGCAGGGCACCAGCGTACGGACGTGTTGCCGATTCAATTCGCCCTGGCGGGCATGAACGCTCACATCAACCGAGATTTGCCGGTAGCGCTCACCCGTGTTTGGCGATCGTCGAAGCCTGGGCTATCGACTCGCGATCAGCAAAAGCTGGACTATCAACGCGTGAATCACGTGCTTGCCTCTGTAGAAGCCGATGCCAAGACCTGGTTCTTGACCGGCCACTGGAAGACCGCGGAGCAAGCGCTGCACGGCGCGGACGATTTGATCGCCAACTTCAGCGTCGTCGAGGCGCGTGAGGCTGCCTGGGCGCAAGGTGAGGCGCTGCACGAGTTGGGCGGCCCCGAGGGCACCTTCGGCGGCGCTTACCTGGATGCACTCGACGGCGTGGTCGGGCTCGCCGGCCGCGGGCTCTTGCATCGCACCTGCTAGCCAAAGCCAACAAGCCAGAAACGGTAACCGTTCCGCCGCCGCGCAGGCATGAACGATCCGTAGCTTTTTTTACGAATCTTCGGCTGCTTTTTTGGGGTGCCATTTGGCGCCCGGCGTGCGAAGTGCTTCACTTTCGAGACTTTGCATGCTTGGCGAGCCTGGCTCGCGCGCTCGGAGGTTTGCGTGAATTCATCGTTGAAGGTTTGGTCGTGGTGCAAGCTCCTCGACCTTGCGCGACAGAGCCTCGCAGCTGGGTTGCTCGTCGCAGTGGTCGCCTGTTCGTCGAAAGGAACGAGTGACGCAAACAACGGTGGCGCACCGAGCAGTGCGCAAGCGGGCAGCGGCGGATTGACCGTGACCGGCGCAGGCGGGATGGGCGCTACCAGCGCTGCCGGCGGTACCGTCGCGACGGGCACCGCTGGTGGCGCAGGCGCGAATCCGAATTCGAACACGGAGCCCTTCATCAACCCGGCGGGCAAGCTGAACGCGGCGGGCAACAGCTTCGGGCTGCAGGGCTATTGGTACGCCTACGCGGACGGTGTCACGAGCACCCAAACGGGTAACCCGTATCGCGACGGCAAGTATTGCGTGACGGGGACCGCTCCCGGCGATCGCGTCAGCGACCATTGGGGCGTCGGCCTGGGGCTCGATCTGAACAACCCCGGCACGAAGATGTCCTACGCCTACAAAGGCAAAATCACCGGCTTCCGGATGAAGCTGGAGGGCTCGACACCGTCACCCGTACGGGTGAATTTCGTGACCAATGCCGACAGCAGCGGCGTTGCGCCGTTCATCGTGGGCACGCTCGGCCAATCGGTGGTGTACAACATTGCGGACGCGCAGGTCCCGCTCGATTGGGGCGTGGCCAACGCAGGCGAACGCGTCGCCGACAGTTTGTATGCGTTGCAGGTGCTCGCGCCCGGCTCGGACGCGGCGGGAGCGATCGACCTGTGCATCACAGAGTTCGAGCCCGTCTATGCTCCGGGTGGCACGACCCCAGTCGACGGTGCGTACCTGAACAAAGACGGCTTCGTTCGACAGGAGAACAATCCGTTCGGCATCCAAGGGCCCGTGCTCGTGATCGGCGACGGCACCTCGAACCAGCAAACCGGGAACCCGTACAAGGACGGAAAGTACTGCGTTTCAGGGACCTTCTCGGGCGCTACCGCGGATTGGGGCGCGGGAATCGTGTTCTATCTGAATCGCATGCCCGGCAGTGACACCAAGGCCCCCTACGACTTCACAGGCAAGGTCGCTGGCTTCCGCATCGGGCTGAGCGGCAATTCACCGGGCCCGGTGCGGGTTCAGTTCGTGCTCGACGAACCGCAGATGGGCAATCAACCGATGTTGGTTGGCCGGCTCAACGCCAAAGCGGACTACCGCATCGCTTGGGCGCAGGTGCCGACAAGCTGGAAGGTCTCCGACGCAGGCCGCGTGGTTGGCAGCACGGCAATCTCGGTCCAGGTCTATCTCGACGGCTCGGTTGCGGGACCATTCAGCGTGTGCGTGGATGACTTCTTGCCGCTCGCTGCCGCCGATCTTCCACGCGCGGCTCAGGCGGCCGCAACTGGATACACCGGGTTTCGCACGATCGACGACACGGCGCTGACCGCCGAATACGCACTTTGGAAGCAGCGCCGCTTGAAGGACTGCAACGACGGCACGGCGTGCGTGCCGCGTGACGAAGGCGACTGCATCTCCGAAGGCATCGCCTACGGCATGCTGCTATCAGCAGGAAACGATGATAAAGCCACGTTCGATAAGTTGTGGGGCTACTTCAAGAAGAACAAGAACGCGAACGGCGTGATGAAGTGGCAAACGACTGCCTGCGGAGCTGCTTCGGCGGAAGGTTCGGCAACTGACGGCGAGCTCGACGCTGCGATGGCGCTGATTCAAGCCAGCTGTCGTTGGGGCACGACCTACGCGGACGACGCAAAACAGCTCATCGGCGCCATCAAGAATACAGAGCTGACCACGTGTAACGGCAGCACGGTGTTGAAGCCCGGGGACAACTTTGGCGGCTGTGATCGCACCAATCCGTCGTACATCGCGCCGGGCTACTACAAAGCGTTCGCGACCTTCACGAATGACACCAGCTGGAACACCGTCGCCAGCGACGGCTACAAGTTGCTCGCCTCCTTGCAGGCCGCGCAGAACGGTCTGGTTCCCAATTGGAGCAACGCGAGCGGCACTCCGGCCACTGGTGACGACGGCAAGTACGGCCCGGATGCGTCGCGCACACCTTGGCGCGTGGCCACGGACTACGCTTGGTTCAACGAACCTAAGGCCGTGACCTTCCTCAACAACCTGGCCAGCTACGTGGACGCGAACGGTGGCGTCGCGCGCTTGTTCGTCCCCAACAGCGCCTTCCGCGGCGGCTTGGCCATGAGCGCCCTGCCCGCGGCCAGCACAAAGGCTCAAGAATACAGCGATGCTTGGCTGCAAACGTCGGTCGACGACAACACCTATTTCCCGGGCACGCTACGCCCGCTCTACATGCTGCTCTTGGCAAACAAGTTCCCGAAGAGCTGCAACTAATACTACTTAGTCAACTTTGGCACGAGCAGATCACGATCGACGCGAGCAGCCACATGCCACGAGAGAAACCGGCGCGACCGGCGCCTGCTGCCTCTCCGGGGCGCGCGAGACGCGGGGCGCCTGCAATTTGCCTGCTCGGCCGATTGTTCCAGAAAATCAGTACTTTCAGACCTCGGAACCTAGCTGATCAAGTAGTCTAAAAAGTCACGCCAAAGCGTGATCAGGGTCAGCGCGGTGACAAGCTCCCAATGCGCTCCCTGATCCAGCGCGCGTCTTCGCTGAGCCCCAGCTCCTCGTAGAAGTGCGCGAGCTCCTGGTAGCGCGGCGACGGCTGAAGGCGCAGCGCAAAGGCGAGCTTGTGCAGACATTCGTGACAAGGCTCGATCGGCAGGCGATCGGACTCAGACAACGAATTCGAGCCATTCATGACGCATTCGAACGCGGTGCAGTGTTCGATGCCGAAGATGTGACCCGTTTCGTGAGCGAGCAGCTGAATCGCCCGCCGTGTGAAGCGCTGGCGCGCCGCCTCGTCTTTGCCTTCGCGGTTGAATTCGGGCGTAAAGCGAAGCAACGAATAGACGCCCACTCGCGCTGACAGCTTTGCTTCGCCGAAGACGAAGTTCCAACTGGGTTCGGGATACAAGTCTTGAAACGTAACGCCCAAGTAGGCGATCGCGTGCTCCGGCGTGTGGCTCGAAAGAGAATCCAAAATCTCGCTCGAGAGGTATTGCACCAAAGGAGCGCCTGCTCGCTGCCGGACGCGCCGCCCCCGCGTCGGTAGCGGCTGGGCCTCGGCGATCTCCACGGGCAAACCAAAGTAGAGCGTGGTCGCGCGCTGCAAAGTGACCAGGACCGCGCGTCGCTCCTGCGTAAACTCACCAAGCGGCTGGAGCACGATCGTCCGCCGCTCGGCCGTTGGTCGAAGCGTGCTCGTTCGCTGGAATTCCAGAAACGACTGTCCGTGTTCACGGTGTTCTGCGAGCCACTCGCCTGGCTCGGGTGCGCTCTTCTTGCGAAAGAACTGCGAGTCGAACGCGAATGGATCCGGAGCCGTTTTTTGCACCTGAGCGGTGGTGGCGAGCGACGCCGAAGAGACCGCTCCCGTTCGGGCAGCGCGCGTCGGCGCTTGTTCGCGAACGAGCTCCCCTCGCGAGCAGCAAACCAAGACCACGAGCAGCAGCGACAGCAACGGTCGCAGGAACGAGCCGGCCATTCGTCGTTCAGACCCAGTTCGCGCCGACTTCCATGGGCGTCTCCGATGCCGGCATGCCTGATTCGCCGGCGGGGCAACAGCTCAGCAGGAACACGAATCATTTCCAATGCTTACCCTCACAGCTTCGGAAGCCAGCAAGTCGGACGTTCAACACGAGCAGGCCCCAACGGGTCGAGGAAACACCCATGGGCTCAATTCACGTCAACGACAGCGGCTTTCCCTTGATCGTCGTGACCTTCGAGGGCGCGGTGGAAGATCACGAATTCGATCGCTACCTGGCTCGGCTCGATACACTGTGGCAACGCCAGACCCGTAGCGCGATCGTGCTCGACGCAACCCACGCCGCGCGAACGCCAGCTACTCAACGACGGAGGCAGGCTGAGTGGTTGAAGGAGAACCACGCTTTGCTGCGGGCGTACTCTGCCGGCACCGCCTTCGTGATCGACTCACCGCTCGTACGCGGAGGATTGACGGCAATCCTGTGGCTGCAACCGTTGCCCACGCCACACGTCGTGGTCGCGACGCTGGCGGAAGCGGAAAGTTGGGCTCGTTCTCAACTTCAGCTCTCGGCTCAAGGCGCCGCCTAGCGAAACATGCGCGCAGCGCCGATGCACCGGTTCCCGAAGGGCTATCTCGGAGTTGATCACGAAACTATCGGCAGGAGCCTCGTGGCACTGCTCACGGTACTGAAGCAACGAGGGCCGACTGAAGAGTCTGAGGTGCGGCTATTGCGAGAGCCGATCGACCCACAAGGCTGGTACCCAATCGCCACCCTACTCGCGTTGTTGGATCGGCTCGAGCAGAAGGTTGGCTACTTCGGTTTGGTGCGCACCGGCCGCGCCATTTTCCAGATGTCCCACGCAGCGACCGTTTCGACCTCGCAATTCTGCGCGCGTGACGTGCTGTATGGGTTCGATGCGCTCTACCGCAGGTCGAACCGTGGCCGAGGCATCGGCGGCTGGCGAGTCCTACGTTGCGAGCCCGGCGATGCTGAAATCGAGAAGACCACTCCACACCACTGCGCAATGGAGCAGGGCATTCTCACCGCCGCGCTCGCCGCGGTGGATTGCTCGTCCATTGTCAATCAGAGTGCCTGCGTTCGCGGAGGGGCGGACACATGCCGCTTCGTTATCTCATCACACGTCACTGACGCTCGCTGGACCGGAAAGCTCGGCCGCACCTAGATCCAGAGCGACGGCATGTGCGTTTCCTACACATCCGGCTGCCAGCGCTTGAGCAGTTCTCGAGCCTATGGCAGCGTCCTGACCGAGGACGGGGCCTACGGTTGAAGACGACTTCGATAGACTCGATTGCTTTGCGGACTCCTAGGCACGCGGCGTTCGAGCCCGCTTGGGCGCTGCCATGAGCGCCCAAGAAGCAGCCCCGACAGCAGCCGAAGCGGTTGCCGAGTGGCGCGGCGAAGTCTTGCAAAGAGTCTTCGCGTACATGTTCTTCTTGTTGAGCGCGATCTTCGTCGCGGAGCTGGCGCTGAGCCTACGAAGCGGACGGTGGCACGCGCTTCCCGCGCTCGGCGTTGCGATCGTTCTTCAGGCGGTGGCTGCCTTCGCGAAGTTATTCAGTCTGCGCGCCCGGGCAGGAGTCTTCACCGCTGCCGCGTGTATCGGTCTTGGGTTCGGGTTGCCGACGTTGGGGTTCGCACTCCCCATTCCGTTCATCGTGGCGTTGATGACGCTCACGCTGCTGGCGCTGTGTGTCGGGCGACGCGCTGCGCTGATCGGCTTGGTGCTCCTGCTGCTCACTATCGTCGCGGACGCTGGCTATGTGTGCTTCTTTCGCGACGCGGCGACCGAAGCGGCAATCTCACGTGCACAAGACGTGCTCGACCCGTCTCGGTTCGTCAATTGGCTGCGAGTCGCGCTGATTTTCGGCGGCGTTGCCGTTGCCATCATTGGCTCGGTCGGCTTCTTGGTGCGCCGATTGGAACAGGCCGTGGCACACAATTACAGTCTGTTCCGCAGCCTGGAACAGATGACTTCCGACAAGATCAGCGCGCTCGAGCAGCGCGAGATCCTGCAGGACAAAGTGCGGCGCGCGAACGAGCTTCAGCTGCTCGGTCTACTTTCGGCGACCGTCGCGCATGATTTCAACAACCTGCTGATGGTGATTCTCGGCAATGCTTCGGCGCTCAAGATGAGTCTTCGCGGCGATGCTTGGGAAGACGCCGCCGACATCGAGCGGGCGGGAGAGCAAGCCGCGGAGCTGTGCCGACGACTCTTGACCCTGTCCGGAGAAAGAATTTCCGGAGACGAGGTCACCGAGCTCAACCGTTTCATCGAGGGCGAGCTCTCGATCTTGCGTCGCCTCGTTACCAGCCGAGTGATCTTGGAATGGCAGCCGGGTCCGCCGTTATGGCTCAAAGCCGCACGCACCGAGTTGCGTCAGGCACTGCTCAATCTCTCTGCGAACGCGCGCGATGCAATGCCGGACGGCGGGCGACTGCAGATCTCCACGACCCGCGTGCACCGCCCTCGGCCAGGTCAGGAGGAAGCTGCAGCATTTGCTTGTCTGACCATCAGCGACACCGGCATTGGCATGGACGCCGCGGTGCGCGACCGGATTTTCGAACCGTTCTTCACGACCAAGGGCAAAGCCAAAGGCACCGGGCTCGGGATGGCCGTGGTCTCGGCAGCACTCGAGCGCAACCACGGCTTTTTGGATCTGCACACCGATCTGGGGAAAGGCACGAGATTCTCGCTATTTTTCCCGCTGCTCGAACGACAGCCACCCGATAGCCACGCTTTTCCAGCTGCCACGTCCACGCTCTCTGGACGCGAAACGCTGCTCGTCGTGGACGACGACGAAGGCACACGCAAGATGTTGACCCGCTACCTGCAAAAGCACGGCTACACCCTGCTACTCGCGAGCGATGGGCACGAAGCCCTGCAGATCTTGCACGGTGAACAGAAGATTGACCTGGTCGTCACGGACGCGGTGATGCCGAAGCTCGGCGGGCGTGATTTGTTCGACCTCGTTCACGGCGATCGACCAAACCTGCCCTTCTTGTTCTGCAGCGGGTTTCCAGCGGGGACCATCCCAGCTGATTTTCTGGAGTCACCGGGTCGCGCACTGCTCTCGAAGCCGTTCTCGGAGGAGGCGTTGCTGCAGAGAGTGCGACAATTGCTCGATGCCGACTCGCACGCGCAGTCGTAGACGCGCGGCCGGCATCGGCTCAATGCGTCGGTTCTGGTTCGTCTTGCAACGCGGTCCAGAAGTCCTTGGTCACGAACGTGCCACCCGCGACGATCTCCCAACCAGCCTGAATGCTGGTCAAGTAGTCGGTCGTGAGGATCGAGCCGTCCGCAACGTAGTGGTCGATGACCTCTTTGAGGTCGAGGGTCATGTCGTCCACGCCCATGTCGGCGCCGTTGACGGGCGTGGCAAACAGCTCGACCACGATGCGTGTGCCTGACTTCAGGCCGGTGTTCTTGTTCTCGCGGAAGGTGATCCCGCTGAAGTTCTGGGTGACTGCAGTCGCTCCCCCGGACTCCTTGTCTTGCTCGTAGTTGGACGGATCGACCACGCGCTGCTTGATCATGAGGTTGACCGGCGCGGCCCCCTTACCTGGCATTGCCGACTCGTGAAAGTAGATGTCCCAGAGGGCATAGTGGCGCAGCGGCGAGCCGGAGATGGCCATGTTCCAGCGGATCTTGGCCTTCCTCAAATCTTTGACTTGGATGGGCAGACCGCTGTTCGGATTTTGGAACCCGGCCGTGCCCACGACCCAACCTCGCGCCATGTCCGGGTAGCTTTTGACGGTGCCTGGGTTCACCGTATCATCCGACATCGCAACCACGCCCCAACAGCTCGAACTGGCCGCCCAGAGCGTGAGCGGACCCGCGCCGGAGGCCTTGTTGTTCCAGAAATTTTTGCGCAGAAAATTCGGGCCGTAGTCCTTGCTTGCCCAGAGGTCATCGCCATCGGTCCAGGTCGCCAGCGATTGATCGCAGCCTCCGCCGCTGCCGCCAGCGCCAGGCGCGCCTCCAGCGGGGGCGCCAGCGACACCATGCGCGGCGCCGGCACTCCCCCCATTGCTTGGAGCGCTGGCGCTCGAACCACCGCCGGAAGTGGGGCTCTCCCCGCCAGCGGCCGCGGCGACGCCGCTCGATCCGCCCGAATCGCCTTGTCCGCCATTGCTCGCGGCGGGCGCGAGTTCTGGGCTCTTCGAAGAACCCGAACAGCCGAGTGGTGACACGCAAAAAGCAATGGAAAGAACGCCGATCGCCGGCGTGAACGAGGTTCGCACGGTCAGACTCCGAGGTAATTTGAAACGCGCAAGCGAGCGCGTCCGAGCGCAAGCGACAGCGCGCGGTCGCACGCTTCGCTCACTTCGATGGCATAGCGCTTCGCACTGATTCAGACAATGTGGAATCGGTTCCACATTCGAATATTTTGCGGAGTTTAGGTGCTTCTCCTAACTCGCCGATCGCGGCTCAGGTACGAAGTCGAGACGCTTTTGCGGCCGCGCTGGCGCGCGCTCGTAATATTCCGGTGAGCACGGTTGGACTCGGCGCTGCAAGCTATTCGGCGGCTTCTCTGGGAGCCGCTCCGGCTCGTACCCTGCCCTCATCAACCCGCTCGGCACGGGTGGAACGCATTAAAAAGAGCACGCTTTCTTCATCGGATCGTTGCCCGCGATTGAACTGGGAGCTGGCAGACTCGCGCGGCTCCTTCGGTCTTCATGGCACGACGTGGACACACGCGGACCTCGAATCTTCGCTCGAAGTGGGCGCTCTCGTGCCTGCTGTTGGCCGCTTGTGCGCCCGACCACCAGATCCACGACAGCCACGATCCGAGCGTCGTCCCGCCGGTCGATGAGTTCGGCTTTCGTTGCGCGCGCGAGCCGATGCCCGCCAATAGTCCCTATCGCATGCCGCTGGCGCGCGAAGAACTCGATCCCACCCTCGCAGCTCACCTTGCGGTGCTGCCCCCGCGTGCGCGCCGCACCGCGCTCGCCGCGGGACTCGAACCGTTACTCGCTCGGATCCTGCAGGCCCGATCCACGTCTACCGAGCCGCAGCTCGAGCTCATCGAACGCGAGCACGAGCTCGAGCTGCGGCTGAACGCGCTGAGCGCACAGGTATCTGCCGTCGAGTTCGAAGCGCGCTGCACCTCGGAGATGCTGGGAAAAGTGCAAGCCAACTTTCTCGAGCGCGAACAAGCGCGTCAGGTAAAGCTTGCCACGCTGTCACTGATGGTAGGCGCTGCGCTCGCCACCGCGGCCGGTGTCTGGGCCCTCGCAGACGACGACTCGCATGCCCCGGTCATACTCGGAATTGCAGGCGGTGGCATTGCGGCCGGGCTAGGTGGCTTCGCGCTCGTCCACGAAGCGCACCCGATCCGCGTCGTGCATCAACCCAATCGCCTCACCCCGATCGAACGTGGCGTCGACCCCGAACACCTCTACCCCACGTTCGTCTTTCGCATGCTCACGTTCCCGCAACCGTCGCAGGCGCAGTCGCCGCGCGACGAGCTCATCGCCAGCTGGAAGCGAGAGCTCGAAGAGGCGCTACCGCGCAGCGAGACCGTCGAGGCGGCAGAGTTACTCAACGGACCGGGCGGCAAATACGAGGACATTCGGCTCGCGCTACGCGCTCGACGCTTTCAGGATCTCGAGCTCGCAGTGCTCAGCATCGCGCGAGACCTGGAGCTACTCGATCGCTCCTTGGTTCGCATTTTCACCATGCCGGGCTCTGCTCCCGCGAAGCCACAGCCCTGAACCTCGACAGTTCCTGGCTCGCTCCAGATTCAGTCCCACCCCGATTGGCCGTTGGTATTGCGCAGGATCGCGTGCACGGCATGCACCTGACCGCCGGACATCTTGATCATGTGCATGTCGAGATGCCCGGTCGTTTGGTAGTCGAAGATGGTGAAGCCAGCGGCGATGCCACGAAGCTCATCGACGACAATCACGCGCGGCACGAATTCCCCCCCCGTGGTCGGCGTACTCGCGTTACACGAGGCACCAGTCCCGCACGAGAAATTGCCGCCGCCATTTTCCAGTCGACGGCAAGCGGACGTGACGTTGCACACGCCCGAGGGGAAGGCGCGAAAGTACTTGTCTACCCAACTGCTCAGTTGCTGTCGGGTGGCGCGCTTGTCCTGCGCGACTTCGTCGTGCCAGCCAATATCCTTGGCGATATCGATGATCGCAGTCGGATTCGAGGCCACGGCGAAGGAGGCCGAGTAGTCTCCAGGCCGCACCACGATCGTTTCGATTTCGGTGATTTTTCCGGCCACGACCTTGAGGCGCAATCCGACGGGTCGATCGGTTCCGCTTTCTGGAATCACGGCCTGAGCGGCCACGCTACAGGCGGTGGTATCGAGCGCGCGCTGTGAATGCTTGGTGTCCCCTGCGTTCTTCCAAAACTCCGTGCTGCCGAGCTGACTCGCTTGAGCATTCTCCGTGAACTTGACGTTCGTCGCGAGCGGTAAGCTCGAAGGATCGCCCGCGCTGAGCGCAGCAAAGTACGCATCGGCAATGCTATCGAGAAGCGCGCGTGTGCACTCAGCACTCGGCGCACCACCGGCGCCCGCTACTCCACCCGTGGACGATCCACCCGCGGCCGCTCCCGCTCTCCCGGTAGCACCTCCCGCATCACCGCTTCCGCCGGGACCGATCGGCGCGCCCCCGGTCGTTGAACCTCCGACGCTACTGCCGCCCGACGCCGTCCCTGCGCTGTGTCCGCTCGAGCCACCAGCCGTCGCGCCTTGACCACCGCTGACGTTCGGCGCGCCGGCTGCGCTCTGGCCACCAGAATTCGTCTTGCCGCCGCCATTTTCGGCACCGGAATCTCGATCTCGTTTCTCCCCACCGCAGGCCAGCGAAAATGTGAGGGCGAGAACGAGACCACACGAAGAAAGCACTTCACGGAACGAGCATCGGCGTGCCACAGCCCAAGCTTATCAGAAGAAGTGACCGACACTCTGCCGCAGCGGCAATCTGTCGTTCTTGCAATGCAGATCAAAGCAGCGACAAATTTCCGTCAAGCGTTGGCGACGACATGCACGGCGATGGGTGGACTCAGATCGAGCGAGCTTCACGCGGCATGGCGTCCAAGAAGGCGCGCAGTCGCGCCGCACCTCGAAGCTCGGCTCGATAGACCGCCCAGGCGGTGATTGGCGGGGACGACCAGAGCGGGAGCACCCTCCGCAGGGTGCTCCGCTCGAGGTGCTCGGTGGCCAGCCAATCCGGTAAGTACGCGACGCCCGCGCCGTCGAGGGCCAACGCACACAGCGCGCTGGGGGCGTTGGTGCGTAGCCGACCGCGAACCTCGAGCGTTTGTGGGTCGCCGCCGTCGGCGCGCTGCAGGCGCCAAGGAATCGCGATGCCGGCGGGCGTCACCTGAACCAGGCATTCGCGCACCGCAAGCTGCCGAGGCTCGCGCGGGGCCCCGTGCTTTCGCAGCCAACGCGGAGCCGCAACCAAGATGCGTGTCATCTCGAAGAACGGGTGTGCAACGAACGCGGTACTGTCGGGCGGCGGTGATCCCGCGCGCACAGCGACGTCCACGCCCTCTGCCACGAGATCCACGAGCTGATCTTCGAGCCTCAGATCGATGGTCAGCCCGGGATGAAGTTCGGCCAGACGCGCGAGCCGAGGCACAATCACGTTCGTGCCGAACGTGAGCGAGGCGCTCACGACGAGCCTGCCGTGAACTCCCTTCTTCGCTCGCACGGCGTCGCGGGCCTCGTCCACGGTCCGGAGCACGCGACGGCAGTGCTCGTACCACTGCTGCCCAGCGTCCGTGACGTGCAGTTTGCGCGTGGAGCGCGCGACGAGGTTCTGGCCTAAATCAGCCTCCAGCGCCCGCAGCTGCCGGCTCACTGCGGGCAGAGACAGGCGCTGAGCGCGCGCCGCCGCTGAAAGGCTGCCCCCTTCGACCACACTCACGAACGTCATCATCTGCGCGAGTAAATCCATGTGCCCGAGCCTGGGCGATTCTTTACTCGCACGCAAGAATCAGTTGCGCCGGCTTCGTCTACTGCAACCGCCGTCGGCAGTGCAGATTGAGTTCGGAGGTCAGACGAAAATGAACATCAAAGACGCAGTAGTATTGGTCACGGGTGCAAATCGCGGTTTGGGCAGCGCGCTGGTGAGCGCGAGTCTGGAAGCCGGCGCGCGACGCGTGTATGCCGGCGCGCGCGAGCCAAAACAGCTCGAAGCGCTGGTTGGCGCAGGGCGTGGCCGTGTCACGCCGCTCGCCATCGACATCACGAGCGCGGAATCTCTCGCGCGCGCCGTAGAACTCGCGCCGGACGTGACTTTGCTGATCAACAACGCGGGCGTGCTCGCGTCCTTCAATCCGCTCACCAGCAGCGAGGCAGAGCTGAGCCGTGACTTTGCGACCAATTTTTTCGGCACGCTCGCGGCAACCAAAGCCTTCCTGCCAGCGCTCGAGCGCGCCGGTCGCACGGCCCAGGCCGCGGTCGTCAATCTGCTCTCGGTCGTATCTTTGGCGAACATGCCGTCAATCGCCGGATATTCCGCGTCCAAGGCCGCCGCGGCGTCCATCACGCAAGCGCTGCGTGTCGAGCTCGCCAAGCTGAATATCGGCGTTCATGGCGTGTTTGCGGGGGCGATCGACACCGACATGACGCGCGCCATGAGCATCACCAAGGCCAAGCCGCGTGACGTCGCGAACGCGATTCTGCGTGGCGTCGAACAGGGCAACGACGACATCTTTCCGGACGAGATGTCGCGCGGTGCGTTCGACACTTGGCGCAAGGATCCGAAACAGCTCGAGCGGCAATTGGCCGGTCTATGAGGGTTGAACGCCGTTCAGTCCGATCCAATCGATCGGCACTTGCCGTGATCTGCAGCTTGGGCTAGTCGCTTGCGGGGCATCGTTGTTTAGAGCCTACCCTGGCTCTTGGTTCTCACTGAAGGGGTTCGGAACAATGACCATCGATACCAGTGCGACGTCGTCGAAACGGATCTTCTGCGCGCTCGCGGGCTTGTGCCTGCTGCTTGCACCGGTGACGCGAGCGAGCGCCAAGCCGGCCTGTCATGAGCTATCGATCGAGGACGCGCGCGCCCAGCCAGTGGGCACGCGCGTCACGATCGATGGCACGGTCAGCACGCCCTCTGGTGCCTTTTCGTCGAGCTTTTTCGACGTGGGCTTTGGTTTGCAGGATCGCGAGGCGGGCATCTACGTCAGCGTGCAAACGGATCCGCAGCTCGTTCCCGGGGATCGCGTGAGGGTGAGCGGCGTGCTCGCGGATAGCTTTGGACTACTCGTTTTACTTCCGGATGCCATCGCGGACGTCACGCGGCTCGGCCACACCCACCCACCAAACGCGCACCCCGACAAGACGGCTGACATTGGCGAATCTACGGAGGGCTTGCTCGTTTCCGTCAATGGGCGGGTGACCCAAGCACCGACCAGCGATCTCCCCTACGGCTACAAGTTCACCGTCGATGACGGCTCGGGCCCACTGCAGATCTTCGTCAACACTCCGACGGGAATCGACTTGTCAGCGCTGAGCGTGGGCAAGAAGGTAAAAGTCACGGGCTTCAGCAGTCAGTTCGACGATCACTACGAGATCGATCCGCGCTCTCCGGACGACCTCGTCGTGCGCTGACCAGGCGTTGGCCCCTCCGCCGCGCGTGCGTGCCCGCAGGGGACACGCACGTCCGGCGTTGAGGGTCCCAGCGGCACGCTGGCCACCCATTCACGTCGCTCGCTAGGAGCAGCCAGCTACGGATTCTTTCCGCAGACCGCGTTCGGAACTTGCGGGAACGACGTGGGCATTGCGTCAGACGTCGTGAGCAGCTCGGTGACGTCCAGCGCGTTCGCGGAGAAATACTCGTCGTATTGGCGGATCTTGCTCTTCACTCGGCCCGTGTCGGGATCGAGCGCATTGGGATCATACGGAGGTGTGCTGATGCTCCGCAGCGCGTAGAGCGTGAAGGAGTACTCGTCGGTCGAGCGCGGCACAACGCCGTCCGTGCAGTAGGTGGCCCAAGACGGGCATGGGCCGAAGAAGGCGGTTGGACCGCCGGGACCGCCACTCAGCTGCTCAGCGCTATTGCCCAAGGGGAATTGCACGCTCGGAAGCGCAGCCGGTAACGTGTGCGTATTGCACGGCATATTCCAAATCGCCCAGTGGTAACCCAAGTTCTTGTTTGGCGCTGGGCTGAGATGATTGCGATTCTCGATGATGGTCAGATCGCGAAAGACGATCGCGTAGGCGCCGGTTCCTTTGGGGCCCCTGCTGAAATCGAGCTCGGGCGAGACGCCATCGGCGAACGTCTTTCCTTCGCACGTGGACGTCGACGGAAGTGGGGCGCCGCTCTCGAATGCCGGGCTCCAAATTCCGAACTCACCGTGGTTGCCAAAATGATTCCCGCGGTCCTTGCCCTTCACGGCTTGAGAGACTTCAGTGCTCTCGCCTTCGGTTTCGGCGCTGCAGCCAGCCACGGTCCAAGCAACGCAGGCCACGGTGGCGAGAATGGACATTGTACGCAAGCATTTCATGAGACCCTCCAATTCAGTGCGATATCGAGTCGAGATCGCCCGCCCTCCCTAGTCTGCACCTGGGGTGGGTGTCCATATGCAATCTGCTCCGGTTGCTTGCATGACCCGCTAATGCCTCTGGTGTATTGAAATGCGGGACGGCCGCCCTCGCGTTTCCCTGAGATTTTCCGTTGCTCACGATCCTGTCACAAGCAATTGTGGAGGATAATGCTTATCGAGGGACAGCGGTCGTGGGTTGGGCGAGCACTGACGACGACGGCATTGCCAGTGCTGATGGCTTTGGGGTGTAGCGGACGCGTTTCCAACACGTCAGCTGTGGATCGCGAAGCGGGCGGTTCCGCGAACGTCGACGACGGCGGCAGAGGCGGAACAGGAGTCGCGGGTGACACGTTCACGACCGGTGGTGTCGTTGCGACCGACGCTGGCCGCGGCCCAGTCGGCGGAGGCGGCGCGGGCGGCGAAGTTGACGCGGCCGGGAGTGGCGGTTTGGCGGGCGAAGGCGGAGAAGCGCCGATTTGCGAGTCGGGCTTCGCGCTGTGCGTCGGTCACGCGGAATGCACGAACCTGCACGTCGGCGATCCCCAAGGCAAGACCGCTGCAAACTGCGGAACCTGCGGCACGACGTGTAGCTTGCAGCATGCGAGCGAAGCGGCTTGCGTCGATCGGTTTTGCTCGCCGACGTGCCAAAGCGGCTTTGCCAACTGCAACGGCAAGATCGCCAACGCCCCCAATGACGGCTGTGAGACGGATCTCTCGACCGTTCAGAATTGCGGCGCCTGTCAGTACGCTTGTAGCCAGAGCGGTGCGACGAGCCGCAGCTGTTCGGTCGGGAAGTGCGCGCCCAAGTGCGCGCCGCGGTACGCGAACTGCAACGCGAGTTCGGAACTTGCGACCGACGACGGCTGTGAGACCTACCTGGACCGACTCGACCATTGTGGCAGCGATTGCAGCGCGAACGTCGCGTGCGATCCAACGCAGGTCTGCAATGACGGAGCCTGCGCTGCGCCGAGTGGCGTCGTCGTGCTCAGCGTCCCCGCGAAAAGCGCGGGCAATCAGACGCGCTTTTCGGACATGTTCCCCAAACTGGTGAACCTGCAAGGTGCCACGGTAACGTTGCGGCTCTACGCGCCGGGCGCGAGCGGCGAACTTACCCTCTACATGAACGATCAGGCTTCGGGCTTCAGCAAGTCCGTGATCGTGGACTTGGCGAGCATCGCCCAGAAGTGGACCGACGTCCCGGTCACGCTCGCCGGCGAAACACCGATGGCCGCAGATCCCACAGCGATCAAGCAGGTCAACTTAGTGGTCCTCCCCAACACGTCCGCGGCCACGGTGGTGTACGTCGACAGCATTCGCAGCAACAATCTGACCATCAACGACACATTCGACTCGTCGTTCGGTAACTTTGCGAAATCCTCACTCGCCACGGTAAATGGTGCAACCTTGTCGTGGTCCCAGTCGATTCCTTGATCGAGTTCGTTACAACATCGTGGCTCCGCCATCTACCGGTAGGTATGCGCCGGTCATGAATTGCGAGAGGTCACTCGCCAAAAAGAGCACCGCGCCGGCCATGTCCTCGGCCAATCCGTTGCGACGCATCGGGCAGCGGGCGGCAATCGCTTCCTTGACCGCGGGCAACATTGGCATGGCCGCGTCCGTGAGTGTGACGCCGGGAGCGACCGTGTTGACGCGAACACCGCCCGGGCCAAGCTCAGCCGCCAGTGCGCGCACGAAAGCGTCGAGCGCGGCCTTGGCCGTGCTCTGCGCGACGAAGCCTTCATTGCCGCGGCGAGAAAGACTGCTCGACATCGCCACGATGCTGCCGCTCTTGCGTCGCAGCATTCCCGGCACGACCGCCTGACACGGGTAAAACACAGCCTTCAGCTCGTCACTGACTTTGCGCTCGAGATCGGCCCATTCATATTCCACGAATGGGCGATGACGAAAGTCCATGTGTGCATTCACCACCAGCACGTCGATGCGCTCGAAGCGCTGCTCGATCGCCTCGACCATTCTCGACACGTCGGCGACGCGCGTCACGTCGGCCTGGAAAACTTCGGCGGTGCCGCCTTCTTCCTCGATCTGTTCCTTGACGCGCCGGGCCTGCGCTTCGCTGTCCCGGTAGTTGATGGCGACCCTTGCGCCGTGCTCTGCCAACAGTAGCGCAGTCGCGAGGCCAATCCCGCGGCTGGCGCCGGTGATCAGAGCAACTTTATCCTGGAGCAACCCCGCGCCCGCCCCCGGCTTCGACGTTCGGCGAGCCCGGCGCGCCGCATGTTCACTCACAGGCAGGCGCGCGATCGCGCTGTCGATCGCGGCCGCGACCGCAGCGAGTTTGGGCTCGTCGAAGATCGTCGAGACGTCGAGCTCGACTCGAAACACGTCTTTGATTCTCGCCAACATGCGCATGGCAGACAGCGAGTGCCCGCCGATCTCGAAAAAGTGCGCATCGCGCTCGATGCGCGCGGCGGGCATGTTCACGACCACGCCCCAAATGTCGGCGAGCGCGCGTTCCGTGGGGGTCGCGAGCGACTCCTGCCCGAGTCCATGTCGCAAATCCGCCCGAGTCTCGAGCAGGGCGCGGCGATTCAGCTTGCCGTTCGGCAATTGCGGCATGACATCGAGCGGCACGAACACGTCGGGCACCATGTAAGTCGGCAGCCGGTCGCGGAGAAACGTGCGCAGCTCCGCGTGCTGCAGCGAGCTGCCCGAGTCACTGGTGTAGAACGCGATCAGCCGTTCACCAACACCCACGACTGCGCGGGCGCGGATC
The DNA here is from genome assembly GCA_035634635.1 of Polyangiaceae bacterium. Lineage (GTDB taxonomy): Bacteria > Myxococcota_A > Polyangia > Polyangiales > Polyangiaceae > PMG-095. Next base: position 124,168 of record DASQCO010000151.1, read on the forward strand.
CCAGCAAAGTCTCCGAGCACCTGTTCCACGTGACGTACGTCGACGCGGAAGCCGCGCACCTTGATCTGGAAGTCCCAACGACCGATGAAGTCGAGCGTGCCGTCCGGCAGATATCGTACGACGTCACCCGTGTTGTACAGCCGATCGCTCGGCTCCGCGCCGAACGGATTGGACCGAAATCGTTCAGCGGTCAGGCTATCGAGGCCTTGATAGCCCTCCGGTACGCCGACCGAAGCGACGTGCAGCTCGCCGGGCACGCCTTCGGGAACCAGCCGGCCCCGGCGATCGAGCACGTAGACTTTGGTGTTGGCGATTGGCGTGCCAATCGCCACGAAATCTCGCTCTAGGTCGAAGTTCGAGGTATCGAAATAGGTGATGTCGTTCAGCTCGGTGCAGCCGTAGTTGTTGATCAGGCGTGCAGTCGGAAACAGCTCACGGAAGTCGAGCACCAAGCCTTTCGGCAATGGCTCACCAGCAGTAATGCACACCCTCAACGACGGCAGCTGACGCCCGCTGACTTTCAGGTACTCGATGACGCTCGCCAGATGCGAGGGGCCAATATTGAGCCGGCTGACCCGAAAATCCGCCAATGCGGCGACGAAGGCCGCCGGATCTCGAACCGTATCGTTGGCAATGAAGACTTGAGGGCAACCGTTGAGTAGGCCAGCGAATAGCTCCTTGACCGCAACCGCAAAGACGAACGTGGTCTTCTGACCGACGACTTCACCAGCCCCGAACGGCAACCAAGATTCGAGTGAGCTGAGCCAATTGTCGAGCTGGCGATGAGGCACACGCACGCCCTTGGGTTTGCCCGTTGAGCCTGACGTGTACATCACGTAAGCGAGCGCCTCGGGCCGCGCGGCAAGGTCCGGTGCAGCGTCCGAATACTTCGACTCCGTACTCCAGACCCGCTCCAGCGTGACGGCGCGAGCCTCGTCGAGTTCGAGCAGTGCTTGCTGATGCGGAGCGCAAACGACCACGCCGGGCTGCGCATCATCCAGAATTTGCCGCAGGTATGCCTTGGGGTACGCCGGATCGAGCGGCACGTACGCCGCGCCGGCTTTCCAAATCCCGAGCAGGGTCGCGAGCAGCTTGCCGCTTCGCTCCAGGCACACGCCGACCAGATCCCCTTGCCTGACGCCCCGCGCAGCGAGCGCGTGCGCCAACTGGTTCGCGTGTCGTGCGAGGTCGAGATAGCTCCACGCGCCACGCTCGTCCCAACACGCTACCGCGCTCGGGTTCCGCCCGACCTGCGCGTCGAAGCGCTGAACGAAAGACGACGCGGGAGCTTGCGTGACCGGTGCTCGATTGAACTGCCGGGTCAGCTTCTGAATGTCCGAGTCGCGCAGCAGCGGCAGATCGAGCACGCGCTGATTCGCGTCACTGAACATGCCTTCCAGCACTTGCTGATGATGGGCGAGCAAGCGTTCCACGGCCTTGAAGTCGTAGAGATCGGAGGCGTACACCACCTCGACCGCGAGCTCATCGGCTCCGCCCTTGTACGACAGTTCGATCTCGCAGCGCGCGGGGACGTGCTCTCGCGCCAGCAGCTTGCGCACGGCCCCGTCATTGTCGTTCGGTTCCGGATAAGAGCCGAAGCTGACGGATCCAGGCAGCGAATCGTTCAGCGCAGTGCGCGGAAAATTCTGATGCCGCATCACGACGGGCACCAATGGATTCGTGCTGCCGCGATGAGCAACATCCGTCGCTTGCAAGATCCGTTCGAACGGCACGGCGTGCTCGAACGCGGCCAGCACCTGAGCGCGCACGGCCTTGAGCAAAGCGCTGACGCTGCTCTGCTCATCGACACGCAGCCGAAGCGGCAGAATATTGACGAAGAAGCCGATCAGCGGCTCGAGTTGCACATCCGCACGCTCGGACGTGGTGGTGCCGATGCATAGGTCGTCCTTGTTGGTGTAGCGGCTGAGCGTGACGCCCAGCGCAGCCAACAACGACATGAAGAGCGTGCAGCCGTGCTGACGCGAGAAACGCTCGAGGTTCCTCGAAAATTCAATCGGATAGCGATGCACGAAGCTCGCGTTCTTCGTGCAGGTCTTCGCCTTTCGCGTGAACACCGTCGGTAGTTCGAGGCTGTCCTCGTAGCCGTCGAGGGTTCGACGCCAATAGTCGAGGTGGGCGGGCAGTTGCGACGCGCGCTGCGCGGCCGCGAAGTCTCGGTATTGAATGGTCAGGGGCGCCAAGGTTGGCCGCTCCGTGCGAGCGAATGCCGCATAGGCGGCCTGCAGCTCGCCCAAAAAGACGGTCGTCAGCGACCAGCCGTCCGCGGCAATGTGGTGCACGTTGAACAACAGCAGGTGTCGGTCCGACGCCAAACGCAGCAAGCTCGCGATGAAGATCGGCCCTTGTCGAAGGTCGAAGCGATGCTCCAAGTGTCGCTCGAGATGCTCCAGCATCTGCGCATGCTCGACTCCGACGACCGGCAAGCGCACCCGCTCGGGCGGTGCCACGAATTGCACTGGCTCGCCTTCGTCCGTCCGCCCGTAGTGGGTGCGCAAGCTCTCGTGACGCGCGACGATTTCGCTCAAGCTCTGCTCGAGTGCCGAAACGTCCAGATTGCCTCGGACGAGTAAGAGCAGCGGCAAGTTGTAGCTGGTATTCTCAGGGTCGCGCTGGTGGTGGACCCACAGGCGTTCTTGGAACCAGGACAGCGGGCTGCCCTGTCCATCACGTGCCGGTCGCCCATCACCCCACGATCCCACGTCAACACCAGCCATGCCCATCTCCTCCAGGGAATGGGATCCGACGGTCCGCAGATCCATCAACCCTTTGTGTTAGCCGGGCTACCTTGCAACAAAACTGCCCCACTTGGAACGAGCATTTCCGGCACACCAACCCTCCCCTCTTTGGTGGCCTCAATCACTTCGCTGGCCAGTCGAACTATTCCAACGCTTGCCGAAAAACTTGTCGCGCGCCGTGCAAGCGACGCCACACCGTCGCTTCGGGAGAATCGACGATTTCGGCGATCCGTTTGCCGGGCACGCCTTCCATCTCGTAAAGCACGAACACGGTGCGATCACGCTCCGTCATCTTGGACAACGCTGCTTCGACTCGACGGCGCACGATCTCATCTGGCAGTGACGGCGTTGACACGAGGGTCGGAGCAGTGCCGAGCGAGAGCAGTCGCGACAGCGTATCGGTCACTCGTTGACGCCGGCGCACACTGCGGGCTTGGCTGATGCAGATCCGATACAGCCAAGTCGAAAGCTCGGCTTCGCGGCGAAAGCTCGGCAAGTAGCGAAAAAGTTGCACGAATACGTCCTGGGCCGCGTCCTCCAGGTCGAGCTCGCGGACCCCGAGCTTGCGCAGAAAGGCAGCCGCCCGCGGGTAGCAGAGGCGATGCAACAGCCGCCAGGCGGTTTCGTCGCCCTCGACGCATTCATCGAGCAAGCTGGCGTTGATGCGCCCCGACCAATGCGTCGTGGCTTCGGCATCCTCGACATCCCGCGGCTCGAGCCGGCCTTCGCTCGGAACTTCGACATCGCTGAATGGGGAGCAAGTCCCCGTGGCGAGCAGGCGTTGCAGCTCCGCCATCAGGGCTGACCTTCCGACGGCTGCGCAGGATTCGACAGCGCGTTCAAGCGAGCGCGAGCGACGTCGGCAGCTCGCGGAGCCGAACGATCGAGGTACCGTCGATACGCGACGCGCGCCTCGTCGAATCGCTGCAATTGCTCGAGACACTGCGCGCGATTGAGCTCGGCTTCATCGCCTGCAAGTCCAGGTTCCCCCAAGAGCGCAACGTACTCGGGCAAGGCCTGCGCGCAGTCGTGGCGCGCGACCGCGTGGATTCGTCCGCGCAGCAGATGCAGCTTCGGCGCGAGCGCGCGGCCCGCTGCGGAGTCGAGCAGTGCTTCACTGGCACCGAGCGCTTCATCGAACCTTGCTGCGCGCTCTAGGCTCCGGATCTTGAGCCACTGAACCTCGATGCGGAGCGCGCTGTCCGGGAAGCGCGTGGCATGCTGCTCGAGCAATGTCAGTGCGCGCGGCGTGTCCTCGAGCACCTCGGCCGATAGGCGCGCCGCTTCGTAGAGCGCAACCTCTGCGCCAATTCCGGATTCGCGAGCTAGCGTTTGATAGCAATCCACCGCCCGCTCCGCGCGCCCTTGGCTCGCCCAGCCGCGGCACGTTGCGTCGGTCACTGGTTCCGCGCGCGCCGGGCTCGCCGTGACCGAGGAACCGAACGCGGAGCGCAGCGTCGAGCGAGGGCGAGCAGTAGCGGAAGCAGGTGGCGAAATCTGCCGTTCCAGTACGGCGGCCCGCGGCGACACCACCGAGCTCGGCTGTGGGACGGGCACCTGCTCGGCCACGAGTGTGGCTGGCTCGATGACGACGCGCGTCGCTAGTCGATGGTGCACGAACGCACCCGCAGCGACCATTGCTGCCGTTACCACTGAAAAACGCACGAACCAGCGCCGTTGCCGTCGAGACTGGAACCGTTTCCAGGCGAGCTCGGGCGAGAGCTGTGACTGAAATGCCCGTTCCGCGTCTCTTAGTAATCGACCAGTCCGGTCATCCCGGCTGGCCAACCGCGGAGGCTCCGCTCCGCTTGCTTTGGTCATGACTCGCGACACACCCTTCCTATCCACTTAGAGTGCTGGCTTCAGAAGATCTTCGGTTCGCTCCCATTGCCTGCTGACGATTTTCGCATCCGGCGTTGCCGGAGCTAGTTTGCCCGGTTACGAGAACAGGCGAAATTGGTAAATACACGAGAGGAGCGGAACGATGTCCCCGCAGACGGCGCCACGGACCGATAGCCGGCGTTGCCATTTGCAGCGGGGCGTCTCGTTGCTGTTGCTAGTCTGCATAGCTGGCTCGCTCGGCTGCGCCACCCCGCAGCGCGAGAAGGTTCGGCTCGAGGCCTACAGTTGGTGGACCCGCCCCTCGGAGCAAAGGGCCTTCGACCAGGTGCTTGGCATTTACAACGCGGAGCACCACGACTCGGAAGCGATCAACCAGGTCACGAAAGACGTCAACGCGGACGAGGTGCGAGCCACGCTCACGGCGCGGCTCTTGGCTAAAGCGCCGCCGTCGACCTTCCAAGCCAACGCCGGCGCGGATTTGCTGCGTTGGACCGCGATGGATACCACCCAGTCGGCACTGGCTAGCTCGAGCCGCATCGCTCCTCTCGATGGCCTGTTCGATCGCACCGGCTTGAACACCGCGCTGCCGCACGACCTGTACCAAGCACTGCTCGCCAGCGGTGGCCTGCCCTACGCGGTACCGCTCAACATTCACCGTCTAAATTTGATCTATTACAACACCCACGCACTCGAGGAGTACGCGCGCGCTCACGCGGGCCGTTCGTTCTTGGACTCTGCGCTGTTGTGCCCGGCGGACGTCGCGACGCGGCTCGAGGATCCCAACGAAAAGCTCGAGCTGAAAATCGCCGTAGGCACGAAGGACAGCTTCACGCTGACGTTGCTCGCACTCGAAAACGTCCTGCCCGCGGTCGCGGGCGCGGCTCCCTATGCCAAGGGCAACGGCTCCACGCTCTACGACGAGCTCTTTCTCGGCAATCTGCTCGACGAAAAAGCCTGGCACGCCCCGGTACTTCGCGCCCTGCAATGCGTGCAATATCTCTCGCGCTCATTCCTGCGCACGGACCTGAGCTGGGCCGACGCCCTGAACGCCGTCGATACCGGTGAAGCTGACTTCAGCGTGATGGGTGATTGGGCCAACGGGGAGCTGAAACAGGGGCTCACGGAAGGTCGGGTCGACGCGCAACCATTCCCGGGGTCGGAGGGCACGTTCGTCTTCACCTCTGACACGTTCCCGCTGCCTGCCGAGGCGCCCTACGCGGAACAGAGCCAAGAATTGCTCGAGACGCTGGCTTCAACCAAGGCCCAGCTGGCCTTCAGCCTGGAAAAGGGCTCGATTCCTGCGCGCAATGACATCGCCGTGGAGGACATCGAGGCCGTGCTTGGGGTGCGCGCCGCGCACACCCGGCGAGACTTCGATTCGTCGCAGATTCACAAATCGATCGCCACATCCGGCGTCTTCCCCCCGTATTTCCCGGACGATCTGAGCACGCGGCTGGCGCTCATGACCGAGGAGGGCGCGTCCAAAGCGAGCATCGATTCCGTCATGGAGTTGCTTCGGAACGCGCTGCCTCTGCTCGGCCGTTGGCAGACCCGAATTGCCCAGGGACAGCGAGGGCCATGAATCGAAGAAGCGCGTCGACACTCGCATTGACTCTGATTACGTTCCTCACCACCGTCTGTTTCGCAGAAGAATCGACAGAAGCCAGCAAGGAGACTTCTCGCGCGGAAGTCGAACAGTGCGTCGCGCAGCACGACAGCGCGCGGCAATTGCGTCTGAGCGAGCAGTGGCTGAGCGCGCGCAGCGCGATGACCAGCTGCGCCGATGAACGCTGTCCATTGGCCATCGCCTCCGATTGCCGCGCTTGGCTCGACGAACTCGCCACCTTGATGCCGACGCTGATCATCGTCGTCGAAGGTGACGCCGCCCCACACGCTAACGTGCGCGTCGAGCTGGATGGGTCGCGTGTCGAGCTCGGCGATTCGCCGAATTCGATCGAGCTGCTCCCGGGCGCCCACCAGCTACGTTTCGAGCTGTCCGGAGAACCGCCGGTGGTGCTGAGTTTCTCGCTCAAAAAGGGCGAAAAGAATCACATCGCGCGCGTGCGCGTTGGGCCACCCAAGGCGCCGCAGCTGCCCGCTCCCACGCCGACTCCCGTGCAGACACGGCCGGTTCCAATGGCGACCTATTGGCTGTCTGCCGGGGCCCTCGCAGCGTTCGCGACCTCCACGGCGTTCTTGGTCTCTGGGCTGAACGAGCACGCTGACGCGCAAGCCATTTGCGCACCCAATTGCGACCCGCGCATTCGCTCCTCGATCGATGCGCGGCTGCTCGCGGCGGACATCGCGGGTGGCGCCGGAATAGTCCTCGGTGGACTCGCTCTTTATACTTACTTGCGACGCCCCGTCGTATTCGCGGAAGCTCCCGCGGCTGGCCCAACCGTCAGCGCAACCCGCGACGGCTTCTCGCTCTCTTGGCATGGTCAATTTTGATGCTTCGTCGCTCGTTCGTCCGCTCGATCATCGCGGCCGGCTTGCTATGCGCGCTGAGTTGTTCGCTGGTCGTGGACACGTCGGATGTCGATCAAGGCTGTGGCTCCGGTCGAAAACTGTGCGACGGCAAGTGTGTCGACATCACCGAAGCGGCGTACGGTTGCACTCCCGATGAGTGCGCGCCGTGCCGGCTCACCAATGCCATCCCTCGCTGCAGGGACGGAGCCTGTGTGGTGGACGCGTGCCTGTTCGGCTTCGATTGCCCCGAAGAAAAGACAGGTTGCCTTACCAACATCCTCGTGGACTCGGCACACTGCGGAAACTGCGACAAGACGTGTGACGAGGGCACGAGCTGCAGCAACGGAAAGTGCATCGCAGGCCAAGCGGGCAGCGCCGAGTAACCGCGCGTTCCAGCTTCGGCGGCGAATTTTTTTCGCGACGCACCGAAGGTCACGACCGTGCCCGCCTCTAACGCTGGCATGTCAGTCGAATCCAACCCAGGACGCAAGCTAAGCGCAGGCGGGGCATTCCTCGCGCTCGCCATCTCGGCGTGTTTCGCTCCCACCGCGTGCTCGAGCTATTCGGGCACTACGGACGAGGGTGAGGTCACCCAAAGTTCCGAGGCCCTGTCGACCACGAGCATCACCGAAGCGGGTGACGAGCTCCGCACGGGGTTTTATGGCAACCAACCGCGCCTCTCGCCCTCGATCGTCACGAGTGGCACGTTCGGCCAGCTATTTTCAGCGACGGTCACCGGCCAAGTCTACGCGCAGCCGTTGGTGTCGCAGGGCACGCTTCTGATCGTCACGGAGACGAACGACATCTACGGCCTCGACCCAGAGTCCGGCGCGACGCGTTGGCATCGTAGCGATTTGGGTACAGCGTTCGACGCTGCCGGAACGCTGGGTTGCAATGATCTCACGCCAGCGATCGGCGTCACGGGGACGCCGGTCATCGATAGCGCGACGAACACCGCGTACTTCTTCGCCAAAGTGGTGCAAAGCGGTGTGACGAAGACCGTCGCTCACGCGATCGATGTGGCAACCGGCGCTGAAAAGCCCAATTTCCCCGTCAACATTGCGGGCCCGGCCAGTAACGCCCCGGGCCTCAATTTCGATTCCGTACATCACCTTCAGCGACCGGGGCTGTTGCTCTTGGGCAACAAGGTCTACGCGGCCTTCGGCGCGCATTGCGATGCGGGACCGTGGCAAGGCTGGATCGTCGGAGTGAGCAAAGACGGCACGAGTCAGACGCGCTGGGTCGCAAACACCACCGCTGACGGTGCCGGCATTTGGCAGTCGGGTGGCGGCATCATGTCCGACAGCGCCGGGCGCATGTACGTCGCGACCGGCAACGGCGGCGCGCCGGCTCCCTCGCACTTCGGCTCGGAAGCGAGCACCCTACCGAACCTCGGTGAAGCCGTCGTGCGAGTGGACGTTCAAGCAGACGGTTCGCTGCGTGCGGCTGACTTCTTCGCTCCGACGGACGCGCAACAACTGGACTCGTTCGATGCGGACTTTGCCTCTGGCGCGCCTGTTGGTTTGCCGGATTCGTTCGGCACGACGGCGTTCCCGCACTTGTTGGTCGCGGTCGGCAAGCAGGGCTACGTGTACCTGTTGAATCGCGACAACCTGGGCGGCATCGGCACAGGTGCGAATGGGACGGACGCCTATGTGTCTCGCAGCGGCCTCAACGGCGGGGTGTGGTCGAAACCCGCAGTGTGGCCGGGCGACGGCGGCTACGTCTACGTTCCGACCGCTTCTGCCGGTCCAGCTTCGGCGGGCAGCGTGGGCTTGCTGTACGCGTATAAGCGCGGGCTCGATGCCGCCGGCAAGCCGACCTTGGACGTGGCCGCGAAGAGCACGGACGGCTTCGGGTTCTCGTCGAGCCGGCCAATCGTCACTGCGAACGGCACCACCTCGGGCACGGCCATCGTGTGGATCGTCTGGTCTCCGGGCGGCACCGGCACGGGCTCACAGCTACGCGGCTACAAGGCGGTACCCAATGCCAGCGGTAGCCTCGACGAGCTATTTCGCGCGCCGATTGGGCAATCCGCCAAATTCAACCCACCCGGTGTGGGTGATGGCCGTATCTACGTCGGCACGCGCGATGGTCACGTGCTCGGCTTCGGTTCGCCCGTCACGCCAGTGCTCACTGCAAGCCCCGCGCAATTCACCAACGTAGTCGTGGGCAGCACCGCGGTGACGAACGTCACCATTACCGCCAACCAAGCGTTGACGATTCAAACCGTGCAGAGCTCGTCTCCGGATTTCACAGTCGGCACACCGGTGCAAGCGACGCTCGCTCAGGGAGCGTCGACGACCGTCCCCGTGACCTTCAAACCGACCTCTCCTGGCTTGAAAGGCGCGAGCTTGATCGTGAGCACGAGCGCCGGCAGCGCCTCGACTTCGCTCAGTGGAACCGCGCTCTCGTCGTCCGCACTGCTCCAAGTGTCGGCGCCGGTGGTGAGCTTCGGAGGCACGCCGGTCAACACGCCGGTCACTCAACCGCTGACGATCACCAACATCGGCGCGACCACGCTCGTTCTGCAGAGCTTCACCCAGCCAACCGGGGCTTTCTCGGTGGTTCAGTTGCCGGCCAACGGCAAGCAGCTGGCCCCGAATGAGTCGGTCACCTTGACGCTGCGTTTTGCGCCGACCACGCTCGGCACGTTCGGCAGCACCTTCGGCATCACATCGAACGGCGGCTCCGCGAGTATTGGTCTCACCGGTACTTGCGCGGCTCCTGGCCACTTGACGGTCACGCCCCTAGCGGTCGACTTCGGCCGCGTTGCACTAGGCAGCAAGCACTACAAGGCGTTCCAAGTCAGCAATACCGGAGGATTGCCGCTTCAGATCACCAAGTCCAAGCCGCCAGTGCAGGGCTCATTTGCGGCCGTCACCGAACTCGCTGAAGGCAGCGTGCTGGCCGTAAACCAGACGGTGACTGAGTTGGTCACATACACGCCGACCGCGCAAGGCGGACAGGATGACGTATGGCAGCTGAACAGCACCGGGGACAACGGCCCGCTCCAGGTTGCCTTCCACGGCGATGCGCTCTCCGGCATCACTTCATCCAGCGTCACCGGTTGGAAGTTCAACGGCACCGCCACGGGCGCCGCAAACCTGTTCACGCTCACGCAAGCCAACGCCGGCGAGGGCGCGGGCAGCGCATTCTGGACCACTTCCCTCCCCTCGAGCGCGCTCGACGTCAGCTTCGATACGACCATCGGTAATGGTAGCGGCGCTGATGGCATGGCACTCGTGGTCGCGGACGCGGCCACCCAGACGCCCAGCTCGCTCGGCGCCGCGGGTGGTGGCCTCGGCTTCCTGGGCATCCGTGGTATCGCCCTCGCGCTGGACACCTATCAAAACGGCACGGATCCGTCGGGCAATTTCGTCGGTTTGACGAATGGTCCAGTGAGCACGACCAACAACGACTTCAATTGGCTCGCCACCTCGACCAACGTGCCTCCGTTGCGCGACGGCATCGCGGTCACGCGCCACATTCGTCTCTACACCGCCAACCCAGGCGCTACGCCGAGCATCGTCGTGGTGGAAGTGGACGGCCTCGAAGTCATTCGGCAAAGCGTGACCTTGCCAAGCTCCGTGTACGTCGGTTTCAGCGGAGGCAACGGAGGATTCGATGACCTGCACGCGGTCTCCAACGTCAGCATCGTCACGCAACAGGTGACGAGCTCGACCACGGCCTCGGTCCTCGGTTTCGAAAACGCGAGCCAGTGGACGGTTTCGGCGGGCACGGTCTCTAGCAGCGGGATCGTTTCGCAAGGCGCTGCGGCGCTAGGCGTCTCGGGCTTCTACTACACCGAGCTTTCCTCCACGCCGCTGAGCAGCCTCGGCGCGGTGGGCAGCACCCTGTCCGTCGATATTCGCCCGCCACTCGCGCTCAGCTACGGCACCGTGCAGCTCTACGTGGATGCTCCGTCCGCGCAGATCTACACACAATACTTGGGTCAGGCGAGCCTCGCTGGCGCAGCGGCCAACAGCTATCGCACGGTCTCCTTCGCAATCCCGGCGAGCGTGTTGAGCAAGCTACAAGGCAGCTTCACTGACCTTCGCTTGAAGCTCACGGTCAACGCTCCGGTTTCGAGCTCACCGTACCTATTCGACAATATCCGCTTCGGCGGCTGAGGAACGCTCATGAATCACGAGGCTGCCATCGCGCGGCCTCGTGCGCGTGTCGTGGAGCGGTGACGAATATTCGTCGCTCAGGCGCCCAGCAATTGAAAGGATCCCCGGCACGACAGTACCGGGGATCCTTTCTTTTTACATCCTCACAGATGCTGGTTCGAATCGGGATCGAACGCGACGTCCTTGCCACCCACCTTACCGACGACGGTGTTGCGGCTACCGATGATGACACCACCGTTCGGGGCGGTGATCGACGCCGGAACCGTGCCGACGCCCGCGTTGATCACGACCGCGCTGCTCGCGCTGCTGTTGCTGTAGAGCGTGACGGCGCCAGTGCCAACGACTGACACGCTGCCACCGTTGAGGCTGATCGTCCCGAGGGAGCTGACGTCGATCGGGCCGAGGGTCGTGTCGAACACGAGCTTCGCGCCGGAGTTCAGCGTCAAAGACGAGATGTTGAACGAGCCGCCGGTGAGCGTCAGCGTCGAGCCGTTGACCTGGACGGAGGCGTAGTTACCGGCAGCCTTGGTGACGGCGGGCGCACCGGAGTTGACGGTGATACCCGTCGTGCCGGGCGTCACCGCGTGGGTGGGCAAGGTCGATTGCGTAGCGGACCCGGAGGTAACCGTGCCCGTGATCTTCCCACCGTTGACGAGCTCACCATTGGCGGCAGAGGGAGCCGCGCCGGCAATCTGCACGTTGCCATTGAGGGTAGCGCCAGAAATGCGCACCTGGCTCGTGGTGGTGTTGTTGATATTGGCGTCGCCGTTTGCAACCGAGCCCGACTCCAAGCTCAACGCGTTGGTCGCAATGCTGCCAACGGTCGTCACTCGTTGCGCGATGCGGATGGAGTGGGTGCCCACCAGATCAGCCTGACCACTTCCGCCGCCCGTGACCGTGACTGCAGCCTCGGTGCTGCTGGTGTTCTCACCGAGCGAGCCGCTTTCGCCGCCGCACGCAGCGAGCGTTCCGCCGAATACCAAGAGGAAAGCGGTCGGCAAAGTCGTCAATAGCGTGTTGTTCGAAGCCATATTCATTATCTCCTTCAGATTATCCCTCAGACCAGTGCTCGTAACTGTGATTGTCGGTGTTACCGACAATCCGACACCGCCGAACGGCAGTGCGAGGTACCGAGTGCAACGCGGAGTCTGCCCATCAATCAGAACTGGAGCGCGCGAACGTGAGCATCCCCTTCGAATTCGTATTCGCGATCTTCTTCGTTCGTCCTACCCGCGAGCTTCACGCTCTCCCTTTGGGCTCCCGCAAGCCCGCACTCAACCCGGACGGGACCCTAGCTCGAGACTGTATGCCGACGCAAGCAACAGTCGAGCGACCGCCCGTCACTCCCCTCACATATGCGGTTTCTCAATTGGCATTAACACGTCACGATTGACGCACGTATCACTGACAGCTCCACTCCGGCCGACGCGTCGATATTCAAGGCACATCCTGAACTTCTGTCCGGCCGAGAACGAAGTGCTGCGTAGGCAGCACATTTAAAGTCTGCGTCAACACCCAACGACTCCGAGCTCGGCTATGCTCGGCTAATGGTGGGAAGACTCGATCTGCGGGCGAAATGGTGCGCGTCTATCCTTGCGGGCCTTTCGCCGCTGCTGTGTGCGGCAACAGCAGCGGCGCAAGAGAATTGGTCGATCCCCGGCTTCGACACGGTCGGCGGAGGCATCTTCGTCGGATACGCCTTCGGAGCGGAGCGCGGGCTCGACTGGGGCATCGAGGGCTTCGCGACACACTTCACCCATGACGTTGGCTTTTGCAGCCAGGAATCTCGAGCCGGTCTTGGGCCGCTGCTGCGGCTCTCGGTGCTCAACGTTTCGCGGCTGGCGGTGACCGGAGCGCTCCATGGCGGCGGCGAGGCCGAGCGCTCGCTCATGGCGCTCGACGCCGAGCTGGGCGGCACGATCGTCTATCAGAACGGCGGCGCGCGCGGGGCGATTCACACCGGACTACTCGCCGAGTCCTTGTTCTGGAACCTCTATTCCCATCAAGAGTGGTTATTGCCTTCCTATTCGCTCGGCGTCGGCATGCGCGTTCAACCGACCTTCGGCGATGTTGGTTTCTGCGCCGAGGGTCGACCGTTTCGCGGAGCGCGAGGTCGAGCAAGGCTAGCGGGTGCCACCGCGGCTAGCGCATTCGATGCGCGCTCACCCGATGCCGCACGCTGGACGGCGCGCGCGCGCGACGAGTGCGCTTCTGTGCCCGCATTCCTCCAATTGGCGCGCGAGCTGGCGGAGCTCGGCGCCCCCACCGAGCTGGTCCTCCGTGCGCTCGCAGCCGCAGAAGAAGAGCTCGGCCATACGCGAGCAGCGGCCGAGCTCGCGTCACTCTTCGGCGGTGCACGCTTGGCGCTCAATCCCCCCACGCATCGCTTTCGTCCCGCCCTTTCGCGCAAGCAAGCCTTGTTGCGCCTCGCTCGCGAAAGCTGGTGTGACGGGTATCTCAATGAGGGCCTTGCCGCCAGCATCGCTCGCGCCGAACTGAGCGAGACGCGAACGCGCGAAGAAGCGGATGCGCTGAGGCTGATTGAGCGTGAAGAATCTGGCCACGCGGCGCTCGCTCTCGACGTGTTGCGCTGGTCGCTGAAGCAAGCGCCGGATCTCGTTCAGTCACTGCGCGTGCCACGCGAAACACCGGTCGAACACGCCGCTTCCGCGCTACTGACCCGCGATGCGCTGCGCGCATTGGCACACGCCCAACGACGCACCGCGCGAGCGCAACTGGCCGAACTTCGAGGCTGAACGCCTACAAGCCAGCAAAAAAGTCGATCATCGACTTGATCGCGAAGCAGGGTATGCCGTGCTGGGTGCCGCTGTACGCTGGGTCGTTGTGTGCGCACCAAATCGTCGGCACGCTGCAACCGTCGTAGATGTTGCAGCCCGGGTTCACCATGGGGTGCCCCGACTCGGTGCTGTTGCACGTCATGATGGCCGAGTACGGCTTGGACGTGTCCATGCACGAGTTCGAAGCGCGGAACTTGGCAACGGTGTTCTTCGCCGAGTCCGCGCTGCGCTGATTGTCCATGACGCCGTCGATGTAGAGCACCGGCATGGGCACGGCCACATTGTACGGATCGGCGGCGACCGGCGCGATGCCTTTGAGGTTCAGGTGCTGCGCGTCCGCCTTGTGAGACAGGATGTTGACCAAGAGCTGCGCGCCCGAGCTATGCGCGGTCGCGAATACACGACTCTGGTCGATGCAATACTTGCTCATCAACTCGTCGTACTGGGCGATGACGCGCGCGACGTCACCCGCGTAGTTGCTCCAGCATTGGCCGCTATCCGGAGTGTTCGGAAACGCGCGCACGTAGCCCGTCCCGAAATCCGTGTTGTCGGTGATGCTCACGAACTCCGTGTTCGGGTTGCCGCACGCATGAAGCGCGATCAGCAGCGGAAACGGCTTCGATCCGTCGTAGCTTTCGGGGAATTTGTAAATTGAGGTGTTGGCGACCGTGACCGTGCCGCCCGACGGTCGAGGGGTTTTCATGCTGCAGCCGGCGCTGGGCTGCGCCGCGGTGGAACCACCACCCGCGCTGCCAGGCTGACCGCCGCTCGAGTTTCCGCTGCCGCCCACAGCACGGCCGCCGCTTCCATTTCCACCCGCGCTGGGGCCGCTGCCACCTGCGCTCGGGCCGCTGCCGCCACTCGCCGGAGCTGAACCGCCGAGCGAGCTCGATCCGCCGCTCTGCGTAGCGGTCGACCCCGCCGATCCGGGACTGCCGCCGTTCGCGCTACCGCCGCTCGCCGAGCTTCGGCCACCTGTGCCGGGATTGGGGTTGGGCGACGCGGCATCCGAACCAGAGCAGCCGACGATCGACGCGACCACGCCGATGGTTACCAATAGGCCGAGATGAGTGAGATGTAAGCTGCGGATCGACAACGGTGTGCTCGCTTAAACTTTGACCGCCGCGATTTCCTTGCCGCCGCTCGAGCCGAAATTCGGACTCGCGGTGCCCGTCGCCGCGGTGATGATCGTGTTGTACAGTTGCCCGTTGGTCGCGCCAGCGGCGTCGACATATTGGCCCTGTTTCAAGACGCCACCGCCGTTGCCCCAAATGATGAACGGTACGTTCTTCATCGAGTGCCCGCCCTCGGCGACGTGGTTGGTCCAGAGCACAATCGACTTGTTTTGCAGCCCTCGGTCAGCAAAGTGTTTGAGCCCGTTGGCCAGCGTCGTCATGCGCACTTGGTCGATCTCCGCGTGGGCGGCCTCCGCCGTGGAGTTCGAACTGACCGAGCCGTCGGACTGGGTACGATGACTGATGTAATGGAAGTTCCAATTGCCGAGCGTCTTGTTCGACGGCACTTGGTACACTGTATGGTCGGTTCCGTCGCCCCATTGGAGCGTGCCGGTGCGATTGTAATCGCAGGCAAAAGCCAAAGCGACGAGGCCCAAGTGCAACTCGACGATGTTCTCGATGCCGCCGCTCGCGACGTTGGTCGCGTTGTACTTCCAGCTCGACAGCGCTTGGTACACGGACGTATCGACGCCGTCCAACGTGCAGCCGACGGTCGCCATCTCCCCGCCCATTTGCATCATCGTGTTTTCGGTGTCGCGAATGGCGTCGAAGTGCTGCTGCAGGCGTTGCTTGTCCGCGGCGCTGAGCTTGGGATTTTGCATCAGCGAGTTGAGCTCGGCGCGGATCGTGTCGTTCACGCTCTTACGCTTGGCGATCAGCTCGGCGGCCTGCGGATTCGCGGTCGGCGTCGTTGGCGCGGGAGTGCCCGTGCCGCCGCTGCCCGCCGGGGCGGCGAGCCCGGTGAGCTTTTGGTACAACTTGTAAGGGTTATCGACCGAGGCTCGCACGCGCGAGTTGCTGTCGAACGACAAGCGATCCGCGATGTAGCCGTTCTTCAGATTTCCTGCGTACAACGTCATGGGGTCGTTCCCCGAAGCGTTGATGGCGTTGGAGATCACGTAGTCCACGGAGGCACCGGTGGCCGTGGCTTGACCACCGCTACCGGTGGGTGTCTTGGCCGTGAGCGCTTGTGACAGACCCTGCGCATGGCCGCAGCCGGTCGGTCCAGTCTGCGGAAAGTTGATGCCTTTGACGATCAACAAGTTCTTGGCCTGCGGGGCGAGCGCATCCACCGCCTGGCCCGAACTGAGCAGGCTGCTGAGGTCACCGGTCATTGCCGGCCAAAAGCGCTTCGGCTCCACGCCACACGCGCCGCACATGAAGAAGGTGAAGATCGGTTGCGCGTTCGCCGCCCAAGCAGAGCGCTCTGGCAAACCTTCGAGGAACGGGAGCCCGATCGCGATCGTGCCTGCGCCGTACAAGAATGCGCGCCGATTGATTACCTTACGGCGCCTGAAGTCATCGATCACCTGCCACCTCCAACGTGCGTACGGAACGCGTCGCTCTTGACCAACGCGAGCATCACCTGCTTGAGCGAACCACCTGAAGCTTGGCTCACCGCGCCGAGCGCCTCGACGGTGGGTCGCTCGACATCGACGATGTCACGCTCGAGCGCGTAGCTCGCGAGCCGCTTCGACCAACACTGATGCGCCTGCGGGCTCTTGGCGATTTCCTGCATCAACTCCGCCGAACCGCTAAAATTCTGGGTCCCATCGGCGAATGGATAGCTACCCGTGGTGTTGACCGGCTGACCATTGTCGGTAGTTCGGGCGCGGCCAATGCCGTCGTAGTCTTCGAAGGCAAAGCCGAGCGGGTTGATGTAGTCGTTGTGACACGTGCCACCGCAGCCGCTGGTCAGGGCATCGTAACGGTCGCGGTTCGTCTGGTTCTCCTTCAGCGCTGGAACCGACGGGAGCACGGCCGCTGGCGGCCCGAGCTCCAAGCACAACGTGTCCAAGTTGATGCGCACTCCGCGGTGAATCGAATCCGGATCGTTGTTGATGCCCCACTGGGTCAAGAACGGAGCCTGCGTGTACCAGCCACTGCGATTGCTCAACGCAACTTGCTGCACCCCCGAACCGCTGCCTTTCACTCCGTACAGTGCCGCCATTAGCGGTCCTGCAAAGCCTACGTTGGTGGTCAGGATCTCCTTCACGCCTAAATTTTGGCTATAAATATAGTCAAAGAAGGAGTTCGCGGCGGTCGTGAACTCGGCCTTCAAGCCGTCGCTGTAACCCGAAACGTTGTCCTTCGTGATCGTGTCGAGCAGCGGGATTTTATAGAGCTGGCTGTGCATCTCGCGGATCGAGCCGATCGCGGCATTGCTATCCAGCATCGTCTTGGCTTGCGCGGACGCGCCGTCTGCGGAATCGAAGCTGCCCTTTGCAGCGGCATCGAGCATCGCGTCGGAGGGCGTCGTGTTCAGGATCCAGAGCGAGAGCTTGGCTGCCATCTCGAAACCGGTGAGCGGCGCACCGTTGTCGCCAAGCTCCGTGCGATACATGAAGTTCGGGGACTGCAGCATGCCCGTGATCACCAGCGCTGCACCTTTGGTAAATGCGCTTTGTGAACCCGTAGCCATCGAGCCCTGCGTGTAGAGCGCGGTGTAGGACGTCACTTCAGCGGCCGTCAGCTCGCGACGGAAGGCGCGCCGGCCGAAGGTCTTGATGAACGTCGCTGGATCTTTGGTTGCGACAACCGCTTGCAGTGCCTGATCCGTGGCAGTCACGGTCGCGGCGACGGTCTCCGCGGCGCTCTGAAAATCCGCCCAATTACCATTGTCCACCACCACGACTCGCTCGTTGTTGTCGAAGTCCGTGGTGCCCGCGACCGCGTGCAGGAACTGCTCTGACTGACCCGTTGGCTGGGTCAGCTTCAGGATGTCATGTACGCTGTTCTCCCACTGGCTGTTGGTGAGACGCAGAAAGCGGCTGTAAAGCGGCGTGCCCGTCATCGAGACCGTACCGCCGTTGCTGTTTGGCTCGCCGGGCTGGCCTGGTTGCCCTGGGTTCTCCGTGGGAGTTCCACCTGGGCCATTGTTCGGTGCTGCGCTTGGATTGCTACTGCCCGCTTCGCCGGAGGTACAGCCACCCATCAGGGTGATCAGCGGAGCGAGAGCCAGAGCCAAATACTTTCTGGACCCGATTGGATGACTTCTGTTCACGCGCGCTCCTCGCAATTCGTTCGTCACGCTGCTTGAGGAGCAGTCACGGCAGCTCGAAACTTCCGTCTCCCAATGCCGCGAAAACCTTCATAGGTCTGCGAAATTAGCGAGGGCTTACGCCGAAAATGATGCTGACGCTGCTCTCGCCCGTCGAAGCGCAACCAGCACGCAGAATCGAGACTCAGCGCGCGATGCGCTGACGCGAAGCAAAGCCGATCAACGCCGCTCGCAAGCGCTCCGCAACACCTTCCAATTCGTCACGGTAGGCGATGCGCCACGGTCGTTTGAGAGGACCTTTTGCCAAACGTCGCACGACCAAGTCGCTGCCCTCAACGTAACCGTTGGCCACCCATTCGGACAGCACTGCGACCCCCATTCCAGCGCGAGCAGCGTCCATGATCGCTTCCGTCAACGGGAGGCACAGAAAATTCAACTTGGGTCGGCGACGGCCGAAGGCTGCACGAACGAACCAGCGCGCTTCAGCCACCGGGGTGTTGCCGCTGATCAGCTGGGCGTTCTGCAGCTGGAGCGGCGTGATGCGGCGCTGTTCCGCGAGCGGATGATGCGGCGCCATCACGAACACGATTTCGTCCGTGAACAACGGTTGCTCGCGCAGCCCCTGCCCCTTGGGTAGCTCGCCGGTCGTGAGCAGCGCCAAGTCGATACTGCCGCTCAGCAACGCAGCGATCGGGTCGCGCGTGTGCTCGCTGCGCACTTCCAGCCGTAAGTCCGACCAACGCTCACGCAGATCGGCGAAGGCAGACGGCAGCCAGCGATAGGCCGTGTAGCACTCGCAGACCAAGGCCACCTGTTCGGGCGCCTTGGCCGGCGCAGCCGCGGAACGCTCCAGCTCATGCAACTGGCGCAAGACGGCGGGCGCGCCCGCGAGCAGGCGTTCACCAGCCGGAGTCGGCGAGAGTCCCCGCGAGTTGCGCGCGAACAACTGTACGCCGAGCCGCTCCTCGGCTTGGACCAGCGCGCGGCTCACGGCGGACTGCGTGAGGTGTAAGCTGACTGCTGCGCCCGCGGTGCTACCCGCTGCAGCCAGCGAAAGCACCAGCTCTAGATCGCGCACCTCGAGCTGCGGTCGGAGCCCAGGCGGAGCAATCGGCGCTGCTATGCGTTTCACGCATTGCTTGTATCACGACAATGCGTTGGACGCATCGTCGATGCGCGCCCAAGTTCCTGCTCCGGAGGGACAAGCTGACATGAAATTGTACTTTTCTGCCCTGACCTGCTCGCTCGCCGCGCGCATCGCACTGTACGAGGCGCGCGCGCAAGTGAGCTTCGAAGAAGTCGATCGGAAGACCAAACTCACCTCGAACGGACACGACTTCCGGAAAGTCCATCCGCTCGGGTTAGTCCCGGTGTTGGAACTGCCCAATGGCGAAGTACTGACCGAGGTCGCCGCCGTGTTGCAGTACGTGGCTCGCAGCCACCCCGATGCCCGGCTTGCGCCAACCGACGCGCTCGGGACCGCCCGCCTCCAGCAGTGGCTAGCCTTCATTGGTACCGAGCTGCACAAGGCATCTTTTACGCCGCTTTTGTCGAAGCAAGCAGGCCCCGACGCCAAGACCTTCGCCCGCGAGGGCGTGCCGGCGCGGCTGTCGTGGGTCGCCGACCAGCTGCGAGATCGCGAGTTCTTGTTGGGTGAATTCACGATCGCAGACGCTTACTTGTTCACGATCCTGAATTGGAGCACAGCCGCGGCAGTGGATTTGAAACCATGGCCGGGGTTGCCCGAGTACCAGGCACGTCTCCGGCGACGACCCAGCGTCGAGCGCGCGTTGCACGAGGAGGTCGCGCTGTATCGCGCCCAGCAAGCACGATACGAGAAGGAGGATCCCACTCCGCGCAGCACCGCTGAGGTGATTGAGCGCTTCAACACGGCCTTCTTGCGGCACGAGCCCGATCTGCTCGATGATCTGATCGACGACGGGTGCGTGCTCGAAAATAGCAAGCCCGCGCCGCTCGGCGAGCGCTACGTCGGGCGCGCGCCTTGCCTCGAGCTGTGGCGCGGCATCGCACAGAACCGAGAGGCTCGCTTCGAGCTGGAAGAGGTCGAGATCAGCGGCGAACGAGCGCAGATTTACTGGCGCTACTTCTGGGGTCCGAATGAAGCAGACTCGCAGCGTGGCGTGAACTTGATGCGAGTGCGCCGCGGACGAATCGTCGAAGGCCGAGGTTACGTCAAAGGAGCTTGAGCGCGAGATCGCGCACAGGGTGTCCGTCGTTAGGGCAACTTCGCGTTGGCGACACCTCGCGCTCAGCGCTCAGCGAGGGGGCAATGACGACTTGACGCCGGAGCCTGCACGCAGAAGAGTTCGCTGGGTTGGGTGGCAGAGGTTCTGCTACAGTTTCGCCCTGGGCAGGCGGGGCCCGGGCCTCACTACGCTTACAATCCCAACTCAGCGAACGCATGAAAAACTTCAACCGAGACCACGCTTTTACCTGGGGCCGTGCGAAAGCCGCGCTCTCCGTTCTTAGTTGCGTCGCGAGCGTCGCGTGTAGCAGCAGCTCCCCGAGCAGCCCGGCCGCCGCGGCTGGCAATGCGAATAGCACTGCCTCCGGTGGCTCGAACGTTGGTACGGGCGGGAGCGCCGGCGTGGGAACCCCCGCAACGGGCGGCAGCAATGTCGGGACCGGCGGTAGCAACGCAGTCGGCGGAAGCTTCGTCGGGACCGGCGGCAGCGGCGACACGACGACCGGTGGATCAGCGCCCGGCGGCGCGCCCGGCAGCGCCGGCATGAGCAGTCAGACGAGCGACAAGGTCACGCGCACATCGTCCACGTATGCGTTCAAGCACTACCCAATCGAGGCCGCAACGAACGGCGTCTGGAATGGTACGGCCAACGCCGGTAAGCAAGCCTCGACCACGAACTATGACACCGTGATCCTCGAGAATGGCTTCCTGAAGGTCACACTGTTGCCGTCGTACGGCGGTCGCATCTTGAGCATCGTGCACAAGCCGACGGGCAAAGAGCTGCTCTACCAAAACCCGGTCGGCACGCCGTACCTGATGACGCAAGATATCTTCTACTACGACTATCTGGTGATCATGGGCGGCATCTTCCCCAGCTTCCCGGAGCCGGAGCACGGTAGGTATTGGAATCAACCGTACGACCTCAAGGTCGTCAGTGAGACCCCCGACGCGATCACCGTGCGGATGTCGCGGAAAGACGACCAAGACGTAGTCGCCGGCGTCCCAGCTCGCTACGACGTGGGTCGCACGGATATCTTGGTGGAGTTGGACGTGACGCTGCGCGCCGGTCGTTCGACCGTGCAACTCGACACGAAACTGACGAATACGCGCACCACCGCGGTCTCCAAGTTCGAATATTGGACGGTCACGACGCTCGCGCCCGGTTCCACACCGGGAATGACCGCTATTCCGAAGAACACGCGCATCATCGCCAAGATGGACCAATTGCACCTGTTCGAAAAAGATTGGCCCTGGTTTGCCAACGCGGAAACGCGTGTCAGCGGCGAGGTGTTCAAATGGAACAACCTGTCCCATTTCGAAAACTGGGAAAGAGAGGGCACAGCCTTCGCGAACCCGAGCTATCAAGCCAATTGGTCCGGCTTGATCAACTACGAGAACAACTTCGGCATCATGTGCGTGACTGATCCGGTCGCCACGCCCGGCCTCAAGTTGTGGACGTTCGGCAGGGATAGCGTCACCGCTGATGTTTCAGACAGCTCGGTGTGGATCCGCCCGGCGATCGAGATGTGGCACGGCGTTACGCCGGAGTTTTGGAACCGCGGCATGATGGCCGCGGGTGAATCGAGAAAGACGACCGCGAACTACTTCCCGACCATGGGTCTGAAGGAGATCACTTCCGCGAACGAAAATGGAGCGGTTTCCCTGTCGAGTGCCGCGAGCGGTACGAATGCGGTACTGACAGCAGCCGCGACGCTGACCTTGCCGAACCAAACGGTCAAAGGGATCCTGAAGCTCGACGGCCAAGTCGTCGCCGAGAAAGACCTGGTCGTCGAAGCCATGAAAGCGACCACCCTGGATGCCACTGTCCCGAGCAACATGGTCTCGCCCGGAGCGATGCTGTCGGTCGAGTTCCTGCAAGGGACTACCAGCTTGTTGACCGGGCAGACCAAGCTCTAGGCGCGGCTTCGAAGCGGAGCGCTCGAACCCGAGCGCTCGGCGCCTCCTAAACCAACGCTGCCTGCAGCTCCGCAATATCGACGGGCTTGACCAGATGATGGGCAAAGCCCGCCGCGGCCGTGCGCGTGCGGTCCTCGGGCTGCCCATAGCCGGTGACGGCAATCAGGCGCAGCGCTCTCACGCGGCCGTCGTTCAGGCGGTTAGCGAGCTCGAAGCCGTCCATGATCGGCAGTCCGATATCCAGCACGGCCACATCGGGTTCGAAGCTGGGCGCAAGCGCGAGCGCCGCGACGCCGTCGTTGGCGATACGGACGGTGTGCCCCAATTCCGTCAACATCAAGGACAACATTTCCGCTGCGTCTTCGTTGTCGTCCACCAGCAAGATGCGACGTGCGCCCGCGAGCGGAGCAGTTCTGCCCTTCACTTCCCCTGCTTTCACGGGTGCATCGAAAGCGACCGGCACGCTGATCGAGAAACGACTGCCCTGGCCAGGACCTGCACTAAACGCCTCGACTTGCCCGCCGTGTAAACGCACCAGATCTCGGACCAGCGATAACCCTAGGCCGAGCCCACCGTTCGACGGCCGGTCCGCGCTCGGCGCCTGCACGAATGGCTCGAAAATGCGCTCCAGTTGGTCGGCCTCGATACCCACCCCGTTGTCTTCGACTTCGAGCATCACTTGTGAGCCTCGGGCCTGGGCGCTCACGTTCACCTGACCACCCTCCGGAGTGAATTTGGCGGCGTTGGCGAGCAGGTTGGCCACGATTTGAGAAAAACGGACTGGGTCGATCAACACCTTGACTGCGGGTGGCACGCTCAACGCCAAGCGGTGTCGCTTCGCCTCGAACAGCGGGCTCGCGATCTCGACGGCTCGTTGCACGGCCAAGGCCAGATCCGTCGGCTCTCGCTTCAAATTGAGTGAACCGCTCGTGACTCGCGCCAGGTCCAGCAGATCGTCCACGAGTCGCGTCACGTGGCGGAGTTGACGGTCGATCACCTCCCGTTCACGGACCGCAAACTCCGGATAGCTCGCGGCCATGAGATCCAACGCTGTGCGGATGGGCGCCAGCGGATTTCTGAGCTCATGCCCCAAAACGGCCAAGAACTCATCCTTGCGCCGAACGGTCTCGCGCACGGTTTCCTCGGCACGCTTGCGTTCGGTGATATCGAGCAGAGTGCCATTGATGCGTTGCGGGACGCCGTCCGCGAACACGCAACGACCATGAGCCTCGACCCAACGTTCGCGACCGTCGCGCGTGGTAATCCGATACTCGAGCGTGCATTGCCCGTTGCCTCGGGGATCGGTGGCCTTACCGATCCCGGCGTAGACGCTCGGCAGGTCATTGGGATGAATGGCTGCGATGTAGGCCTCGAAGTCCAACGTGTCGTCCACCCCGAGCCCAAAGATTGCCTTGGCGCGGGCGTCCCAATGCAGCGCATGGCTGCCCGGCACATGCTCCCAGGTCCCGAGATTAGCCGCCTGCAACGCGAGTCTGAGCCGCTCCCCTTGTTCGAGCAATTGCTCGCGGAGCTCGCGCGCTTCGCTGACTAACTCTTCGGTCATGCCGGATTGTACCTGAAACCGAGGTCTCGCTGCGGCGGAAATGTACGGCGCACGAGCCGCAAAACACGGCGTAGATTGCTCGATGCAACTCCTGGTGGCGCCTCCGTTGCTCCCGATGTTGGCCAAGCGGGTGAGCGCTTTGCCGGCGGGTGATTCTTGGATCTTCGAACCCAAGTGGCGAGCCAAGCCGGGCGCTTTTCCGGCGCTCGCTTCTGATAGAACGGCGGAGCCTCCGCACCATTGACGCGCCGCTGGGATCCACTCCGGGGGCAAGTCCAAACGGTGCGGATCCGCGTTGAGCTCGATCGCGCCGCGGGAGCTCGCCAGCGCATCGAGCACAGCCGGCACATCGCACTCGATAGCCTCGCGATGATTCAAGATCCTACCCAGCCTGCGCTGCGTTACGGGCGGCGGTCGTGAACCCAAGTTCGAGCGCCGCCCAGCCCGTCCCGCCTCTCAGTGCTAGTCCGCGGCTTGCTGCTGCGCCCGATCTGCCGCGGTATCCTCCATGTTCTTCGGCAGGGTCGCGGCATAGCCTTTCTTCAGAACCTGCTCGAAGCGCTGCTCCATCTTCTCGCCAAGCGCCTCGAGCCGGGCAGCGCCGAGTTTTGACTCGACCTCGGGAAACAGCTCACCTTCTTCTTCCTCGACGTGATGTTCGATCAGCTCTTTGAGTACCGTCACCTTCGCGTCGAAGGTTTCATCCTCCGGATCGCAAGCCAGCGCGCGCTTGAGCGCAAGCTCCGCGATGGCATGTTCTTCGAATGCTTCACCGATCGCGTCCTCATCAATCTCCCGGGATTCCGGGTAAAACAACTCGTGCTCGATCGTCATGTGTGCGGCGAGAGCGCTGGCCAAATCCTTCAACGCCTCGGGTTCACCGGCTTCGATCTTGGCGAAGAGCGCCTCGACAGTCCGATGCTGTTCCTTGAGTAGAGCGGTAGCTTTCATGCTTCGCCCCCAAGCAAAGGGCGCGCCAGGTCACCTTGCGCCCAAACCTCGCCACCTGCTCCAGTCGGTAAACGGAGTCTCGGTCACGCCATGAAGCGACTTCGGCAAGCGCCGCGTGCGTTGCCCGCTCAGCAAACGGGAGCGCAAAAAGATCGCGCGTCGCCGCGTGAGGCGTCGCGCCACGAACCGAGGCGCACTGTCTCGCAATCGAGACCTGACACAGATTCGTCTCAGGGCGCTCGCGAAAGCGTCTCTTCCTCGCAATCCAAGCGGTGCCTCATCACCAACTTGCCACGTGCAATTAATCCCTTCGAATTGCTCATGGTCTATTGTGCCCCGCGCCAATGGTCGAGGTCTGATGGCACCCCTCTTTCCCAGCGAGAGATCGGCGAAAGCTCCGCGATCGGAAATGCGCGATCCGTATGCCGCACAGATTCGGCTATCGCGCGTGCATACGCGACTCGTCCCGATGCAAGCCAACGGAGTCGGCTATTCGATCGATCCAGCGGCCGCCGGTTGGTTCGAGCTACCCACGAGTCGAGGCTTTGCAGGCTACGGCCTGGGTCGTGCGTTGGGTTTGCTACTCGATGCCATGTGCGGACTCAGCGCGCTGAACGAGACCACTACCGAAAACGGCGCCCCCTTTGCACACGGTGAATTCACACCGCTGCAGTTTCGGGTCGATCCACTCGGCGTGTGTCGACTCGTTCCGCTTACCACGCGGCACTATGTGTCCGAGTTCGTGACACCTCCCCGTTCCACCCTCGGCTTCTTGTCACCGGAGCGGCTGATCGCTGAGAAAGTCGGCTTGCGCGCGGACGTGTTCAGCGCAGGAGTCTTGCTCTGGGAAGCCTTGGCTGGACGACGCCTGATTGACGGCGATCGCCCCGAGGTGGTCGCCGAACGATTATTGAGCCGAAAAATACGTGTGCCGTCTTTGCCGCCGCAGCTGGACTGGGCCACGCCGCTCAAGGCCGAAGTCGAGCGCGCCCTCTCGATCAACCAACAGAAGCGCTTCGCCGACTGCGCGGAATTCTCTGAAGTCATCCTGCGACTCGCGCAAGACCGCTTCGCCAGTCACGACGAGATCGCCGCCTTCTTCGCTTCGAACTTCAGCACCACGCCGTGCTTGCCGCCGATCTCCGAACCGAGCTCACGAAGCCCGGTGTCGGTTTCGCGCGAGCTGCCCATCGCAAACCCTGGTGCAACTTTTAGGATGCTCCCTGCGGCATCGCTAGGGCCGGCGCCGATTGCCGAAGCAGCTCCTCAACGTCATGCAACGCTGAAGATGAACGTGACGCTGCGGATGGCGCACGTCCCGCTGCCGATCCTCGGCGACGAGCCGCGTTCGCCCGTCGCTGCGCCGCCTTCGGCGCCGCCGCCATCCGCGCCGCAGCCATCCGCGCCGCAGCCATCTGCGCCACCGCCGCTAGGGTCGACGCCTGTGCCCGCTTCGTACTCGCCAGCGCGCCTGTCAGCTTCGCCGCCTCCGCCGTCATCGTCAGCGGTACCGCGTTCGTTCACGCCTCCACCAGCGCCCGCTTCGTACCCGCCGCCTCGCCTCTCTCCGCCGCCGCTGCCGGCGCCACGGCGTTCATCGCCGCCGCCGCTGCCCGCGCTACGGCGTTCATCGCCGCCGCCGTTGCCGAACCTCCGTGCGGCCCGACAATCTTTCCCGCCCCCGCTGCCGTTCGCTCCCTTTCCTCCTGACTCACTTCCCAATCTGACCATCCCGGCGCCGCCGTTGCTGGAGTTCGAGGACGTGCAAGTCGCGCCCGCCGAAGCACCCCCCATAGCCCCGCCGCGGGCGACCGAGGTGATTTCTGCGACGCCTGTGCCCACGCAGATGTCGTTTCTTCATCCTCCAACGATCACGTCGATTCCGCCGACAACGACCGAACCTCCGCCGGAAACGGCTCGCAGTGCGTTACGAAAGCGGGCGCTATCGACGCTCGCAGTAGCGTTCGCTCTGATCGCGGGCGTCACGGCGGCGATCAAGATTGTGAGCGACCAAGCTGTGCGGCACTCGACCGCGTCGGCCCGAACGGGGGTGCCGCGCGGCGTCTCAGCAGGCGTGGAGAGCGGAGCCTCCATTTCCGCGCCGAAGCGCGCTCAGACGCCACCAGTCGTCACCTCGGCAAACGCGCCCAACCCGACCGGCGCGGAATCGCCGAGCAATACCGCTGTGCACGCCGCAGACGTGACCCCGAACGCCGAGCGTCCCGCCGCACCTTCAGCCCGCCCGCCGTCGATTCGCGTCGCGCCGGGCGGAGCGCTGCCGGCAGGCAAAGACTACGGGATCTAGCTCTCGGCAACCGAGCGCTGCCGCACTCGCGCGGCGACACCAAATTCGAAAATCGGTCATCGAATCTTCGAAATTCGGAGATCAGGCTCGAACGCCAGGTACGAGCACTCTGCTCGCGCAGCCATTTTTGGCTGGAATCGTGCGCGTATCAGCGGAGGCACCACTGGCGCGCCGATTGCTAAGTCGCTCGCGAATCAACGCGACATCAACGCGCGTTAACACGCTCTCCAGTTGCCGCGAACCCTTCAAAAGAAAAATCTAAAAATGAACCGTATCGCGAAATCAGCGCTCGCTCTCGTCACCTGCATTGCCGGCAGTAGCTCATTCTTGATCGTGGGTTGCGGCTCGGACCCTTCGAGCGCTTCGAGCGGCGCGGTCGACGAAGGCAATTCGGGATCCCTCGGCTTCGCTTTGGCGATGGCCGGCAACTCGATCCTGAATAGCGTGACCTACACCATCGTGGGCCCGGCGAACTACACCTCGACTGGCACGATCAATGTCAGCAACAGCACGACGATTTCGACGTTGCTCACCTTGCCCGCGGGCGGCCCGTACTCGGTCACGCTGAGTGGCACCTCGACGGACAACAGCGTGAGCTGCAGCGGTTCGGCGCAGACGACTATCACTGCGGGGCAATCCAAGACCCTGACGGTTCAGATGACGTGCCATGAAGCGGGTCGCACGGGCAGCGTAGCCATCAATGGCACACTCAACTCGTGCCCCGTGATCGATAGCCTGGGCGCTTCGCCTGCCGAAGTCCTGGTCGGCGGCACGATTGCGCTCTCGAGCGCAGCCCACGACAGCGATGCTTCGCCGGCAGCCCTCAGCTACAAGTGGACCGCGAGCGCCGGCACACTGAGCAGCTCGACGAGCGCGAACCCGACGTTCAAGTGCACCGAACCGGGCGACGCCACGATCACACTCGCCGTTTCCGACGGCGACACGACTCCGGACTGCGCGGCGACGCAAACCACCACGGTGACCTGCACGCGCGGGCCGAACGACTTCAGCTTCGTTGTCGTTGGTTGTAACCGCGTCGATCCCGCGGCCGTGACCTCGGCCATGGCGCCCGACGATTTCCCGAGCACAGCGAATGCGCCGCAACTCAAGCGCACATTCGCGGAAGTCGCTGCCATGAACCCGCTCCCCGATTACTTCTTCATGGCCGGCGATCTGGTGATGGGCTACACGAACGACAACGCCGCGTTGCGCACGCAGCTCAATGCCTGGGTCGACCTGTACAAAGCCTCACCGCTCTACGGCACGAGCGTCAAGCTGGTCGCGATCCCTGGCAATCACGAGACGCAGAACGCCAGCAAAGTGACCACCGCGGCCGCCGAGCAGGCGTGGCTCGAAATCATGGCTCCGTACATCATCGGTGCCAACGGGGCGCCCGCGGGCGGTGCGGACGGGCTAGCGACGGATCAATCGAAACTGTCTTATTCGTTCGATTGGAAGGGCACGCACTTCGTCCTGCTCGACACCGATCCTCAAGGTCGCGACTGGACCGTGCCGACGCAATGGCTGACGGGCGACGTGGCCGCAGCTCGCGCCGCGGGTGCGAAGCACATCGTCGCCATCAGCCACAAGCCGGCCTATGGCTGGTCCGGTGCGCCGACGGATTCACTCCTCGGTAAGGGCGCACAACCCGCGACGCTGTACTTGGGGCTCCGCGATCAACTGTGGAGCGCCTTGGAGTCGAATCAGGCCGAGGCGTTGTTTTCGGCGCACAACCACCTGTGGACCAAGTTCCAACCGACCAACCACACCTGGCAGATCATCGCGGGCAATGGCGGCAGCGCACTGGAGGCGACGGTCGCCGACGGTTCAGCGGGCATCCCGGCGTATTACGGCTTCACGGTGGTAAACGTGTCCGCAAACGGGCCGATCGTGGTGAAGAGCATGGGCCGCGACATTCCGACGGCGGGCTATTGGGCAGCCGCGCCGGCAGCGACGTACCCGACCACCGTTCGCGACACCCAAGACATCACTTGGCACTGAACCGCGCGTAAACCCACGGAACGCGCGTTCTGACACCCTCGCCGGCGCCGACTTGTTGCTATCTTGGCACCAATTCGTCGCCGGCGCGCGCCTACGAACAGCCCGCCCATGATGCGCCGTCACTTCCTCACCGCGGCACTCGCGACCCCGCTGGCGCTCGTGAGCGGCTGCCATCGACCGCCGAAGAAGGAGCTCGTGCTCCGCAGCCTGGTCGACAATCTGCTTTCACCGGGCATCGCCGGCGCCGTCGAGGCAAGCCACACCCTGCATACGGCTGTCTCGCAATTGAGCGCAACCCCATCGGCGCAGACTGCCGCTCAAGCGCGCAGCGCGTGGATCGACACGGCCGTGCGCTTCAAGCGTGCCAATGCGTTCCGCGATCAAACGCTCGCCGCGAGTAGCGAATTGGTGCGCGCTGCTTTCTGGCCTCCGCGACCGCGCGCGATCGATGATTTGGTGCGAAGCGACGCCTCCATCAACGTCGAGGACATCGACCAGCTCGGCGCCGACGTGCGCAGCCTGTATGCGCTGGAATACCTGCTTTTTCCGGAGCTTAGCGGTTCGCCGTTCGCGGTCGACACGGCGGAGGGAGTGCGACTGCGACAGCTGCTCGTCGCCTTCGCCGGCAGTGTGTCGCGGCGTGCGGATGCAGCAGCCAAAGAGCTCGCAGCAACACCGGTCGCGGCGCGACTCGCTGCCGAGGGGCAAGATGCCATCAACCGCCTGGTTGGCCTCACCGTCGGCAACGTCGAGCACTTCGTTGCCAATCGACTCGCAACGATCGTTTGGATCGCTTCGACCAAGCGCTCTCGCGCGATCGATATCGAGGGCGGGCCGAGCGGGATTTCGCACAAACTCGGCGCCGCAGTCATGGACGTCACGGCCCACCTGTACGACGGTGAGCGCGGCCCTGGACTCGGCGCGCTCGTCGCTGCCGTCGCGCCCGGCGTGCACGAGCGCGTGCGCGGCGATTTTGCCGCCGCAGTTGCCTCGATTCACGAATTTGGTCAGCCCCTCGAGGCCGTGGCGCTGAGCGATCGCTCGCAGCTCGATGCCCTGCTCGCCAAGCTCAAGACGCTCGAAATCGCGCTGCGCTCAGAGCTCGCGAGTGCCCTCGGCGTCACCCTCACCTTCAGCTCCGCAGACGCCGACTAGCGCGGCAGGCGACGCTCGAGCGCGGAACTCGATCTTTTTATTAATGGTCACTCGACACGTCCCATCACGGCGCAGCCTTCGGCGTCACGGACGAGGAGAGAGAGAGGGGAAAACCGCCAAGTCGCCAAGCCGCCAAGTGCGCTGCACGTCGCGTCCGACACGGAACCTCATTGCAACGCCCTGAATTGGTGCAGACCGGGTACATGGGTGACGAAGTAGACGGGCACATGGGTGACACCCTTCAGGGCACGGGGCAGGAGGGCCCCTGTGCCCTGGAATGCGAGAAACCCCGTGGATCTTCGAATGGAAATAATGGTTCGGCTCGGTCAGGGCGAGAAGCTGAGTGACCTGTGTCGCGAGT
>DASQCO010000152.1:0-61201 GCA_035634635.1 Polyangiaceae bacterium
TCTGAGTTCGTTAGTCGCCATTGGCTTCCCAACCGGTTCACCCCGCCGAGTAGCCCTCCGCTCACTTACCGAAGTGAATCCCGGCCGAAAAAAACCTCGTCCCGCGCGGCCCGCGTGATTCCGCAAAAATTTCGCCGCTCAACCGGCCTGGCTCCGGACCCTCACCAATGTAGGCGAAATAGGCGGAAACCAATTGCGTCGCAACCCTGACACGTGATGGTGATAGCATCGCCGGGTGTTCACTTGCGGGTGTAGGAACCAATGTCTGCTTGCTTGTGATTGGGTTCCTGAACGCTCGACCGCTGCGTGCGCTCGGAGTGAAGAGCGCGCCGCTCGCGATGAGTCCGCTTGCATCGAGTCAGCGGATTGGGCCTAAATTAGGATTTTGGGATTGAATACGAACATGACTCGCTTAATGGATCCGGTTCCACAGTCTCGGCGCCTCGCGCGCGGACTGCCAATCTTGACAGCTTGGGGGCTCGTTTCGTGGTTGGCCGGTTGCAGTGTCATCGTCGACGCGAATCGCGCCCAATGTTCGACCAACGCGGATTGCGCGAAGTTGGCCGGTTCGGTCTGCACCGCCGGCCTATGCGTGGGTGGCGGCGGCTCAGCAGGCGCGTCGGGCGATCTGTCCGATCCCTTGAACCCGCAGAACCCACGCTGGGCTTGCAACGCGGTACTGCCGGCCAACAGCACCGGCTACAAGGTGACGATGCACCTCACGGATGCCATCGACTCGACGAAGGTGCTGCCCGGCGTGAATGGGCTGCTTTGCCGAAACCTCGACGTGGAGTGCGAGAACCCCGTCGGCGCCATGGCGACTTCAGACGAGACCGGGATGATCACGCTGCAAGTCGAAAAGGGTTTCGACGGCTTCGTCCAATTGACCAGCCCGAAGATCGCACCCTCCATGTACTTTCTGACTCCGCCAGCCTCGGGTGATTTGGAGCTGCCGATGGTTCCGTTGGCGAGCCCCTTCGCGGCCTCGAGCATCGTCCTGCAAGCGGGTGGCAATCCCTGGGCTAAGGACACGAGCGGCATCGTGCTTCTCACTGCCTTCGATTGCACGGGTACCGCGGCGGCCGGTCTCAATTTCTCGATCGGCGGTACGCCCGACCCAAAGACCTTCATCTTTTATTTGGTCGGTGGCTATCCGACCACTACCGTCTCGATCACGGACGACACGGGTTACGGCGGCCTCGTCAACGTGCCGGCCGGGGTGGCCACCGTGTCTGCGCTGCTCGGCGGTCCGAGTGGCCACAAGGTGAGCAAGATTAGCGTTTTGGTACGAGCCGGGTACGTCAGCTACAGCGCCGTCACGCCGAATTCCCTATAATCGGTCCGCCGCGCGGCTTCGCGGCAACCGATCCAGGTAGAGAAGAATGCTCGCAAACAGTCTCGAAACATACTCTCCCCCTCGGCACTTGGGTCGCTATGAATTGATCGCACCGCTTGGTGAAGGCGGCATGGCGCGCGTGTACGTCGCGGTTCAGCGCGGGCCGATCGCCAACAAGCTGGTCGTCATCAAGTTGCTGCGCGAGCAGTTCACGAGTGACGAGCACTTCGTCGCCATGTTTGCTGACGAGTCTCGGATTGCCGTATTACTGAATCACCCCAACGTAATTCACACTTACGAGTCCTCCTCGACCGGATCCGAATTCTATATCGTGATGGAGTTCTTGGAGGGCAAGACTCTCGGTCAGCTGATTCGTCGAGTGGGCCGCGAGACGTTCCCTCTCGAGACTCACCTCTGGGTGTTGTGCGAGATTTTGGCAGGGCTGCACTACGCACACGAGTTGCAAGACTTCGGCGGCTCGCCGCTCGACATCGTTCACCGTGACGTGAGTCCCTCGAACATCTTGGTAACGATTCGCGGTGAAGTGAAGCTGCTCGACTTCGGCATTGCCAAAGTTCAGGGCTCGATCGCCGAGACTCAACACGGAATCATCAAAGGCAAGCTCGGTTACGCTTCCCCCGAACAGTGCATGGGCACCAAGGCGGACGGCCGCGCGGATATCTACTCCGTCGGCGTCATGCTGTGGGAAGCGCTCGCCGGTAAGCGTCGACCACTGAGCGAGACCGCCATGGCGGGCACGCGCCCGGGCGCACAAACCGTGGAGGTCGACATCGCGGAGACGTTGCCGGGTGTGCCGCTGCCGCTCGCGCGCATCGTGCGCCGAGCTTTGGCGCGCGATCCCGGGGAGCGTTACCAAACCGCGCGCGCGTTCGAGCTCGATCTGCGAAAGTACTTGGTCGATCGCGGAGCGACCAACACCGGGCGCGCGTTGAAAGCGCTCGTCACGGGCTATTTCGGCGGTGAGCTCGCGCAGGTTCGCCGCGCGATCGACGAGCAGGTCGGCTCGATCCGTCACAGCATGGCACCGGAGCCGCTCTCCGTGCGCATGAGTCAGAACCCGCCCGGCAGTGAGGCGCCGCACAATATCGGAGTCACTGCAGCGCCGCGCGCGCCGACCAATCGCGTGCGTCAGTTGGCGACCGTCGGCTTGTGTGCCGCCGCGTTCGCCGCGGGTGGCCTGTGGTTTTCGCAAACCTCGAAGCCCACCGCCGCTTCTGCGCCTGAATTGAGCACGGCTTTGGGCGCTGCGCGTCCGGCGGAGAGCGTGCCGGCCGCTCGAGCCCAAGCTCAATTGCCTGCGGTTGAATCGAATCCGAGCGCGCAAACGCCGTCGCCGAGTGAGCTTCCGAGTGCCGCGCCGAAGCCACGCGCGGTGCGCGGCGTGCGCGCGGATGCATTCGCTGCGGCGCTCAAAACCGGCACCGTGCCCGCCGCTCCTGTCGCTGTTTCCCCTGCCCCAATTGCGGTTCCGCTCGCCAAAGAGCCAGCGCCTGTCGCGCCGTTGGCCGCGCCCGCCAAGCCCGGCAAGGCCCCCGCAAGCGCGGAGCCCGGCGTCGACCTGAAGCCAACTCGATCCACTGCCACCGCTCGCCCGCTCGACGAAAGAGATCCGTACGCCCAATGAGCACCCGATTACGACTGCTAGTCTTGCTTGCGATCACCAGCAGCAGCGCGCTCGTCTCCGCTGCTGAACCCGCGTCCTCGGCATCGAGCGCGAGCGCCACCACCGAGGCTCGCGAGCGCTTTCAGCGCGGCGTCACACTCTATCGCGAAGGCAGCTTCGATGCCGCTCTCGCTGAGTTCAAGCGCGCGTACGAGATCGCGCCCAATTACCGCATCCTGTACAACTTGGCGCAGGTTCAGGTCGAACGACATGACTCGGTAGCCGCGCTCAATCTGTTCGGGCAATACCTACAACAGGGTGGCAGCGAAATCGAGGCGGACCGTCGCGCACAGGTCGAGCGCGACATGCAATCACTGCGCGGCCGAGTCGCGGACTTGAGCATCGAGAGCAACGTCTCGGGTGCACAGCTCACGGTTGATGGTGTCGAAGCGGGCACTCTGCCTCTCGCCGGCCCGGTCCAGGTCAATTCCGGTGTGCGTCAGGTCGTGCTCTCCAAGTCCGGCTATCAGAGCGTGACGAAGAGCGTGACCATCGCTGGCGCACAGCCGCTGAAGCTGACGCTCAATTTGGAACCGGTCGACGCTCGCGCGCCTGCGGCAGCTGCTGGCGTGTCCAAGACAACGAGCGAGCCCAAGAGCGAGCAGTCCCATGGGCTCTCGGCGCCGTTTTGGGTCAGCGCGGTGGCGACTGGCCTATTCACGGGCGCAGCGGTGACGTTCGGCGTCGTGAGTCTGAATCGCAATCAGAAGCTCGATGACGAACTCAACCGCTATCCGGCTAATCCGCAAGCCGTCGACGACGCGCGGAGCTCGCTCAAAACCAGCGCGCTCTTGACCGATGTCTTCACGGGTGCAGCGGTGGTCGGCGCGATCACGACCGTGTATTTCGCGGTCACTAGCGGCGGCTCGAGCAGTGAGCCCGCGCCGAAAGCCGCTCGTAAAGATCGCCTTCAGGTGGGCGCGAGCGGCTCGCAGTTGTTTCTATCAGGACAATTCTGAGTCGAAAGCGGCGCTCGAGTAACGGGCGCCGCTGCACCACTCACTCCGCGCCGGTTTGCGCCTCATCCCGAGAAGCGCTTGCGCGGCGTTTGCCTTTCGAAGACGACTTCGCCGGAGCGGCGGCCGGCTCATCCGCAGTGCTCTCGTCACGCGCGGGTTCGTCAGCCATGGACTCGTCGAGGGCGGGCTTGGCGACGAGAGGATGTTCCGCACTCGGTTCGGCGGGGGCGTCCGATCCGGACGTGGAGCTCACTTCCGTGACGGCGGGCTCGGCGCTCGCTGATTTCAAACTCGGTTTGCGGGGCTTGGCTGGCTTCGGCAGATTGATGCGCGACAGCTGCTCGGTGAGCGCTTCATCCGCTTCAGCGTAAACGCGGGCGTAGGCCAAGCCGCGTTGCGCGAGCAGCAGCAATGCCTCCTGCCGATCCGCCAAGACTTGCTTGAGCTCGCTCACGCGCGCTTCATGCTGAGCGAGTTCTTCCGCAGCCGCCTCGGCCGCACGCGCCAAGTTGGCCAGGGTCGAAACGTCCACATCAGCGAAGCGCACCTCGGCGAGGGGGCCCTGAAATAGGTCGATGACAGCTTGAACGGAGGGAGATATGTAACTCATCGGGGAGTTACGGATCATACGTTCAGTATTCGAATGGCGCTAGCCCTAAATAGCAGCGCTGTCGTCCCCATCCCCAACGTGACGACTCTCACGTGGCGGCGGCGGCTCGGGGCGACGGCGGAGTAGCTGCCAGAGCGCGGCGCAGGAGCAGATTGCGACCAGGGGCAACGTGGCTGTCGACATGCCTTCCGCGTAGCCCGCGCTGCCCGGTCCCGCGCCGTGCGCGAGTGCGGTACCGATCAGCCCTGCGCCAGGACCGAGCGCATAGCCGAGACCGATCAGCGCTTCGTGCGCGCCGCCTGCGTCGACCGAGGCGTTCTGCACGACTTGCGCATAGTACAGCGCGGCCGTGTAGAGCAAACCCGCGGCCGCGCCGAACAGCACTTCACCGATCACGACCGGCACGAGCGTGGAGCTGAGCAAGACTAGCGCGAAGCCCACGGGCAGCGCCGCGATGGCGAGAAAGATGGGCAGCTTGCGGCTATGCCAACCGCTCCACGCAAACAGCCCAATGAAGCACGCGAGACGCGCGACATCGAGCAAGCTCGCAGCGCGCGCGGCGCTTGCCGTGTCCAAGCCGACGCCTTTCATGATCTCGGGCATCAGCGGCGCGAGCACGTACATCAGCGCGTAGCTGAGCAGCATCGCCAAGCGTGAGGCGGTGAGCAGCGGACGATAGCTATTCAGGGCTGCAGCGTCGGGACGCTCGACGTGGTCCGCCTCGAGGTGCGCGGGCTGCGCCGGGAACGCGCGGCACGAATTCGCAACCAAGCTAAATAAGGCTGCGGCAGCAACGAACAGCAGGCGCGGCGAACCAGAGGCGATGATCACGCCAGCGAGTGCCAACGAAAGCGGCACCGACAACGCCCAGGTCATGTTGTAGCGACTGAGGATGCGCCCGAGGTTGCGCGGCGTTTCCCCCGCGCTCATGTAGCTCTCGAAGATCGGCCACATCGCCCCCTGGAGCAGGCCGATCGACGCCAGCGCGACGACCAACAGCGGCGCTGAGGGCACGGAAGCGATCAACACATGAATGCTGATCAGCGAGAGCAACACGCTGAGCAATGTGCGACGTTCGCCGAAGCGCGCGCTGAGCGGGTGGCTCGCGCTGGCACCGACCACGTAGGTGATGCCAATCAAGAGCGCGAGCCACAGGTTTTGCGCCTGCGAAAAGCCGAGCACCTGGTGCGTGTAGAAATAAGCGCCGCGCTGCAGCAGCGTGCCGGAAAAGCTAGTCGTAAAGACCGTGAGCAGGAGGCGCCGCTTGAGTGTCACGCGGATAGCCCTAGTGCTTTCTTGGGCACGAAGGCAATCGCAGACCAAACGAGCAGGCCGGTAGCGAGAAACACCACCGGATAACCGTAGGCCTTCGCGACCACGCCCTGCCCCAACACCCACAGCGCCGAACCCGCACCAAAACAGCCAAAAAAGTAGCTCATCACCGCCCCGCGACGCGCGCGCGGAACGCCTTCTGCCGCCAGCGCATTGAGCGACGGGTAAAGCAACCCATGCGCGAAGCCCAACCCCGCGCCAGCCGCAAACAACAGATGCGGGCGTAGTTGGCTGGTGAGTGCCACCACGAAGCCGTAGAAAACCAATGCTGCTAGCGCAACACGCCGGCGCCCCCAAGCATCCGCAGCTCCGCCGAGAAAGAGACGGATCGCGAGCGCCACCAAGGTGTAGCCGAGAAAGAACCTGCTCACGACGCTTGCGCCGAGTGAGAGCGCGAACGGCTGCGTGAACGTGAACATTGCGCCGAACGCCGCGCCGTTCGCCGCACTGCAGATGAACGCGCCAATGCGCTGCGGTTCACGCATCAACGCAAACGCACTCGGAGAGTCTGCGAGCTCTGCGTCGGCGAGCGGTGTTGTCGCGTGCACGGGTTCGCGGATCACGAGCGAGAGCAACGACGTGAACAACGCCGCGCCGCCCGCCATGAGAAACACCCAACTCCAACCGTGGTGGTCCGCAATGGGCTCGGCAATCGTGGGCGCGACCGCGTTCGAAACGATGCTCGCAGCACCGCACAGCCCGATGGCTTGGCCCAGCTTCTTCGGCGGCGCGAGATCCGCCGCGAGCGTCACGATGCCGTTGAACACGAGCCCATAGGACACACCGTGCACGACGCGCAGCGCAAAAATCGGCCAAGAAACGTCGTGGAGCAGCGCAAATGCGCAGCCGCTCAGGCCATTCACCAACGCG
Source organism: Polyangiaceae bacterium (assembly GCA_035634635.1). Taxonomy (GTDB): domain Bacteria; phylum Myxococcota_A; class Polyangia; order Polyangiales; family Polyangiaceae; genus PMG-095. The sequence goes on from DASQCO010000152.1 coordinate 6,792, forward strand.
CCATAGCCGATGAACGGACGCCTTGCGCCCCGATCGAGCCAAGCGCCCGTCCACGGCGTAGCGAGCACGCTCGCCAAAAGCGCCGTCGCAGCCACCGCGCCGATCGCATCCGCATTGGCATGAAACTGCCGCGCCAAAAACTTAGGCAGCAGAAAAAACGTCGAATACGACAGCCCAAAGCAAAACTGCAAGCACAGCACCATCACGAACGGTGCAGTGAGCAGACGCTCGGAGTCAGCCTCACGCACCGCAGCCTTCGTAGTTACGCGGGCGCCGTGCAAAAGCCGAGACATCTAAAGAGCTCCAATAGCGAAATAAGCAATCGTCTCTTAGTGCAGCCGCGCCCCCCGTCAAGCCCGCCCCCTGCTTTGCTGGGGTTTGGCACGGACGCCGAAGTCCAGCCGTTTTCTGCGCTGCAACGACATTGGAGAGCGAGCGTCGCCTGTACCCCCGCCCCAGCAGCCACGCTCTCCGCACCCTCCCCGCAAACCCACTCTCGCGTCGAGCTGTTCGAGTCGTGCAGCGCACTGCACTACGTGAGGAAGGTCTACAAGAACCACACTGTCCGTCTCGACGGTCACGTCATCGATATTCCGAAACGGCCCGGGGCGTCGTACGCAAGCTACGCGGGAAAAGAGGTCGTTATCAAACACCTGCTTTCTGGCGACTACCGCGTCTTCTACGGCGAAGAGTGCATCGCGTGGGCCAGCGGCTCACGGCCAAAGCCTTCAACAAGCAGCAACAAGAACAACGACAGAGACGAGCAACTGGGGTGACATTTTCACAGAGCAGTTAAGGGGTGGCGTACTTGGCGGAGCTCGACGAGCGACGGTTGTTTCTCGATCTCGGATACTCGTCATTGTTCGAGTATTGCGTGGAGAAGCTGAAGTTGTGCGAGTCTACGGCGGGTCGGCATATCGCGGCGGCACGAGGTTGTCGCACTCATCCGAAGGCATTCGCGTTGGTGGCGAGCGGCACGTTGCATGCTTCAGCGCTGAGTTTGCTCAAGAAGTATCTGACGACCGAGAACGCGGCGGAGTTGTTCGAATTATGCACGCACCGAAGTGCGCGGCAGGTCGAGACGTTGCTCGCGGAGCGTTTTCCACGGCCGAATGTGCGCGATTTGGTGCGTCGCCTGCCGGATCAAGCACAGCCCACGCTCAACGTTGGGAGTTCGGGACACGCACAGCCCACGCTCAACGTCGGAGGTTCCGGGCACGCACAGCCCACGCTCAACGTCGGAGGTTCCGGGCACGACTTTGCGAAACAGAGGTGGTCGAGCGTATTGACCATCAACAACAGAAGCGTCCTGTTCCTGATGGCACGCTCACTCGGGCTTGAGTTTGTCGCTTGGGCGGCCTTCGCCGACGGCGACTAGGCCGTCGCGCATCAGCGCTAGGAGTTGGCGCAGGGTGTCGCGGCGCGAGAGGGGGGAGAGGTCGAGGACTTCTTCGACGCTGGCTCCGCCGTCCAGGCGCGAGAGGAGGAAGGCTTGCTCGGGGGAGACGCGCGAGTCCATGTTCGACGGCGCAATGACGACGGTGAGTCGCTGTTGCAGTGAACCGATGCGAGTCTCGAAGATGTGATCGATGAGCATCGCTTCGGTGTCGACTAGCAGGCGCGCTTCGCTGGTGTCGAAGCTTTCGGCCAGGCGGATCGCGGATTCGGCGTAGGAGACGGCAAGGTTGAGATCACCGAGGCCGAGTGCTTGGCGCGCGCGTTCCAGCGCTTCTGGGATGTCTTGCAGACTGGCGGTGTTTACCAGCGTGGAGGCGTTGGCGAAGCGGCTGCTCGGGGAGCGCTTTTTCTGCGGGCCGGTTTGCAATCGCGCACCTACGGGCAGAACGGTCGCGGAGGAGGGCGGAGCGGGGCTGGTCGTAGCCGAAGCGGGCACGGTGCGCGCGCTGCCCAGCGCTACCGAAGCCGGCGTGGGCACGGAGTTTTCGCACGCGGACGAGAACGCCAACGCGAAGTCCAACACGCTGGGGTAGCGCGAAGCGGGGTCTTTCTCGAGTCCGCGCTTCAATACTGCGCTGACGAGCGGCGATACGTGTGGCGCGAAGCGCTCGATTGGCGGCGCCGATGCGGATACCACCTTCTGCAGCACTTCCATCAGGTCATTGCCAGAGAAGGGCGTCTGACCGGAGAGCATTTCGAAGGCAATCACTGCCAGGGCATATTGATCGCCGCGCGGATCGACGTTCGCTGTCTTGCCGAGTGCTTGCTCGGGCGCCATGTAGTCCGGGGTGCCAAGCACGTCGAACTCACCGGTCAACGTGCGGCCGCCGCCAGCGCGTTTGGAGATGCCGAAGTCGAGCAACTTCACCACCCGGCCCTGTCCGGGCAAGTTGGTCAGAAAGATGTTCGCGGGTTTCAAGTCGCGATGCACGATCGAGGCTTGGTGAGCCGCAAACAAACCCGACGCGGCTTGGTGCGCGATGCGCGCTGATTCTTCGATCGACAGACAGCCGTCGCGCTCGAGCCGTTCGGACAAGCTCTCACCCTTGAGCAGCTCCATCACGATGTACGGGTCGCCTTGCTCGGTCGTGTCGAAGTCCAGAATCTGAACGATGTGCGGGTGTTCGAGCTGACTGATGATCTCGGCTTCGCGGTTGAAGCGCGCGAGGGCCTGTACGTCAGTCGTCAGGTGACGTGCGAGCACCTTGACGGCCACGCGGCGCCGCAAGCGCGTGTGCTCGGCTTCGAACACCAGGCCCATCCCGCCCTGATCGAGGGTCGCAAGGATGCGATAGGTTCCTCGCAGAGTCTGGCCGATGAGCGGGTGCTGTTGCTCATCGGTAATGGCCGGCGCCGAGGTCATAATCTCTTCAAACGCGAAAAGAGCCACGGTAGCGCGGCTCCGAGCTCACGTCGAGTGGGGCGGCGTGGCGCTTGCTCGTCTCGTCAGGCTCGTCAGACTCGTCGGCCTTGCGCTGGCACCTTCGCGAAACAGGCTTGCAACGAGGCGTCCCAGGTTGGGGCTTCGACAAAGGGCGCTGTCGTCACTACGTTCTCCCGAAGAACGATGCCTAAACCCGCCGCGAGCCGACCGCCCCCCGCACGTACGCCCGAACCGCGTTCGAGCTTGGTTCCGCCGAGTCCAACCCCACCTGAACGCACGGGATACACCGGCTGGATAATGCTCGGGCTAATGCTCGCGGGGTTCGCCTTATACCGTCATTACGCGTCGGATGCGGACCCACAACCTGCCATCGCCTACACCTCGTTCTACCAGCAAGTGGCAGATCAAAAAGTGGAGTCGGTCACGCTGCGCGGCCTGAACGTGCTCGGTAAGTTCAAATCACCAACTGAGGTGGAAGGGCACAAACTCAGCACTTTCCGCAGCATGGTGCCGGGGCAAGAAGACCGCGATCTGCTGCCGCTCTTGCGTGAAAAAGGCGTAAAGGTCGAGGTTCAGAGCGAGGAACCACCGCGCGCGGTGCAGCTGTTGAGCGCGGTCTTGCCGTTCCTGCTGATCGCGGGCTTGTGGATCTTCTTGTCGCGTCGGGCGCAGACCATGATGGGTCCCGGGGGTCCGATTGGAAATATGCTCAAGGGGCGTTCACGCCGCTTCGAGAAGGAAGCCGAGGTCAGCGTCAAATTCGACGACGTGGCCGGCCTCAAAACGCCGAAGCAGGACCTGCGCGAGATCGTCGACTTTTTGAAAGAGCCAGCCCGCTTTCGGCGTCTCGGCGGAAAGGTACCGCGCGGGGTACTCCTGGTCGGCCCGCCTGGCACCGGCAAAACGCTGCTCGCGCGTGCGGTCGCGGGTGAAGCAGGGGTGCCGTTCTTTTCCATCAACGGCTCGGAGTTCATCGAGCTGTTCGTCGGCGTCGGCGCATCGCGCGTGCGCGAGCTGTTCGAAGAGGCGCGCAAAGTGGCGCCGGCCATCATTTTCATCGACGAAATCGACGCGGTGGGCCGGTCGCGCGGCACGGGCATGGGCGGTGGGCACGACGAACGCGAACAGACGCTGAATCAGCTCTTGTCGGAGATGGATGGCTTCAGTCGCAATGATTTGACGATCATTTTGGCGGCCACGAATCGCCCGGACGTGCTCGACGCGGCGCTGCTTCGTCCTGGGCGCTTCGATCGCCGAGTCGTGATCGACCGACCCGAGCTGGCCGCGCGGCGCGCCATCTTGGGAGTGCATACGCGCGACAAGCCGCTTGGGGCGGATGTGGACCTACAGAGCGTCGCCGCCAACACGCCGGGGTTCTCGGGCGCGGATCTGGCCAATTTGGTCAACGAGGCCGCGTTGTGCGCCACCCGTCGCGGCGCGGAAGCCATCGAGGATGCCGACTTTCACGCTGCGTTCGACAAGATCGTGCTCGGCGATCCGCGCGAGACCAAGCTCGATCGCTTCGAGAAGCAACGCGTGGCCGTGCACGAGTCGGGGCACACCGTGGTCGCGCACTTTGCGCCCAATGCTGAGCCACCCGAGCGCGTCACGATCATCCCGCGCGGCATGGCCCTGGGCGTGACGCAATCAGCGCCGGGAGGCGAGCAGCACCTGCTCACGCGACCGCAAGCGCTCGACCGGTTGCAGGTCATGCTGGGCGGCTACGCGGCAGAGCGAGTGCTGCTCGGAGATGTCTCTTCCGGCGCCGAGAACGACTTGAAACGCGCGACCGAGCTCGCGTTCAAGATGGTGGCTCATTGGGGCATGAGCGACGCGATTGGGCCCGTGTATCACGAGCACCGCACCGAGCATCCGTTCCTCGGTCAGATGCTGGCGACCGAAGGTGGCACGAGCGACGCGACGGTGCACCAGATCGAAGAAGAGACGCGGCGCATTTTGGACACCGCGCAGCTCGGCGCCGAAAGCCTCGTGCGCGAGCGCCGCACCGAAATGGACGCACTAGTTCAGTACTTGCTCGAGCACGAAACCGTCGATAAAAACGAGCTGTCGCGGCTACTCGGACCGGGAGCCACCCGGCCAAACATCGCCGCTGCAGAATAGGCTCCCTCCCCATGGCAGCGTCTCACTGGCTCGTGAAGAGCGAACCCTTCAAATACTCCTGGCAGCAGTTCGTCGCCGATAAGAAGGCGGTGTGGGACGGCGTGCGCAATTTCGAAGCGCGCAACAACCTGCGCGCCATGAAGAAGGGCGATCTCGTGCTCTTCTATCACTCGAGCGAAGGCAAAGAGGTCGTTGGCATCGCGACCGTCGCCAAAGAGGCGTACCCCGACCCCACCGCAACCGAAGGCGATTGGTCCGTGGTGGAGATCGCTCCCAAGAAGGCACTCGCAGAACCGGTCAGCTTGGCGACCGTGAAGGCCGACAAGAAGCTGAGCGAGTTCGCGCTCGTACGCAAGGCGCGGATCTCGGTCATCCCGGCCACGCCTGCCGAGTTTGCGCGCGTGCTCGAGCTCGGCAAGACCAAGCTCTGAGAACGCGCGCCGCCCTGCTCACTCCGGTTTCGGTTCGCGCGAGTCCTTGATGTCGATCAGCGTCGACACCGCCTCGATCTCGCGTTTGGTTTGAATCTCGCGCTGCCGCAAGACCTTGAGCTGAGCTTCGAGCTTCCGCAAGTCGCCTTCGACCTCACGCAAGCCTTCTTTGAGCTTGTCGCGCTCGGACTTCAGTAAATCGAGATCGATCGCCACGCTATGCCTCCAGGATTTAGGAAGCTGACGTAGCAGAGTCAGTCGCTCGCGACTACCCGGTTACGCCCACCCTGCTTCGCCGCGTACAAGCGACGGTCGGCGATGGCGATGACTTCGTCCGGCGCGGGCGTTGCACAGCAGCTCAGGGCCGCGCAGCCGGCGCTCAGAGTGACGGGGATTTGCTGGCCTTCATAGACGGCGTTGTGGAGGCTTAGGGCTTCGCGCAAGCGCTCGGCTAGCCTACCGGCGCCCCGCGTCGACGCGCCGCGCAGAATGACCGCGAATTCTTCGCCGCCGAAACGAGCGAATACGTCTTCCGTGCGCAGCGCGCGGGTGGCGATGCCGCCCAGGTGGCGCAGCACTTCGTCTCCGGCCGGATGGCCATACGTATCGTTGACGCGCTTGAAGTGGTCGATGTCGAGCAAGATCAAGGCGCAGTCGGTGGCATGCCGAACCGCAAACGCGATCTCGGCGCGCAGGCGATCCTCGAAATGACGGCGATTGTAGGCGCCGGTCAGCGCATCGCGCGTGCTCGACTCGTACAGCTTGCGCAGCAGGCCCTCCTGGCGAGAGTCCGTGAGCGTGAAACGAAACGCGACGCGCGCGCCCAGCTGAACCCAGTCGTCGTCGCGGATCTCGGCGCGCGTGACGCGCTTGCCTTGCAAGAACGTGCCGTTGCGCGAGCCCAAGTCTTCGACGAAGTATTTGCCGTCTTCGACCACGAAGCGCGCGTGAAAGCGGCTGATGCTGTCATCGTCGATTGGCAGCTGATTGGTCGCGTGCCGACCCATCGTGAACGGATTTTGAGAGATGCTCAGCACTTGGCCGGCACCCACGCCATCCATGCGCAACAGCATTGCGCGATCGCGCAAGAGCGGCTGAGTCGTCGGTCCGACGCCAAAGTCCGTGCTGCGCAGCGAAATGTCGAGCGTGCGCTCTTCCGTGAAGGCGCTGCCGTCAGCATCTTCGGAAATCGACGCCAGGCGCATGCGCGGCGCAGAAGCGAGGCCGGCGGCGGGGCGCGGCGTCACGGGATCCGGCTTGTCGCTCGGATAGAAGCCCACTTGCTTCACCATTTGACCTCCGGGAATGGCTTTCCCGGACGCGCAAACAGGAAGCCCTGCAAGAGGTCACAGTCGAGATCGATCAGCGTATCGCGCTCTTCCGGCGTTTCCACGCCTTCGGCAACGACGGTCATGCCCATGTCCTGCGAGAGTGCAGTCATGGAGCGAATCACCTTTTGCTTGGTGGAGTTGCGGTGCACGTCGCGCACCAGGGTCATGTCGAGCTTCACGATTTCCGGTTCGAGCAGAGTGAAGCTGGTGAGCCCTGCGTAGCCGGCGCCCAGGTCGTCGACCGCAATCCGGAACCCCATCTCGCGCAACGCGGCGACACGCGCGCGCACGTCCTTGACCTCATCCAGCGACGAGCGCTCCGTCACTTCCAACACCACGCGATGCGCGATCTTGGACAGCGGCGAATCCGGCGCGCTGAGCCACGGATCGACCAAGTCGGTCACGTGCAGATTCACGAACAGCATCTCGCTGCCGCCCTCGATCATCGGCGCAGCCGCCAAATCGCGAATCGCGCGGCCGAGCGCGTCCAAGCGCCCGAGCCTGGTGGCCGCGTCGAGCACGGCGCCGGGATGCGGCAAGCTCGGCTCGTTGCTGCGCAGCAGCGCTTCGTAGCCGTAGATGGCTTTACGCCGAAAATCGACGATCGGATGGTAGGCCATCCACAAAGACTGCATCGCGCGATCGAAGCTGGCTTCGAGCCCCGCGCGATCGGCGCCCAGCGCCCCCGCGTGACCGAGTAGCTCCGCGGCCTGCTGCTTGACGCGCGCCATGCGATGCATGCTCACGGCCTTCGCCACCGCGCGACCGAGCGCCTCGGTGTCGACTGGCTTGGTCAGGTAGTGAAACGCACCATACTCGAGCGCTTGCACCGCGGTGCTCACCGCGGGCTCACCCGTGACGAGCACGACGGGCACGTGTAGGTCATGCTCGCGCACTTCGCGCAGCAGCTGGATGCCGTCCATGCCCGGCATCTTGATGTCACTGACGATCACATCGAACGAACGACCATGAACGAAGCGCGCCGCATCGGCGCCATTCATCGTCTGGGTGACGCTGTAACCCTGACTGCGCAAGAGCCGCACAACGCCCCGCAGCACATCCGGATCGTCGTCGACGACCAGTACCGACGCTTTGAACGCACCGTCCGATCGCTCGCCCGGCTCATGTTCTCCGCTGCCGGAGCTTGCCAGCATGACCGAGGATGACGCCTCCCGAGGGGAGCTACTTGGGGGAGCTCCCGAGGGTTGCGCCGACTCGGCTTGCGTCAGCGACACGACCATGGCCAAGTAAACGGCCGTTGCAGAAGGCGCTAAAGGGGGGCGTGCGCGGGGTTTCGGAACGATAACAATTCGTCACATTTCCGGCGAAAACCGCGAATTCCAAGCTCGTGTCGCGTCCGTTGAGGCGGTTTTGGCGTCCCGAATCGGGACTCGGGATCCGCCAGGGCGGTTACTCGGAAGAGTCAGCACTCAACCGCAGGTCCCCCGAACGGCCGACGACGTAATAATTGCGCCGGACGCGGCGACTTTTGCTCGGCGCGCCGCGCGTGAGGTAATCGAGTGGGCTCTCACGCGCGTAGTCGCTCGGTCGCGATTCCACGCGCATCATTCGTGTGCCGCGCGGCACTTCGATTTCGGTGCGCGACTGCCAGACCGTGCCCGCGCCGGCGTCGAGCCGCTCGGAACGCGCGCCGGGCCACGCAGAGACGTGAACCCAAGCGTCGTTGAAGCGCACGAACCAATTCACTTGAGCGGTGCCGCGCGGAACGATGCGCTCTTCGTCGATGACCTCGACGGTTTCCTGCGGTGGTGAAGGCGCGCCGGTCATCCGCTCACCGCGTTCGTCGTTCACTCCCAGTAGCGTTGCCCGAGACGAGCATTGTTCAGCATCTCGGTCATGCCGTGAGACAGTACACTGGGCAGGTCCTCCTCGGCGAAGGCACGAACCTCCAAGATCTCGAGCGGGTTGTCCGGCGGGTGCGAGGGAGGAGCAACGGTCGCTTCGACGATCAGCGTGACCGCATGAAAACGCGGATCGCGATCGGGCCGCGAATACACGCCCAGCAGCTCACCCATCGACACCAGCCGCGTCCCAGTCTCCTCGCGCAGCTCGCGATCGAGCGCGCTGCGCAGGGTTTCGCCCCATTCCAAGGTGCCGCCGGGCATTGCCCATTTCCCGGAATCAGCACGACGAATCAACACGATGCGCCCGTCAGGCGTACGCGCCAAAGCCGCGATGCCGACCACGGGTCGTCGCAGCACATGGCGAGCCACTTCCTTGGTGAGCTTCCATAAGCTGCTCGGAATCCGCACTGCCGCAGCATGCCCGCTTCCGGTGTGCGTGTCGCCTCGAAATCGTGGTAGGCCCGGGCCTCGGTTCATGTCGAGTGGTTCACGCGGGACAACGAGGCGGCTCGTTCTTCTGGCATTTCTGCCGGTGCTCGCGCTCGGCTGCGGAAAACACCAGGATCCGCCCGGCGCAACGCTCTCACCCTCCGCCTCGGCGCGTTCGAGTGTGACCGAGCTGCGCGCTGACGGCACCGTCCTCGGTACTACCGACACCGCACCCGCCAACGATGTGGCAGTTTCGAAGGGCAGTCGCAGCGCGCCCAGCGCGAACGGCCCAGCGCCCGGCTCCGCGGACGACAATCTGCCGTTCGCACCCGATGGCACGCGCATCGCGAGCGTCGCCTGGCGGACCTGGATCTACACCGACGTCGGCAAACAGCGGACCCGCTACGGCTACTTGCGCGTCGGGGCGGTGGTCGACGCCCGCGGCCCAGCCATCGTCAACGAAGGGTGTGAAGGCGGTTGGTACCGCGTGAACCCGCGCGGCTTCGTGTGCGTCGGTCTGGGCGCCTCACTCAAGATCGACGAACCGGTGGTGGTCGCCTCGGTGAATCGTCCAATCCGCGGGCACGGTTCGCCCTATCTGTACGCTTTATCCAACGAGACCCCGCCGCTGCTCTATTTCAAGCTGCCCAGCAAAGCGCAGATGAACGAGTCCGAGGGCAGCGATGTGAGCCAACGCGCGGCCAATTTCCGTGAGCGCATGCGCGCCTTCGGCAAGCTCGGCAAGTTGTTCGAGCTTGGCGAACCGCCCGACTTTCTGGCTCAGGGACAGAAGCTCGAAAAGCCGTACGGGGTGAAGACCACGTTGCGCTACGTGGCGCACGCGGGTCCGGCGAGCGCGGACAGCGGGTTTGCGATCGCCAAGACTTTCCTCTGGCAAGATCGCGCTTTCGGACTGACCAGCGAGCTGGACGTGATCGCGCTCGACCGGGTAAAGCTGGTCGATCCGAGCGAGTTTCACGGCGTCGAACTGCTCGAGGGCGAAACGCTCCCGGTGGCGTTCGTGAAGGACCGCTCCGTGCCGAAGTACGGGCCAGACGCCAACGGGAATCCCGTGAGTCGCGGTGCATTCGGCTATCGAGAAGGGGTGAAGCTGCTGAACGGCAAGCGGCGTACGGGCGGCTTGATGGAGCTGCGCGATGGCAACTTCGTGCCTTCGGAGTTTCTGCGCATCCTCCCCCCGCGCGAGTCGTATCCGAGCTTTGCGACGGGCGATCGCAAGTGGCTCGATATCTCGATTCGTCAGCAATCACTCGTGGCCTACGTCGGCAAGCGCGCCGTATACGCGACATTGGTCAGCACGGGTCGCGCCGGCATGGGTGATCCCGATACGACGCTCTCGACCGTCCGCGGCACGTTCATGATCTACCAAAAGGAGGTCAGCTCCACGATGGACGGCGACGAGGACCGCAGTGACTCCTTCAACCTGCGTGACGTGCCGTTCGTGCAATATTTCCACAAGGGTTACGCCCTCCACGGCACCTATTGGCACGATGAGTTCGGCAAGGTGCGAAGCCACGGCTGCGTGAACCTAGCCGCGGATGATGCTTCCTGGTTGTTCGAATGGACCGATCCCACGGTGCCTGCGGACTGGCACGGCGTGGTCAACAAAGAGCGCGGCACCGTCGTCTACATCCACGGCTGACAGCGTTGGACGGGTCGCATTTGCGCGTAGCCTACATCCACCGCATTCACGGCTTATCGAGCTAACCCCTTAAATTGGCTCGGGATCCATCCGTATTGCCAAGCGGAGTAGGACTCGGCATCGTTTTAGGCTGGTCATGGCGTCACCAATCATCGATCTGTTGAAGCGAACCCTCGCCGTAGGTGGCAGTGAAGTGCGGCTGATCCCGGGCCGGCGCACGGTGGTCGTCACCCCTCAGGGTGAAAGCGAGGTGCGCGGTGACGCGCAAACCTCCGAGCGGATCCAGGCCATGATCGACCCGGTGCTCACGCCGGAGGCTCGACGGAGCTTGAGCTCGGGCCACGCGGAGTGGGACTTTCCTCTGGAAGACAAAGGGCAGGCGCGCGCGCGTGCTGAGACGAAAGCCGGGCAGCTGTCCGCGTACTTCTTGGTCGAAAAGGAGCGCGCCTCCAAGCGCCCGTCGCGTCGCGCTGCTCGCGTCAGTCGACCGCCCGCGATTTCGGTGCCCTCCGCACCAGCCATGCCCGCCATCGCCGCGATGGCGCCGGAGCCGCACCTCAGCATGCCGGCGCTCGGCACCGGCCCCACCGCAGAGATCGATCGCCTGCTGAAGAAGCTGGTCGATTCGAAGGGCTCGGATTTACACATGTCGGTGAGCTCAGTGCCGTTGATCCGCAAAGACGGCGAGATCGAGCCGCTGGCGGGGCTCCCGGTGCTCACGCCGGAAAGCATGGAGCGCATGATCATGCCGATCGTGCCGCCGCGGAACAAAGAAGAGTTCGCGCGCACGCACGACAGCGACTTTGCCTACGAGCTACCGGGCGTGTGCCGCTTCCGCGCCAACTTGTTCGTCGACCTGAAGGGCATTGGCGCCGTTTTCCGCATCATTCCGAGCAAAATCTTGTCCGTCGAGGACTTGGGCATTCCCAAAGAGGTGCTCGCGCTGTGCCACTTGCCGAAAGGCTTGGTGCTGGTCACGGGCCCCACCGGCTCCGGCAAGAGCACCACGCTTGCCGCGCTGATCGACTACATCAATCGCGTCCGCAGCGATCACATCATCACCATCGAAGATCCGGTGGAGTTCGTTCATCCGAACAAGAAGTGCCTGATCAACCAACGCCAAGTGGGCGAGCACACCGACTCTTTCAAGAAAGCGCTGCGCGCCGCGCTGCGTGAAGATCCGGACATCGTGCTCTTGGGCGAAATGCGCGACCTCGAGACGATCGCCATCGCGCTGGAGACTGCGGAGACGGGCCACTTGGTGTTCGGCACGCTGCACACGTCATCGGCGCCCGCCACGATCGACCGCATCATCGATCAGTACCCGCCCGAGCAGCAGGCTCAGATCCGCGTCATGCTCGCCAATAGCTTGAAGGGCGTGATGGCCCAAATGCTGTGCAAAAAGATCGGCGGCGGTCGCGCCGCCGCGTGGGAAATCATGTTCGGTGTCCCCTCAATCTCGAACCTGATCCGCGAACAGAAAATCTTCCAAATCCCCTCCATCATGCAGACCGGCCGCAAACTCGGCATGGCCCTGATGAACGACAGCCTCTTCAAACTCGTCAAAGACGGCCTAGTCGCCCCCGAAGAAGCCCTCGCCAAAGCCAACGACAAACCCGGCCTCACGCAGATGTTCCAATCCGCGAACATCCCGTTACCCGCGGCCAAGAGCGAGATGTAGCCGAGACCTCACCCGGGGTCAGGCATTACAACTCCCCCTCGCGCCGCTCAAAAATTCCGCACCCCGTACCCCGGGTGAGGTCGAGCCATTCACCGCGGCAACAAATCAATCCGGTCGGAAAACGCCTCGAACGCGACTGGCTTTGTCCCACCCAGAGCGAAGTCCGTATTCACGCGCGTCCCCGTGTCCGGCGCGAGTGTCCCTGGTACGGGCACAGTCGCCTCCGCGAGCACAGTCGGGGGCGCACCCGACGGATTCTCCGTGAGCGCGCCACCATCGAGCGCGCGCAAACGCAGCCCGAGATCCTTCTGCGGCTCTTTGCTGGAGTTGAAGACGCATGCGGACGCCGTGCGCGAATCCCCAAACTCACTCACCTTGAGCGCGCAGACGTGGATCGGCGCAACCGCTTGCAACAAGCGATCGAGGTACGGCGCTTCGTCTTCGCGCAGCGCTTCACGCAACTCCAGGATCGCATCCTTGGCGCGCGGATCGCCAAAGAACGAAAGCAGCATTGCGCCGTGCATGCGCACGGGGCGATTGTGAGCGTGTAGCAGCTCCGCGAGCAGGTTGGTCGGCGCGGCATTCTCGCCCTCCAATCCGACGTTGCCCGTGAGCGCGTTGTGCACGTCGAATTCGCTGCCGCGCGCTTCCACGTCCCACTTGATGGCCTGGCCCGGCAGGAGCGGGCCCTCGAAAAATAGCGGGCGAATTGCGGTCGAATAGCGCTTGTTCGAAGGCGGCGGATCGCGTTCGAAGAACTCGACCGAGAGCGCTATGTCGCGCATCGGATCGCTCGAGTTGTTCACGATGCCGATCACGGCCTCGGTGTACATCTTGTCCTTGCGCTCTTCTTCCTCTCGGCCGCGGCGGGTGTGCTTCGACATCGTGAGCACACTCAGCTGCGGGATCGGATCTTGCCAGAGCAAGGAATCCGAACGCCGACAGCGGCAAGCACTCGCAGCGTCCGCGACCACCGCAGCCGGCGCACTCGCGGCGGGTTTGCTCAGTGTCGGCGTCGGCGCAGACGGAGCGACAGCGGCCACCACCGCGGGCTCACTGGCGCCGAACGGTCGCTGATCGGCGATCCGCGGCGCGTGCGATGCGAGCTCGTGCGCATGATCGGTCGTCAGCAACCACTGCATCATCAGCACGAAGCTGAGCGTTGCTGCGGTCAAACTCATCACGATCGCCGCGCCCGTGCGCGGTAAGAGGCCCTGAAAGATCGCCATGGGCCCGAGCTTCGGCGTGGCGGGCGGCGGAGAGAGCGGCGAGCGCGCCAAATTCGGCAAGAAACCAGATAGATCCGCCACGAACGCCTCACGCGCGAGCGCGCCCTCGAGCCCGCCGCTCTTCAACAATTGGTCGGCGAACACGCCCAAAGCGCAGAGCACGACGGCCGTCGCCAGAGCGATGCCCAAGGCACCGATCGCAGTCGTGCCGGGAGCCAGTCGAAATGCTGCGGCGCTCGCAATCGCCGCGCCGCTCAATGCCGCGCCGACGGTCGCCAAGCGCACGAGCAAGCGTCGGCGATAGAGCTTGTGATGATGCGCGGTGTTGCCGCTCGAGAAGTTCACCAAGCACAAACGATTGAGCGGGCTCAGCTTGGGATCGAGCGCCAGAAACAGCTGCTCACCGTCGAGCGACGCTTCCGACAATTGCGGCCACGGCACGAGCAGCTTCTCGTTCTCCGTCTGCGTCACGGGCACATAGCCGGCGCTGAAGCCGGCCATGCCCAAGTACAACAAAGACAGCCCGGTCGGCGCGCACTCGAGCTCCACGGTGCCGACCGCATTGCTGCGTTCGCTGGCCATGGCAATCGCTCGAAATCTCATCGCGGGGGGCGGAATGTATGCCGTGTAGTCCGGAGTCGGCAAACGGGAAGACTCACGAAAACTGCGTCGTACGAGGTCATTTCGGGGTGCGAGATCCACCAGGCCCGGATTTTCCGGTCTGGTTGCGCTTTTCCGCGAGCGTCTTGCTAGATTCTCGGTTAATGGCCCCGGTCGTCGTCGAGCGCCACATCGACCTCAGCTCGGATCGCGCGCAGCTTTGGTGCGCAGTCGGCGACACCGAGCGGCTCAACCGCGCCGTCGGCTTGGGGCGCCTCGAACTCACTCCGAACACCGACACGAGCGCCGCACGCTTCGTGGTGCGCACGGTCTCGGCGGGTTTGCCCATCGAATACGAAGAGCGCCCCTTCGAGTGGGTCGAGGGCGAGCGCTTCAGCGTGCTGCGCGTGCTGCACGGCGGCGTGATGAAGAGCCTCGAAACGAGCTTCGCGCTCGAACCGCTGAACGCCGGCACGCGCGTGCACGTGCGCATCACGATCGAGCCGCGCTACGCGCTGATCAATCCGGTGCTGCGCATGCAGACCTCGCGCATGGTCGATCGCATCGAAGCCGAGCTGCGCAACGCCGATCGCGATTTGCAATCGGGCAAGAGCGCCTGCTTCCGCAAAATGATGAGCCCCGTGGACGCGAGCGCATTCGATCGCGCGCGAGCCGCACTTGTCGAAAGCGTCAGCGAGCCGCGCAAAGCGCTGGCCAAGCAACTCGCCGCGTTCGTCGAGAGCGGCAGCGACGCCGACGTCACGCGCATTCGCCCGCTGGATCTGGCTCTGGAATGGCAAGTCGACGGACGTGAACTGCTCGCCGTGTGCCTCTCGGCCGTCGTGGTCGGCTTGCTCGAACTACGCTGGGATTTGGTTTGTCCCAGTTGTCGCACGGCCAGCGATCGCCAAACCTCGCTCTCCGAACTGCCCGCAGCCGCGCATTGCCAGCTCTGTGACATCTCCTACGAAATCGAACTCGATCGCGCGATCGAAGCCACGTTCTTGCCCTCACCTGCGTTGCGAAAGCCCGAACCCGGACCATTCTGCATCGGCGGCCCGATGCGCACACCGCACGTGGTCGCGCAGGCGATCTTGCCCGCGCGGGGCAGCGTCGCGTTCAGCGCTCCAACCAAGCCTGGACGCTACCGGATCTTCGTGCGCGGCGGCGCGAGCGCCGCGCTGGAAGTCAAAGCAGATGGCGACGAGTCGGCGCGCTTCCAAGTCGACGGCGAAGTCATTTCACGCACGGGTGCCGCAGCCGACGCCAAACTCGCCGTCGTCCGCCCCGGAGCGCGCGTCGAAATCAGCCAAAGCAATGACGCCGAACGGCACGTCAAACTCGAACGCCTAGAATGGGCGAGCCGCGCCGCGACCGCGCACTTGGTCAGCACCTTGCCCGAATTTCGCCGGCAATTCTCGGGCGATCTCTTACGTCCCGGCGTCTCGCTGCGCGTCGCGCGCGTGGCGTTGCTGTTCACCGATCTGACCGACTCCACCGCGCTCTATCACAAAGTGGGCGACGCCAAAGCCTTCAAGGTCGTCCAAGAACACTTCGACGTCCTATCCGCGATCATCGCCGAACACCGTGGCACGATCGTCAAAACCATCGGCGACGCGGTGATGGCCGCGTTCATCGAAGAACGCGACGCGCTCAACGCCGCCTTCGCGATGCACCGCGCCTTCCCCGCCTTCCGCGCTGGCAACTCCGACGCCGCGCGCACCTTCCTCAAAATCGGCGTCTACGCCGGCCCCTGCTACGTCGTCACCGCCAACGGCGTGCTCGACTACTTCGGCCAAACCGTCAACATCGCCGCCCGCCTCCAAGGCGCATCCGGCGCTGGCGAAGTCGTCCTCGACGGCACCTTCGCAGACCAGGCCGAACGCGCCGGCTGGCTCTCCCAGCACACGATCAGCGAACACTTCGAAGCCCGCCTAAAAGGCCTCCCCAACCCCGTCCGAGTCGCCCGCATCATCGCCGATCAGCAATGAGATTGGGCGCCCCCACCCCAGCATCGCACCTCAAACAGCAACAAAGTTCCCGCCTCATGACGGCCCCACGCAGGACGTCAAACATCGGCGTACCAGGCGGAGTGGACTCCCTCGACGGCTCCCAGAATTTTAACCGCCGAGCCGCAGAGGCCACAGAGACCCTATCGCAAACAGAACTCCGTATCACACCGCAGATCAAGCGCACGTGGTTGGGTTAGCGGATAGCGTCGCTGTTCGATTTATCTACGACGTGGATCGCGTTCATGGCGAACCCCCAAATCTCCCTCAGATCTCTGCGGCCTCTGCGGCTCGGCGGTTAAAATTCCGGGCCGAATCTCGACGCCTTCAGAGCTTCATTCGTTCGCCGACTTACGCCTTTGCGGCGACGCGGTCGGCGAAGGCAGTGATGCGTTCTTCGAGGAGTTCTAGGTCGTAGTCGAGCGTGGCTACATGATAGGAGCGCTCGAGGGGGAGTTCGGTGACGTCTTTGCTGCGGATGGCGCGCAGGATGGCTTGGGAATTTTCGGGGGGGACGCTGTGGTCGGCGCGCGAGTAGGCGACCATGATCGGGCAGACGAGGTTCGGCAATTGCTTGCGGATGCGGGGGAACTCGCGGACGAGCGAGTTGCCCGACTTGGCGGGGACCCAGCTGTACGCGAGCTCGTTCATGCCCGGCTTGGCGATGTCGTTGCGCGCCAGGCCCGCGGCGCTCGCGGGCACGAGCGGCAGCACGTGCTCGAGCAGTGGCGCCATTTTGACCAAGATCCCCTTGCGATCGAGCACGGGGGTATTAATCGCGACTGCGCCCGCCACCCGCTTCGAATCTTGCGACACCAGGTCGAGCACGAGCGTTCCGCCCATGGAGAGTCCGAGCGCGACCACGCGCTCCGTCCGTGCAGCAAGTCGAGACAGGCCGTCCGAAACCTCGCCGCGCCAGTCCTCGTAGCGCGTGCTCATCATGTCCCGGAAGTGGGTCCCGTGGCCCGGTAAGCGCACGAGCTCGATGGCAAACCCACGTTGTGCCAGGAGCTCGGCCAGAGGCCGCAGTGACGCCGGACTACCCGTGAAGCCGTGAGCCAGCAAAACACCGATTCGAGAGCGCTCACCCGAACCGTTCGAGGACCACGGCTCGGCGCCGGGCAATACGTGAAAAGTCACGGCTCAGAGTTTACACGAAACTCGCGATTGGCCAGTTCCTTCTCCATCTGATAGCACTCCGGCAAGCTTTTTTGGTCGTTCGTCGCTTTGCTTCATGAGCTCGCTCCGCAGTCTTTTGTTTGGTCTTTTGTGCTGGGCCACGCTGTCGATACCGCGAGTCGCTGCAGCTCAGCAGGCGCGCGACGCCCAGCCTGAACCCGAGCCCTACTTCTACAAAGGCTACGACTACGGCTCGCAAGCGCTGTACAGCCCACTGTGGGTGTTCCTGAATCGCGGCTTCGACGTGCTGCAGGATCGCAACGACAGTCGCAGCATTTTCCAACAAGAATACCTACACAACGGGGAAAACGTCGGACGCAACCTGCTCAATCCGTTCCCTGGTATTTCGCAGCGCGGTTGGGGGCGCTTCTTTCGCGAAGAAATCTTCCCACTCAGCTACACGAAAGGAACCGCGCGCTGGGTACCGAACTACACGCTGCACTTGATCGGCGGCGGCGTCACCTACACCGGACTCGCGGAATGGTTCAAACAGAATCACTTCCCAGCGCCGCGCGCTTTCTCCGCCGCGACGGTGCTGGTCACGGCGTTCGTGAACGAGACATTGGAGAACAAAGGCGTCCACCCGTACAACACCGACGCCGTTGCCGACTTCTTCTTCTTCGACATCGGCGGCATGATTCTGTTCAGCTTCGATTGGCCGAACGAGTTTTTCAGCCGGCACCTAATCGTGGCTGATTGGTCGTCGCAACCGGCGTTCACGCTGCCCGGCTTCGATCTGCACAACCAGGGTAACTACTTTTCGATCAAGTGGCCGCTGCCCTTTTATCCCGAAGTAGGCCTATTCGCGACCATGGGCCTCGGCACCCTGGTCGGCCTCACCTACAAGATCGACGGGCAATATTCGATCTCCGCGGGCGCTGGCACCATGGCCTCACGCTTGATCCGCACTTCGGACAAGAACGCCGACAACGAAGTCGAGTTTGCGCCTCAAGCCGGCATCTTCGTCGACCGCAACAACTCGCTGCTCGCCTCGCTCAAGGTGACCAACGTGCAGGACTATTTCCTGCAGTTCAATCTGTACCCCAACGCGTTCACGGTCCCAGAGCTTGGCATGTTCGCGGTCGTCGACAAGACCGGCCACTTCGTCGCGGGTCTCTCCTTCTCGAAGTCGTTCGGCGTGGGCTTCGGGATCGGCAAGCTCGGGGTCCGCTAGGCTATACGCCGCGACCGTCTTCTTCTTCGTCGAGCACGACCATGCTGGCGCGTCCTTTGACGACCACCCACTCTTGCGCGTGGGTTTCGTCGCGATGCGGGCCGTCGTGATCGACCGGAAGCGAGCAACGTAGCTCGACGCGTTGCCTCGCCACGTTGGTCGAGGTGCCCTCGATCTGCCGAGTGACGATCAGCACCGCCCTTGCGTCGCAAGCCATCACTGCAGTCTAGCTTTGGCGCCCCCACGTCCGCCAGAGCCATGGCTCTCGCGGGGTAAATCCAGGCATTCGAACGCTATTTCCATTCTGCGCCAGGGCGCGTCGCGGTAACGACTTTGGATAGGAAACAGCGTTCGACGGCTTGCACCGCAAACCCCGCGTCGGCAATGGCCGGGGCCAGATCCGTCGCGATGTAGTCGGCAAAGAACGGCTCATTCATGGTGAGCGCGAAGTTCTCCAAGAACGATCGCAAATCCGCTGCCTCACTCAGTTGCGCGGCATCCTCGATGACCAACAAGCCGCCAGGCTTGAGCACGCGGCACATCTCGGCGAGCACGTTCTTACGCGCGCGGGCCGGCAACTCATGGAACAAGAACACGCAGGTCACGACATCGAACGATGCGTCGGCGAGCGGCATGCGCTCCGCATTCTCGGTCACCAGCGAAAGATTCTGAACGTTGCTCAGTCGCCGTCCGGCATGCTGCAAATAGAACGGGCTCAGATCCAAGCCCCAATAGCGCTCATTCGGGTGGGTCAGCGCTAGCTGATTGAGCGCCGAACCCGTACCGCATGCCACGTCCAGGATCCGAGCGGGTCCCGCCTTCGCGTCGCGCGCCCGCAAGTAGCGCGTGACCGGCGGCACGATCTGCCGGCGCATCACGTCAGCCGTGCCGAAAAATAAGAACTCGACGCCGATGTCATACACGGCGGCCGAGCGTTCGCTGAAATAGCCGTCGGTCTGCCAGTGGAAGTTGCGCCGAAAGTAGTCGGGATACGCGGCAAGATCGACGCCCTCCGGCAAATCACGCACTTGGCGCCGCTTGGAGCGACGCAGCACGCGCACGACCTCGGTGGCCAGCGAGGGCAGCTGCCTCACGTACTCCGCGACCGGCATTTCGAACAACAAGCGCGCGGGATACAAGCCGAGCTCCGCGTTCTCACAATCCCGATCCTGCAAGGCCGAGAGCTGCGTCTGCAGCGCTTTGATCTCCTCGGGCTTCGGTATAACCACGCGGCGCTTGGAGAACGGACGAAGGCCCAAGTGCGCAGCCACCAGCGGCAAGCGGATGGCAGCTTGGCGAGCCCGATAAGCGTAGCGCGTCAGTTCATTCGGCAGCAGCGTAGGCGAAGCTTCCATCCCTGAAAGGTGACGCTCGAGCCGGTCCTTGTAAAGGCGCGCGATTCGCGAGTTAGACAAGGCTTGGAACATCGCCCCTAACACACCGAGGCAATACTGCACTCGCGAACCCCTTGGGGTGTCCGCAGCTCGAAATCATCCCCCTCCTGCTTACCGAGCAACGCGCGCGCGATCGGTGATTGCGGCGTGACCACGCGCACTTCGGCCGTATCGACCGTGACGCGCACACCGCCACCCGCAGGTGCGATGAAGTAGTGTTCGAGATCTTTGCCGTCATCGAGCGTGACCAATGCGCCGAGCGCGATACGCGACTCAGTCGTGAACGCGCGCAGCTCGAGCGCCTTGAGCAGGTTCAAGGCATCTTGCAGCTCGACCACGCGCTGCGCTTGGCCGCGCGCGAGGTAGGATTGTTCGAGCGCACGCGTGTCTTTGTCGTTCTCGGGGCGATTCTCTTCGTGCGTCGCGCCGTCCACGACGACGCGCTGAGCGGCGCTCATCGTCGCGAGATCTGCGCTCACGGACTCACGCAGCAGCCTCAGGATTTCACGCTTATCGATCGCTGCCGGCATGACGAATCAGCGTTTAGCACGCTGTCACTCGCCCCCGATAGGTTGATGAAATCCGGACACTTTTCAAGCAGATTTGAAAGCGCGCCAAGCCTGATACGCTCGCAGCCATGGCACTCGCCGACGATTTTTCCGCTGCCCAAACTCGCGTCAAACAACTCTCGCGCACTCCAGCGAGCGATGAACTGCTCGATCTGTATGCGCTGTACAAACAAGCCACCGCCGGAAACGCCAGCGGTGACCGGCCCGGCATGCTCGACTTCAAAGGGCGCGCCAAGTTCGACGCCTGGGCCGCGCGCAAAGGCGTCAGCGCGGACCAGGCGATGACCGCGTACGTCGCCTTGGTCGAAAAGCTCGCAGCCAAATACGGCTGAGCAGGAGCCGCTACCGGCGCTTGGCGAGCAGCAGGGACCAGTCGTCGTCGTGACGGCCGGAGAACGCGTCCACCGCGTCGAACACGGCGCGCGTCACGTCGTCGAGCGCCTTGCCTTGGCCGAGTTCGGCCTCGATCACGGCGCTCATCCGCGCCATGTCGAACAGCTCGCCATCCGCGTTTTGCGCTTCCGTGATGCCATCGGAATACAGGCACAGGACATCGCCCGGTTCGACGGTCAGCGCCGTCAACGGCACGTCCGACAATTCCGCGGCGATGCCGAGCCAGGGCCCGGGCGCCTCGATGATCTCGCAGCGGCCGGTCTTGGCGCGATACACGATCGGCCACTCGTGCGCGCCGACGCACACGAAGCTGCCATCACCCTGGTAGGTCAAGAGCTGCGCGGTCACGTACTTGTCGTCACGCAAGCGATTGCTGATGTTCTCGCACAACAGCGCGTTCACCTCGCGCAGCACGCGCGCCGGCTCTTCCGCCGAATTGTTCAAGAAGTGCGAGGCGAACGCCGCTTGCGCCATCAACATCACGAGGCCGGCGCCGACACCGTGCCCGGACACGTCACCCACGGTAATCCAGAGCGTGCCGCGATTCGGATCCGAGAGTACGTCGTAAAAATCGCCACCGACCTCATCGGCGGGCACCATGCGCCCGGCAAATTCGAAATCAGCATGGCTTGGCGTGGGCGGCAGCAATGCGCGCTGAATCTGCGCGGCAATCTCCAACTCGCGGGCCATCCGCGCTTGGTCGCTGAGGGCGGCCCGAGCGCGCCCGAGTTCGCCGGTCATTTCGTTGAACGCGCCACCGAGTTGCCCGAGTTCGTCACCCTCGGTGATGCTGACTCGGCCTTCCAAGTCACCCGCGGCAATCCGGCGCGAGGCGTCGCGCAAGACTTCCACGCGGCGCGTCACGCGGCTACCCAAGATCCAGGCGAAGACCACACTGAACAGCACGACTCCACCCACCAGCGCGCTGCTCACGGTCAGCGAACGTTGCGTGGCGCGAAATTTCGCCAGCGCGGCGCTGCGCACTTCGTCGTTCAGCGTGCGCTCGATGTTTGCCATGAGCGATAGCTTGCGCGTGCCGAGCTCGAACCACTCCTCGGGGCTGATCGTCAGATCTTCTTCGGTGGTCTCCAGCGCCGTGCGACGCAGCACGAGCAAACGCTGGGTGGCTTCGGTGGCCATCGCCTGGTCGTAGCTCTTCTGATGCTCGACCGCCGCCGTGGTCCGAAACACATCCGCGTAGATGTCCAACTCGGAGATCAGCGACACCAAATCGCGATAGCTCCCGGGCGGGAACTCACCCTGGGCAAAAACGTGTGCCAGGAGCGCGTGTTCGCGGCTCATCCGCTCTTCCAGCTGCAGCAGTGAAACGAGCGAAGTAATGCTCCTCAGCAATTCGCCGTCGTCACTGAGATCGGTCAAGCCGGCGATCGCGCGCACGAAGGCTTGAATGGCCGCGCGGTGCAACTCGAAGACTTCCGCGATGGTTGCCTTACCACTCGCAATTTTGGCGCGCATGGCAGGCAGTTCCTCGAGGCGCCGCTGCGCCTCGACCAAGGGGCCCGCGAGGCGCGGCGGTAAGCGCGACACGTCGCGTCCATTCAGGAACGAGCGCAGTCCGCTCAATGCGCGATCGCTCGCGCGAACGTGCTCGTCGCTGTCGTGCACCGCGGTGCGTTGCGCCTCTGCGACGCCGGGGCCCTCGTTTGCGTTTGGCGCGGCTTTTTCGAGCTTGAGACGAATCCCGAGAACCAGCGCCTCCGAAGCGCGTTCGAGTTGCAGGGCGTGAACGGTGCTGGTCATCTGGGCAGACAGCTCGGCCAGGCTATCGATCGAACCGAGCGCCTCCGCCTTGCGAGCCTGGAACCGCGCGCCGCTGATGATCTGCAGAGCCAAAAGCAGGGCGCCTACGATCGGAATGCCGGCGAGTAGCGCCAGCTTATGTCGAATCGATAGGTTCACTCGACGCCCCAAACGACTATCACTCAGGAACTCCTAACCCTCGAACTATCCAGCAAACTTGCACGAGATTGCTGCCCCGCGTGGGGGCGATTGCCGCCGAGGTCTGCACAGCGAGACGTTTTGGCGACAAGAATTTGCTAAACATAGTTCCACCGGGGCCATAATAGGAACGAGGAAACGACAGGGGCTCTGAATCCGCCGTGACAGCGGCCGTAACCTTCAGCTAGACCGAGGTGAGTACGTGGAGACCGCTGAAAATTCCCCATTGTCCAAGAAGCTAGCCCCGTACCCGCTGGTGTTCATGCGCTTTCGCCCAGCGTGGGCGTACATCGACGGGATTCGCGAGTTTGGGCGGTTCTTCTGTCAAACCACGTTCGGCACTCAAGAGCTGGCAGACCGCGCCTGCGTGGTCTTGCAAGAGACGCTCGAGAATGCCGTGAAGTACTCGAGCAACTCCGCCGACAGCGAGCTCGAATTGTCGATCGAGAGTGACGGTTCGAATATCGAATTCTCGGTCTCGAGTCTGCCGGACGCTTCGCACTTGGATAGCTTGCGCGAGGAGCTGAACGGGATTCAAACGCTCGATCCGGAACAGGCGTACCTCGCCGCGTTCATTCGCGCGTCGAACGAGCCGGAAGCATCGGCGCGGCTGGGCCTCGCGCGAATTCGTTACGAGGGGGGAGTCGAATTGTCCATGAAAGAAGAGACCGGTGGCCGCATCCGCATCACCGCGACAGGCAAGCTATGAGTCAGTTTTCCGCCGTTCAGGTTCCCAAGGTCGAAACGATCGCCGTTCAAGTGACGGCACCGAATCAGGTCAAGCTGTCCGGGACGATCACCCAAAAAGACCCGGCCAATGATTTGGCGGGCTTTTTCAAAGCGCTCCACACCGCCGCGGTTGCCGACAAGCTGGCTGAGGTTCGCGCGGATGTCTCGGGGTTGACGTTCGTGAACTCATCGGCCATCCGCTTGTTCGTGGATTGGGCAACCTGGGTCAAGAACGAACGCGGGCACCGTTACACCTTGCGCTTCGTGACGAGTCGCAACGTCACTTGGCAGAAAACCAGCTTCATGGCGTTGATGTCATTGGCCAAGGAAGTGCTCGCGATCGAGCATGTGACGTGAGCTCCTATGAACGCAATCCTTCGACGCCCTCGTCGTCTTCTCGGTTAGCCGTGGCAGCAGCGACTGGCGCTCAGCGCCCTGGTGACGGAGCCGTGTTGAGCGGTCGCTCGTTGCTCAGAGTCGTCTGCACCGCCGGCTCGGGCGCTCTCGAGTACACGCACGCGTTCATCACCGCGTATACCGCGGATCATTTGCGTGGCGCGGTCGCTCAGCGGCTCAGCGTCGGCGCCTACGAGCTGCTGTCCAACGCGCTGAACTTCGGCTCAATCTCGAGTGACATCGTGATCGAGCTGATCGAATCGGACACCATGGTCGGGGTGCGCGTCTCGAATGACGCCATCGCCGCGCGTATTTCCATGCTGACCGAGCATTTGCTCAAGCTCAAAACCAACGCCGAGCAAACCTTCCTCGAAGAACTCCGCCGCTCCGTCACCGGCGGCATCCCCCGCCCCATGCTCGGCCTCGCGCGCGTCTCCCACGAAGTCGGGCTAACGCTCGACCTCCAAGTCAACGACCGCCGCATCTCCGTCACCGCGCAATGCCGCCGTTGAGACCCGGGAAGACCGTTGAGCGCCCAATAAGACTCCCTGAGTTTTAACCGCCGAGCCGCAGAGGCCGCAGAGGCGCCAAGAGCGAACCAGCAACCCGCAAAGCACCGCGGCCCACGCAATAGATTGGGGTTAGCGGAGCACGCCGCGGTGCGCGTTTTCAACGGGTTGAACGGCGCCCTTCGCGACCCCCAACTCCCTTCTGATCTCTGCGGCCTCTGCGGCTCGGCGGTTAAACTCTGGGAGCCGCGCTGTGCCGAGAACAGTTTCGGGTTGTGAGGTGCGTTGCCGGGTTGCGAGCGCCCATTCTTCCAAATCGACCGCGACGGTGTGCGCCCGCCCATTTGGGGATGAGCGGGCTTCGGGGTGGTGGGGTTACTTGTTGATTTCGACGGCGATGTCTAGGGTGACTTCGTTGCCGACGACTACGCCGCCGCCGTCGAGGGTCTTGTTCCAGGTGAGGCCGTAGTCGCTGCGGTTGAGCTTGCCTTTGACCTCGACGCCGCGCACGTCCTTACCCCAGGGTGATTTGATCGGCTTGCTCAGCGAGCCGTCGAGCGTGACGCTCTTGGTTACGCCGTGCATCGTGAGATCGCCGGTGATTTTGAATTGCTTGCCGCCGCGCGCGATCTTGGTCGAGTGAAAGACGATGTTCGGGAAAGCCGCGGCATCGAAGAAGTCAGGGCTCTTCAGGTGCGCGTCGCGCTTCTCGTCATCCGTATTGATCGAGCTGACCGGGATCGTGATGTCGACCTGGCTCTTGGTCGGATCCGCTTCGTCGATGGTGGCCTTGCCGCTGACTTCCTTGAAGCGCCCGTTGACCTTGCTCACGACCAAGTGCGAAACACTGAAGCCGACGTGCGAGTGCGAAGCGTCCACCGCCCACTCCGCCGAGTCGGCGGCGGCAACAGAAACAACGAGCAGGGTGGCGAACAGGGCAGCAATTGCACGCATTGTGAAAATCTCCTTTAGAATCTAGAGTTTTGGGAGCCTTTGGCCGGAGCGCGCGATCCGGAAGCCCTGCATTGCGCAACGCCGCCGTTGCGCGGACGCGAAGGTCCGGACTGCCCGCAACACCTCGGACATTGTTTGGCCGCGGCTACTGAACAACCGTCTAGATTTCAGCGGTCGGCCGCGGTACTGCTGCTCGTGTGGAGACCGAGGCCAACGTCGAACTTGCCCAGCTGGATGCCGTCCAGTGGCTGCGCACTCTACCCAGTGACTCCGTCGACCTGCTCGTCACGGATCCGCCTTACGAGTCATTGGAGAAGCATCGCGCGGTCGGCACGACCACGCGCTTGAAGGTGAGCGCGGGTTCCAGCAACCCGTGGTTCACGGTCTTCCCCAACGCGCGCTTCCCAGAGCTGTTCGCAGAAGTGTACCGCGTACTCAAGCGGAACAGCCACTTCTACCTGATGTGCGATCAGGAAACGGCGTTCATCGCCAAACCCCTCGCCGAGAACGCGGGCTTCAAATTTTGGAAACCGCTGGTGTGGGACAAAGCCACGATAGGCATGGGATATCATTATCGCGCTCGCTATGAGTTCGTGTTGTTCTTCGAAAAGGGAAAACGAAAGCTCAACGATCTGGGCATCGCGGACGTGCTCAACGTGCCACGTGTGCGCGGCGGCTACCCTGCCGAGAAACCGTCGGCGTTGAGCGAGATCTTGATTCTGCAGAGCAGCGCCGCTGGTGACATCGTGGCTGATCCGTTCATGGGCTCTGGTTCCGTGGGCGCCGCGGCCTTGAAGTTGTCGCGCCGTTTCGCCGGTAATGACGTCTCGGATTCCGCGCTGGCTCACGCTCGGAACCGCTTCGTCGAGCTGGGCGGGCATGAGGGCGCGGTGCTCTCCGTCGCCGCACAGCGACGTTTATCCTTGGTCTTGCCATGACCGGGAATGAATACGCAGACCTGATCGCTTCTTATTTGGTGAAGAACTTCTCGGCGCGGGGCGTCACCGTCTACCGTGAAGTTTCGCTGGGCAAGACCATCATCGGCAAGAACCGCCACGTGGACATCTTCATGTTGCACGCAGAGTCGGATCACGCGCTGGCCATCGAGTGCAAGTATCAGGACAGCGCCGGCACGGTGGATGAAAAGATCCCGTACGCGATTCAAGACATGCAGGCCATGGGCATGTCCGTGTGCTTGACCTACGCAGGCAGCGGCTTCTCGGACGGCATCCTGCACATGCTTGCCGGCTGTCCGATTGCTGCCGCGTGTTTGCCGCCGCCCACGCTGGAACCCACGCGCGACACGCGCGAACTGGACGTTGCCGTGGCCATGGCCTTCAAATGGTGGGACCTGGCCGTGCAAAACAAGAAGCCGTTCACGCTTTCGTCACTCGCCCCGGTCACCGTGCACACCACCCCGAACGGTGCGGGTTCGGGCTCGGTTAAATAAGAGCCCATTCTAAGCGACGGCCTGAAACTCGGCGGACTCAGCGCACGAGTACCCGAGCGTACAATAGGGCGAAGCGCACCTCGCCGTGGCTAAGCCCCGAGTGTTGGACGATCTCCGCCAAGTTCGGCTTTCGACCGCTGATCGCCGAGAACGAGCGCACGGTGGACAGCACTTTTGCGAGCGCCGCGGGCGGATTCCTGGGGGGCGCTGTGACGGGATGCCCCGCCGTTTCCAACGCATCGAAGATGCCCTCGATCTCCGGCATGGTGATCGCCGCCGCGCCGATGGCCTCCGCGACTTCGTCGAGGGATACCGGCTCCTGTGTGGATTTATCGGTAAGCAACCGACCGACAATCTCGGACACGATACCCTTGGTAGTTTCCATACGGGAGTTGGCGTACATCGTACCCGAGAATCGCGTCAGCCTTGCCAATTGCGCTCATCTCGCGATGAAG
Source organism: Polyangiaceae bacterium (assembly GCA_035634635.1). Taxonomy (GTDB): domain Bacteria; phylum Myxococcota_A; class Polyangia; order Polyangiales; family Polyangiaceae; genus PMG-095. The sequence continues at coordinate 34,154 of DASQCO010000152.1, forward strand.
TCCGCAGTAAAACGCTCTGCTGGAGCGGGGCACTCGAACGCGCGGGCCGAACGGTGCGAGCACTCGCACCTCACCGAGAGCATCGAACTGGCAATCACTCTTTATGCCGACGGGCCGGCAATTTTTCGCGCTAATATTTGGAGTTAGGCGTTAGCGATGCACAGCATCGCGCCGTCTTGGAGGAAAACATGTCTGAGTCGAGCGGTGCAGTGTCGGTTCCCTTCGTATCGGGTTTGGGCAAAGGTCGCGAGGCGTTCCACGCCGAGGTGACCGAGTTTGCGTTGCGCATTGGTGAGCGCACGCCGGAAGATTTTCTGCGTCACTTCTCCTGCCGCGCAATCATGCGCTCGCTCGAGGCGCGACCCATGGAGCGCGCGCGCATCGTCAGTCAATCGACCGGCGTGCACGAAAAGGTCGCGCACAAGATGTCGCCGGACGCCTCCGGTGAATCGTTGCAAATCGCCCTAGACGAGGCCGTCACCACCGCTGCCGCGATCGTCAAGCTGTTTCAGCCGGACGACAAGCAACGCTACCTGGAGCGCCACGCGCTCTGGTCCTTCGACATTGAAGGACAACCTTGGAAGACCACGCCAGCGACCAAGAGCACGCACGAGCGCGCCAAGTCGTACGTGGCGTACATCTTGGAGCGCGCGCTCGAGAATCTGTTGGTCTCGCACGAAGAAGTCGTGCACGCGATCACGGTATCGAAACTCGCTCAGTGCTTGCCCAAGGACAAGCTCGGTTCAATCATCGAGGCCAGCCTCAAGACGCACGAGAAGTTCACTGAGCAGGACCTGCTCGGTGCGGTTCCGCCGCGCGATCTCGTGGAGTACGTCGCGCTGGACTACCTCTGGGAAAAAGTGGTCACGCCGCTGATCGCCGAAGCTCACGACTACGCGCCGAAGCCCGTGGTGCTGCTCGCCGGCAGCAAGGTGGCTGACGTGAAAGGGGTGGATAGCGCCGAGGGTGATTGGGGCTCACGCAACACGAACCCCCCAGCCAATCCCGCGCCAGCCGCTAGCGATGAAGTGGTGAGCGAAGACGAGATCCTCGAGAGTGAGCTGACCGAAGACGATCTGACCTCGGGCACGGCAAACCTCAAGGTCGCCGCCGCCGACGGCAAGAAGGCGACCGCGCGCTGAGACTATTTGTACGTGGCCAGGCCTGTGTAGTGCAGAACCCGCACGCACAGGCCTGAGCCTTGCGAGCCCTGACAGGCGTCGTTGCCTTGGAACTTGGTTTCGCCACTTCGTAGAGAGCGCATCACTTCACGAGTGATGTCGTGGCCGCCGTCTTTGCAACGCGAGTCACCGCAGGGGACCATGAACAGCGCTGGCGCGCTGCTGACGACGATGTGCCGGATGTGATTCTGCTCCGGTCGCCGCGAGGTACCCTCGTGTTCCTCCAGCTCGAGTTTGAGCGTCGCCAGCGTGGGTACCTCCGCAGCCAGACGCGGAGCGGCGTTCTCCAGCTCACGTCGGGCCTGCGCGCGTTCCGCGGCTTCCGTTTTCTTCTTGTAGTAATTCATCGAGCGACTCGGACCGTAGCGCGCCTGTGCCGGCAAATGCCGAAAATAATCAGGCGTCGCTCAAAGCCGGATGGGGGGCCGCAGGGCGCTCCAGCAGGACAGAAAGTCTAGTCCTGACAAGGTCTTGACACGATTAAGCCGGAGGCCCGGGCGACCGTTCTTGTGTTCCGGAGTCACACAGAATGCTTTCGCCCGACAGCGTGCACTGCCTTAGCATCGACCTCACGCTCGCGCCCGAACCAGTGCGCGCCATCTTCGAGCAGCGGTTGGGCGAATCGGACGAGCTGCGCGACCTTTTGTGCGATGCCGGACGTGCTTCGCTACCGCTGCTGCTGCTTTCGTCACAAACCAGCCTCACCCTGGTTTCGAGCAGTCGGAATCATGTCCGCGCGTTTCGGCCGGTGTTGGCGTTGCTGCGGGAGGCGTTGCAGGGCGTTGCGGGTTGGCGTGCGCTGCCGGCACGCATCACCAGCGGCAGCGATGCCGGCCGCGAGCTACTCGGACTCGCCTTGCGGGAACTGCGGAGCGGGCGGAGGATTCTGGATTTCTCGCGCAATTTGCGGAGTGCAGCAGCGCTGTCGAGCGCATGCGGGGCGATCAGCGGCGAACTGTCCGCCCTCGTGCGCATGGCCGAGCACACGGCAAACCGCGTCTGGGACGAGACTCGGTTGGGGCGGCCCGGATCCGGCGCCGCCGAGGTCGAGCTCGAGACCATGGACGCCGAGCGCATCATCGAGGAGGAGCTGGTGGCCTGGCAGTCGTCCTCTCCGGTGCTTCGTTCCTCGCGCCGGCCGGTGTCGGATGCCGACATCGCGGGATTCGGGGGCGAAGAGCGGCACAGCGTGGTCCGCGTGCGCCCCGCTTCCCTCTTGAGCAAGCTGCGGACGGCCTAAGGGCCCTCGACCCGGGCTTTACGACCTGCTCTGAGCGGGGCAAGCACGGCCGCGCACACTTTCTTCAGCTCACGTTGAACGTTCCCAACGGGACCGGGCACTGAGTCACGAATCCTAGCCAAGCCCCGAGTCGGGGCTCGTTCGAGCCTGCGGACGCGATGCTTCGCGCCTGTTCTCGCGAGCCCTGCGGACGAGCGGCCGGCTGCGGACGGGAGAGGTGCGCCCTTGAGCCTTCGTGTACTGCGATTTGCCGTAGTCAGTTCAGTCGTGCTGTGCGCGTCGCGCGCGTTCGCACAAGCGACGCCGCCGAATGCGCCCGCCGCCGAGGGTGCCGCAAGCGTGACGCCACCGCGACTCCTTCACGCTCAGCCGGCGATCGTGCCAGAGGGCGAGCCGCTACTCGAACCCGTTGCCGTCACACTCGCGTTGACCATCGATGAATCGGGGCGCGTGAGCGAGAGCAAGATCGTGGAGTCGGGCGGCGAACGCTTCGACCAGAGCGCGTTGAGTGCAGTGCGAGATTTCGAGTTCGAACCCGCGCGACGCAACGGAGTTCCGTTGGCTGCGACGATTCACTATCGCTACGTCTTTCCCGCGGCCGAGACTGCGTCAGAGCCTGTCACTGTACCCGAACCCGTCGCGACACCCACGGCTGCGGGCACGACCGCGACCGCCGCAAGCAACACCGCGCCGACTACGAGCGAAACGAACGAGAGCGCTGCCGAGAGCGAACCCGAAGAGTTCTCCGCCGTGGCGACGGTAGAAGCGCCGCCGCGTGAGCCCTCGCGGCGCACGATTTCCGGCGAAATCTTGGCTGAATTGCCGGGCACTCGAGGCGACGCGCTGCGCGCGATCGAGGTGCTCCCGGGCGTCGGCCGTACATCATTGAATAACGGCGACCCCATCCTGCGCGGCGCGGGCCAGGATGAGAGTCAAACCTACCTGAACGGCGCGCCCGTTCCGTTCTTGTATCACTTTGGCGGGCTGACTAGCTTCTTCAACTCGCGGTTCATCGATCGAGTCGATCTGTATCCCGGAAACTTCAGCAGCCGCTACGGACGAGTCTCGGGCGGCGTGATCGAAGTGCGCAGCAAAGATCCCCGAAGCGACGGCTTTCATGCGGGCTTCGACTTGAACCTGATCGATAGCTCTGCCTTCGTGAGCTCGAACGCGGGCAAGAAAGCGAGCTTTGCTCTCGCTGCGCGACGCAGCAACATCGATTTGGTCTTCTCCAAGCTCGTACCGAAAGACGCTTACTCCGTGGTCGCCGCGCCGGTGTACTACGACTACCAAGCGCTCGGGACGTATCACATCGACGCGCGCAACACGCTGCGCGTCGTTGGCTATGGCTCGCGTGATTCGCTGCAGCTGATGTTCTCTCACCCGAACGACGAAGATCCGTCATTGAGCGGGAAAATAGCCGGAGCGGTCGCTTTTCACCGGTTGCAATTGGAACTCGACAACAAATTCGGCGAGAGCGCCCGACAGACCCTGAGCGTCACGGGTGGCTACCTCTCGGCGAGCCAACAGATTGGTCCGCTCGAGCAGCAGATCTCGGGTGCCGAACTGCACGCTCGAGACGAGTGGCGCGTGGAGTTCATTCCCGAGCTGAGTGCGACCTTCGGCGTCGACTTCTACGGTCAGTTCCTGAACGGGCGGTACCACGGTCCGGCCCCCGATCAATACGAGGGCAATCCCAGCGACGACAATTCGATCGCCACACGCCGCAACGTGTCGACCGTGGTGCCCACGTTGAACGTCGTTCGCCCGGGCGCCTACCTCGAATTCGGGATTCGACCCGCACGGCGGTTGCTGCTGATTCCAGGAGTGCGCGCCGACTACTACGGAGATGTCGACCACGCTTCGATCGACCCGCGCCTGGCAGCTCGCTATGAAGTGAATCCAAATCTCACCCTGAAGTCAGGCGTGGGCTTCTACACGCAGGCGCCGCAATATTGGCAAGCGCTGGCGGTCGTGGGCAATCCGCGCATCGAGCCGTATCGCGCGTTGCAGACTAGCGCCGGCTTCGAGGCTCGCGCGGGAAATGCTCTCAAATTCGGCGTCGAGGGCTTCTATAAGTGGCTCGACAATCGCATCGTCGGCACGCCCAACGGCGTCGAACCGCACTTCATCAACGACGGTGAGGGGCGGATCTACGGCGCCGAGCTTTCGACCGAGTTCCGCCCGAGTCCGAACACGTTCGGCTTCTTGGCGTACACCCTCTCGCGCAGTGAGCGGCGAGACGGCAACGGCGCGTATCGCCTATTCGATCACGATCAGCCGCACATTCTGTCACTCGCGCTCGGCCAGAACCTGGGTCGCGGTTGGAGCGTGGGCGGGCGCTTCCGATTCGTGAGCGGAGATCCATCGACGGCGGTCGTCGGCAGTGTCTTCGACGCGCGTAGCGGTCTCTATGTGCCCACGTACGGGCCGGTGAACGGCGAGCGCGATCCTGCTTTTCAGCAACTGGATCTGCGAGTGGAGAAGAAATGGACGGTCGGCACGGGCGGGCTCTCGGTCTATCTGGACGTGCTCAACGTGTACAACGCGAAGAACCCGCAAGGTTATCGCTACAGCTACGATTTCTCGAGAAAAGAGGCTGTTCCCGGCATGGGTGTGTTCCCCAACCTGGGTTTGAAAGGTGAGCTATGAGCGCGCGCAATTCGCTTCCCCTATCTCTTTCACTGTTCGCCACCTGCTTGTTCAGCGCCGGCTGCGATGATTCGTTGAAGAGTGTCTCGCTGATCGAAGAGACGCGGGTGCTCGGCGCCCGTGTCGAGTCCGACAACGATCCAACGCAAGCCTCACCACTGCCCGGCGAGCGTGCCTCTCTGCGGTTCTTCGTGGTGGCACCGAGCGGAGCGCCGAGCTTCTCGTACGCGGTCTCGTTGTGTGCGGTCGGCTTGACGAACTTTGGTTTTCCTCCGTGTGCCGGAGATCCGATTGCTTCCGCGCAGCAAGTCGAAGCGGGTGCCGCCGACGCGCGCCTCGAGTTCGTCGTGCCTGAGCAGGTCGATCTGCAGGCGACGCCACATGCCTTCGCTCGCGGCCTCATTTGCCCGGATTCTGCCTTGAATGTCGCTGCGAATGGCGATCCGAGCTGTGTTTCGGGCAGCGGCAAAGAAGTGGCGTTCGAGTTCCCGCTCGGCGGAAGGGAAGACAGCAATCGAAACCCGAGCTTCACCGATGACGCCTTGCTGCTCGATGGCGAACCATGGCTCGCAAACGCGGGACCGTCCTGCGACTCACGGTCTACGCTGCGGGTAAGCGCGAGCAGCGCGCACGCGATCCGAGTCACCTTCCCAGATGCCGACTTCGAACCGCTCTCGCAGCCGACTTCCGTCGATCCGGCGCGAGAGACGTTGCTCGTCTCGCCTTTCGCGTCCGCGGGCAAGCTGGATCATGGGTTCATCTCAGTGAGCGCAGATACGCCACCCGAAGAGCGCCGAGTGAGCTGGGTGGCACCCGCGCTGCCCAACGGGGCACCCACCGTGGTGCACTTCTACTTCGTCGCGCGCGACGCGCGCAGCGGTGAAGATTTCGCAACCCGCGCCCTGTGCGTGGTGCCCTGAGCGCACAGAGCTTTCCGCCTCGGATCACACGAAAACAAGGAGAAGGATCATGGATTTGTTCGAACGATTGTCGGGATTGACGCAGTTTGGATCGCTCTGGGTGCTGTGGCTCTTGGTCGGGCTCTCGGTGCTCGCGTTGACGGTCGCGCTCGATCGCGCGGTGCTTTTTTTTTCATCGCGCGACGATGTACTTGGCTTAAGACGCGAGGTCCGCGGGCTGCTCAGCGACGGAAACGTCGGACTCGCCCGCAAGCGACTCGAACATTCGCCGAGCTTCGAAGCGCGAATCGCCGCAGCGGGGCTCGACTCTGAAAACGCCGCCAGCGCCGAAGAACGTATGCGCGGTGAGCAACAGGTGGTGCGCCTGAGCATGGAGCGGAACTTGGCCTTCCTGGGCACGCTAGGCAACAACGCGCCCTTCATCGGCCTACTCGGGACGGTGATCGGCATCGTACGAGCATTTCGAGAGCTCTCGCACTCCAAAGGACAAATGTCGGCAGCGCTGATGGCCGAGATCGGTGAAGCGCTGGTGGCGACCGCTGTCGGCTTGCTGGTCGCGTTGCCCGCGATCGCACTCTTCAACCTCTTTCAGCGCACGATCCGTGCGCGTCTGAGCCGCGCCGACGCGCTTTCGGGTGAAGTCTTGGCCCACCTCAAGTCACGCGCCGCTGGCGCAGCGGAGTGAAAAATGGCCGCACAAGCGAGCGACGCAGACGATATGATATCGGGCATCAACATCACTCCTTTGGTAGATGTCGTCTTGGTGCTGTTGGTGGTCTTGATGGTGACTTCGTCCTATTTGGCTTCGCAAGGGATCCCCGTCGACTTACCCAAGGGTGCGACCGGTGAGAGCACTGCCAGCATCCTCAGCGTGTCGGTCACGCGCGACGGCGCGCTGTTCCTCGACGGCAAAGCCGCTGGCGATCGCGAATTTCGCGAGCGCGTGCGCGGCGCATACGCCGAAAATCACGATCTCCGTGCAGTGATCGCCGCCGACGGCGGCTCCGCGCATCGCAGCGTGGTGCACGTGATCGACCTCCTCCGACAGGAACGAGTCACCCGGTTCGCGATCAATGTCGACCCCGACGCCATCAGCTCGAAGCAGTGAGGAGCACATGACCTCGCGCGCCAAAATCGGCCTATTTTTGGCCTTCTGCACCAGTGTCGGGGTCCACGGCGTGGCCTACGCCTCGCTGTCGGCCGAGCATCGCGACCGGCCCAGCTCGAACGAGGTCAGCCAAATGAACTTCGAGCTGCCGCCGCTGCCGACGCCAGAACCAGAGTCGCCGCCGCCGGCACCGACGACACCAACCGAGCCCACCCCACCGCGCCCCGTCGCGGTCACGCGAGCACCAGCGGCAAGTCAGCCCGCGAACCGCGCGCCCCCCGCCGCAAGAGCCGCAGCCACCACTGCACCGGCGCTCGATCTGAGTGGGGTCACGCTGACCAATGACTCAGGAGAGGGTTTCGCGATGCCCGTCGGGAACGGCAGCGCGCTGCACGGACCGATCGGCTTGGGAGCCAACCGCGTTCAAGCGCTCCCTCCTCCCAGCAGCGCGCCGAGCGCAGCGAAGGGGCCCACTCTGGTCGACGCGAGCGATCTCTCGGAGCGACCTCGGCCCCCCTCCCTCACCGGACTATTGCGCCAAAACTGCCCCGAAGAGGCTCGGCAACGTGGCCTGCGCGGCAGCGCCAGCCTGCGCGCGCGCATCGACCCCGACGGGGTGATCCGCACGGTCCGCGTCTTGTCCGAGAGCGCGGCCGGCTTCGGCTCGGCCTGCCGGCGCACCGTGCTCGGCTCGCGTTGGTCGGCGCCGCGGGACAAGAAGGGCAGCGCGGTAGCCACCGAAATCGTCTACACCTGCCACTTCGAGGTCGACCAATGAAGGTCCACACGCTGGCAGCCGGGCTTGTCTTCGCTGCGCTGAGCTTCAGCGTCAGCGTGCGCGCGCAAAGCGCAGACGCCCCGCCCGCAGCGGCGACCAGTGCCCTGCCACTTCAGCTCGAGCTCGGCAATTCCAAGCTGGATGCTGAGACCGTGCGCAAGGCCGTCGAACTCGAGCTGAAGCGACCGGTCGTGCTGGCCGCCTCGTCCAAGGACGCACCGAGCCTCACCGTCACCGCAAATCCGAATCATACGGTGACGGTTTCGTACCGAACGAGTACCGGCGAGACCCGCACGCGCTCGATTGGGATCCCGGAAGACAGCGCGCGCGGAGCTGAAGTCATTGCGCTGCTATCCGGCAATTTGTCGCGCGATGAAGCAGCCGAGCTGCTCGCTGATTTGGCGGCGAAGGCAACACCTGCGGCAGATGCAACCGCCGCAGCCGCGAGCGATACGCCGCCCGCTCCCGAAACCAAAACTGCGCCCGAACCCGCTGGGACACCGAGCGCAGCCGAAACTCGTCCGCCACCGTCGCCGAAACTCGCGGCACCGAGCGCCCAACCCCCACTCATCCTCACGCCGCCCCCGGCCTTCAACCTCAGTTTGTACCCGCCGATCACGCTCTATCGGGAAAGCGAACGGCGCATTTTGTGGGGCGAGTTAGGACTATTCTACAGCCACGTCGGCGAGCTGCGCGGCGGTGGTTTGAACGTGTTCGTGCTGCACACCGAGCGTGACGCACGCGGAATCACCGTTGCCACATTCTACAACTACACCGGCGGGTTCATGCGCGGCATCGCCGTTGCCGGGCTCGTGAGCCGCAGGCAACGCCTGAAAGGCATCGAGGTGAGCGGCATTCTGAACCTCGGCTCCGGAGATGCGAGGGGTGTCGCCGCTGCCGGCCTGATCAACGTAGGGCGCGACTTCGACGGCGTGCAGGCCGCTGGTCTCTTGAACTTGGGCAAGCGATTTCAAGGCGTACAGGCAGCGGGATTACTGAACCGCAGCAACGCAACCGAAGGCGTGCAAGCCGCGGGACTCGTGAACTTGACGGACGGCTTCAACGGCATCCAAGTAGCCGGCGCCGTCAATCGAGCTGCGGCGGTCACTGGTATTCAAGCCGCTGGCGGCGTGAACGTCGCCGAGGCCATCTCGGGTTTGCAGATCGGCGTGGTGAACGTGGCGCGCGAAGTGCACGGCGCGCAAATCGGCGTCGTTAACGTCGCGAAGCGCGTCCATGGCACGTCCGTCGGTTTGGTTAGTGTGGCCGAGAATGGCCGCGCCCAACCGGTCGTCTGGGGGAGCAGCGCAGAGCCGCTGAACATCGCCGCCAAGTTCACGGTGGGCCCGATCTATACCCAAGCCGGTCTCGGCTTTGCTCCGAACAAGCACACCTACACTTACGAAATCGGTATGGGTGGGCACTTCCCAATCGGCCGCTTCTTCCTCGAGCCCGGTGTGCACTACTCGGAGATGCGCAACACCGCGCACCCGTTCGATCACGAATTGATCGAGTACGGGCACTACCGCGTGGCCGCGGGCATGGATCTCGGCCGGGTCTCGCCATTTGCTGGCGTGGGAGTGCTGCAGCGGTTTGCCCACAGCGTCGACGCGCCGTCCTCCGTGCCTGTGACCGCGGAGGTGTTCGGCGGCGCGGCGTTCTTCTGAGCGCAAGCCTCTGAATTTCTTGATTTTATCAAAAATCCGCCGAACCCTTGAACACTTGGCCGGCGAGCGGGCACTCACTTCACGAGCGCGGATGGTATGACGATCTTCGGCCTGACGATGGTGACCGAGCAAGCGCTCGCACGCGAAGCACAGCTCGGAGACGAGCTGATCTTGCGCTTGCAACGCGCCGAACCAAGCGCGGTGGCCGAGGTGTATGATGCTCATCACGCAGCCGTGCGCGCGTTTGCCAAACGTTTGCTGGGTGACGCAGCGAGCGCCGAGGACTTGGTCCACGAGGTCTTCGTGTCTTTACCCCAAGCAGTGCGCAAGTTCCGCGGGGACTCGGCGCTGCGCACATTCCTGATTTCGATTGCAGTGAATCATGCGCGCCACTACGTGCGCGCCGCACAGCGACGCCGAAGAGCCATGAGCGCCTACGGCGATACGGAGACGCGCGAACCGTCCGATCCCGAGCACGAAGCGCGTCGCAAAGAGTTGGCAGAGTTGCTGACGCGCGCGCTCGACACGTTACCGCTCGATCAGCGCGTGGCGTTCGTGCTGTGCGAAGTAGAAGAGCGCACGTCACGCGAGGCCGCCGAAATCGTAGGCGCCCCCGAAGCGACGCTGCGCACGAGACTGTTTCACGCCAAGAAGAAGCTGCGCCTGGCGCTCGAAACGGAGGGCCTCGGATGAGCAAAGATCTCTTGGCTGAAGCCACCCGCGCGCTGCGCGAAACCGAACCGGTCAGTGAATTCGAGGCGCGCGCCACGCGCGCCCGCGTAATGACTGGCCTGCACCAAACGCGGGTCCGCCGTCGCACGCGCTTGGCCTTTTTGCTGCCAATTGCCGCGAGCTTCGTGGCGGTCAGCGCCTGGGGTGCGGCGAGCGGTCAGGCGCGCGTCGTGCTCGATCGGCTCGAACGTTTCGTCGGTGTCACGCCTCACACTTCGAGCAGCGCGAAGCCTGCTCCGCGGAAGCTGCCCGCGCTTACTGCTCGCAGCCCAGAACCAGTGGCGCCCGCACCGAGCCCCGAACCGGAGCCCATGCCCGCCGCGCCGCCTGCCGTTGCAGAAGCACTGCCCGTGCGCGCAACGGCCAGCGCGAGTGCGTCCGCGCGCCCCGAGCGAATCGATCCGACTCTCGCGCTCTACCGCGTCGCGCATTCCGCACACTTCGTGGATCACGACCCGGTACGCGCGCTCGCCGCCTGGGACGCCTACTTGAGCGCCGCGCCGAACGGCCAGTTTGCACCCGAGGCTCGCTACAATCGCGCGCTCAGTCTCGTCCGCCTCGGCCGCAATCAGGAGGCCCGCAGCGCCCTCGAGCCGTTCGCCAATGGCGCCTACGGCGGCTATCGCAAGGCGGAAGCCAGCGCGCTCTTGGAGCGCCTCGCGCCCTGATTCGCTTCGCGAAAACGCGCGTTCGCGCTAACACTCGGACGCAAGATGGCCAGGCCCGTAGCGATCGAACGACGCAACGAACGCGCACCGATGCAATATCGCCGTTTCGGCCGCACCCAAAAGGCGCTCAGCGTGATCACGCTCGGCGGAATGCGCTTCCCGCACGGTTGGGATGCGCCGCGAAGCGAGCTGCCCGCAGCGACCATCGACGCTTGTCGCGATAGCGTGCAGCGGGCATTCGCCCTCGGCATCAATCACATCGAGACGGCCTACGGTTATGGGAAGAGCGAGCACTGCTACGGACGGGTGCTGAACCAAGAGCTGCGCGTGCCTCGCAACAGCTACTTCTTCATGACCAAGGGCGCGCCAAAGACGGGCGACGACACCAAGCGCATGGTCGAAGAGCAGCTGACCACGCTGGGCATGAGCTACTTCGATTTCTACGCTTGGCACGGCATCAACAACCGCGAAAAGTTCCAGCTCGCGTTAGCCAAAGGCGGTCCGGTCGAAGTCCTGAAGCGCTATCAGGAGCAAGGCGTGATCGGCAACGTGGGCTTCAGCACGCATGCGCCGTATCGCATCATCTGCGAAGCCATCGGCACGGACGTGTTCGATTTCGTGAACCTTCACTATTACTATTTTCGGCAACGCAACTTCGGCGCGGTTCAGCTCGCAGCGACACACGACATGGGCGTCTTCATCATTTCGCCCAATGACAAGGGCGGGCAGCTGTTCGATCCGCCACCGCTGCTGACGGAACTGACTGCACCGCTCACGCCGATCCAATTCAACGCGCGTTTTTGCCTGCAAACGCCGTACGTGCACACGCTCAGCTTCGGCATGCACGAGCCCGCTCATTTCACTGGTGTTCCCGGCATCTTCCCGGTGTCTACGCCCCCAACCTTGGAAGACCTGGCCATTCAGCAACGGCTCGACGCGCGAGTGCTGGCCGATCCGTACGCGGCGTACGAAGGCTGGGAGCTGGAAGACGATCGCTCTGGGATCAACATTCCCGAAGTGCTGCGCTTTCGACGAATGCTCGAGTGCTACGACATGAGAACCTTCGGTCGTTATCGCTACAACATGTTCAGTCCTGGCGATGATTGGGTACCGGGCGCTTTTGCAACACCCGAGAACGTCGCCAAGGTGGATGAGTCACGCGCGCCCGCCGGTTTTCCACTGCGCCGCTTGCTCAGCGAAACGCACCGCGAGCTGTATCAGCCGAGTCCCAACAAGGACTAAGCTCTCCTCTGTCAGCACGGAGTATGCGAGTGTCGGGAAGGGTCGCATGAGCGGCGCTGCGCACCCTCAACTTTAGCCGCGCGTGCGCCGTTGGGAGACAAGATGCTCTCTTTCGGAACCTGGGGTCGAGCATGAAGGCGCGGACCCTCTTCCGCGCGCTGATGTTCGTTTGCTGCGGCGTTTGCCCGAGCCTCAGCGCGGCTACCGAACCCACGGCTGCCGAACCCACGGCTACTGAACCAGCAGCTGCCGAAGTGAGCGTCGAGCCTCCCGCGAAGGCAGTAGCGCCAATCGCCAACGAGGAAGCGCTCGAACTCTCCAATGCGGACAGCTTTTCGAACGAAGATCCCGCGGAGGTCGAACAACAACGCCGCCTCGACTTATACGGCTTTGCGGACCTAACCTACACCAAGCTGCTAATTCCAGAATCCAATCCCTGGACCCGTATCTACTACCCGTCGAACTCGTTCGCAGTTGGCAACTTCAATCTCTACCTCAGCGCTAACCTGGGGGATCGTTGGCGGGCACTCGGCGAAGTGCGCTTCATGTACCTGCCGAACGGCGCGACCAAAACCGACACCGCTACGGGTGAGGTCAAGCGGACCGACACCACGGTGCTCGACTACGCCGGCTTCGAGCAACCGATTCATTGGGGAGCCATTCGCATCGAGCGACTTTGGGTCGAACACGAGTTCAGTACGCTCTTCAAGCTGCAGGTCGGCGCCTTCCTCACGCCCTACGGCATCTGGAACGTCGATCACGGCTCTCCCGCCATCGTGGGGATTCGGGCGCCCCTCGCGGTCGTCAGCGAGCTATTTCCAGCGCACCAGACCGGCATTCAGCTTTACGGGAATGCGTTCTTCGATCCGATCGAGGTCGGTTATCACGTGACGCTCTCCAACGGTCGCGGGCCAGTCGAGTACGAAGACTTCGACGAAGACAAGGCGATCGGCGGCCGGCTCTACCTGAAGACCGACGCGGTGGGCTCGCTCACCGTGGGCGCCTCTGCGTATCGCGGCGGCTACTACGATCGCTCGGCCAAATACGTAGTCAGCAACGGCGGTTCGGTCGTCGACCAGGAATACACCACCATCTCGAAGTATCAGGAGTTTTCGTTCGGCACCGACCTCAAATGGCAGTGGAAGCACTGGCTCGTGCAGGGCGAATACATCATGAACGACGCCGCGTTCGAAACTCATGGTCGCCCGAGGGTCGATGCGTTGAAACCTCCGCAAGGGTTTCAACCGGACTATCGGCGCTGGGGCGCGTACGGTCTAGTGGGATACCGCACTCACTTTCTGCAGACGATGCCGTATGCCGTGATCCAATACGTGTATGCGCCGAACGATCCCGTCGTGCCACCCGTGCTCGGTGGGCAAGTCGGCTTGAATATTCGGCCGACTCCGGCAGTCGTACTGAAACTGGAACTGTCGTTGACGCATTTCGACGGGCCGGGCAGCACCGGACTCGGAAACCACCCACTCAGGTTCCTCGCCACACAGGTGGCCTGGGCTTTTTGAGATGAAGCGCGTCAGCCCTCCACGGAGATTGCCGAAGTTCGGCATCTTGCTCGTCTCGAGCTTGTGTTGTGCGCTCTTCTGCTTGCTGCCAAACGCCGAACGCAGCGCGCGAGCGTCGAATCGTGCGATCCTGGCGGTCGTCGTGGCGCGCAACTCCGCAGTACAAGATCTGAGCTTGACCGCGTTGCGACGCATCTTCACCAACGAAGGGGACACGGATCCTGCGGACCAACGCTACGTGCCATTCAACCACCCGCCGCACACCACGGACCGCGTGGCGTTCGACAAGATCGTACTCGGCATGTCCGCGGACGAAGTGAGCCAGTTCTGGATCGAGCGCAAAATCCGCGGCATGCCAGGGCCCCCGCGCTCGGTGGACTCGCTCTCGCTACTCCTGCGTCTGATTGCGCGCCTGCCCGGAGCGATCGGCTACGCAAGGCCCGCTCAGCTCGCTGGCGAAGTTCGCGCGATACGCGTCAATGGCAAGCTCCCGAACGATCCCGCCTACCCGCTTACATTCAGCGAGTAGGTTGCTCCGGAAGCGCCACTCCGACGCACAAGCTCACTTGGCGAAGTACGTGGTCGCGCGCTTCTGACCTTTGGTCGAAAGCTTCTTTTCACTGATCAGCTTCTTCGCGGGCAAATTCAGCTCTTTGGTGCTGATGTCCAGGCCTTGCGCGATCTGCTCGATGCGCTGACCCGGGTTCTTGGCGATGTAGCCGTGGAGCTTCTTGATCAATTGCTCGAGCTCTTCCGGAGTGCGCTTGGCGCCCTTCTTCCGACTCTGAGAGAGTGACACGAACGACGACGACGCCACTGCGGCGCGTGCGCCCCGACCACCACGACCCGGAATGGTGCTGGCCTCCGCCAAAGCCTGCTCGACAGACTCGAGCGCTGCCTCTTGAATCAAACTCGAAAGGTCGTTAACGAACGAATCGAGCGCGGCTCGAATCGTGTCACTGATATTCGCCATGATGGCGTACCTATGCGATGACGGCCGAGAATGTCAATCTCTGAAGAACGCCAATTGCATGTTCGTAAAATGCAACGAGGCATTCTGTCACAGCAGTGACCGCAGAGTGCGCGTCCGCAACAGGATCGTGTCTAATATTTCGGACCCCTGCGTGCTCACCCTCGGGAGTGGAGCGGTCTGTCTCCGCCACCGGACTGGACCAAATCGGGACCATTGCAAACTCGCCGACGGCTAAACGACGGGCAGGCGACGCGAGCGAAAGTTGATCGGTTGCCGCTGACGGTCCACGACGCTGCCGTGAACCCCTGCAATTTCAGCGCGTTCCGCCTGCGGCGCCGCGTTTTCGGGCGCGCCCCAGGTGGCGTAGTCGTCCGGTAGCGGACCGGGTAACGCCGGTTGCACCGTACGTTCAAACAGTTGGAAATCATGCCTGCCGACCAGGTTGAGCGGCAGGCCGCGTTTCGGCCCCTCCGCCTTGAACCAGGCGCGGGCCGCTTGTACGTTCTCGATGAGAACCAGATGTTGCGGGTCGAGGCGGGCGGCAGCAAGAAAGTGATCTTGCATACCGCTCACGTCACCTTTCAAAAATGCAATACAGCCCAGGTAGTTGAGCGCCAATCCCGGCACAGGGGTTCCGAGCGCGAGGGCACGGCGCACGTGTGTTTCAGCGAGATCTAGCTGGCCAGCGCGGAAGTAGCCACCCGCAAGGTCCAAGTGAGCCGCATGGTGATCGCCGAGATAAGCCAGGATGGCTTGGTACTCGGCAATCCCCTCACGATAGTAGTCCTGTAACCCCTTATTTTGCTCGAACCACGAGTTGAGCAATGCGGTTACTTCTTCGGTCGCGTCGAATGGAACCTTGAACTCCTGAAAATCCCCGCTGAAATACACTTCGCGGTCGAGCCACTTCTCACGCTCGGCTTGCTGGAAGTCGTCAGTCCCCGGGTAGATGGTGAGGCAAGAGAAGATGTATTGGTGGGGTCGAACCCGCGCCAAGAAGTCCAAGGTCTCCTGGAACGTCTCCGCAGTTTCACCACGGTTACCGAGCATCATGTAG
This sequence comes from Polyangiaceae bacterium, assembly GCA_035634635.1. GTDB lineage: Bacteria > Myxococcota_A > Polyangia > Polyangiales > Polyangiaceae > PMG-095. The sequence goes on from DASQCO010000152.1 coordinate 49,892, forward strand.
AAACGAACTTGGATGCCGACGCGCTTGGCCATCGCCGCGGCGTCTTCAATCTTCTGGATCGTGATGCGCTTGTTGATCTTGCCCAAGATCGTGGGCGAACCAGTTTCAACCCCCAGGCTCAGCCGTTGACAGCCCGCTAGCCGCATCTCGCGCAACAGCTCGTCACTCAATACGTCGACGCGCGTGTCGCAGCTCCACAAGAACTGTAACTTACGCTCGCGAATCCCCTGACACAATTCGAGCACGCGCTTCTTGTTCGTGGTGAAGGTGTCGTCCTTGATTTGAACCATCTTGACGCTGAGGCGGGAAACCGCCTTTTCCAGCGCGTCCAGCACGTACGGTACCGACTGACCTCGGAAGCCTCGACCCCAAGTGGTCTCGGCGCCACAGAAGGTGCATTGCCAAGGACAGCCTCGTGAGGTCATCACGATGTGCGTGTCGAAGTACTCGTGCGGCGAAGCCAGAGTATCGAGATCGTGAATCGAGCCGCGCGCGGGAGCCGCCAGCACTCCAGCATCGCCACGATAGAGTGTGCCGCGAATGCCGAGCGGACTTCCCCCCTCGGCGAGCTGCCCAACGAGCTCCATGAACGTCTCTTCGCTCTCGCCTAGCGCAACGGTGTCGATCGCAGGGTAGTGTTCCAGCATCTCGCGACCGAGCGGCGTGGCGTGCGGGCCTCCGATCAACACGTGAGCCGCCGGGTGATGACGTTTGATTGCATCCGCCACCAAGGCGACGCCTCGCCGATTCGACGTCCAGCACGACATCCCGAACAACTCGGCGTCGAGTGCCGCGATCGCCTCCTCGACTTTGTTCCAGGCAAAGCCGGAAAGGTTCAGCACCTTGACTTGATGGCCTGCGCGTAGCGCCTGCGCGCCGAGCGAGAACAAGCCATACGGCGTCTGAAAGAAGTCAGCGTCGAGATCGCCCGCGCGATAGTCCGCTGGTGGACCGTTCCCAGCCGTATCCGGAGCTTCACCCGGAGCTGGAATTTTCCACGGGGGTGGGTAGATCAACGCGATGCGCACGGGTTCAAGTTCAGCATGCGATCCCGAGCCGCACAAGGGCGCGCGGTGCGCTATTCGGAGCCGCGCGAGCCGGGTGAAAGCGCCAAGGCCAACTTTTGAGCGAGCTCCTTGGGTGTGAACGGTTTTTGGAGAAAGCCCGCGAGCCCTTTGGCGGTGAAGCGGCGCGTCGCCTCAATCTCGTTGTAACCGCTGCTCAGGATCACCGGAACCTCCGCGCGGATGCGACGGAGTTCACGGAAGGTCTCTTCGCCGTTCATCACGGGCATGGTCATGTCCAACAGCACGACTTTGACTTCGCTTTCATGCTGTTGAAACAGCTCGAGCCCCTGACGGCCATTGACCGCTGAAAGCACCCGAAACCCAAAGTGCTCGAAGAGCCGACTCGCCGCGTCGCGAACCCCTTGGTCGTCGTCGATCACCAAAGCCAGGCCTTCGCCGCGAAACGAGCCCGCCTCTGTGCGCGACGCGGGGCGCTCGGGCGGCGCGTCGCTCGCCGGGAAGAAGACCTTGAAGGTCGTGCCCTTTCCTGGGCTCGAGTAGACTTTGATCGCGCCTTGGTGGCCACGCACGATGCCGAGCACCGCGGCCAGCCCCAAACCGCGACCCGTGAACTTGGTGGTGAAGAACGGATCGAAGAGGCGCGTTTTGGTCGCTTCATCCATCCCGCTTCCCGTGTCGTGCACCTCCAAGTACACGTACGTTCCGGCTTTGACTCTGTCAGTGGAGTACAGGCTCTGGACGTAAAACTCATCGATGGCTTGCAGCCCGGTGGTTACGAGCACCGTTCCACTCTGGTCGCCGATCGCCTCCGCGCCGTTGATCACCAGGTTCATCACGATCTGCTGAATCTGCGCGATGTCGGCAGAGATACTGGGCAGATTTTTGGTCAGCTCCAAACGCAGCTGCACCTTCTTTGAAATCGTAGTCTCGAGCAAGGTCGAAAGCTCACGCACGTGAACGGACAAATCGATCGGCCTGACCTCGAAATGTCCCTTACCCGAGTAGGCCAGGAGTTGCCGAGTCAAGTTGGCCGCGCGTCGCGACGCGAGGATCACGTTGTCGAGATCGGGGCGCGCTGGACTTTCCGCTGGCAAGCTGAGCAGAGCCGCGGATGCGCTCCCGAGCATCGCCGTGAGCAGATTGTTGAAATCGTGAGCGATGCCACCGGCCAGAACGCCGAGACTTTCCAGCTTTTGCACTTGCAAGAGCTGGGCATGAAGCCGTTCGCGCTCTTCTTGATTTTGCTTACGTTCGCTCAGGTCGAGCATGAACGCGACACCGGTTCCGCTCGCTTCGTTCAGGGTCGCGCCACCGAACAGCACCGGGACGCGACTACCGTCCTTGCGAAACAGTTCCTTTTCGTAGGGCGAACACACGCCATCACGAGTCAGCTCCTGAAGCGCGCGTTCGTCGCTGGATTCATGACCGGGCACGGTGCTCTTGCGCCAGTCGAGCTGGCCTGTAGCAACATCTGCGGCTGAGTAGCCGAGGATGTGCAGCATCGCGTCGTTGGCTTCGATCACCTCGCCGCTCAGGTTGAATAGCATCAACCCGATCATGTTCGATTCGAAGACGCGCCGGAATCGCTCTTCACTGACGCGCGCCTCATGCTCGGCACGCACGCGCTCGGTCACGACCTGCGCGATCCCGAGTACGCTGGTTACGGCGCCTTCTCGGTTGCGACGCGGGCTGAGTTTGAGATCGTAGGTGCGACCGTCACGCGTGTAACGCACGTCACTCTCGGTTCCAGACAGCGCCTGCTCGAGCGCTGCCAAGCCCTCGGGAAAGGTCCTGTACGCTGCTCTCGCGTCGATCCCGACGAGCGCCCCCGGCCGCGAACCGCCCGGAGGGTTTACACCCTCGTTCATCAAAAACATTCCGCGAGCATCGACCTCGAACACGCGGATCGGCGCGTGTTCCAGGATGAAATTCAAGACATCACTCGGAGACGCAGCCGTTGCCTCCGCCCCAGCCGGCGCGCTCAGATTCTCTGGCATTCAACGCTGAGTGTAGTCGAGGACTCGAAGCGACGCTCAACTTGTCTGAGAGCGAACGACCGAAGTCGAATTCGCAAATCGGGACGCAAGCTTCAACCCGAACCGAGCGCAATGTCTGCTTTGGGGCAAACGGAACCCGCTTGCGGCAGGCCGGGCGATGGGGCGGAAAACAGCTGATTCAGCGCGTCGCTGATGGCATCGGATTTCGCACGCAGAACCGCACGACCACCGCTCGCCTGCATGGCACTCACATGCTCCGCACCCAACACTAAACCATGTAGGTGCGCAGGGGCGACGCGAAGTAGGCGCTGCGCGAGGCTGAGTATCTCCCCTCGGCTCAGATCCGTCTCTAGCGAATCTTCCAAAGCGTCGAACAGCCTTGCTGTGCGGACGAGCGAGCCGGTCTTCGAGAGCTCGCGACGCATGCCGACCAAGATCGCTTGCTGGCGCCGCGCTCGGCTGAAGTCGGAGCGCCCGTGTCGCGAGCGTGCGTACATCGCCGCCGTCACGCCGTCTAGGCGCGCGGCCCCCGCAGACAAGTCGAGTTTTCGGTAACCACTCGGATCACGCGGATCGAGGAAGCGGTCCACGATCGGGCACGGAACGTCCACGGTGATGCCCCCCAATGCGTCGACCGCGCGCTCGAAGACACCAAGGTCGATGGCAAGGCTGTGGCTGATGGGCAACCCGAGTGTGTTCTCCACGACACGCCCGAGCAGCGCCAATGGATCCTCGCCAGAGCGCCGGGCGACGTTCATCACGGTGTTGATGCGGTCTTCGGCGTGCCCCGGAATTTCGACCCACAGATCGCGCGGAATGCTCACCAAGCCGAGGGCATTGCTGCCTTCGTCGAACACGGCCACCACAATCGTGTCCGACAGGCCCGCGCCGCCACCAAATGGTCGGCGATCGAGGCCTACGAGCAGGTAATTGTCGGTATATTCGAAGGGTGGAGTCGTGGTGCGAACAGCTGGGATCGGCGGCGCAGGAGCGCCCGCATCCGGCGCGGCGAGCGCAGAAGGGATGGCTGGCGTGGTCGGCTGCGGAGCCACCACCGCGAGTTGCGCGCTCGGAACTCGCGGCATCGGCGCCAATAGCGCTCGACGATAGGGCCGCGCCGAAAGAAAGTGCCACGAGCTCCACGCAGCGAGTGCGACCACAGTCGCGATGATTGCCAGCCGACGCCCTCTTGTTGTCATCGCACGCTGCCATTGCAACGCCCAGGCCAACGGCATCTAGACTGCGGATGATGGCGACGTACGCGCCGGAGGAAGAGCTCGGCCCAATTCGTGCACTGGTTGCAGCGCTCGGAGCCGCGTTCATCTATCTGCTGATCCGCATCTTCGGCCGTGCTCCACCTGCACTATCGGATCGAGCTGAGCATGTCGAACAGCAACTTACACACGACAGAAAGCACGACGACCGTGACCACCACTTGAACGAAACGGTCGCCCTGACGCAAGGCCAAGCGAGCGCCGAGCCGCGCGCCGAGCATGTTCGCCATTGCCATCGGCAGCGCCACTTGCCACCAGATCGCCGAGCGCCACGCGAAGAGCAGGAAGGCCGCCAGATTCGAGCCCAAGTTGACGACTTTGGCGTTGCCCGAAGCGTACAGCGGTGAGTCGCCGAACAGCGTGACGAACAGCACGATCAACAGCGAGCCAACGCCCGGACCGAAGAATCCGTCGTACGTTCCGAGTGACAACGCGATCAGCGCGAGCGTCAGCTTGGGGTGCGCAAGCGGCGTCTTTCTCACGCGAATGCGCGAACGAAACAGCATGAACGCGAGCGCAAACAGCAGCAGCACCGCGATGATCGGGCGCAGGGGCTCTGGACGCATCGAGAGCAACAAGCGCGCGCCAATCAGCGACCCCAGGAAACCGAGCGCAAACCCCAAAGGAGCGCGCTGACGATCGAGCCCGCCACGCCGAAAAAACGTCACGAAAGAGGCCAGCGCACCCGGCGCGGCTTGCCCTTTGTTCGTCGCCAGCGCGAGCCCGGGCGGAAGACCGGCAGCAAGCAACGCCGGCACCGTGAACAGCCCGCCCCCGCCCGCGACCGCGTCGACGAGGCCAGCCACGAACGCCGTGCCCGACAGCAGCGCGAGCAGCAACGCCGAAGGCGCAGTCACGCGACGTCGCTGCGCAGCGAATGGCGCAGACCGCGATTGGCCATCACTGCCAGCATCACGATCACGATCAGCACCGAGCTGAGCACGTATGGGTATTCCGCCCGCACCTCGTACAACCCAGTCCCCGCGAGCGGGCCGAGCATTCTGCCGAAGCCGAGCGCAGAGCTATTGAGCCCGGCGACTACACCTTGATCGTCTTCACTGACTCCGAGCGACATGCCCGCGGTCACGCCGGGCACCGCCAAGCTTTGTCCGAACGCTTGAGCCGCGAGCGCAAGGGTGAGAAAGCCGAAGCGATTGGCGAACACCAGCAACAGATAGCCGAGCAGCGCGACGGGCATGCCGATCGCCATTAGGCGCAGTGGAGACCACTTGTAGCGGCGCACCAAGAACCCTTGAGTGAACACCGCGACTAGGCCGTACACGCCGAGCGCCATGCCGACGGTGCGCGGAGTGGCTTGATTCGAGAGCTGTAGGCGATCCTGATAATAGAAGCTGATCGTCTGCTCCATGGCCACGGACGCGAGGCTGAGGGTGAACCCCACCGCGAGCAATGGCCAGACCAAACGCGCCACGTGAGCCGTGGACTTGGGCGGTTCTTCACTCGCTTGGCGCTGGGATTCCGGAAGAAAGAACCAGACGAAGGCGAAGTTCAAAAACGCGAGCGCCGCAGAGAAGTAGACCGCTGACAGCAAGCTGATCAGGGAGAATGCGGCGCCGATGAGCGGGCCGAAAATCACGCCCAGGCCGAACGCAGCGCCGATCATGGCCATGCCCGCGGTGCGATCGCGACGGCCCGTCATATCCGCCATGTACGCCTGCGCGGTGGGCAACGTGGCCGACGAGAATCCGCCGCCGAGCACGCGTGCTGCGAGCAATGCGCCGAACAAGAGCGGCGTGGGCCAGTGCGCGCGGCCGCCCCAATCAGCCAACAGCGCGAAGCCGAGGAAACTCACGCCGAACCCGAGCACGCCCATCAGCAAGACCGGCTTGCGACCGATGCGTTCGCTCAAGCGTCCCCATGCGGGACTGACCAGCACCTGCATGAGCGCGTAACTCGCCGAGAGCGAGCCCACCTGCAGCTCGCTCAAACCCAGCTCGCGTCCGAGCGGCGCAAGGATCGGAAACAAGACGCTCAGCCCCAAGATGCTGTTGAAGAGCGTGATGAAGAGTAAGCCCCTTGGGGACATGGCGACGCCGGGCGTAACTGAGTTACGAGATCTTTGACACAAGAAAGCTGTGCTACTGGACAAAAGTCTAGCCAAGGCCTAACAAACCCGGGCGATGACCCAGCCCGAGTCCACCGACACGCCGTTCGACCCCGTTCCCGTTTTGGCAGCCGAGCTCAACCTGCCGCGCGCCTCGGTCAGCGCGGTCGTTCAGCTGCTTGCCGAGAGCGCCACGGTGCCGTTCATCGCCCGTTACCGCAAAGAGGCCACGGGCGGGTTGGATGAAGTGCAGATCCGAAATATCGAAGAACGGCGCACTTATTTGGTGGAGATGGAAGCCCGCCGGAAGTCGATACTGGGTGAGATCCGAAGCCAGGGCAAGCTCACCCCCGAGCTCGAAAAGAAGCTCGTCAACGCCGCGACCAAGGCCGAGCTCGAAGATCTGTACCTGCCGTTCAAGCCCAAGCGCCGCACCCGCGCCACGATTGCCAAAGAGCGAGGCCTCGAGCCGCTCGCCAATCTGATTTGGGGCCAGGGCCGTGAAGGCTCTCCGAGCACCAGCGCGCAAACCTTCGTCAACGCCGAGAAGGAAGTGGCGGACATCAACGCGGCGCTGGCCGGGGCGCGCGACATCTGCGCCGAGCGCATCGCGGAGGACCCAGAGGTGCGCAAGCACACTCGTGAAGCCTACGTGCGTGACGGTTCGATCCGCGTCGGCAAGACCAAAGATTTCGAAGACAAGACCACCAAGTTCGATAGCTACGCGTCGTTCGAGGAGCCGATCGCCAAGATCCCGTCGCATCGCTACTTGGCGATTCGCCGCGGCGAGACGGAAGGCGTGCTGCGCGCAGGCCTCACGGTCGATGAGAGCAACGTGGTGCCGTTCATCGAAAAGCACGTGAAGCTCGACAGCTCATCGCCCTGGGCTAGTGAACTCTCGAGCGCGATCAAAGATGGCGTCGACCGCCTGCTCTTGCACTCGGTGCAGGTGGACGTGCGGGTCGAGCTCAAGATGCAGGCAGACAAGGGCGCAATCGACGTATTCGCGCAGAACTTGCGTGAACTGCTGCTGGCCGCGCCGTTCGGTACTAAAACCGTGCTCGGCATCGATCCCGGGCAGCGCACCGGTTGCAAGTGCGCGATCGTCGATGAAACCGGCAAATTGCTGGAGCACGAGACGATCTACCTGGTTCAGGGCGACGCCGCGCTGGAACGCGCCCGCCAGTCGCTGCGTGCGCTGTGTAAGAAGTACCCCATTGTCGCCGTCGCGGTCGGCAACGGCACGCATGGTCGCGAAACGGAAGCCTTTGTCCGTGATCTGCTGAAGGAAGAGGGGCTGATCGCGAATCCCAAGCCGTTGTGCGTGCCGGTCAGCGAGGCAGGCGCGAGCATCTATTCGGCGAGCGACGTGGCACGTGAAGAGTTTCCGGATCTCGATCTGACCGTGCGTGGCGCGGTCAGCATCGCGCGTCGCTTGCAAGATCCGCTCGCTGAGTTGGTCAAGGTCGATCCCAAGAGCATCGGCGTTGGGCAATATCAGCACGACGTATTTCAGCCGTTTTTGGCCAAGAAGTTGGATGAAGTGGTGGAGAGCTGCGTGAACAGCGTGGGCGTGGAGGTCAACCTCGCCAGCGCTCCCCTGCTCTCGCGCGTCGCCGGCATCGGGCCGACGCTGGCCAAGAAGATCGTCGCCTATCGCAATGAAAAGGGCGCCTTCACCAGCCGCAGCAAATTGCTGGAAGTGCCCGGGTTCGGCCCGCGCACGTTCGAACAAGCGGCGGGCTTCTTGCGTGTGCGCGGCGGTGAGCATCCGCTCGACGCCAGCGCGGTACACCCCGAGCGCTACGCGCTGGTCGAGAAGATGGCCGCGGATTTGGGCGTGCCGGTGGTCTCGATGATTGGCAATCGCGAGCTACTCGATCGCCTCGATCCGAAGCGCTATCAGGCCGGAGACGTCGGTTCGTTCACGTTGAACGACATCTTGAGCGAGCTCAAGAAGCCGGGCCGCGATCCGCGCGCCACGTTCGAGCCGCCCAAGTTCCGCGATGACGTGCGCACGATGGAAGACCTGAAGACCGAAATGGTGCTGGAAGGCGTCGTCACCAACGTGACCGCGTTCGGCGCGTTCGTGGACATCGGGGTCCATCAAGACGGGCTAGTCCACGTCTCGCAGCTGGCGGATCGCTTCGTCAAAGATCCGAACGAGGTCGTCAAAGTCGGCGACAAACTCAGTGTGCGAGTGTTGGAGGTCGATCTCGTACGCAAGCGCATCGCGCTCTCCGCCAAACGCGGTAGCGACGCGCAGGTCGGTGGCGCGAGCGGTGCTCGCCCCGCGCCGGGCCCGGGCGGCGGCCGTCCCGAACAAAATCGCGATCGGCGCCCCCAACAAAACCAAGGACGCCAGCAAGGTGGCGGCAAACCGCAACCCGCCGCCCAAGGCTTCACGAACAACCCGTTCGCGGCGCACTTCCGCAAGTAGGCGCGGTCCCAATCGGAGAGCTATGCGCGGCTCAGGCCGCGCACTGCAATCCACATCGCGAGCCAGGCCAGGCCCAGGCTCGCGTGACCCAAGAGCACGTGAGTAGGATTGCCGTTGCCGCAATGCAACTCGAGCAGCAGATTTGCCGATAGACCAAGCCCGGCCGCGCTCAGACACACCGTACGCAACGCCGGCTTGTCAGCGCGATCGAACGCCCAGAGCAGCAACGCAACTGGCAGGGTGAGTAGCGCGCCGTAGCCGAAGCAGCTGAGCGCGCCCTCGGCACCAGCGTGACGACTGATTTCGGTAGCTGGCGCGAATCCGGCCAAGATCGGCACGGCGAGCGCGAACCCGAGCAGCGGCAAATAATCGCGAAGCGGCTCGCGACGCGGTAGCTCGGACAGCGTCTTTGCGAAGGCCAACGCAATGGCGACGAAATAGACGCACAGCAGTAGGCCTACGCGCGCCATCGGGTACTGCGCGAAATCCGGCCGCTGTCTGAGTAGCCCGCCGGCAATCACGACAAGCAACACCGGCAACAGCGAAAACAAGAAGCGCGCGCGCGAGGGCCGCGAACGAAGCCACGCGCGAGGTCCAGTTTCCCGCCCGAGCTCTTGCTCGAGCTGGCCGAAGAAGTCAGTCCCCCGTCGGGGATCACGAAGCGCGTCCGACATGGGCAGCGCCGCGCTGGCCTGTGCGGCCAGGCCGCGTCCCAGCTCGGCGTCCTGCTCGAACAACGCTTTGCATTGCGGGCAGCCCGCTAGGTGTGCATCGAGCTGCGCGCCGGAGAGCGGGGAGCCGCTGATGAAAGAGTCGCGAACTTGCGAGCAGTCCATCACTTGCTCTCCGCCACGCTGGGTTTGCCCGCGTGCACTTGCTCGGGATCGGGAACGCCGTCACCGAGCCGCGCGCGCAACGCGACGTACCCGCGATGCGCGCGCACTTTGACCGCCGCCACCGTCGAACCAACGGCTTCGGCGACCTCCGGAAAGCTCAAGCCGCCGAACCAATGTAGTTCGATCACCTCACGCTGCTCGGCGGGCAACATGCGCAGCGCGCGCTCCGTTTCGCGCGCCGCGTCGGAACGCTCTTGCCCGCGCGGTCCCTCGAACGGCTCCGCCACGCGCTCGTCGTCGAGCGAGGTTTCGTAGCGGCGCTTGTTACGCCTGAAGTACTCGCGCTTGAGGTTCAGCGCGATGGTGAAGATCCAGGGCTTGAGCTTGCGCCCCGGCTCGAAATCCAAGCGGCTGCGATGCAGGTGGAGAAAGGTCTGCTGCACCAAGTCATTCGCCTCTTCGGGGCTGCGCAGATCGCGGGCCATGGCACGCTGCAAGAGCGGAGTGTAGCGCTGAAACAACTCGCGAAAAGCCGCCTTGTCGCCGGCAATGTACGCCGCCATCAGCTCCTCGTCACTGGACACGGGCGCACTATAGCCAGCATTGCCCAGGGCAACGCAAACGCTAACCATTTCCCCAGTGCCGGCTATACTCCGACGGCGCGGCAGGACCGCCCGGAGAAAGAGTAGGGCAACCAGCATCGCCCTTGCCGTGTCGGCCTGACTCGCTGCCAGCAGCTGCAGCGAAGCCCGCTGGGTGGTCGCGCGCGGGTTCGGTCGCGCGCGCTGGTTTACCCGAGAGTGGCTCGAACGCTTGAACTACGACGATGAAGCGCCGCGGTGACGAAACTCACTCGAGCACGAGGAAGCGTGCGGCGCTGTGCGCGCGGGGGCGTTGCCTGACGGTGCGAAAGTAGCGCTCGTCTTCATAGTAAGCGCGCGATTGATTCGCAGACCAATCGGGCACGCCGAGTACCGGCAACGGCGCGAGCAGACCGGGTTCGCTCAGAAATTCTGGCAGACGTCGCGCGAGTGACGCATCGATGAAGAGTCGAAATTCGGAATCGCAGAGGAGCAGGTGTTCGCGAGTGATCCGCGCAAACAGCGCCATCCCCATCAAGCGCGGATGCGGCTCACGCAGGGAGTCGAGCAAGCCGTGACCAAAGGCCAGGAAGCGCGTCGTTTGGCTCAGCTCCGCGCGCCGCTCCCAAAACACTCGAACCCAGTCGAGCGCCGTCAGCGCCTCGAAAAATGTCGGTTCGCTGCTCAGCACGAGCACGCCCGATTCATCGAGGTGCGTTGCCGCGTTCTTGCGCGGGTCGCGTGCGGCCGGATCGCCGGCTAGCTGCGTGCAATGAATTGCGGTCTTGACGGCCGGGAAATGCAGCCACATCAGCCCACCGAGCAGATCGTGAAACGAGTGCAAACGAGTCGGAATCAGCCTTGTCCGCGCGAGCAAGCGGTCGAAACTGCCCGCCTCCAGCAGCTGCGCGCGATCTTGCTCGGCAAAGCCGAACCAGGGCGGCAGCGCGCTCGGTAGATCGTGTGTCAGCCCACGCAACTCATGGGGAGCGGGAAAATGATCGAGTGCGAGCAAACGCGAACGCACGCTCGGATCGAGAACGGCAAATGCCGGATGATCGAAGCTGTGCGCAGGAACGCGCTCGGCTA
>DASQCO010000153.1:0-226986 GCA_035634635.1 Polyangiaceae bacterium
AACGGCACCGTGTACGTGAGCCCGCCGCCCATGCCGGCGTCCACCGAGCAACCGACCATCGAGAAGCCGTGCAAGGTCAGCTGCGGCGTTAGTCGGAGGAAACTGTAGCGCTGGAGTGCGAACCCGTTCACGGAGTTACCGCTCGCTTCCGCGCGCGTGTCGCAACCCGAAAAAGCGTTGGCTTGCGGAAACACACCGCTGGTGAGCGAAAGCCGCAGCGGCGCAAACATGGCTCCGACCGAGAGCCCGTTTTTACTCGCAAACAAATCGTCGCCTTTGAGCGGTGTGACGATGGGCACCAGCGCCGCGGCCGTTTGCTGGGCTCGAGCCGCGCCCGAGAGTGCCAGCAGGGTTGTCGCTACTGCGCCGGCAATGGTGAGGTTCTGACGCCTACCTGCACACGAAACCCCGAGCTGAACGCCGCCCATGGCTGAACTGTGTTCCGCACCCAGGTGAAGTCAAGCGCGCCGCGGCGAGCTTGGATTTGCCGGCCTTCGAGCTGCGGCGGCGGGGCGCGAGGTGCTGATTGGCCCTGCGAGCGCCCCCAAAAATCGAGACGCGACTAGCGAGCGAGCACTTCGCGACACTTCAGCGAGTCGATCTTTTCTTGGACTGCGCGATCACGAGTGGTGCGTGGCGAGAAATTGCCATATCGCCTCGAATGCTTGCTGCCCCGTACCAACGAAATGATTGCCGCCGCGCACCGTCCACAGCTCGACGCTGCCTGACGTGCAGTTCGCGTAGCGCAGCACGCGCGTTTCGGCGTCGGGCAAACGCGAGTCCAGATCGCGATCGGGGCCGGGCTGTGCAGCGCTCGGACATCCGAGGCGCTTGGCCCAATCACGAAAACCTTTCTCGATGCCCGGAAACGGCGCGAGCTCCCGCGAATCGAACACACTGCCACCCGCGTAGCGCACGATTTCATCCGCGTCGCCGTGAACCTCCAAGAGCGCGAGCTTCTTGGTCGGGCTGCACGCTTGCGTGATGGGCGGCGCGGCGCCAGCCATGCTGGCTGCGGCCGTGAGGCGATCGCCCAGGGCGCAGGCGAGGCGTTCGGTCATGAAGCCGCCGTTGGAGTGACCCATCAGGTAAATTCGGCTTGGATCTACGTCGGGACGCGCGCGCCACGTGTCGATCAGCTGGCTGAGGCGTGCCACGTCGTCGATCTCGCGGTGGTCGAAATTGCAGCACGCAGCGCCGGCGTTCCAAAACTGACGCTTTTGGCGATCGACACTGCCGTCGGGAGCGACGACGAACACGCGCTCGCGTGCGCCGAACGCCGCCAAGTGCAGCACGTCGAACGCGGTTTTTCCGGAAGCACCCAGTCCGTGCAGAAAAATCAATAATGGTCGGCGCTCGCCGGGCGCGAGGCCATTCGGTTGGTAGATCTGAGCGGCCGGGATGATGAGCGGCGCGCTCGCGGTGGCCAACGGTGCGCTGGCTGCAGGTGCGCTCACGACGGGTGGCACGTGGACGGCGCTCTGCACCGGCGAGGGCGCGACGGCACTCGCCGTCGGAACGGCCGATGCTGCTCGGGGCGCGGCGTTCGGCGTCGTCCTTCGGTCGCAGGCGCCGAGCGCGAGCAGCACCGCGCAATCAGCGAGCCACCCCGTGGCCAGCAAAGTCGAAAGAAAGCGCACCGGCGGCAGCGTAGCCGACTTGCTCGCTCAGGAAAGCGATTTCTCGCGTCGCACGACGATGAGCTCGCGGATTTACGCGAACGTTAGCGACTGCACACGGCGAGCACTTGCTTCAGGTCGGTGTGTCCCGCGATTACTTTTTGCACGCCGTCTTGTAAGAGCGTGGTCATTCCGCGTCGCGCAGCGTGGCTGCGAATGTCGTCGATGGGCGCTTTCTTTTGGATCGCGACCTTCAACGGATCATCGGTCACCAGTAGCTCGTGCAGGGCGACGCGACCGCGGTAGCCGCTGTTGCCGCAGGCATTGCAACCCTTGCTGCGCCACAGCTTCAACCCGAACGGGTGATCGGTCTCGAGTAAGCGCCGAAACGCTTCCTCGCCGTAGGCGCGGCCGAGCTCGGCGAGTTCTTTGCCGTCCGGCGTGTATTGATCGCGACACTGTTTGCACAAGCCGCGCGCCAGGCGTTGCGCCAATACGCCGAGCAAGGCATCCGCAAAGCTGAACGGATCGAGTCCCATGTCGACCAAACGAGTCACCGTTTCTGGGGCGCTGTTCGTGTGCAGCGTCGAGAACACCAAGTGCCCGGTCAGCGAGGCTTCGACTGCGGTGCTGGCGGTCTCGAGATCACGCATTTCGCCGACCATGATTACGTCTGGATCGGCGCGCAAAAAGGCGCGCATGGCGTGCGCGAAGGTGAAGCCGATCTTGCTGTTGACCTGCACTTGTCGCAGCCCCGCTTGGGTGATTTCGACCGGATCCTCGGCGGTCCAAATCTTCATGTCGACCGTGTTGATGAAGCCGAGCGCGGAATGCAGCGTCGTGGTTTTGCCGGAGCCGGTGGGCCCCACGCACAGGATCAAGCCGTAGGGCTTGGTCACCAATTGCTTTAGCTCCGCCAGATTCGACGCGCTGAGCCCCATGCTGTCGAGCGGCATCGGTTTCGAAGCTGCCAAGATGCGCAGCACGATGTCCTCGTTGTTGTTGACCGTCGGGATCGTCGCCACGCGCAGCTCGATCTGCTTTTCGGCCACGCGAAAGCGGATTTTCCCGTCTTGCGGCTTGCGGCGTTCGGCGATGTCCAGGAGCGCCATGATCTTGAAACGCGCGACGAGTGGGAGTCGATAGTTCGACGGGATCTCCTGATAGGCGACGCACTCGCCGTCCACACGGAAGCGAACCATGACCGTGCGCTCTTTGCCGTTCGGCTCGATGTGAATGTCGGACGCGCCTCGCCGATAGGCGTCGATCACGATTTGATTCGCCAGCTTGATGATCGAGTTATCCGACTCTTTGACGCCGCCGGTTTCGTTCTGATCAGATTCGGCGACGGACTGAATGTCGTCGGCGGCCAGCCCCTTGAGGATCGCGTCCATCTCGTTCGCCGTCTTCTTGGCGTCGAGTTGGTCGAGGTAAGTCGGAATGTAGCGCTCGAGCTGGCTCGGTGTGGCGACCACCTCGCATACTTGCTTGCGGGCGTGTTGGCGGACCGCGTCGATGGCGTCGATGGCGAGCGGATCGCTCATTGCGACAGTGATGCTCTTCACGTCGGAATCGAGCGGCAAGATCCGGTTCTTCTCGATGAAGTCGCGCGGCAGCTCCTCGAGGGCGGACAGGTTGACGGCGCACGTGTCCAGGTCGACGAACGGCAGTTGGAACTTCTTGGCCAGCGTGCTCGAGAGATCGACCTCCGAGACCAAGTTCATTTCCACCAAGATTTGGCCGATGCGCTTGCCGCCGCGCTTGCGTTGCTCCTGCAGCGCGAATTCGATGTCCGCGGCGTCCGCCAATCCGGCTTCGATCAGCACTTCGCCGAGTCGGGTGCCCTTGCGTTTCTGTAGTTGGGTCGCCTGCTCGATGGCACTGCTGTCGACGCGCTTGTGCTCGACCAAGATTTGACCGATCGGCGTGCGCTTTTCGTTCTTCTGTGCTGCCAGGCCTTGTTCCACCGCGGCTGGCTTGATGCGCCCGTCGCGCACCAACATCTCGCCCAACGGCTCGTTCACCTCACGCAGCCGGATGCCATGGTTGTAGAAGAAGATCTCTTTGTAAGGACTCGGCGCTTCGGCCGGTCTGGCGTAGAAACCGAGGGGCCCGGGCGGTCCAGGTTCTGGATCGACCGTGAGCGTGACGCCGCAGAGCGTGTGGACCTTCAGCGCTCCGCGCCGTGTGCTGGGCGGTGACGGTGGGCCACCTGCCGGGCGATGAAACGCCACGTACGCGACTCGTTCCGTGGCAAAGCTCACTCTCCCGCTTGCTGTCGTGATCGCGAGATCGAGCGTGGCAGGGGCGAAGCGCGGCAGTTGTCCGGTATGGCTCTGGCCATCGACCAGCACGACGGTGACACTGGCGAGACCCTGACCAAAACTGCGATCGGTCGACATCCAAGGGCAAAACGGCCAAATCGCAAGCGAGTTCAGTGGCGGCTATTTGCGGGTTTTCCTCGGGGGCGAGACACTGTCAATGGCGTGACATGGCTGCAGGTTCGCCTCACTCAACTGAGCGTGCGCAGCGCTTTCGGTAGATGCTGAGTCTCGTTGTACGAGGCCAAGATCTCCTCGTCTCGGCTTTTTACGACCAAGACACTGATGCTGCAGTGATGAATGCGCATCTTGAGCCATGCGACCGGCTTCACCTCGAGCGCGAAGCACACGAACATGCGAATCAGGTTGCCGTGCGCGACCACGAGTTCGGCGCGTTCGCCCTGGAATGGACGCGCCAAACGCGCATGAGCGCGCTGCATGTTCGAAAGATTCTTGCGCAGCCGCGGGAGATCTTCGCGCTTGGTCAAGCCGGGAACCGGCGTGGGCAGCGCCTCGCACAAGAGCCTGCTACGCTGGAGCGCCAACCGGGAACGCAAGCCGTTCTTGATGATGCCTGCCGTCTGCTCCGCGCGAATCAACGTGCTGCAGTGAATGGTGGCGAACTCGTAGCGGCTCAGCGCGCGCACCGTAGCCGCCGCTTGTCGTCGCCCGAGCGCGGTCAGCTCACCCGTCGACGCTTCGTATTGTCCGTGCCTCACGAGTACCAAGGTGCGCATGAAAGATCTCCACGGTAGCGGCTACCCTGTCATGCTAGGCCAATTCTCGATCATGAAGCGACCCGATTGGTTTTTGATCGGAATGGGCCTTTCGGTGGCGCTCGCGTGGCTTTTGCCCGCGCCGGGGGCGAAAGGCGGCAGCTTGCACCCCGAGCTCTTGAACAAGCTGGGCGTGTCCCTGATCTTCTTCCTGCACGGGCTCACCTTGTCATTCGCTGCGTTGGGCGCGGGCGCCCGCAATTGGCGGCTCCACCTTTTGGTGCAGGCATGTACGTTCTTGCTCTGCCCGTTACTGGGCCTGCTGCTGCTGGCCGGTCTCGGTGAGCACATCTCGATCGACCTACGCACGGGACTGTTCTTCTTGTGTGCACTGCCATCCACGGTTTCCTCTTCTGTCGCGCTGACCGCGACGGCCAAGGGCAACGTGCCGGCGGCGGTGTTCAACGCCACGCTCTCGAGCCTGCTGGGCGTTTTGCTCACGCCTCTTTGGCTGAGCATCGTGCTCGGCGCTGCGGGCCAGGGGTTGCCAATTTTTGACGTGATCTTGGATCTGCTGAGGTGGCTCGTGCTGCCGTTGTTCGTGGGCCAATTGCTGCGGCCGTTGCTCGGTGCGTTCGCGATGCGGCACAAAGCGCGCATCAGCGTGCTCGATCGCCTGACCATCTTGATGCTCGTTTACACCTCGTTCTGTGACTCGGTGCAAGACGGCGTGTGGCACAGCGGCGGGAGCGCGCTACTCGTTTCGACACTGGCGTCGGTAGCGCTCCTGTCTGCGACGATGTTGAGCGTTTGGTACGTCAGTCGCGCACTCGGGTTCGCCTTCGGTGATCGCATCGTGGCGTTGTTTTGCGGCTCCAAAAAGACGCTCGCCTCTGGGGTCCCCATGGCTCGTCTGATCTTCGGCGCCCACCCCGGGCTCGGTATCATCCTGCTGCCGATCATGCTGTATCACCCGTTGCAACTCGTAGTTGGCGGCTGGCTCGCCGGACGTTTCGCCCGCAGCACCCCTGAGTCGGTTTCACAGCGTATGAGCGCGTGAAAGATCGACGCGTTCGATCGCGTTGGCACCGATGTGGGCATTCAGGGGCTATCGCGCTACGCGCCCTGGATTGGGACCGGCGGGGTCGGCCTTTACACGGCCTGCCAAGCAGGAAAGAATAGTGAGCTTGGACTTCAAACGAGACCGAGTTACGGCGCAAAATTTGGTTGGATCCGAATGGCGAGCGCCGAGCGGTCCGGGCGAGCTTCCGCTCACGAGTCCGTGGACCGGGCAGGTGATCGGCAATGTCGGAATGTCGGGGCCCGCGGACGTGGCGGCGATCGTCGCGGCTGCACGCGAGCCGGCCGCTCAATGGGCCAAAACTCCCATCAAGGAGCGCGTCCGCCCGCTGACGCGCTTTTACGATCTGGTCACGCGCGCACTGGACGAGCTGTCCGAGACGGCCGCACTCGAGTCGGGCAAGACCGAAGCGGAAGCGCGCGCGGGCCTGCTGCGAGGGTTGGAGGTCGTCGAGTTCGCGCAGAGCTTGCCGAATTTGGACCGCGGCGGCGCGCTCGAAGTCTCGCGTGGGGTCACTTGTGAATACCGGCGCGAACCGTTGGGCATCGTCGCGGGCATCGCGCCGTTCAACTTCCCGGCCATGGTGCCGATGTGGATGTTTCCGATCGCGATCACGCTCGGCAATGCGTTCATCCTCAAACCCTCTGAGAAAGTGCCGCTCACAGCCTGCCGTTTGGCTGAGTTGATGCTCGAAGCGGGCTACGCGCCGGGCTTGTTTTCGCTACTGCAAGGTGGTCGCGGTGCAGTCGAAGCGTTGATCGACCATCCCGAAGTGCGCGCGGTCGGCTTCGTCGGCTCCACGGCGGCCGCGCGTGCGGTGCACACGCGAGCCACGTCGCTCGGCAAACGCGCGTTGTGCTTGGGCGGCGCCAAGAACCATTTGATTGTTGCGCCGGACGCCAACGAGGCGCTCACGGTAAAGTCCGTCGTCGATTCGTTCACGGGGTGCGCCGGACAGCGGTGCATGGCTGGCAGCGTGCTGGTCGTCGTAGGCGAGGCAGAGCGCTTCGTCAGCAAGATCGTCGCTCAGGCCAGCAAGATCGAGCTCGGCAAAGACATGGGCGCGTTGATCGATCGCGCAGCGTTCGATCGCTTGAACGCAGGCCTCGCCGAAGCCACGCGCGAGGGCGCGCAGATCCTGCTCGATGGTCGCGAACGCCCCGCGCCCAGCGGACTCGAAGCCGGCAATTGGCTCGGTCCTAGCGTAATCGATCGCGTGACGCCCGAGATGCAGAGCGCCAAAGTCGAGCTGTTCGGCCCAATTTTGTCGGTGATTCGCGTAAACACCCTGGATGAAGCGCTGAACCTCGAGCAGCTCAGTCCCTATGGCAACGCGACCAGCATCTTCACCCAGAGCGGCGCTGTCGGCAGCTATGTCGCCGAGCGCGCGACGAGCGGCATGGTGGGCGTGAACATCGGCGTGCCCGTACCGCGCGAACCGTTTTCGTTCGGCGGCACCAAGGACTCCAAGTTTGGTCAGGGGGACATGACCGGACCCGCGGGAGTCGAGCTTTGGAGCAACCTGAAGAAAATTACCACCAAGTGGGCGCTCGCCGAAGACGCCACTTGGATGTCCTGATGAGACCCAAGCGATGAATCAGAAGACGCCTCATAAGCGCCCCAAGGCCATTCAACTCACGTCACATCCGAGCGGTCATGGGCCGAAGCCCGTGCCTGTCGTCTGGGGTGCGCGCGAGCCGATGGAGCGCGGACCATTGATTGGCACCGTGACGAACACCGCGCAACGCAACGTGATCGGCACCCACGCGGGCAGCTACTCCGTGTATCGCGCGGTGGCCGTGGCCGCCGGAGCGCTCGATCCGCTGCGCAAACCGGATCTGACCAACACCGCGCCCACGCACGTGATCGGGCCATTTCCGGCTTGGTTCGACCCAACCAAGATCGTCTCGCTCGATCCCTTTGGAGCGCTGGTCAGCGAAGTGTTCAAGCCCTACTTCGAAAAGGGCTACGACATTCGCCCGACGATCGCCGTCACGCGCGCCCACATCCAGCTGCCCGAGTTGGAAGACGCGATCAGCGCCGGACGGCTCAAGGTCGACGGGCACATCCTCAAGCCGGGTGGATCGGTGTTGGTGGTGAAAGCCGCGCTCGAACCCGTTTGGTACCTGCCTGGCGTTGCGGCGCGCTTCGGTTGTGACGAAGCCGATCTGCGACGAACCTTGTTCGAGCACACCGCGGGTATGTTCCCCGAGCTCGTGACTCGCTCGGACCTGGACGTGTTCATGCCGCCGATCGGCGGTGCCACCGTGTACATGTTCGGTGACGTGTCGGGCATTTCGGATCCGCACAAGCCGCTTGCCGTGCGCGTGCACGACGAATGCAACGGCTCGGACGTGTTCGGCTCCGACATCTGCACGTGCCGGCCCTACCTGACGCACGGTATCGAAGAGTGCGTGCGCACGGCGCAAGCGGGCGGCACCGGCGTCATCGTATACAACCGAAAAGAGGGCCGCGCGCTCGGCGAAGTGACGAAATTCCTCGTCTACAACGCGCGAAAACGCCAAACCGGCGGCGACCGAGCCGAGCAATATTTCGCGCGCACCGAGTGCGTCGCGGGCGTGCAGGACATGCGTTTTCAAGAGCTGATGCCAGACGTGCTGCACTGGCTCGGCATCACCAAGATCGACCGCTTCGTCTCGATGAGCAACATGAAGCATGATGCCGTCGTGCGCGCGGGCATCCAAATCTTGGAGCGCGTGCCGATCCCGGATGAACTGATCCCCGCGGATGCTCGAGTCGAGATGGACGCCAAAATGGCGGCCGGCTACTTCACGGAGGGCGCCGTGCCGGACGGCAACGAACTCGCGAAGCCCAAAGGGCGCGGCTACGAAGGATGACTCAAAGCCCGACCGACCGCGCCGAGTACGAGTACCTGCAGACTCCGCGCGCGATTCGCGAACGCTGTGAGCGCGTCTTCGACGCGGCGCGCGCGGGCGAGCTCGAACATTGGTCACTCGATGAAAGCAAGTTGCCGGACGTCGCGCAGCGCGTCGCATCGCTCACGCGGCAGAACTACCCAGATCTGACCCGCATTCCGTATCACGGCCGCTACCGTCACTTCGACGTGGGCGGCGTGCCGCGGCTCGGACAATTCGACGCGAAAATTGCGAATTTTTCTCGCGAAGAGCAGCTCGCCGCGCGCTTCGAATTAGTCATCACCAGTGTGCTTTTGGACGCAGGCGCGGGGCCGACTTGGCAGTTTCACGGGGCCGACGGGGGAGTCTATTCACGCTCGGAGGGCCTAGCCGTCGCGAGCTACGAATTGTTCGTCGCGGGCACACTAGGCGGCAGCAAAGCCGCACCGCGCGCCGACGCAATCGGCCTCACCGGGCTCACCGCTCGCACCCTCGGCGAGGCGTTTCAAGTCACCGAGAAGAACCCGCTCACCGGTTTGGATGGTCGCGCTGCGCTGCTGCGACGTCTGGGCGATGTCGTCGCGCTGGCACCGGAGTATTTCGGCAGCTCGGAAGCGGCGCGGCTCGGCAATCTCGGCGTGTGGCTGCTGCATTCGGCGCGTGACGGCCGTCTCGAGGCCAGCGCGATCTTGGCCGCTGTGCTGCGCGAGCTCGGACCCATTTGGCGCGGTCGACCGCACCTCGCAGGACAAAGCTTGGGTGATGTCTGGCAGCATTCTCGGCTTGGTTTCGTGCCGTTTCACAAGCTGTCACAGTGGCTGAGCTACTCGCTGTTCGAACCGTTGGAGGCCGCCGGACTGCGGATCGAAGGCGCGGACGCGCTCACCGGGCTCGCCGAGTACCGCAACGGCGGCCTATTCTTCGACGCAGGCGTGCTCAACCTGCTTGATCCGAGCACGCTAGAACGAGTCCACGCGGTGGATTCTGATTTGGTGATCGAATGGCGCGCACTGACGCTCGCTCTCCTCGATCGCACCGCGACGCTCGTGCAAAGTGCACTCGGTGTCGATGCCGAACAACTGCCGCTCGCGCGCGTACTCGAAGGCGGCACTTGGCGCGCTGGTCGCGCCATCGCGCTCGAACGTCGCAAAGACGGACGCCCACCCTTGAAGATCGATAGTGATGGAACGGTATTCTGATGACTTTCAAAAGTGAACGCGCGCCCATGAACAGCAAGGTCACGGTCGTCGACCACCCGCTCGTGCAGCACAAGCTCAGCTTGTTGCGCGAAAAAGAGCGTAGCACGAGCGGCTTCCGCACCCTGCTATCCGAAATCAGCATGCTGCTCGTGTACGAAGTGACGCGCGATCTCAAGCTCACCTACACGACCATCGAAACCCCACTCGCCACCATGCAAGCGCCGGCGATCGACGGCAAGAAGGTCGTGCTGCTCAACATTCTGCGTGCCGGTACGGGCATGGTCGAAGGCATGCTGCGGATTCTGCCCTCCGCACGCGTCGGCAACATCGGCTTGTATCGCGATCCAGAAACATTGGGCGCAATCGAGTACTATTTCAAACTCCCGAGCGACATGGCCGATCGCGACGTGATTGTCGTAGACCCAATGCTCGCAACCGGAAATAGCGCCGTCGCCGCTGTCGATCGCGTGAAGACGGCGAGTCCGCGCTCGATCAAATTCGTGTGTTTGCTCGCCGCACCGGAAGGACTAGCGAATTTTCACGAAGCACACCCGGAAGTGCCGGTGTGGACGGCTGCCGTGGATAGTCACTTGAACGAGCACGGCTACATCGTTCCCGGTCTGGGTGACGCAGGAGATCGGCTATTCGGGACGAAGTGAGCGCGGGCGGTCCTCACTAGCGCACTTGCAAGCAGCCGAGCCTGAAAGCTCCGTTGCGGGGAGCCAGCGGGTTGGTTGGATTCATCGAATCGCTGGGCTCAGGCTCGAAGTACACATCGTAGCGGCCCGGCACGAGATCCGCGCCGTAGCTGCCGTTGGCAAGGTACGCAAGTTGGGTCGACGCGCCTTCCTGATCGCGGAGTGTGAGTCGGCCTGAACCCGACGCGGCAACGGCGCCGGCGAGTGTCAGCTTGCCGGTAGCGACTGCATGCGGAACTTGGACATCCAGCTTCATGTTGGCCGTGATGACCACGCCGCTTCGAATCTTGGCGCTCGAGTTACGTGGCGCGGAACTCCCGCCCTGCGGCACTCCAGCCGTGTAGTACACGTCGTAGGTCCCGGGCACGATCGAAACGCCGTACGGCCGCTTGCTCAGGTCGCCTAGTTTCACTTCGTCGCCCGCCGCGCCTCGCAACCACACGCTTCCCGGTTCAGGGCTGAAGGTCGAGCCGTCGATCGTTAGTTCACCCGTAACGTTGACGAGCGGTACGTCCACGTTTACTTGCGTCATGCCGGATGCGCTAACAACGATGCCCTGTTTGACATTGGCAAGTTTGTTCCCCGGGGCGCCACCCGCACTGTAGATGACATCGTAGGTGCCGGGGATCACCCGCAATGAATTGGTGCCTTGGGATACCTTGCCAAGCGCAATATATTCGTTGGTGATCACGTCCCGGAGATACATGTCGCCCGCGCGATTCGCGTCCGGAACCTTGTTCTCGATCGTTACCGTGACACTCACCAGCCCGGTGGTGACATCCACGTTCAGCACCGTGGGACCGCTTGCCGGTATGACGACGTTGCTGCGTATTCTGGCGCGGATGTTGGCGGGCGCAGGTGGGTCTAGAGAGATCTGTTGGTAGTAGACGTCGTACGTGCCGGGGACGACGAACGCGGAATAGGTCGGCGTCCCTTGCCCCAAAATCATGAATCCACCGTCTGGAAAGCCCAAGTCCACGCGCCCAGGGCCGCTGAGCGTGCCGCGCACTTCGACCGTAGGTGTGCCCGCGTCAATCGTGGCTGCGGGCGAGGCCACGTTCAGGCTGCCGGCGAGCAACGTCTTCGGATAGTTGATCGCACTCGGATTTTCGTCCCAATAGCTGAAGTCGTACACGCCCGGCAAAACTTGGAGGTGAAACGACTGCGCAGCAATCGCCTGGAACGTGTATTCATCCCCGCGTCGCTGCAAGCCCAGCTTGGTTTTGGCGTTCAGTTGCACCCCACTCGGCATCGCAGCGCCCGTGAGCGGCACGACTGGCACGTTCAAGTCGAGCTTCATCTTGCCCGGCGCGAGTGACACACCTCGCATGAACGCCGCATAGTAGTTGCTTGGCGCTTTGGCGCCGACCGTGCCAGGCCAATACGCGACGTCATACGTTCCCGCGATCACGCGCAGGGACGAGTAAGAACCCACTGCCGTCGAGGCGAGCTCGATGACGCGGAGGTCGTCCGTGCCAGGATCCCGGCTGCGAAGTCCCACATAGCCGAAGTCGGTCGAACTCGAAACGGCACCGTCGATCAACGCGCTGCCACTCAGCTCGACGACTGGCACGTCGATGTCCGCGTCGAGACATGTTTCCAATGTGGCCGCGTTTCCCGCGCTGCCCGCATTTCCCGCGTTCCCCAGGCTGTCCGGAGCGCCCGCGCTACCCGCATCGGCCGTCGCGCGTCCGCCCGCGCCCATGCCCGCTGACGGGTTCACAACGCCCGCACTCGTGCCGCCCACGTTGGGGTTGCCCGGGTCTGCGTGCGCGCCGCCTGCGCCAGAACTGCGCCCACCCTGAGCCGAAGTCCCCGCAAGGTTGCCCTCCGAATTTCCGCCCTGACCCGCTCCATCGGCATGATTGGCACGGCCACAGCCAAACACTCCGCACGTCACCCCGACCGCGCCGACAGCGAGTGCAGCCCTCGCTTGGATCACCCCGCTGCCGCGCTTCGCCCTCGACATTCACAGACTATGCGCGCGCAGTGTGCCGAAAACTACGGCAAAAGCTGGACAAGTACGGCCAACGCGCGTTTGTTTCTCGCGACAGCCCGAGCCTCAGTAGAAAAAAACGCTGCCACCGGTCAAGCGATTGCATTCGCGACCTACCGACTCATCGAAAGCAGCTTGCCCGGCCAAGCCGCGATACTCACCACTCCAACAAGAACTCTGCCGCAGACTCGTCGCGCTTCGCAATTCGCACGCGCCCTTTCACACCCGCGTGGGTCATCGTGCCCTCGAATACGCCTACATGGTGGCTATCCAGGAAGTGTTGCACGTTGTCCAAGTTGACGATGCATGCTCGCTCAGCCTTGTGAGTTACTGCACAACGACTAGGACGAATGTTCACCGAGTAGGTGTTGGCGACGGCTTCAATCACGGCGTGCACACCAATGGCGGACCCGAGTGTCACTTTTCCGAGTACGGTTTTGGCGAGCACGGCGGGGCCTGCAGACCCGATTGCTCGCAAGCCCTGACGGAGCGAAAGAGTCGGGTGAAACAGCCCGGCCGCCGCAACTAGCAGTGGCGCAAACTCCGAGACCGGGTAAAAGCCGAATGGCAGATAGCGTTCGCGCTTTCCAGCCAAAGCGACTCCGCGGCGCTTGGCGCCCTCGAGCACGGCCAAAAAGAACATCCCGGCGATCGTGGAATCAGCATCAATCAGGGAGAGTGCGCGAGGCACGTCGAGGGCGGCTGCCCATGGCGGCTCCTTGAAACGAGCCAGGTCTGTCCCGAGGCCGGGTTGGGGAAGCGCCATCGGCGGCCTAAGAAGGTAGCATATTCCTTCCCGCGGGCGCCGCTCGGGCTATGCTTTCTGGCAGGGGCACCTTTGGCTTCTTCAGACGACATCGTGTGTCCGTTTCCAGCGCTGCCTGACGCGATCGGCGAGCTCACGCATGTGCGGGGCACTTTGCTCGCGTCTTCGATCCAATCGCTACGCTCGCGCGGGCTATTCGATCGCTACGCGACGTTGCTTTCTCACAGCTACCGCGACCGTGTACTCAACAGTGTTGCAGGTGAGTGGCTCGGTGCTGACATCGCGCTCGCCCACTATTCTGCGTGCGACGCGCTGCGGCTCTCGGTCGAAGATCAAGTCGGCATGGGGCGTGAAGTCTCCAAGCGAACCCATGAGACATTTTTGGGGCTGCTCGTAAAAATGGCGCGGGGTATCGGCGTCACACCCTGGGTCGTGCTTCCAAAAATCAATTCGCTCTACATGCGCATCTTTCGCGGCGGCGGCATCCAGATCACGCGCCTAGGTCCCAAGGACGCCAAAGTGCAAACGCTCGGCCTCACCCCGCTCGGCATCAGCTATTTTCGCAACGCCTACCTCGGCATGTACGAAGCAGGCGTGGGCATGTTCGCCTCGAGCGTCCAAGTGCGCCCCCTCTCCCTCGCCGCCGCCGCGCCCGGCAAAGACTTCACGCTTCACCTCCGCTGGGAGTAAGGGCAAATACGGCTTGAAAGAGGGGGCGGACGCGATCCAGCAGCGCACCTCGAAGCACAGGGATGTTCCCGTCGCAGTGCGGCCAACGACATTGAGGGAGCAATGAGGACGGCTCCTGTGAGGTCGCCAAGAGTTCCAAGATCGCCAAGAACCCGGTGATCGAACCGAAAGACTCCCGGCACTCTCCCGGAGTTTTAACCGCCGAGCCGCAGAGGACGCAGAGATCAGAGGGAGATTTGGGGGTTCCCAATCAACGTCGAAGCGGACGTTGTAACGACGCAATCGCCGCGAAGAGCAACCCCCAATCTTCGCTCTCTCAGATCTCTGCGTCCTCTGCGGCTCGGCGGTTAGTCTCTCTCCCTCGTCCGCGTTTCGACCTCCGAAGCCTCGCGCGCTAGCTCGCGATCGCGCCGAAAGACTCCCAGCACGCTCCCATTGCCGGCCTTCTGGGAGCCGCACAGTGCGTGCTGAGTTGTAACGGTTCCTCACAACGCCGCGAAGCGTTGTTCGACTTCGCGTTTGGTGGTTTCGAAGGCGGGGGCGTGGGTGACGTCGGGGTGCCAGGCTAGGCCGCGTTCCATGAGGTCGATCGTGTGCACGATGCGGGCGCCTTGGCATTTGCCGTCGCTTGAGTTGGTCCGCCCGAGCAGCCAGAGCGTGTCGGCGATCGAGAGCGCGGCGCTGATGTCGTGGGTCACGACCACGGTGGTCAGCTCTTCGTTGTGGAGCGACACTTCTGCTAGCAGCGCGCAGACTGCGCGCACCATGCCCAAGTCGAGCCCGGAGAACGGCTCGTCCATGAGCAGCAAGGACTTCGGCCGAATCAGCTGTTGCGCGATGGCCACGCGCTGACGCTGACCACCGGAGAGCGTTGCCGGATACGCCGACGCGCAGTCTTGCAGCGCGAAGCGCGCCAGCATTTCTGCGGCATGCTTCTGCGCTTCACGCTTATCGAGCCCGTGCTGGCGCGCGGCCACGATCAGGTTTTGCAGCACACTGTAGTGCTCGAACAACGGATACGCCTGCGCAACGACACCGACTTGGCCACGCGCGACAGGCTCTTGTTTCGGCCCCACCAACACCCGCCCACGGTCGGGCAGGGTCAAGCCAGAGAGCAGGCGGAACAGCTGCGTCTTGCCTACCCCAGAGGGACCCAGCACGCCGACGACTTGGCCTTGCAGGACGCCGGGACGAGTCACATTGCGCACGCAGGCGCTCACGCCGCTCAAAATCGGTTTGCCACCCAAACTCAGACCCACGTCATCCAGGGTGAGCAGCGTCTCTTTCAGTTCATACCGACAGGTCATGACTCTCGTCCTCCACTTTCAAAAAGGCCCACGGACAAAGCACGCGCTTCAGCGTCGCGAGCGCCAAATCCTGAAGCAACCCCACGCCGAAGATCACGCCTTGCAGCGCGGCGATGCTGGCCAAGTCCAGGTGCTTGCTCTGGTTGGCGAGCAGCACGCCAATGCCACCATCGGTTCTGACCAGCGCTTCGACCATGGTCAAGAGCATCCAACCCATGGCCGCGTTCTGGCGCATCAAGTCCAAGAATCGATCGCAAGTGCCGAGGATCACGACCTCCCAAACCACGCGCCACTCGCTCATGCCGAGCGCGCGCGCATACTCGTACCGAGATCTCGGAATCACGCTCAGCTCGTCATGCAAGCCGGTAACGAAGAAGCCGGTCATGCCGAACGTGAGCAGCGCTACCTTCAATTCACGCCCGCCGTGAAACCAGAGCGTGAACGCCACGCTCACGCCGGCGAAGCCCCAGAAGCGCAAATTCCCGACCAAAGTAGCGAGCGGCCGGAGCGCGGGCACGACCGCCGCATAGCAAAGCAGCGCGGACAGCGCGCTAGCCCAAACCAAGGCCAATAGGCTCGTGTAAAGGCTCGAGCTCAGGTGTGCGAGCAAGCCCTGCTCGAACACCAGTGCCCGTAGAGCGCGCGCGACTTCCGCGGGCGCGGGCAGTACGCCCGAAGCGCTACACGCCCACCAAATCACCAGTGCACCGAGCCAGCCCGCAGCGAGCACGCGCAGCTCGCCGCGCGAAGTGGCGCGGTTGGGTTCGACGAATCGCAAGAGCGACATTGACAATCACCTCGACGCAAAAAAGGGCAACCGTGGCGCGCGCGGCCGAGCGACAATCAGTCGTCGCTCGGCCGCAGCGGCCGAATCACTCACGAGTTACAGACGCGGCAGACCGCGCTCTTCAACGACTCAGCAGCACGATGTCCACGCGGCGATTGGCGGCGCGCCCCGATTCGGTATCGTTGGGCCGCAGGGGCTCCGTCGCGCCGTGCGCAAAGACTTGGAAACGGCTGTCCGGGAAGTTCGCCGAAGCATGGGCTTTGAGCCAGTTTTTGACGGCAAACGCCCGCTTTTCACTCAAAACCTGATTGACGTCCGCATTGCCTTGGTTGTCCGTGTGGCCGTGAACCTCGACGGCGGTATTGCCGGCGACGATCAGGCCGCGCATCAGCTCGTTGAGCACTTCGGTCGCTTCCGGTCGGAAGCTGTCTTTGCCCGTGTCGAATTGGATTTGCCACGAGCGTCGACCGACCAACGTCTTGGTCTCCGCGCTGGCGACGTTCACGTAGGCCGGCGTTTCGACGCGCACGTCGACCGGCGCTTGCTCGGCCGCCAGCACGCGCTCGAGGAAGCTCGTGTTCAATACTTCACTGGCCGCCGGAAAGCTCGGCACGTCATTCGGGTACTGGTCGTGCACGATCTTGCCGAAGGTGGTGTACGTCGCTTCGAAGGCATTCGCGTAGCCCGGGCGCAAGCCGAACAACGCGACGTCATCGCCAAGATCGTTCACCTTGCTACCACCGAGTTCGATGCTCAACCCTTGCGCGTCGCGTTCCACGCTTCCGGCGTAATATTTCAGCCAATAGGCCTTGCCCGTGTCTTTCTCGGCGTACACCTGATCGCTCACGTCCGCACCGCGTTCCAACGCGGCGTGCGAGCTTTTCACCGCGCGACCACCCGCCAAAGTGGCCGCGATCATGCCCTCCACGAGCTCGCGATGGCGGCTCATGTACGGCTCGATACCGATGATCACGTTTGGCATTTGCGAGGCATATTCCTTGGTCGAAGCAACACTCACGAGTCCACCGCGCTTTTCGGCCACGAGCACGTCACCCGGAGTCCAAGTCACGACACCGTTCACGCACACGTGACTCGTTTGCCCGCGCTTGCCCTTGGTGGGCAAGTCGACGCAATAGTGGGCGACGTATTTTTGAGCTGCGTCGATGTAGTCCTTGGCGCCCGCCCAGTTTAGGCATTGCGGGTCGTAGCTCTTCTCGTCTGGGTTATTGCAGATGCCGTTGTCACCCGCCCACTTGAGGGCAATGTTCCAGTCGCCGTCCTTCAAATAGCCGGCCACGTACGCGCCACGCGCGCTCTCCGGGTTTCGCTTCCATTCAGGCAAACCCATGAACTTGTCCTCACCGCGCGAATAGCCGGCAGAGGCCACGACTTGGGCTTTGTACTCGGGGCCCAAGCGACGCAGCGCTGGATTGAGCCCAGCGAAAAACTGCGCCGCACCGTCGCCCATGATGGCCACGAAGTGAGCGCCTTCACGCGGCTCGCTCTCGCCGTTCTTCAGGCTGGTGGCGAACTTCAAGAGCTCGGCCTTCATCTGCTCGGCGTCGTCTTGGCGGCTGAATTTCAGGTTCACGCCGTGCTCGCACATCAGGCTGCCCACCGTGGTTCGAGGGCCACCATTGGCAAACATCCAACCCATCTGCGCGTTCCAAGCCCAGACCAGCGCGCGCAGCTCGGTCTTGTCGCTACAGCCGGGGGTAGTGCCGGGCATGGTGACCGGGCGTTCCAGCGCAGCCAAGGCGCTTTCCGGCTCACGAACCGCCGGCAAATTGGCGCGCTCCGGCACTTTGGAGGCCAGCGTCGGCGCGCTCAAGAGCCCGTGGGTGACGGCATAGCGCAGACCACCGAACAACGCAGCAGCGGCAAGCACCGCCGCAATGGCTTTGGGCGCACGATTCAGCTTGTAGGACATGACGATAACTCCTGAGGGTTAGAAATGTGACTAAGCAGAAGCAAGTAAAAGGCTGGGACGGAGCCGTCCCTGGTCGAGGTCGTTCCTGAACTACCTGAGAGCGCTCAGCGTCTATCTGACGCGGGCGGCAGCTTGCGAACGACGGGTTGCGTGTCGAGTTGCAGCAACGCGTCGAGCGGGTCGGCCGAGCGCACCTCGAAGGTCGCCACACGCTGCGGCGAGCTCACGAGCGGGTTGCCGACACGTGCAGTGCCCACGGCTCGCTCCTCGGAACCGCCAAGCAGGCTGCCCACGAGGCGGCGTTCCCACTCGTCGAGTCGCTCGCTGGCGCGCGCGTCATAGGCCAAGTTCTCCAAATCCGCGGCTTTGATCACGCCATCGGAAAAGTCCATGAACAGCTCGATTTCACCGAGCTTGCGCGCATAGTCGTCGTTCAGGAATTCCATGGTGCGGTCGTACAGGTCGCGGCCTTCTCCCTCCCCTTGAAGGATCGAGAGTGCGCCTCGATACGCGGAATAGGCGGCTTTCATGCTGCTGCGCTCCCGGGTCTTGATGTCGACGGTGCTTTGCATGTCTTGCAATACGAGCTCCGACGTGTCGCTCAGCTTCTTCAACATACGAAACAGCGTTTGCATTTGCGTCTGCATCGCGGAAAGGCGCGCGTTGGACTCTTCGAGCTTGATGGCGTGGCGCGCCTGCAAGCGGCTGGCGTCGGCGTGTTCAGGGTCATTGCGACCCGCTTGGGCCAGAGCGAGCGAGTTCTGAGATAGTCGCGTGTTCTCGGCGATCGCGCGCTCCACGCCGCGGATCTGGCCGTTCAGCTCACCGAGCTGGTTGCGCATGATCTGCAGCTTGCCAGTCAGCTCGCTGATGTGATGGCGTAAGATGCCGATCGGATCGAGCTCGATGAAAAATCCGGTGACCAAGCGAAAGAACGCCTGATACACGTAACTGAGGAAGGCGCGGATCTTGCGATCTGCCAGCGCGTAGAACAGTACCGCTAGCGCGAGGCAAAGCCCGGCCAGCTCGAGCACGTTTTCAGCGAACGTAATCAACGTGGGTAGAGCCAAAAACAAGCCATAGCTGCCCGCGGCGAGCACGAGACCGGAGACCACGAGTCCCACGCGGCCCTCCGGGCGCTGCAAGAAAGAGCGAGCCGTTTTTTCGATGCTGGTCGACATTAGAGTGACTCCCGTGAAAGTTGCGTTTGGAGCGCGAGGTACTCGCTCTCCACTTCTTGGAACGCGCGCTGAAATGCCTGCTCACGCAGGCCGAGTTCCGCGAGCGAGGTATCGGTTTCTGCGAGCTGCTGATCGCGTCGAGCTTCTGCTTCGGTGATCAGGGCTCGTTGTGCGTCGAGCTCGGCTTGAAGCCGGGCGATCGCGTCTTGCGCGTTGCTGGTCTCTTCGCTACAGCGCTGACGTTCGCTTTCAGCACCCTGCGTGAGCGCACTACGCCGATCTCGCAACTTGCGCGCGAAAGCGTCGCCCTGTGCAGTCAAAGTGCCGAGCGCGCCCGTGAGCTCCGCGCACAAGTGCTCGCGGGTCGTGCCCTTCAAGGCGAGTACGCGTAGAGCCGCGGCGCGGCGCACGGATACGTCCGGTAGCGCTTCACTGAGAGCCTCATTCTGTAGAGAAAATTCGCGAATTCCGGGGCCGAGCTGTGCCTCGATCGCCGTGCGCAGCACAGCGCGTGCGGCGTCCACGTCGCTCGACGCAGGCCCAGTCGCAGAAGTCACGTGGGGTGAAAGGATCGGGGATGCGGAGGTACTCGAAGTGTTCGAACCACTCGCAGTGTCCGAGGTGTTCTCGAACAACACGTCGCGAATGGAGTTCAAGAGACGGCGTTTCGGGCGCACGCCCGCCGCCTGGTCATTGCCAGCCATGGTAGTAATCCTTTGGGGTGAAGCGCGTGGAGGGTGAACGTGCAGCTCCGCCGGCTTCCCGAGATCAATCGAAGGTGCGCCGATGCGAAGAGCGACGTCATCACGGCGTGTTTCGGCCTCACGCGCACCGCGTCCAAAGAACACGTGGCACGTTCGAGTCGACTCCCGCCGGGACGTAACAACGCGGCACGAGGCCGCGGCACAGTCAGCTATCTTCTACATCGGACAATAGCGGGCGCAGGCCCCGCAGCAACGATGACTCAGACATTGGTCATCGCCGCGCAATAGTGCAAGACCCGAATCGTAGATTTTTGCGGCACAGCAGTTGCCCTTTGCAATCGTTATTCTCGAGAATGGCAACCCTGAGTTGAGTCGCAGTTGCACTCGAATTGCTTGGGACGGCTTCTGTTGGGGGCGCTCGCAGGGCGCAATCACCCTCGAATGTTGACAGCGCAACCCTCTAGTTGAGCAACAGGGCGCATCACATCGCCCGCATTGTCGAGTCGGTGATGCGCTCACTTCGATTGCTCGATGCTTCGCGTCGGGCCACGGATCTGATTTGTTGTCCTTGCCTTCCGGCAAGGCGGCGCTGCGTTAGAACGAGTCGACGCTGCGCTCGCTGCCGCGCGTGCCTGCTCGTTGTTCGGCGCGGGCGCTCTTGCGTGCGCTGACCCGAACTCCGTGAGCAGGTCGCCATCGGCCGTGATGCCCAGGTCCTCTCGCGGACGTCCGGGAGAGCCGCGCGCACGACCAGCTCGTTGCCTCGCTCGAACCCGTCAATCTGCGTGGCCTAAGCGAGGGTGCCAATCGATGCAAGCACACACCAGAACGCCGGCCGAGCCCCGCGCGGGCTCGCGCCTCGGCACTCGATCTGGGTGGTGCGGACGTCTCATTGGATACACGGTTTGGCTCGCTCGAACATGCCACACTGCGTGGGTGGGAAGCGCGGTTCCGCGCGCGTCCCGGGCTTCCCGAGAAAGCCGAGCCGGCGCGGCAGCGGTTTCGCGCCGCCGCTCCCGGGTGCCGAAGACTGAGCGTATTCCGCCAGCGGATCCCCGGTGATTCCACGCTTTTTCGCTAGCTTGCTGAACGAGTTACGGTGATAAAGCGTACGCTCGGCGACCGGTGAGAGTGGAGAAGTAAGCTTGAGACTCAGCAAAGCCATAATTCCGATGGGGCGGCCGCTACACGGCGATCTTCCACTGCAACACGTGACGACTGGCGACGGCGGTACGAGTCGCGTCGCCGCGTTGCAGATCGAGGAATTGCTGCAAGCGGGCATTGCGCAGGTCGCGTTGATCATTCCGCCGCAAAATCGGCGCGTATTCGAGGAGCTTTCGACGCAGTTTGGCTCCGCGTTGGTTGCCGTCGAACAACCCGAGCCGCGCGGCTTCGGTGACGCCATCTTGCGCGCGGAAGCGTGGATTGCCGGTGAGCCGTTCGTCGTGCAAGTTTGCGATCACGTATTCATCACTCACGCGGCGGACTCGTGCACGCACCAGTTGCTGGAGGTTGCGGCGCGCGAGGAGTGTGCGGTTTCAGGCGTGCAGGTGAACGCCGAGAGTCAGCTGCCCTACTTCGGCGTGATCGGTGCCTCCCGCGTCAAAGCTGCGATGCGCCTGTACAGTATCGATACCGTCATCGAGAAGCCAACGCCGACCGTGGCCGAAGAGCGCTGCATCATCCCAGGGCTCCGCCAAGGTACGTATCTGGCGCTGTTCGGTACGCACGCGCTCACTCCGCAAGTGTTCGACGTTTTGCACGAGCAAGAAAGCAAGCTCGCGCCAGGCGAAAAGCTCGGTCTCACGGAAGCCCTGGCCGTGCTCGCGGCGCGCGAAAAGTACCTCGCGCTCGAGGTGGACGGACAGCGCATCGATCTCGAGAGTCCGTTCGGCTTGCTGCGTGCGCAGCTCGCGCTCGCGCTCTACGGGCAACGTCGCGAAGAAGTGTTGCGGCTGCTGTTGGAAGAAGTTGCGCGTACACCCGAAAAGCGAGGGGGCCATTGAATCACGTGCTCCTGCGGGCCATTACGGATTCGTCGCAGCAGGCACGTGTCGGCGTTCTGGAAGACTTTGCCGCTTCGGCGAGCTTCGCCGAGTTGTGCGCCGCAGCGCGGGTGCTCGATGCTTTTGCCCGTGACACGAACCGCAACTTGTATCAGCGCGTCCGCGCAATCTTTCAAACTTACGCGCTCTATCGTTATCTGATCCCGGCGCGCACTGAGCTGCCGCGTGCGGGGCGCATCCCGCACGAAGGGCAGGAGCTGCTGCTCGACCGTCACTACGCTGCCGCGATCGACGCGTTTCTGACGGACGTCGACGAAGTCGGTCTGTCCGACCCGCTCGCGAGCGCGCTCGCGGCTGCCTACTACGGACTCGGTTTTCAGATCTTGGCCGAGCAAGTGCAACGTTCGGTGCGCACGCAGCGCGGCAACCGCTGGATGTTCCGTACCGGCCACGCACTCGACCATCCCTTGCGGGTTCGCGATCAGCTCAAACAGGCCGACGCCGAGGGTGCCTATCCGGTGCTCGTCGAGCGCACTCCCGTGCGCATGGATCTGACGCACAGTGGCTGGAGCGATATTTTCTTCTTGGGCATGGACTATCCCGAGGGTGCTCGAGTGATCAACGTCTCCGTCGATCTCGCCGTGTTCGAGCGTGACGCGCAGACCGCACCGCCCATCACCTGCTTTTTCCGGATCATCGATGAACCGGTGCTCAGGCTGGTCAGCATCGATCTAGATGCCGTCGCCGACTTGCGCGACACCTCGGAGGTCTTCAACTATGCGAGTGACTACCTCGGGTTGTTGAAGGCCGCGGTGATCGCCTCTGGTCTCGTCCCTGCCGCGCTCGAAGGTTCCGGGCAACCGCTGTCATTGGTGCTCGAGCAACTCGTGGGGCCGAATCGTGGTATCGAGCTGGCGAGTCAGGTCAACGATATCCCGAAGGGCAGCCGGCTCGCGGTCTCGACCAACTTGCTCGGCGGTTTGATCTCGGTGTGCATGCGCGCGACCGGTCAGGTTGAATCGCTCACCGGTGGTCTCACCGAGTCGGAGCGGCGCACGGTTGCGAGTCGAGCCATCCTGGGCGAGTGGCTCGGGGGCTCCGGCGGCGGCTGGCAAGACAGCGGCGGAGTTTGGCCTGGCATCAAGCTGATCGAAGGGGTGCGCGCCGCGGAGGGGGACGTCGAGTTCGGCTCCAGTGCCGGCCGCCTTTTGCCGCGTCATACCCTGTTGGGTGAAGAGCGCATCTCCGAGTCGGCCAGGAAGAAGCTCGAAGCTTCGCTGGTGGTCGTGCACGGCGGTATGGCCGCCAACGTCGGCCCGATCTTGGAGATGGTAACCGAGCGCTTTTTGCTCGGTACCGCTCGCGACTGGAGCGCGCGGCAAGAACTGCTGCGGGCCTTCGACAACGTGGTCGACGCACTCGCCGCTGGCGACGTCCGCGAGCTGGGTCGGCTCACCACGCGCATCTTCGAAGGACCGCTCGCGACCATCATTCCGTGGGTTTCCAACTTCTATACCGAGTCCTTGATCGCTGATGCGCGAGCCAAGTTCGGTGGAGATTTCTGGGGATTTTGGATGCTGGGCGGCATGTCTGGCGGCGGCATGGGCTTCATCTTCGATCCCAAGGTCAAGGCCGAAGCAGAGCGCGAGATGCTCGCGATCATGCGTCGCCGAAAGACTGAGCTTGCCTCGAGCCTGCCGTTCGCGATGGACCCAGTCGTGTACCGATTTGCGATCAACGCTGCAGGTACCTCGGCGGAGCTGCTCACCGGTTCGAGCGCCCTGTTCTCCGCTGACTACTACCTGTGCCTGCTTCCGCGCTGGCTGCAGGAAGGGTCGCGCTCGTTTTCAGACAGCCGACGGCGAGAGCTCGACGGTTTCTCCAAGCTGCATCTGCGCGGTGAGCGGGCAGAGCGTATCGGCCCCCAGCTGCTCAGGCGCCTGCTGCCCGCCGCGCGCGCGAGCGATGCGGAAGACTCGCTGTCGGCGTTGCTCGAGCGCTACGGATTCGACACCGAGCAGCACGAACGTATTCGCGCCGACCTGCGCGGTGAGCGCATTGGTCTAGCCAAGAATCGGCTTCCTGCCGACACACCGATTGAAGACGTTCGCCCAAGCGATGTCGTGCAAGCTCGAGCGCTCGGCACGGCTGACGAGCGTGCCGGTCGCGGCGCGCTCGAACGCGGCGAAGTGTTCGTGATAACACTGGCAGCGGGTGCCGGTTCGCGCTGGACTCACGGCGCCGGTACGGTCAAGGCGATCTACCCGTTCGCCAAGCTGCAAGATCGCTTTCGCACGTTCCTGGAAGTGCACTTGGCGAAGACACGTCGCCGCGGTCGCGAGTTCGCGAGCACACCTCCTCACGTGATTACCACTAGCCACCTGACCCACGCGCCGATCGCGAGTTTGCTCGAGCGAGAGCAAAACTACGGACTCGGCGGCTCAGTGTTCTTGTCGGAGGGGCGCTCGATCGGTTTGCGGTTGGTCCCGACCGCGCGCGATCTACGCTTTGCTTGGGCCGAGCTCCGAGAGCAAAAGCTCGAAGATCGCAAGCAGAAGGTGCGCGACGACGGTCGCGCCGCCCTGATCGATTGGGCGGTGCGCACCGGCGAAGCCAGCGACTATCGCGACAATATCGCCGTGCAGTGCCTGCATCCCGTTGGTCACTGGTACGAGGTCGCGAACTTGTTGCTGAACGGCACGCTTGCGCGCCTGCTCGAGACACAGCCCCAGCTCAAGTACGCGATGCTGCACAACATCGACACGCTGGGCGCGGATCTGGATCCGCGCTGGCTCGGTCGTCACATCCAGAGTGGCAGCTGCCTGAGCATCGAAGTCATGGAGCGGCGCCTGGAAGATCGTGGCGGCGGGCTCGCTCGCGTCGCCGGTCGTGCTCGGCTGGTCGAAGGCCTGGCCCTGCCGCGTGAAGAGGACGAGGCCAAGCTCACGTACTACAACTCACTCACGACGTTCATCAGCATCGATGAGCTGCTCAAGCATTTCGGTCTCTCACGCGCCGATCTCGGCGATCAACGCGCGGTGCGTCGCGGTGTGCGCGCCCTCGCGCAACGCTTGCCGACTTACATCACGCTGAAAGAAGTCAAACGTCGCTGGGGTAATGCTCAAGAGGACGTTTTCCCGGTGACCCAGTTCGAAAAATTGTGGGGTGACATGAGCACGTTGCCCGACGTTTCCGTGGAGTTCTTCTGTGTTCCGCGTCCACGTGGCCAACAATTGAAAGACGTCGCGCAGCTCGACGGCTGGCTGCGCGACGGATCGAAGGACTACGTAGAAGCGTTGTGTGATTTCGGCTGAGCGAGCTGGTGTGAGCGCCTGGGCCGGCTCCGCGGATCATTCCGCGGCTGTCGGCCCGCAAATTCCGTAATCCGGCCCGGATTCTTGGCAGGTCCCGCCCCCCGAGCATTCGCTACCTACGTTCTCTAGCGGGCACAGTTCAATGCACTTGGGGCCAGCGCCGAGATCGAAACACGAGCTGTTCGCGACGCAACTGCTCGGCGACGAACACGATTCACCGAGTGCGATGGGTCCGGCGCTCATGCACGCGCGCGGATTTCCCGTCAGTCCGGTAGGCGGGCACCAGCTGCCTTCGCCGCAATCATCGGTGAATGGCGTGCAGACGGCGGGGTGTTCAGTAACCTCCACTGCCACGCTGAGCTTACCCGAGCCCACCGTCACGATGACGCCGTCCGTACTGAACTGATAGGAGACGGTGCTGGTCGTGCCGTTGAAGATGGTGAACGGAACCCAGTAGTTGGACACCAGGCTCGCCTGAACGGGCACGAATCTGCCGTGGCCGTCGTCACGCTCGAGGGTCCAATTTTGCAGATAGGCGGTGTAACTACCGGTTTGCAAAGAGGTCGAGAGCACCTGTTCATCGGGATTGCTGCTGCTGTAGAGCCCCGCGTATTGCGGGCCGTAGACATAGACGTAGGCGTTGCTCAGTCGGTAAGAATGGCCGTTAGCTGACGCGATCAGCGGCAGGCTCAGCGTGCCTGATGCTGCCGTTTCTCCGCTGCTCGGTGCATTGCCGCTACACGCGACGAGCGAAGGCAGCACGACTGCCAGAGACGATACGAGGACGAATTTGAAACTTGCCAATTTGATCATGGACGGATCTCCGTTTGGGATGCGCGTAGGGCGCACCTCGACTGTTTTCGCTTTCGACGAAGCCCCGCGGTCCACGCCGTGACCCGCTCGAAGAGGGCTACGCTGGTATGACCCTCCAGCTGGGCGGACCAGCCAAACTAACTGCGTGTCGAGGGATCGATTGTTTGCTCTTCGAGCATTGGCGCAGCGGACACCGGCGTCGTGCCTCGCCGTTTTGCGCGACGCGGTGCCTCCAGGCTGCGCTTGCGGCGCACCGTGGAAAACAGCGCAAAGCCCAGCAACAGTAGGCTGAATGCCAGCGGTGCACCCACTCGCCAAGCGAGCTTCGCTGCCAGCGCACGACCGTCACGACGTACGGCGTCTCGAGAGGTTTGGACGACGACGACATACCCAGTTCTGCCGACCGGAGCGAAGGCTGCCAACGAAGAACGCCCGGGTTCGAGCAATGGATCGTGGTAGTCCGGCACGAGCAGCGGCGGCGCCCAACGGAGCGAGAATTGCTCACCGGGTGTCACGGCCAATCCGAACGCGCGATCTAGCGTGGCCGGACTCGGCTCGTGAAGCGGCACCTCTTGGCCCTGGACCAACCGAGGATGGACGATGAAGTCGAAGCTCGCCCGGCGCGGTTCAGGGGTTGAACGATCGCGATCTCGTGGGCCGAGCAGGGCGACGATTCGTCCACTGCCTGGGGCGTCCTCCATCTTCACTTGCCCGATTGCCGAATCGACCGTTAACCCGGTCACCAGGCTGCCTATCCATTCACCGTTGTTGCCGAAGACCGGTGCAGCGAAGGCGATCTGCAGCTGACCGTTCGACTCCGCGAGGTACGCCGGTCCCAGACACGCGCTAGGGGTGCCCTGCTGAGCAAGCTCTCGCGAGCAGCGAAAATAGCCCCGAAACTCGTAGTTTCTTCCCAGCACCGAGACCGGCAGCGGAGACTGCGAGAGCAACTTGCCCTCCGGATTCGACACGTATACCGCGTGAAAACCGCGCGTGCAGGCTTCGAGTGCAGACCCGTCTTCGCGGATTTCTCCCGCCTGCAGGAGCGCGCGCGTGCTAGGCCGCTGCGCGCAACGTTCGGTGCGGTCGGCAAACTCCCGCAGCTGAGAAAGCAATGCCCCAGCCTGGCTGTTGGCGATGAAAGCGTTCGTTTCCAGCGCGCTCCGCTCCTGTTCCTTTTCGGAATCGCGCAAGGAGGCTGCGGTGATCGTCAGGGATGCTCCTAACAGTACGACTCCCGCGAGCACGGAGGATTGCAGGGGATGATGGCGAGTCCAGGTGATCACACGTGCCAGCGAAGACTCGGGGCGTGCGTATCGCGGGCGCCAGCCGTGCAATACGAAGTCGAGGTCCTCGGCCAGGTGCCCCGCCAACTCGTAGCGGCGATTCGGGTCCTTTTCCAAGCACTTCAGGCAAATCAGCTCGAGGTCTCGATTGAGCTCGGGTTCGAGTTCGCGTGGTGAGCGGACGGGATTGTCGCTCACGAGTTCGCTGATCCAGTCTGCAAACGACAGCTGTTCGTAAGGGACCTGGCCCGTCAACATCTCGTAGAGGATTGCCCCCAAGCTATAGATGTCTGCACGACGAGTGAGATCGCGCGCCTCGCCGCTGGCCTGCTCCGGCGCCATGTAGTACCCGATCAAGCGACCACCCGACTCGAGGCATTCGCCGTCCTTACTCAGACGCTTGGCCGATCCGAAGTCGCTGACGCGCGAAACGCCCGATTCATCGAGCAAGATATTGGCGGGCTTCAGATCGTGGTGGAGCACCTCGCGGGCGTGAGCATGGTGCACGGCTGTCGCCACTTGCTGCATCCAGCGCGCGGCACGTGCTTGCGAGGGTTGACCTGTGTCGAGCACCTTCTGCAGATCCGTGGCATGGAGATCCATACTGAAAAATGGGCAATTGCCGACTTGGCCCACCTCGATGACACGCGCGATGCCCGGGTGCTCGAGCCTCGCCGCGATGTCCGCGCCCATCAGAAATGCGCGTCGCTCTGCTGGCGTCGAGTGCTCCGCGGCGAGCATTTGCTTCAACGCGACGAACGTGCCGCTGCTCGTGTGCAGCGCGCGAACGACGACTCCGAACCTGCCTCGGCCCAGCTCGTCGAACGTTAGGTAGTCGCCAAACGGCGTGCCTGACGGGGCCATTGCAAAGCCGAGCGCTCGTGCGTTCAGCGAGGCCCGCTCGCGCGTTCGCTGCTCGCCGGCAGCTGCCGGCGCCGGGCTCGATGGCTTATCGTAGTGGAGCGAATTCGGAGCTCGCTTTCGAGCTGTCGGTTCGGATTTCGCCGACGAGCTTCTTGTTCGAGAACGAGCGCTGCGCGCAGAAGTTCCTTCATCATGCGTGACCTCTCGGAAGCGCGCGTACGCGGGCCGGAGCCGGAAGTTCTCGCCCCCTCCAGTAACTTGGCCTTCAGGCGCTCGAACAGTCCTCTTTTCCGTCGCGTGTACATGGGCTCGATTTTGGCAAACAGCCGTTCGAGCTCCTTGACGTCGCAGGTTTCCGCCAAGATGTCCTCGGGCGTTTTCAGGTCCAGCCGTTCTCCGGGCTCCGTGCTGAGTTCATGGTGCAACTTTGCCTTGCGCTCTTCGAACTGTCGCGACTGCGGCGTCGTTTCATCGGTCTCCGTTGGGCAAAGCAGCCGCTTCGGCTTTTTCTCGCGTCTCCAGTGCTTTTGCAGAGAGAAGCAAGCTCTGCTGGCCAACCATGAGCCAAAGCTCGTTTCCGGCGTGAGCAAGAGGTTGAAGAGCCATTTGCGCTTTAGCAGGCCCAAAAAGAGGTCCTGAGTTGCCTCGTTTGCGGCCTCGGCCGATACGCGCGGTTTCGTCAGCAGGTGGTCGTTCACGGGCTGCAAATACATCCTGCAAATCCGCGAGATGACTTCGGGCTCGGCGGCTCGGGCGAGTTCCCTCAATTGCTCCGGGGTAGTTCGCCAGCCGTCGGGACGGCGTGATTTGCGCTGCTGCAAGGTGGCTTCGCTCCACGGCCGCAGTTCGCATCTCCAATCGTCGTTCGGTCCCGCGCTGGTTTTGGACTTGGCCGGTTTCACGATTGCCTCCCACAGGTTGAGCAGCCGGGGCAGCTGATGGCTGTCCTCACCCTTCGGACCTTTGGCTGCAGATTATCGTCAAACAAATCGACGTCCGCGTCGATTTCTTCCTCGGTCTGTCGCGCGAACGCGCAAATTCTGCGCTAGGCGCGCGTTTCCTGCGCGACGGCAAACGGCTGGTGCAGCCAACTCCGCGAATGGACAACAGGGCATCGCCTTTGCATCAGCGAGGGTCTGAATGCCATGACTCACAATCCACATCATCCGGCTCATCCCGAGCGCGTCTGTTGGGGCTGTGATCAGTATTGTCCTGCGGACAACCTGGTTTGCGGCAGTGATACAGTGCGCACCCCACACCCTGTCGAGCTGTTCGGTAAGGATTGGGACGTCGACGTAGAGGCTTTGGTGCGACCGTCGACGCGCGAGTGATCGGTCGTGCCCTCGTCGACCGAGTGGCGCGTTCAGTGCGTCTCTGGCGTCACCGAGCGTCGACGCGAGGTGAGCAAAGGATCTTCCAGTAGCTGAGCAGAAACAGCGTGAACGCGCCGGACCACAGCAGGGAAGCAACGCTGAGGCCGTTGAGGTACCAAGCGCTGGGCAAGAATGGCGCGCCGACTCGAATCACGGCTGCACACACCAGGGCCATGAGCGACCATCGGGTGGTGCGCGCCGGCTCGATGAGCCGACCAGTGTGACCCAAGCTCACCCGCGCCATCATGCCGAGCGTGAGCGAACCAATCGCGCCCGCAGTCAAAGCGTGGAGCGAGCTGCTCATTGGAATCACCGGCACGAAGGCCGCCAACACTCGCAACGCTAGTCCGAGCGGAACGAACAGAGTTCCGAGGTGCAGGATCCACAACAGCGGCTGGCGGAAGACGTGCCGAGTTCCCCAAAACCGCATGCGAGCCAGCAGCAGCGCCGCTGCCACCGCGGAGAGCACGAGGCTCAGTGTGCCGGCCTTGGGCGAGAGCTCGCTCAGCGCCAAGAGTACGACTGCCGCGAGGGACGCGCGTTCCAGGAATGGAATTGGCCGAACCCAAGGCAGGCGCGTGGCGTTGCGAGTGAACATGGGCACTACGCGGCCGGTCATCAGTACGAGCATGATCACGAT
Source organism: Polyangiaceae bacterium (assembly GCA_035634635.1). Taxonomy (GTDB): domain Bacteria; phylum Myxococcota_A; class Polyangia; order Polyangiales; family Polyangiaceae; genus PMG-095. The sequence continues at coordinate 30,168 of DASQCO010000153.1, forward strand.
CGCGTTCAGCGCGAAGCGGTGAGCGAGCCACACGGTTGCGAAATCGCCGCGCAGCGCAAACACGTGCGCGACGCCATTGGCTATCGCGAGCCCGAGCAGTAACCCAATGAAGCCGTAATTGCGGCGGTTGCCTGCGGCCAAGAGTGGCGTGGCGCAGGCAAGTGTGAGCGCGGGCAGAAAGGACACGTCGAGCAGGATGGGCACGAAACGCGGCAGGCTGGACGCAAAGAACACCGCCACGCGCCCCACCGTCCACAATGCGACGAGCGAGCCCAGCGGCAAACCCGTGACCGTTTCTCGCCCACACCAATTGCTGATGGCGGTGAGTAGGAATCCCGCGATAATTGCGGTCGAAAAGCCAAATAGCATTTCGTGCGCGTGCCACTGCAGTGGGCCAAACGCGCCGCCGGGTGCGATGCCACCTTTCAACGCGACAATCCAAAGTGGAACCGCCACGATCGCAAATGCTGCGCCAGCCAGAAAGAACGGACGAAACCCTTTTTCGAGCACCGGCAGTATGGGTGGCGCAGCGGTTGCGTGGCTCGAGAGCAATGAACGACTGTTCATGATGGGACTTTCCTCAAAGAGCGAGCGCTAGTGCTGACGCCAGCACCAAGCCGCTGAGCGCCAAGCCGAGCATTTTGAGTTGTTTCACGTTCGGCCTCTGGTACGCGAACACGGCGCAGACAGCGCCGGCCATGGCGCACGCAATTGCCTCTCGCGCTTGACCAGCAACGTAAAAGGCGAGCGCGCCGGCGACTGCAATTGCCACGGAGAATAGGTGCAAGAACCAATTGCGAGTCGTGCCACCGCGCGTGTTGCGAGCAAACGCGGCCCGAACCACCAGGGCGCTGGACACGAAGACGATCGCGCGCGCAAGCGTCGCTTGGGTAACGTTTGGAATCGAGAGCCCGCCCGCCAGCTCCACGGGCACGGCGGAGAACGAGAGCATCAGCGTTGCCGCGAGCTGAGCCAAACTACTGCGCCGAATTCGGCGATGAAAGGCGCTGGCTGTAGCGACGACCAGCAGCGCCGTCACGGTTGCCACGAGTAGGGTCACTGCACCCGAATGTGCGCGGAGCAACGCGCTTGCCAGTGCGCCGCCGAGCATCACCCAGAAGCCGTGCTCACTCGGCAACGTCCCGCGCAGCCACCGTAACGGTTGAATCGTTGCTGCCTCGAGGCTCATTGCGTCGCAGGCATCCGGTGCAAAGGGCGTGCCCTTGCGGGGTAAGCGGCAACTTTCCGACCGGAGGCCTGCCCGCGCTTGCTTTGGCGGTGCCGCTAGCTGCAGGTTTTTCGCGCGACGCGCAGTGTTTGCGCGCTAGCCGATCGTCAACCGAGCGCGGCGCGCCGCCAAGATCTTCGCGAACGAGCGCAGCTCGACTTCGCTCGGCGTGAGCCCAGTTTGTGCGAGATCGCTCAGGTCGATCGCGCCGCAGTTGAGGGCCCGCAGGAAGTAGTTCAGGAGGCCCTGGCCGGTTGCCGCGTCATCGAATACCTCACCGACGAGCGTCGCTTGCGCAGCTTTTTCGATGAAGTTCTTGAGGCGCTCACCAGCGCTCGCCAACCCTTCGAGAAAGAACGCATAGCAAGTCGCGTAACGGACGGGGAGCTGTGCTGGGTGCAGATCCCAACCTTGATAAAAGCCACCGACGAGCGAGTGACGGATGTGGCGATGCGCGAGCTGCCACGCTCCGTAGACCGCCGCGCGGTTTTCCTCGATTTGCGGTGGAGACAACAGCTTGCCGCGGTGCGGAGCGACTGGCATCACGTTGGTCGCTCCGTCGGACAAGAAGATGCCGGTGCCCGCGTAGGATAGCAGCATCAATCCTTTGGCCAGATCGCACATCGGATGATCCATCATCTGATAGGCGGCAGTAATGTTGCACGACGCGGTGAAGTCATACGTCCCGAGGTGAGCGCCGACGCAGCGACCCTCACCGGCCGCGAGCAAGCTCGGCAAGGGGCAGTAACCATCCGGCCCGATCAAGGCCTGCGTGGTTTCGACCATCAACTCGAAGCGCAGCGTGCCAGGCGGCAAATGATGGCGATTTTCGAGGATTTCGAACAAGCGCACCAAGGTGCGCGGCTGTTCCGGAATGTTGACCTTGGGCAGCGTGACCACGAAGTTGTCGGGCAATGCGCCGCTCGTCGCGGTGAGCAAGGTGTCGAGAAAGATCTCCAGGGTGCGCGCTCCGCGGAGCTTCCACTCCTCGCCGAAGGACTTGACGCGGATGCCGATGAAGGGCGGCGTGCGTGCTTCTTTGATCGCGCGCGCGAGTTCGAGCGCGGCGCGCTGGGCCGTCTCGTCTTCTTCTGCATCTGGGCGGGCGCCGAAGCCGTCTTCGAAGTCGATGCGGAAATCCTCCACGGCTTCGCGCGCGAGCTTGGCTTTGACACGCTCGTACACGGTCTGTGCCAGCCAGCCCTTGGGGCTCACCCGTCGCAGCTCGGCCGGATCCGCTTGGTAGCGTTCGGCGAGGGTGACCGGCTCGAGGCCGACGAGCGCAGAGGCGGGGAGAAAGCCCACTCCGGTTGCGAGTTCGAGCGCGTTCGAGGCATACGCTTCGAAGCTCGACAGGGCGAGTTCTCCGAGGCGCTGGGTCGTCTCTGCCTTGTACAACTGCGCGCCACCGTACACCGTGTGCACGGGTTGCCGCGCTGGGCGATCACCCGGATAAACCGAGGAAAACGCGCGATTGGCGCGGCTCAAGGCCTCGAGGTGCGAGGCGGCTAACGTGGTCAGACTCATGGCTCAGCTTCCGCGATAGGTGGAGTATCCGAACGGGCTCAAGAGCAGCGGCACATGGTAGTGCTGGCTCGGATCGTTGACGTGAAATTGAATTTCGACCCGCTCGTAGAATGAGTCGCGCCCGCTCGCGCGATAGTGCGCGCCCGTCTCGAACCTCAGCCGGTACAAACCCGTGGTGAGCGCGCTCTGGCCCAGCAGTTGTTTGACGCGCCCGTCCTGATCCGTCACTCCTCGACCGAGTTCGACGAAAGCGCCATCCTCGAGCACTGCGAGGCTGACGCTCACCGCCGCGGCCGGTTTGCCCAGCGATGTATCGAGCACGTGCGACGTGATGGCGCTCATGATTCCAGTTTTTCCAAGCGCAGGTGGGTGATCTTGGCTTGCTCGGTGGCGGCGATGTCGAGCTCGAGATCGGGCGCGTGCTTGAGGCGTGCTTGGAGGAGCGCCAGCATTTCCTCGGCGCTCTTGCCCGTAGCGCAGACGATGAACGAAAAGCCGAAGCGCTCTCGGTACGCTCGGTTGGCGTCACGCAGCGCGTGCAGCGTGGCTTCGCTGGCGCCCAGTGCAGCGCTCTGCTCGGCTTGCGACCAAGCTGCCGTCTTCGCGAATTTGGCCCGTAATTCGTCGAGATTTGCGCCTATTTCTGGATGATGGCTGAAGGCTTCGCGGTAGTCGTCGGGGCCGAGTTGAGCCCAGACTTCGACGGCCGCGGCGTAGAGAGCGGTGTGCGACGCAAAAGGCAGTCGGGCGAGCATGCCCTGTACCCAGCGCGTAGAGCCGCAACATCGAGTGAGCGCTTCTCTGGCTTCCTGGCGTGAGAGCGCGTTCAGTGCCGGCGCCGGTTCGCGTGATTCAGCCACGGACGTCGCCCCACACGCGCAAGCGGCTCACGCCGCCGTCAGGGAAAATGCGCAGCCGCACATGCGTGGCCGGCGCAGCCGCGAGCAGCTCGCCAGTGAAGAAGTGTCTCGTATCAGCCGCCAATTTGGTCTCGCTCAACAGTGGCTGCCAAGCGCTGCTTTCGATCAAGTCCGTTGGGCGAGCGCCCGGCGCGTCGATCACATCGACCGCGCAGCGATCCGGAAAATTGCCTTTGAAGTGATTGGTGTCGACTTCGAGGGTGCGCGGTACTCCGCGCGCGCCGAGTCGAATCAAGATCCAATCACTGCCGGGTCCGCGTCGGCGCCGTGTTTCCCAACCGGACCCCATATTTTCGGCCCGGCCAGGCAGCAGCAAGTTGTTCATGCCCCCGAAATGCGCATCCGAACAAGCCAGCGCGACCGCGCCATTCGACAGCGCGGCCAAGTCGAAGCAACTCGCTGACACGTGCTTTGCCGTGAGCGTATCCAGCTCGGGCGCCGCCCAGGCCGCAGACACCTTTCCGTAGGCTCGGAAGCGCGCCACCCCGCCATCTGGAAAGATGTTCAATCGCAGGTGACTGACGACTGGGCCGCTGTTTGCGACGAACAGGTTCTGCGAGTTCGGCAGGAGCGGCGTTTGCGGCAAAAGCTCGTGAAATTCAGCGCTCGAAAGCTGCGAGAGCGGAGTGTTGCGTGGCGCAAACAGACCTTCTACCGACGCGAAGGCGGGGTGATTGCCGACGAAGTGCTGCGTGTCGATGTCGAAGGCCAATAGCGAGCCTGCGACGCCCAACTCGATCAAACACCAATCATGACCCGGACCGCGCTTGCGACGGCTCTCCCAACCGTCCATCCACTTGCCACGCTCGGTGAACTTGCCGGGGATGAATACCGCGCGTCCCGGTAGCAGTAGGTTATCCATACCTGCGAAGAAATCATCGCTCGTTGCCAGAGCTTTTCCGCCGATCAACGCAGCTGCGAGATCGACGAGGCCATTGAAGGCCGCGCCTGCTGTGTTCGCGTCACTCAAGATGCCGTCCTGCGGTGGAGGAGGTGCCGTCCCAAGGGAACCTCCGGATGCTGCCGGCCATCGTACACGCATTTGCCGCGCAGCACGGTGTGCTGCACCAACCCCTGCAGCTCTCGTCCAAGGTAGGGTGAAACTTTGTGCCGAAAGAACAAGCGTTCGGCCTCGACGGTGATTGCCGCGTCAGGATCCCAAACCAACAAGTCCGCATCATACCCTGTGGCAATTTGCCCTTTTTGCGCGGCGATTCCCGCAAACTTCGCGGGTGCCGCGCTCATCCATCGAAACAAGGCGTGGAGATCGGCACCGCGCTTTCGGGCCTCGGTCCAAACCGCCGGCAGGCCGAGTTGTAGCGACGCGATTCCCCCCCATGCATCTTCGAAGTCACCACGTTCGGCAAGCTTGAGCGCGGGTGTACACGGACTGTGATCGGTGATCACGAAGTCAATCACGCCGTCCAACAACGCGCGCCATAACCCTTCGCGGTTTTCGTGCTCGCGAATCGGCGGCGCGCACTTATACAGCGTGGCACCATCCGGAATGCTCTCGGCCTCGAGGCACAAGTAGTGCGGACAGGTCTCGACCGTGATCGGCAGTCCTTCGGCCTTGGCGGCGCGTAACGTTGGCACTGAAGCCGCGGAAGACAGATGCACGATGTGCACCGGGCAGCGTGTCTCGCGACACAACTTCACGAGCAGGCGGATGGCTTCGTCCTCCCAAACCTTGGGACGTGACTCCAAGTAACGCTGATACGAGCGCCGATCCAAAGTATGCACTTCGGCGCCCAAATCCAGCTCGGCGTGGGCCAAGAGCGGCAAGCCGGCGTCGCGCAATACCGGCATGGCTTCGCGCAAATCCGCTTCGGTCGTGTTCGGAAATTCGTCGATTCCCGAATGCACCAAGAACGCCTTGCAGCCGAGCACACCGCCCTCCGCCAAATCGCGCAGCGCGGCAGAGTTGCCGGGCACGACTCCGCCCCAAAAGCCAACATCGACGAAGCACTTGTTCTTGCTGGCCGCGAGCTTGGCTGCCAGCGCCGCGGCCGTGGTCGTTACTGGCAGTGAATTGAGCGGCATATCGACCAACGAGGTCACTCCGCCCGCTGCGGCGGCGCGGGTGGCCGTTTCGAAGCCCTCCCATTCGGTGCGGCCGGGCTCGTTCACGTGCACGTGGCAATCGACCAAGCCGGGTCCGATCACCGAGTTGCCGAAGTCGAGCGCGCCGGGCAGCGCTGTTGGCCCGGGAACGACTTCGGCGATGCGCTCACCGTCGATCAGCACGGTGGCTGGGCCGATGCCCTCCGGACGCACCACGCGCGCGCTGAAGTAGCCCTGATTGGCCATCAAAACTCCCGTTCTTCGAAGTGGCACAGGCTGTCGTAGTGCGCTCGGTGATCCTCGGTGAACAGCGAACGCGTGATCCCGGCGACCAATCGCGGCGCGGAATACTTCAATCCAGAAATGCTCGCACCGCCGAAGCCCATGCTGAGTAGCCCGCCGAAGGTGTAGTTGTACAGGCGAGCCAAGTATGGAGCCTGTCCCGGATGCCGCTCGCAGAATTCGAAGCTGGGGCCGAGGTAGGGGTGACGCAGCAAGTCCTCATGCCGCTCTTCGGCGGGCGGTGTGTAACGATCGGCCCAGCGCGCGATGTGAGCTTCGAAATTCGCGAGCTCGGGACGCGCGGCAAGATCGGTCACGCAGCCCGTGGCTACAATCACGAAGTCGACCTCGAAGTGCGCCGACTCCGTCGCGATGTGCACAGTGTCACCCTCATGGGTGATTGATTTCCAGCTCGAATCGGCGTGTAGATGAAAGCCTGCATGCTCCTGGGCCCGTGCCAGGGTGTCCTTGGGCGGGAGCTGGCCCATACGCAAGATCTGCGAGATAAAGCGCCACTTTTCGGGGTCGGGCAGGTCCGCGTGGTGCTTCAAAAAGCCCACGAACTCTGCCCAACGGTAGGCATTCACGTTGACCAGCTGGGGCCGACGAAAAAGCAGATGTACCTCGTGCGCGCCGAGTTCGAGCGCGGTGGCCGCGTTGTCGAAGCCCGAGGCGCCGGCGCCCAGCACCGCGATGCGCTTGCCGCGAAGTGCGTCGAAGTCGATGGCGTCCCGCGTGTGCGCATACAGCCGTGTGGGCAATGCTTCTGCGATGGCGCGTGGTACACGCCATTCACCAGAGCCGTCAATCCCCGTGGCGAGCACGACGCGGCGAGCGCGCAGTCGCCGCGTTCCGCCGGGACCCGTGCACGGCACCAGGAACTGGTGCGCGCTTTCGTCGTATTCCAGCGCGCCGACCTTGGTCTCCGCTTCGACTGGGATGTGCAACGTCTGGCGATACCAAGCCAGGTAGTTTGCCCAGAGCTCTTTGGGTAAGAGACCCAACGTCTCCCAACTGCCCTCTCCGAATTGCGCCTCGTACCAAGCTCGAGTGGTCAGGCTCGGGATGCCGAGGTCCGGGCCGGTCAAATATTTGGGCGTGCGCAACGTGCGCATGCGAGCGAAATTCAGCCACGGGCCGGCTCGATCCAGCGGATTTTCGTCGAGCACGATCAAGTTCCCGACGCGCTCGCGCATCAAGCCGAAGGCAGCGGTCAGTCCACTCTGCCCGCCGCCCACGATCACGACATCATGCACGGCATCACCAGAAGGCGTGCGTTGGGCGGTGAGCCAAGGACGACGCGGGTAGTCGAGCAGCTCGAGATCGCGCTCGATACGACGGCTGAGCTCGGCGAGGCCAGAGTCCGATGCGACTGAGCGGGGCGCACTATTCGTCATCAGGTGACTTGTCGCTGCAGTGCGCGCTCCAAGCGGACGTCCGACACGGCACGTAGGTGGGGTGCGGGTCTTCCGTGACGGAGCGCCACGAGCTCAGCTACGATGCTGACCGCGATCTCCTCCGGGGTCACGGCGCCTATATCGAGTCCGACCGGCGCATACACGCGCTCCAAGGGGAAGTCTCCCTCACGCCGTGCGCGCACTCGTTCGACCAACCGGAACACTTTGCGTTTGCTGCCCACCAAACCCACGTATTCAGCGGATTTCCCCGCGGCGGCCGCGAGCGCCGCCTCGTCCAGCTGATGATCGTGGGTCATGATCAGGACCCAATCCCCCTCACCGAGCGTCGCTCTGCGCAGCTCCGCGCCTGGATCGCCGAGGATGAGCTGACACTCTGGGAAGCGCTCGGCGTTGTTCAGCTCTTCGCGTTCGTCGATCACGAGTACTTCGAAGCCGACGCTGCGTGCGAGCGTTGCCGTCGGCTTGGCTACGTGCCCTGCGCCGAGCAGCCACAAGCGAGGGTTCGGCAAAATTGGTTCCACGAAGATCTCCATTCTGCCTCCGCAGCACATGCCCAAATCGTGCGCCAGGTCACGGATCAAGAGTTCTGGCTCACGCGAGCTGAGCATGCGCTGCAAGCTTTCCAGCACGGCGCGCTCGATCGCTCCTCCGCCAACTGTGCCGAGGGTGGAGCCGTCTTCGCGGAGCAGGAGCCGAGCGCCCGGCCGCTGCGGGGTCGACCCAGAAGCTCGCACCACGGTCGCTAAAGCTCCGCGCTGACGGTTCGCCAGCAGCTCGAGCAGAGCCTGAACGACATCGCGCACGGTGGATAGAATGTGCCATGCCGAGCGCTTCGTCCATATTTCTTGCCGCGCGCCGAGCGGAAACAATGACCGCGGCATGATAGGCTTTACGTGATGGGTACAAGCGGCGTTCGCTTCGTGCTGAACGGAAGAGCCGTCATTGCGGACGGGCCCTCGCACTCGACCTTGCTGCAGTGGCTACGAGCGCAGGGCTGGTGCGGCACCAAAGAGGGCTGCGCCGAGGGCGAGTGCGGTGCTTGCGCCGTGGCCGTCTTGAAGAGCGAGCCGGGTGAAGCTGGCAGCCATTTCGAACCAGTAAACAGCTGCCTCTTGCCGCTCGGTGCGGTGGAGGGCCGACATCTGACGACAGTCGAAGGGGTCGCTGATGCCGATGGCCACTTGCACCCCGTGCAGGCGGCAATGGTAGCCGCCGGTGGCTCACAATGCGGCTACTGCACGCCGGGGTTCGTCGTCAGCTTATTTTGTGAGTACTACCGGCCCGGCCGCACACAGTTCGATCCCGAGAGCATCAGCGGCAACTTGTGTCGCTGTACCGGTTATCGACCAATCGCGGATGTCGCGCGCTCGCTGCCCGCTCCCGCTGAAGCCGATCCTCGCTTGGTTCAGCTGCGGACGCGTGCCAGCGCGCTCGGTCCGAGCGAAAGTGGGCCGTTGGGTGAGCGCTTCGTGCGGGCCACGACGTTCGCCGAAGTATTCGACGTGTTGGCGGAGCATCCGAACGCGCAGCTGATTGCCGGCGGTACCGATCTGATGGTGTACGCCAATCAACGTTATCAGCGCTTTCCCGTGCTCGTCTCCGTGGAGGCGTTGGCTGAGCTTCACGAGCTCACGTTCGGCGACACTGAGCTCGTGCTGGGCGGGGCCGTGCCGCTGTCGCGAATCGAGCGCGAGCTCCACGCGAGCGACAGCGGTGTTCCGCTGCTCGAACAGCTGCTGCCGCTGTTTTCGTCCCGTTTGATCCGCAATCGCGCGACGCTTGGCGGTAACCTCGCCACCGCGTCACCGATTGGCGATTCGGCGCCCGCGTTGCTCGCGCTCGGCGCCGAGCTCGAGCTCATCGGCCGAAGCGGCACGCGTCGCGTGCCGCTTGCCGAATTCTTCGTCGGCTATCGTCGCACCGTGCTCAGCGTGGGCGAGCTGATCCGCGCAGTGCACATTCCTCGTCCAATGCCGACATTTCAGCGCTTTTACAAGGTCAGCAAGCGCGTGCTCGACGACATCTCTACGGTTGCCGCCGGCTTTGCGCTCGCGCTCGACTCTGCCGGTCGGGTGACGCGCTTCGGCGTAGGTTTGGGCGGTGTTGCCGCAACTCCGCTGCTCGCGACCTCGCTCGAACGAATCGCGCTCGGACGCGCTTGGGACGAAGCCACGCTCGCGCTGTTGCTCTCGGAAGCCGCGCAGCTCGGCACGCCACAATCCGATCTCCGCGGCAGCATGGAATACCGCCGTGCAATGCTCGGCAAACTGATCGAAAAATTCTTCTACGAAAGCCGACAACAAGCCGAGGTCACCGAATGAGCCACGGTGGAGCACCGAGCGCTCCGCGCGCCGTTGGCAAAGCGCTCAGCCACGAGTCCGCCGTGCTGCACGTCACGGGTCGCGCCACGTACGTGGAAGATCTCGCGACCCGCACCGCGAATGTCGCGTACGCCTGGCCGATCGCGAGTCCGCACGCGCACGCCTATGTCCGCGAGGTCGACTTCAGCGCGGCATTGGCCATGCCCGGCGTGCTCTGCTGTCTCGGGGCGGACGACGTTCCCGGTGAAAATGACGTTGGCCCCGTGCGCCACGATGAACCGCTCTTTCCCCAGGAGGTTTGCTTTTGCGGCCAGCCAGTGGCCTGGGTCGTCGGTGAATCGCTCGAACTCGCGCGCCTCGCAGCGGAGCAAGTGCGCATCGTTTACGAGCCGCTCCCGGCGCTGACTTCGATCGCGAGTGCGATCGCTGCCGAGAGCTTTCACGCCGACGCGGAGCGCATGCGTCGAGGCGACCCGGAGCGCGAACTCGAACGCGCCGCGCAGCGCCTCGAGGGTGAGCTGTTCATCAACGGCCAAGAACATTTTTACTTGGAGACGCAAGCCGCGCTGGCACTACCGGAAGAGGCAGGCGGCGTGTTCGTGCACTCTTCCACGCAGCATCCTGCAGAAACCCAAGAAGTCGTCGCGCGCGTGCTGGGCATCGCCAAGCATTTGGTTACCGTGCAATGCCTGCGCATGGGCGGGGCGTTCGGCGGAAAAGAGACCCAAGCCAACACCTGGGCGGCGCTCGCGGCGCTCGCTGCCAACAAGTTGCAACGCCCAGTCCTGGTGCGGCTGACGCGCGCGCAAGACATGACCATGACCGGCAAGCGACATCCGTTCATGGCGCGCTTTCGGGTCGGCTTCAGCGGCGACGGGCTCCTTCACGCGCTGTTGATCGAGTTGTTCAGCGATGGTGGCTTCAGCTTGGATTTGAGCTCTCCCATCATCAGCCGCGCGATGTTTCACATCGACAATTGCTACCTCTTGCCGCATTTGGAGGTGGTCGGAAAGATCTGCAAGACGCACACGGTCTCGCACACCGCGTTTCGCGGCTTTGGGGGCCCCCAAGGCATGCTCTTCATCGAAGAAGTAATGGATCGCATTGCGCGCCATCTGGACCTGCATCCGCACGCCGTGCGTGAGCGCAACTTCTACCATCCGGGTGACGAAACCCACTACGGCCAAGCTGTCAAAGACGCCGATCGCATCGAGCGCATCTGGAACGAACTCAAGATCAGCAGTGATTTCGACGCGCGCCTCGCTGAAGTCAGCGCGTACAACGCCGCTCACCCGCACGACAAGCGCGGCCTCGCCATCACGCCCGTGAAGTTCGGAATCTCCTTCACCACCGCGTTCTTCAATCAAGCCGGCGCGCTGGTGCTCGTCTACAAGGACGGCAGCGTGCAGGTGAATCACGGCGGCACCGAGATGGGTCAAGGCTTGCACACCAAAATGCTGCAAGTCGCCGCCGATTCGCTCGGGGTATCGCTAGATGCGCTGCGCGTCATGCCCACGCGCACCGACAAGATCCCGAATACCTCGGCCACGGCTGCCTCCAGCGGTTCGGATCTCAATGGCGCCGCGGTCAAAGCCGCGTGCGAGACGCTCAAAGAGCGCTTGTCCGAAGTCGCAGCGCGACACTTCAACGTGCCTGTTTCCGAGATCGTGATCGAATGCGGGCGCGTATTTCCGCGTGCCGAGTCAGGTCGCGCCATCGCTTTCAGCGAGATCGTGCAACAAGCGTATTTGCAACGCGTTCCGCTGTTTGCCACCGGTTATTACAAGACCCCGAACATCTTTTTCGATCGCGAATCCGGCAAGGGCAAACCCTTTCACTACTTTGCCTATGGCGCTGCCGTGAGCGAGGTCGAAGTCAGTGGTTTCACCGGGCAGTATCGCATCCTGCGTTGTGATCTGCTGAACGACGTGGGCGACTCACTCTCACCGCTGGTCGATCGCGGTCAAGTCGAAGGTGGCTTCATCCAAGGCATTGGCTGGCTCACGACTGAAGAGCTGGTTTGGAACGAGCGAGGCGCGTTCGTGTCGAACGGCGCTTCCACCTACAAACTGCCGACGCTTGGTGAGTGCCCGCCCATCTTCAACGTCGCCTTGCTCGAACGCGCTGCCGAGCCTGGGGTCGTTTACGGCAGCAAAGCGGTTGGCGAGCCACCATTGATGTTGGCGCTCAGCGTGCGTGAAGCCCTGCGTGCCGCGATTGCTGCGTTTGGGGCTGGCGGAACCGTGGAACTCGCGTCGCCCGCGACGCCGGAAGCCGTGTTCTGGGCCATTGAGCGCGTGCGCCAAGCCAAACAGCGAGCGCGTGCCGCCGAGTGATGCCGGACGGCTGCGCCGGGAATTACGACGCAATTCGAGGTGCGATGCCGGGTCGGGTCCGCCCACTCCCAATTCTCGACTTCGTAGGATGTAACAAAAGCGTGAATCGAACCTGAACACGCGAAGGTTCGCGATTTGGCGTCCTCTAACTGTGCGTCGTGATGGGACCGTCACAGGAGAGGAAAAGACGTATGCGCAATTTCAATGAACGAGCGTTGATTTGGGCCGCCCCATGGGCGTCCGCGTTGTTGATCGGCTGCTCGGCGGCCAATGAGGTTCCGGATTCGGAGCCTCAGAGCACCGCAGAGAGCGCCACCGGCACTGCCACTAGCGAGCTCACTGCCCAGGATCGGCTGGCCACGTGCAGCCAAGATCCGCGCGTGACCACCGGTTTGCTTTCACCGGATATCTGCGCCGGTGGAGATATCTTCTTGCGCGAAACCTTCGCCGGCAACGGGCGAACGTGCGGCAGTTGTCACCCGATTGCCAACAACACCACGGTGGATGTGCCGTTCCTGACGGCGCTGCACGCCTCGAATCCCAACGATCCGTTGTTCGTGTTCGAACGTGATCCGAACTTGGCGCAGCTCGAGACCCGCGATCTGCTCAACGCTGCCGCGGTGCTCGAGAACGTGGATGGGTTCCAAGACCCGACCCACAAGTTCGTCTCTCGTTCCGTAAATCACATGCTCTCGTTGCGAACCAGCACCTTGCGCGACTCCGGCGATGGTACCGGTAGCCCGCCGATCGAGCGCACGGGGTGGGGCGGTGACGGCGCGCCGGGTGACGGCAGTCTGCGCTCGTTTTTGACCGGCGCGATCAAACAGCATTTCACGAAGAACCTCGCGCGCCGCGAAGGGATTGATTTCCGGCTGCCGACGTCGTTGGAGCTCGACTTGGTGAACTCGTTCCAGTTGAGCCTCGGGCGTCAAAATGAGCTGGATCTGAACAGCGTTCGCATCACGGACGCGGACGCCGAAGATGGCAGGCAAGCGTTTTTGGATCCGCAGCGTGGCCGCTGCAATGTGTGTCACTCGAACGCGGGCGCCAACTTCATCGACACGCGCCTCAACCGCAACTTCAACACGGGCCTGACGCGCGTCGGCGGCAATCTCGATCAAGGTCTGACCCAGGGCACGCAAGACGGACACGTATTTACGGATGGCGGCTTTGGGTCGACTACGCCGTTCGACGCGATTGGCATCGGCTTCGACAATGCGTTCGGCGACGGTTCGTTCAGCGTCCCGCCATTGATCGAAGCAGCGGACACCGGCCCGTTCTTTCACAACAACGCACGCGGCCCGGACATCGAGAACGCGGTGGCGTTCTATGCCTCCGCGCCGTTTGGTTTCTCGCCGGCCGCGGTCGCACTCGAAGCTCGCTTCGGCAGCCCGCTCAATTTGGGCGCGCAGGACTCGTTTCACATTGCACGCTTCTTGCGGGTTCTGAACAGCGCATTCAACGCAGACATCGCCATTCAGCGGCTCAGCGCCGCAAACACGATCGCCGCGCGCTTTGGCAACGGTCGCGCGGACATTCAGACCAAGTTGATGGACCTCGCGCGAGAGGAGCTGAACGACGCGCTCTCGGTGCTGGCCGGGCAGAGCGTCCTGTATACGTCTGCGCAGACCAGCATTGCCCAAGCGAACGCCCAGATCGCGGCTGGCATTGCGGCAACCACGGCGAGCGAGCGGCAGACTCGAATCAACAACGCGTTAAACTTCGTCCGGGGGGCGCGCAATCAATTCGGCCGAAACATCAATTTCCAGATGGGCCAAGGAAACTTGATGTTCTAAGCGCATTTTCGGGCACTTTGGCAGCCGTGGCCGGCGCCGCGCAGCGAGTTGCGCGGCGTTCGCCCCGGGCTTGCCGCCCCCGCCGGATTGCGGTCGCAGCAAACGATTGCGAGTGTTGGCGATCCAAGAGAGACTCGGCTCTTCTTTTTTTGATCGTGCCTGCACGGAGGGGGCGGCGCACGGTCTCGAAGGGTCGAGTATGAAGGCGTGGCTGAGTTCGTTGTTGTTGTTGGTGGTGGGTGTCTTCTTTGCTGCGTCCGGTTGCAGCAAGCTGACAGTCAATCGCAATTCGACTCAGGTCGACGCGTCTGGCGGCAGCGGTGGCAATAGCGCCGGTAACGGTGGTGACGCTGATAACGGCGGCCGAGAGATCATCGTCGCTAGCGGCGGAGTGACTGCGGACGGCTGCCCTTCGACTTGCGAAGTTTTGAACGCCAACTGCGGCTTCGTGACCGACACTCGCTGCGGAGGCGTCGTGAAGTGCGGCTCGTGCAGCGGGACCGACGTGTGCGGAGGCACCGACGCCAATCGCTGTGGGCCCGTCGCCAACAATTTGCCGGACGGCGGGGCGTGCGTGGCTTCAACTTGCGAAGAGTTGGGCGCCAGCTGCGGCTACGTGACGGACACCAAGTGCTCCGCGGTCGCTGATTGCGGCCAAAACGTGTGTCCGGGGCATTGCACGAATGGGAGCTGCACCACTGAGACGTGCACCGTCGATCCGGCCACGACCTGCGTCGGGCGCGGCTACGTCTGCGGGCAAGCCATCGACAATTGCGGCAATGTGCTGGATTGCGGGCCAGCCACTTGCCCGAACCCAGGTGACCTGTGCGTGCAGGGCGTTTGTGGCCCGCCAAACTCCTGCGTGGTCGACCCGACGACGACTTGCGCGGGCCGCGGCTACAGCTGTGGTCAGGCCGCCGACAACTGCGGCCACTTGCTCAACTGCGGTCCAACCACCTGCGCGATCCCCGGCTGGACTTGCGGTGGTGGCAACGCCCCGGGAGTGTGCGGTTGTACCGGCGCGTGCAGCCAAATTCCGATTTGTGCATCGGGCGTGAGCACGACCCTATCAGGCAAAGTGTACGACCCAGCGGGGCGTAACCCGCTCTATCACGTGCTCGTCTACGTCGCGAACGCGCCCAGCGACCCGGCGTTGAAGAGTTTTCCGCAGGGGGTGACCTGCGACGTATGCGGCGCGACTGCAGCTGGGTCACCGTTGATCTCCACACCCGGTGCAAGCGATCCCCCTGCTGGCGAATACACGGACGTCGATGGCAGCTTCACATTGAAGAACGTGCCGGTCGGCAATATCACCGTGGTGATTCAGCTCGGCCGTTGGCGGCGCACTTTCCCGGTCAATATCGCGAACCCATGCGCGCCCAACTTCGTCTTTCCGGAGCGCTCGTTCACGATGCCGAGCACCAGCGCGCAGGGCAACATCCCGCTCATGGCGATGGTAACCGGTAATGCAGACTCGCTCGAGTGCGTGCTGCGCAAGATCGGCATCGCGCAATCGGAGTTTACGAATCCGGGCCAAGCGGGGCGCATTCATTTCTATCTCGGCGACAAAGCGCCGGGACAAGCCGTCGACGCGGCGACTCCGTCACAAACGCAGCTGTTCACGAACGGTATCAATGCTTACGACCTGACCATCTTGGCATGTCAGGGCGTCGATAGTGATCAGTCCGCAAATCAAGATGCATTGCGTAACTACGCTGCCGCAGGTGGGCGCGTGTTTGCGACGCACCGCAGCTTCAATTGGCTGTACAAGAACAACGCGAATGCCGCTGTGCCCACTGACCCCAGCGCGGACAACTGGAGCCAAGTGGCCACCTGGCACAGCGACGACGCCTCGAGTGACTACTCGGATGGGACTTTCCCGGTGACCAGTTCGCTCGACTTTACCAGCAATCCAAAGGCCAATGCGTTCCAAGGTTGGCTGTCCGCGGTCGGGGCATTGAACGCCGGCGCTCCGCCCAACACCACGGTGTTCGTCGTTCGTCACGACACAGATGCCATTTCGACCGTTCCCGGTCGAACCCAGCAGTGGCTGTATCGCAATGGCGTGGGCCACTGCTCGGCCGACACCACTCTGAATTGCACGAGCAACGCACAGTGCCTGCCCATGGTTTGCAAAGCGCAGCCGACCAAGGCTTGCACGGCTGCCACCGCCGCCGCGGATTGCGGGACGAGCACCACCTGCGTCGCCAACACCTGCGCGGGCACAAACCTCGGCAAGCAAGTCCCGGTGCACTTCACGTTCAATACCCCCGTGAACTTGGTGCAGGACTTGAGCAAGACACCCCCCGCGGTGCAATGCGGGCGCGTGCTGTTCAGTGATTTTCACATCAGTGATGCGAATGAATGGCCCACTGAATATTACCCCAGCCAATGTGCTGAGAACGTTGCGCGGGCCACACCGAGCCCACTCGTGTGTTACGGACAACCCAAGAAAACGTGCACGGTTGCCACTCAGGTCGCGGACTGCGGGACTGCATACGGTCCGTGCGTGTCTTCCGGCACTTGCAGCACCGACGCGGACTGCACGGGTGCGTGCGTTGCGGGCAAGTGTCCGTGGGGACAGGCTTGCTCCTCCAGCGCTCAATGCGTGAGCACCTGCTCGAGCGGGGTGTGCCTCGACCCAATGACCGCACAGGAAAAGCTGCTCGAGTACATGTTGTTCGATCTCGGCTCGTGCGTGCCACCAGGCAAGACGTGCGTGCCGAAGACCAGCTGTCCGGCAGGTCAGGATTGCGGCTACGCGCCCGACGGTTGTGGTGGCTTGGTAGCGTGCGGCATCTGTCCGGACGGCACCTCGTGTGGCGTCGGTGAGCCGCCAGTGGCTAACAAGTGCGGCAAGGTCAGCTGCACACCGCACAAGTGTCCGGCGGACGTGGCCTGCGGTTACGTGAGTGATGGCTGCAGTGGCGTGACCAACTGCGGCATGTGCCCCGCAGGTCAAACCTGCAATAACGGCAAGTGCGGCGCGAGCACGTGCACTCCGAAGAGTTGCGCCGATCAAGGGTTGGAGTGCGGCCAAGCGGGAGACACCTGTGGTCAGGTCCTCACGTGTCCAACTTGCCCCGCGAACAACGCCTGCGTGTCTGGCAAATGCGTGCCACTCAGTTGCCAGCCGAAGACGTGCGCCGCGCAGGGCATCCAGTGCGGCCCCGGCGCTGACGGTTGCGGCAACAAGATCGACAGCTGTGGAACGTGTGACTTTGGCGATCTGTGCAACTACGGCAAGTGCGTGTCTATCAACTGACGGCCTGCCGGCGATCTGACCCACTGCTGCGCGCGTCGTCTCGTACGCCTTGATTCGGGCGGGGTGTTCGCACCATGCTCGGGGCCGCATGAAATCGCAGCTTTGGGTTTGCGCGCTTGCCTCGGCCGTCATCGCAGCGGGCGCGTGTCAAACGACGCAATCGGAGCAACGTCCCGCACTCAGCCCCCCTGCAACCAGCACGGCTTCCGCGTCGCCGTCGCCACCGTCGCCGCCGCCGACGCATGCCGGCGCGCCCGCGAAGAGCGACCTTGCCCTCGATGACGAAGTGTTGGCGACATTTTTCGAAGACGACATTCCGCGGGCGAGTGGCGGCTACACCTACAGCTATGGTGGCAAAACGAAGAGCGAGCTCGTACGGAGCGGTGCACCCGATAACCCGGCGGTATTCGGTGCCTTCTTCGATGACGACTACTCGGGCGTGAACATTTCGTTCGGGAACCAGTTCATCGACCTGCGCCCGTACCGCAAGACGGGCAGCCTGACCTTCTGGGTCAAGGGCGGACCTGCCGCGCAGAAGTACATGGTCGGTCTGATGGACAACCAAGGCAACGGGATCAAAGTCCAGACCAAGGTCAGCGCGGACAACTACACGGTCGTGAAAGAAGGCGAGTGGCTGCGTTGTCGCATTCCGCTGAAAGCCTTTACGGACGATGGCGTGTATTGGGATGAAAGCCAGAAACGCGAGATTTCGGCCAAAATCGAGTGGAGCAAGATCCAGGACTTTCGCATTTCGATCAACCGCGGGGACAACAAGGTCGAGCCGGGAAAACCCGTGGTCTTCTACCTCGATCAGATCCAGCTGACCAAGACCGCCAAGGGCATCCCCGACCCCGACGCGTATTGGAACGCGTTTGCTTCCAACGCGGTTCCGCTGCTGGTCACCGACTTCACCAAAGGTGCCACGCTTTGGCACGCTCAACACGGTGAGTCTGCCGATATCCAGGTTGGGGTCGGCGCACTGCCGGCGACCGCTCCACCCGCCGTCAAAGGACAGGCGCTGAAGGTGAGCTTCAAGCCGGGTGACTGGTCCGACGCGTACATCATTCCCCCCAACGCGGCGGGCATGCCGACGGATTGGAGCAAGCACTACGGGCTGACCCTGTGGGTTTATTCAGACAAGCCGTATCAGGCCTTCGATCTCACGATCCGCGACCGCGATCAGGAGCTGTTCGTCAGTAAGGTCGGCGCGAGTCGCGGCTGGCACCAAGTGCTCGTGCCTTTTCGCAATTTCAGCAAGTTTCAATACTGGCAACCGCCGGAAGCGAAGCCCAACAATCAACTCGATTTGGCGTCCGTCAATTGGCTCGGAGTCAAACCAGGTGGTGATACACCGGGCACGATTTACCTCGCGGATGTGCAGCTGACCAATCAGCGTGAACTTGCGCCCGTCAAGACCGAAGCCGTGCTTCCCGCGGTTTTTCTAGGCGATCCGAGCAAAGCCGTGCAAGCCGTTCCAGACATCTACGGCGTGAACGTGGGTTTGTGGGCACCGGATCTGATCGACCCCGAGTCGCTGCCGTTCGAGAAGCAGCTCGGCTTGGGTGTCGTTCGCTACCCCGGCGGGTTACGCGCGGACGAGGAAGATTGGCAGAAGACTCTGAACGCCAAGGACAACAACGTCGATACGGACGAGTTCTTGAATTGGTGCGACAAGATCCGCTGTCGCCCGTTGTTCACCGCCAACGTCGGTGACGGAACGCCGGAGCTCGCTGCGGCGTGGGTCAAGTACGTGAACCAAACCCGTAAGACTGGCCCGAAGGTGCAGCTCTGGGAAATTGGCAACGAGATCTACGGGAATTGGCACCGCTACTACGCCAAGTGGGGGAAGGATGGTGGCACGAGCTACGGCAAGGCCGTGCGCGCTTTCGTGCAAGCAATGAAAGCGGCCGATCCGACGATCAAGATCAGCGCCGTATGGATGTTGAACGGTCCTTGGAACCGCGCCGTATTCAAGGAGATTGCGGATGTGATCGACGCGGTGAGCGTGCATCACTACGCGCAGCACGTCGGCTCCGAGAGCGCGCCAGGATTACTCGCGGCTTCGTCCGAGGTGGATCAGTTGCTGAAAGACGTGGAAAAGCAGGTGAGCGAGCTCGGCGTCAAAGGCAGGCACTACGACGTTTGGCTGACGGAGTGGAACTCGATCGACGAGAACCCGGGGCCTCAAATTCTACAGCATGAAAATGGCCTGTTCGTCGCGGACTACCTGGGGCACCTGGCACAGTCGCCGATTCAGATCGCAAACCTGTGGGCGCTGTACAACGGCCGCGACAAGCGCTTGGGTGACTATAGCTTGCTCGCGCTCAAAGGGGACGTGCAGGGGTTCAACTTCCGTCGGCCTTCTTTTTGGGCGTTCAGCATGCTGAGCAAGACGTTGGTTGGCACGTTGCTACAAGGCAAGAGCGATCGAGAAGCGCTCTCCGGTTGGCTCAGCAAGCGCCCGGACGGCAAGTTTTCGCTCGTGTTCGTGAACAAGAACTTCGACACGGACTACAAGACCACGCTCGAGATCCCAGGACTCAACGGACGAGCCACGGTCGAAACGCTGACCGTCGACGATTCGGGCGGCCTGCTTGGTCCTGAACCAACTGGCAAAACCCACGCTGCGACGGGGCCGAAAGCTCAGCAGCTGAGGCTGACAAATGGGTCGGTGTTGCTCGTGCCCAAGGCGTCGGTCGTCACCATTCGCTTCTGACGACGCCATGAATCCGAGCTTCGCGTCGCAGTGCCGCTCCGCCTTCACTCGGCCACCGTTTCGCGACTTTCATCCGCGCTTTCTCGAAGCATTGGCTAGCTTTGCGCACTGGCCCACGCCCGAGCAGTACGACGAACTCGCGGCTGAGGTACCGCGCGCCTGCGACGTGCAAGTGCCCCGCTTCGTTACGGAGAATCGCGCGATGCTGCGTCAGGTAGGCGGCTATGAGCAGCACGTCGCTCAGCTGCGCGCAGTGCCAACGCGGCCGGGCCACTGGCACGACTTTTTCAATATGGCGGTGTGGGCGCACTACCCCAAGCTGCGTTGGGCATTGAACGCGTTGCACGTCGACCGAGCGTGCGGCGCGGTAGACCCGCGCAATGGTCGCGCGCCCGCGCAGAACGTTGCTGCTACGTTCGACGAGGCCGGCATGGTGGTGCTCAGCACCAGTCGCGTCGTGCTCGACGAACTGCGAGCACTTCAGTTCAAGCGTGCATTCTGGGATCACCGCGATGAGCTGCTGGCAACAACGCGCTTTTGGGTCGTTGGGCACGGCATGCTCGAGTCGCTGCTAACGCCTCACTCGAACCTCTCCGTACGCAGCTTGCTGTTGCACGTGCCATCATTGCCGCCTCGCGCGGAGCAAGGGAATGACGAGCTACGCTGGGAGATCGATCAGATCGTGGCCACACGCATTCAGGCATGGCGCGGAGTGCGGACCGTGCTCGATCCAATCCCGGTCTTGGCCATTCCCGGGTTCAGTGACAACGACGCACCCGAATTCTACGAAGACATGCGGAACATCCGCTTCGACCCCATTTCGCGTCGCCCGGCCAATCTCAGTGTCGACTGAGCGTCGGCCGGACTCGCGGCTCCGCTTACGGGTGATTGCGCGGAGGCTCAGCCTTCCGCCGCAATGAGCTCGGCTACGGCTTCACCCATGCTCGAGCCAACACCGGTGGGCGTATTGTCGAGGTCGTCGAGATCCGGGCGCACCGCGAGCCACGTGGGACCTTCACGGAACACCACGACCTTGCCAACGAGCGGGAGCGTCATCGTCTCGGAGCCGGGAGGGATACGGTGAAGCATGTTTCCAGCTTGAGTCGCGAGCGCAAAAACGCAACCTGGCGCGCGTCAGGTTTTGGTCATGTCGCGTAGTTTCGTGCGGGATAAAGACGGCACGACATCACTGTCATGCCCGCTAAATGCCTCAGGCGGCGAGAATGCCAGTCAGGATTGGCATAGTAGTTTTGCTAGTGCGCATTAGCCTGCTTGCATCCCGGAGACCTGCGGAGGATACGGATCCCGTGCTTGGTGTTGGGGACGCTTTGAGGAGGAATTGGAAATGAAGATGCGGGTCGCTCATCTAGCTTTGGTATTCGGGCTTGCAGGCGCGGTTTCAGTGGGTTGCGGCAGTGACGATGACACGACGACGCCCCCCAAAGGTGGCGCGGGCGGAGTGTCCGGCTCCGCGGGCAAGGGCGGGTCGGGTGGAAAGAGCGGCTCCGGCGGCACCGGTGAGACCGGTAACGAAGCCGGTAGCGCGGGTGAAGGCGGAGCAAGCGCGGGCTCGGATCAAGGCGGAGCTGGAGGAGATAGCTCAGGCACCGCGGGCAGCAGCGGTAGCGGTGAAGGCGGCAGTGGAGGTGAGAGTCACATGTACCTGCCCGAACAAGTCGAGCGCGGTAAGGTGCTCGTGCGCTCGGTCGCGCTCTGCGGTGGATGTCACACCAATCCGGCGACTAGCACTGATCCGGCAGGGCCCGAGTTGGGCGGGAATCCAACGTTCGCCAAGGGCAACCTACCAGCCCCCAACCTGACCGACGACCCTACCGGTATCGGCAACTGGAGCGACCAGGAGGTGATCAACGCGATCAGGAACGGCGTCGACGACGAGGGGCGACAGCTCAATTCCGCGATGCCGTACTGGCTGTTCCACAACATGAACGACGCCGACGTACACTCGATCGTCGCCTTCTTGCGCAGCCTGCCGCATTCCTCGACGGCGGTTGGAGAGAATAATCCGGGCGCAACCGCAGTCGATCCGCTTGCGCCCAGCACCTTGCCCGATACGACGCTCGCCGCTTCGAGCGCGGACTACGAGGCCGCTGTGTACGGCAAATATCTCGTAAGTGGCATCGCTGGCTGCGTGAAGTGCCATTCGCCGGCGAGCAATGGTTTGCCGGTTGCCGACTTCTTCTCGGGCGTGCCCCCCGCGACCGCCACCACGGTCTTTGCGCCCAACATCACGCCCGATGACTCCGGCATTGGCGGTTGGACCGTGACCGACGTGGTGACCGCACTCAAACTGGGCACGAACAAGGCAGGCCGAACGCTGTGCGGCTCAATGCCCGCTGCAGCGAAAGGCTACGGGGGCATGACTGATGCGGACGCGCACGCGATCGGCGTCTACATCACGACCATCCCCGGCGTGGTCAAGACGACAACGGACCCAGACAACCAGAATCCCTGCCCGGCGCCCTCGCCCTGACTCGCTGATCGAACATCCACACTACATCGGCAGTCGCATCGCGAGCAACGCATCGACTGCCGAGCGTGGCAACACAGCGGGGATCTCTGGCAGCAGCGCGGACGCAGACACCGGAATCGCGCTCGGATGAATGATGCCGACTTGGATTTCGCGCTGTTGTTCGTCGAGGAGGATGAAGAAGTAACGATCGCCGTCCGGGCGGCGCCACACTGGACAACCGTCCGTATCGCCGCCCACGACCAATTCTGGGCCGGCGCTGAACGCGGTCTTTTTGCAGGAGTCGACGACTTCGACGTCGCTCGGGAAGGCTTTGCGATCGCAGCCCGAGCCGCACACCGCGCCGCCAACGTGGCCGGCTTGGAATGAGCGCACGCCGGTGCTCGCGAATTCGCGGTTCGAATAGTCGTTGTTGTCCATCACGACCTCGAACACGTTGATCTCGCCGCAGCCGTCTCCGACCGTGCCGGTCTTGGAGTAGCAATTGCACAGGCCGTTCCATTTGCGGCCACCGTCGCGAATCAATTCACTGGCGACGAACGCGACCCACGGTCCGGGATGTCCAGTGCCGTTGCCGTCACACGCCGCGACGCCTGCGTCGTCGAAGTTCATCGACGCCAAAAAGACGACTAGCTTCGAGCCGGAAAAGCCGCGGTGGAGCACCCCGGAGTCGTTCGGGCAGAAGTAGTTGCTGCCGTCGCCACACGGGAACAACGGGGCTTGCGAGAGATAGCTGGTGCAATCATTCTTGGTGAGATCACCCGGGAACGTAGCGCTGCCGTCACCCTTTTGGGTGAACCAGAGGTTCGAGCCGGTACCCGTACGCTTGTCCCAATCCGTGACGCGCTGCCAAGCGTCGGCGCTCGCGGATTCGGGCTGATAAATCGCCAGCTGCTTGATGTTGATGGCCTTCAAGATCAAGGTCATCTCTTCGTCGAAGGGCGCGAGTCGCGTGCTGGTCGTGGCCTGCTGCTTCATGCAGCAGTGGGCGCCCCAGGTGTCGGTTCCGTCCTTGTAGTCGCAGGCTGGATCGCCCGCCTCGCGATCGATGCGCCGTGGCCACCAGCCGGGTGCGCCCACGTTCTTGAACGTCATCGTTCCGCCGCGGGTGATGGGGCTGTCCGCGAAGGGGTAGGCGCCGAGTGAGTCGGTCGTCGTGGAGTGGCTGGTCGTTCCGCCGCTTGCGCCCGGATCGCCGATGTTGCCGGTACCGCCTGTGTCGGTGTTTCCGGAGTCCGCTCCGCCCGTCTCAGTTGCGCCGTTGCCGCCGTTGCTTTGCGAACGGCCGCCGCTGCCCGGAGATGACGTGCTGTGCTCGGAGCTGCTGCAACCGATGATGCCCAATGCGCCCAACACAAACACGGGTGCGAGCCAGCGGGTTGCGATCACGGTGCACCTGGACAGAACGTGATCTCAAAATCTTCACCCGCGCACGCTCGTACTGGGCTCGGATCATCCCCTTTCTGGTCGTCACCGGACCAGGCGTAGGTATCATCACAAGACTCGAAATACAGGGCAACGGCGCTCATGGCGTTGTTGCGGTCAGGGCTGACGCACGCCACCAAATTGCCCTTTGAGTCTTCGAATCGACCGACGCTCGGGCACTCCGGCAATAAGTCTGCCGGGCAGCTCAGGGCCTTACACTTCGGCCTTACCAGAGGAATGATCTGAAGCGGCAGGTTGAACGCATCCACGTAGCTGATGTTGTACCAATCGAAGTCGTTGAAGTCGGTGTTGAAGGTGAATTCCGCGAGCGAATGGTGCTCCGCGCCGGGATCCTCGCCGCGAAATCCCCAATAACGCTTGGCGGAGAGCGCGTCGACATCGCTCCCAATGTCGACGCATCGCGCAGCGCCGGGAGCAAGCTCGCCGCCCTCGATGTCACTGCCTCGGAAAGTGACTGCCGCCGAACAGCCGTTCACGAACACGAGTGTCGTGCGACCATCCGCGTCGTGTGCGCAATCAGGCGTGTCAGTCACCGCTGATCTGCCGGCGGTATTGGCTTTGCTGCCGCCGGCGTTCGTGCCGCCCACGCTCGTTGCGTTGCGACTTCCGCCATTCGCGCTCGTCGCATTGCCGCTTCCGCCGGCGTTGTCGTTGGCAGTGCCGCCAGCTGCGTTCTTGGACGGTGCGTCACTCGAGCCGCAGCTCACGGTGAGTGCTACGAGCGCAATCCAGCCGTGCCAGAGGCGCCACGGAGCCGTCGACAAAGACATAACTCTACATAGTTGCCGGGTGGGGGCCACGTCGACAAGGGCGAACCGATGTGCAAGCTCGCTTTGCTGCCGAACAGTGCGCGTGGCGTGTACATCGGACCCGTCTTGGCGTCGCGCTTGGCATTGAACTCGCGTCAGCGTTTGGTCTCATACCGGGTCAGGTGCACGCCGTTGGGGAACGTTCGCGTCTCCACCAACTTCAGGTTCACCCAGCTGTCTAGCGCCGCGAAGAACGGCGTGCCGCCGCCCACTAGGACCGGTGCGGTGAGCAACAGGTACTCATCGACCAGCCCGGCCCGCATCGCCGCGCTGGCGAGCGTCGCGCCGGCGATCTCCATCGGGCCGCCGTCCTCGGCCTTGAGCCGAGTGATCTCGGCGACCGCGTCGCTCGTGACCAAGCGCGCGTTCCCCTCGACCTTGTCGAGCGTCGACGAGAACACCACCTTTGGCGTGCTCTGCCAGTTGCGCGCGTACTCGATGTCCGCCGCGCTGGCGCCAGGCTTCTTGTCAGCGGTCGGCCAATGGGCGCTCATCGTTTGCCATAGCTTGCGCCCGTACAGCGACAGACCGATCGCCCGCATCCGTTCGATCCACCACCCGAACAACTCATCGCCCGGTACGCTCCAGCCGAGGTCGTCGCCGGGCGCGGCGATGTAGCCGTCTAGAGATACGTTCATGCCGTAGGTCAGTTTCCGCATGAGTCAGCCTTCCGTGGGTTGGTCTCGAGGGAGAAGGGACATACGTAGCATCAATCGGCCCCAGTCAACGCTCGCGGAGTGCGCGTCGAGCGACCAGCAGCGCAGGGATTCCGAAGATCAGAGAGAGAACTGCATCGCGGGCGGCCTCAGCGAGACCGTTGCTCAACATCCGTACGCGGTCCGCCTCGGAAAGCCCCGGTGCCGCAGTCGCTCCCACGCTCAAAATGATGCACGCGATCACGCCGACCAACCCAACGCCGAACACTGCCAAACCAAGCGCGCGGCAGAGTTTGGCAATTCTTCGTCGCTTGGTCGGCGACAAGGAATAGCCCGTGCCCGCGCAGACAATCGTGATCAGTACGGTTGCGCCGAATAGAGCGACGGTGAGCACGAGGAATAGTTCATTCATGATCGGTGGAAGCGGCACGCTGGAAGCTTCGCGTAGGATCAAGCACAATCGCCCGTGCGGGAAAAGTCAGTTGTAGTGCGAGCCATTCAAACCGCCGACGGGATGTGCGAACCCCGCAATTGACAACCGAGAAACACCGCGCCTTTGAAACTTGAATTGGGCTGAGTTGCTTTTGGATATGAGTGAATGAGCTTCGCGGGGATCGACTCGAGGTCGTGTTTGCGCTCGACTCCACTTGTGCTCACATTTCGCGCCGGGAATCGCACGTTGTTCATCGCCTTGCGTGACAGCGATCGGGGGGGCGCTTCGCGTCGTTCACTATGTAGCGAGCACAGTACCGCGCGCATCGACAAGGTTGCCTTCGCCGCGTTTGCGCCCTCAGCACCGCCCTTTGGCGTGGCAAATGTGACGGATGTGACGCCGATTGCTGCGTGCTCCACGAAGCTCTCGGTGACCATCAAAAACGAACGACCCACCCCTGCGTGCGGGTCTGCCTCACACGCGCCTTCGGTGACACCGCTCGCTTTTGTGCAGGCCGAGCGAAAACCAACGAGGCGCTCCACGTTTTTGTCTTAGACGCACCTTCAACGCGAGGCGCTTCGCACAAATTCCTGCTCCGCGCGTGATTCCGACCCCTGCGTGCGAAATGTCAGCCCGATTCAAGTTGGTGCTCGACGGGTTTCTACCCAGTCGCCTTCATGCACGAACACCGTCGCGAAGCGACTTCGTCCGGGGTCGAATGCGCTACGCGCGCAGATCGAATTGCCCAATAACTTTGCTTGCACGCATCTCGATTTGCGCTATCGATTATCGAGGCGTGATTGACGTGGGCGCGAAGCAACTCACACTTTCGTTTCAAGAGCCGACACAGCACGGTGGTGCGCGACGGGGCGCGGGCAGAAAGCCGATGCCCGTTCATTTGAGGCATACGCCGCACCGTGCACGCCCGGTACATCGCAGGGGCAATCCTGTGCACGTCACATTGCGCGCGGGAAATCGCACACTCCGAACGCAACGAGTGGCGCGGACGTTGCTCATTGCGCTGCGCGACAGCAATCGGAATTGGTTTCGCGTCGTGCACTACTCAATTCAAGACAGTCATGTCCACCTGCTCGTAGAGGCGGAAGATGCCACGGCTCTTGCCGCTGGTGTGCGCGGGCTCATGGTGCGCATCGCCCGCCGCGTGAACCGCGTCCTGCGGCGCCGTGGCCGCTTCTGGGCCGATCGCTGGCATGGCCGAGCTTTGGAAGGCCCACGGCAAGTTCGCAATGCGCTCGTCTACGTGCTCCAGAATCACAAGAAGCACGCGCGCAGCGCGTCTTCTCTCCCGGATCTCGATCCGCTCTCGTCAGCGGCGTCGTTCGACGGCTTCGTGACCCCCGTACCACACGAGTTTCGTGGCGCTGGACCACCGTGCACCGTTGCAGCGAAGACTTGGTTGCTCGCGATCGGCTGGCGACGACGAGGGTTGATTCGCTTAGATGAAAAGCCAGCTTGAGCGATGGCCGCGAGAGCGAGCTCGGTAGCGACTTCCGAGAGTTTTTTGATGGTCACGAATGGCGGCGGAGGGCGGCGTAGCCTTCGGCGTCACAGTGCGAATGCGACGGCTATGACGCGGAAGGCTGCGTCCTCCACGAAGCTTTCGGTGACCATCAATAAAAACTCGCGCTTGATACGAGTCTAGGCAACCCGGCTAACGCTGGTGAGGATACTCAGGGCAGATCCTGAAACGCAGTCTGAACAAACTCAGCCCACTTCAAGTTTGCAGGTTGTGGCGCTCTCGAACGCGGATGTATCCCTGGACTGAGCGCGGCCCCGGGTGAGCGCGCGAGCCCCCGCCGCGAAGGGCGCGCGGAAGCGATTCAAGTTGATCTGTCCAAGGCCAAAAACGTCGGGCGCGAAAGGTTGAGATTTGTGTTGATTGTCACGGAGAGCGTCGCAGCGCACGTAGCCTTCGGCGTGAGGCAGAACTAGCACCTCTCGCTTTGCCCCAGTTGCATGCGGCCTAGCAAATACCGATTTAGTACTCTCCATCACGGGCCAAAGAGTTCCAATCAACGCCCGCGATCCCGCGCAGGATCTCCTCGCTGGGCGGGAACGTGAAGTCGTCCTGAAACCAGATGATCGTGAGGTCCGAGCAGTCTTTCGTCTGATCGCGCGCAGGTGACCCAGAATGAAAGAGTCCCACGCACGAGATGATTGGCAGCGCAGCTGGCTCACCAAAGGGGTACGTGCTACCTGTCTTGATTGCAGTTTGAATTGGCTGAATCAGAACAGCTCCGTGCCCGTCCTGATCGCGATGTGCGTCGAGCAAGCGCGCGACCATCGCATCGTTCCGCTTCCGCGTTGGCAGCCCTTCGAGCAAACCTGCGTAGATGAAGTCTTGGCGTAGCGAGACGAGCGAGACGGTTCTACCGGAGCGCAAGACGAATTCACGATTGGACGGCTTCAATGAACGCCCCTTTCGGCAGGGAAGCGTATCATGCTGGCACTACTTCGTCGGTCTACCATTCGGATCCGTCGGATGGTTCCCAGGCGACTGCAGGTCCATCTTCGAGTAGCACTGGGGCCCGTATTTCGGCCCGCTTTGACAATACGTGCCGCCCTCGGGGCCACACGCGGCTACGAACGCTGACAAGCAAGCGAGCAAGAACAGCAGGCTGAGTTTCGTCATCGATTGGTTCTCCACACGCTCGCCTGAGCAAGGCGCATGCCGCGCCGAGGCGTGCGGACTTGCGGCAACGGCGCTGCTGAGTGTGAAGCACAGTTCTCGTGCCCCAGCGGCACAGTCCCGCTGGGGCTCAATACTGATCGACGAATTAGGCCAAATCGAAGCGATCGAGGTTCATCACTTTGGTCCAGGCCGCTACGAAGTCGTGCACGAATTTCGCCTCTGCGTCGGCGCTTCCGTAGACCTCGGCCAGCGCGCGCAGCTGGGAGTTCGAGCCGAAAACGAGGTCGACGCGGGTTCCGGTCCATTTCAACTCGTCCGATTTTCGATCGCGGCCTTCGAACGACTCGGCGGAGCTCGTCGAAGGCTTCCACTCGGTGTTCATGTCGAGCAAGTTCACGAAAAAGTCATTGCTTAGCGCGCCGGGTCGAGTGGTGAAGACGCCGTGTTTCGAACCCGCGTGTGCGTTGGCGCCGAGCACGCGCAGGCCGCCGACTAGCACGGTCAGTTCGGGAGCGCTGAGCGTGAGCAGCTGCGCTTTGTCGATCAGGAACACTTCTGCGGGAACGCCAAATGATGCCTTCATGTAATTGCGAAAGCCGTCCGCGAGTGGCTCGAGCACGGCGAAGGATGCGACGTCGGTCTGCGCTTGCGAAGCGTCCGTGCGTCCGGGTTTGAAGGGCACGCTCACGCTGTGCCCGGCGTTCTTTGCGGCTAGTTCGACACCCGCGCAACCGCCGAGCACGATTAGATCCGCCAGCGAGACTTTGCGGCCTCCGGATTGAGCTTGGTTGAACTCGGCTTGAATGCCTTCGAGGGTTCTCAACACTTTTGCCAGTTGCGCCGGTTGGTTCACCTCCCAATCCTTCTGTGGGGCGAGGCGAATGCGCGCGCCGTTTGCGCCGCCGCGTTTGTCGGAGCCGCGGAACGTGGAGGCCGACGCCCACGCGGTCGAGACCAACTCGCTGACCGTGAGGCCCGAGCCGAGCAGCTTGGTTTTGAGCGCCGCAATCTCCGAAGCGCCGATCAACGGGTGATCCACGCCCGGCACGGGATCTTGCCAAATCAGCTCTTCCGCCGGCACGTCCGGACCGAGGTAGCGTGCGCGCGGGCCCATATCGCGATGGGTGAGCTTGAACCAGGCACGCGCGAAGGCGTCCGCAAACTGCTCGGGATTGGCCAAGAAGCGGCGAGAAATGCGTTCGTACGCGGGATCGAAGCGCAACGACAAATCAGTAGTGAGCATCGTCGGCACGTGCTTCTTCGATGAGTCGTAGGCATCGGGGATGCTCGGCTCGGCGCCCTTGGCGACCCATTGCTGTGCCCCTGCCGGGCTCTTGCTCTGCTCCCATTCGTACCTGAACAAGTTCTCGAAGAAGTGGTTGCTCCAGCGGGTCGGCGTTTGGCTCCAGGTCACCTCGAGGCCGCTCGTGATCGTGTCCGCGCCTTTGCCGGTGCCGTAAGCGCTCTTCCAACCCAACCCAAGTTCGGTGATGTCCGCTTCCTCGGGGTGCGCGCCGACGTGTTTTGCGTCGCCGGCGCCGTGGGTCTTGCCGAAGCTGTGACCACCGGCGATCAGCGCGACCGTTTCCTCGTCGTTCATTGCCATGCGCGCGAAGGTCTCGCGGATATCGCGCGCTGCGGCCACCGGATCTGGATTGCCGTTCGGCCCTTCGGGATTGACGTAGATCAAACCCATCTGCACAGCGGCCAGCGGATTTTCGAGCTCGCGCTCGCCCGAATAGCGCTTGTCCGCGAGCCACGCGGTTTCTCGACCCCAATACACGTCTTGATCCGGTTCCCAAACATCGGGACGACCGCCACCAAAGCCGAAGGTCTTGAAGCCCATGGTCTCGAGCGCCACGTTGCCGGTGAGGATCAGCAAATCAGCCCACGAGATCTTACGCCCGTATTTTTGCTTGATTGGCCAAAGGAGGCGTCGCGCCTTGTCGAGGCTCACGTTGTCCGGCCAGCTATTGAGCGGTGCGAAGCGCTGCTGACCGCGACCGCCGCCGCCGCGTCCATCACCCGTGCGGTAGGTGCCTGCGCTGTGCCAGGCCATGCGTACGAAGAGCCCTCCATAGTGACCGAAGTCCGCCGGCCAAAAATCTTGCGAGTCGGTCATCAAGCGCGCGAGATCTTGCTTCAACGCGGCATAGTCCAGGCTCTTGAACGCCTCGGCATAGTCGAACCCGTTGCCCATCGGATCGGACTTGGACGAATGTTGATGAAGCAAGTCCACGCGCAATTGGTTCGGCCACCAATCACGGTTCGATGTTCCGCCAGCAGAGTGATTGAATGGACACTTCGGTTCAGTGGTCATCGTTCCTCCTTGGAGTAGTCGAATGGCTAAGTGAAGCAGCTTTGCCCGATCGTCAATTACAGTTCGTCGTCGAACTCACGTCGTCGTCTAACTTTGCGCGGTCGCGCCGATCGGGAAGCGGAGTACGGCTCGGGTGCCGCCGCCCTCTCGCGGTAACAATTCGACGTTACCGCCGTGCTTCTTCGCGATCGAGTAGGTGATCGACAAGCCGAGGCCGGTTCCTGCGCCCACGGGTTTTGTCGTGAAAAATGGCTCGAATACGCGGTCGAGCACGGCTTCGGGAACGCCGCAGCCCGTGTCCTCGACCAGCAACTGAAACCAGCCGTCTTCAGCGCCGGTCGTGATCGTGATCGTGCCCGGTCCGTCGATGGCGTCGATGGCGTTGCTGATGAGATTCAACACTGCCTGGTTCAGCAGGCCAGCGTAGCAGTCGATTCCGTCCGGCTCGCCGAATTGTGTGGCTATCGCGAGCGCGCGGCGCGCACCGATGCGATGTTGCAGGATGGTGAGCGCCGATTCG
This sequence comes from Polyangiaceae bacterium, assembly GCA_035634635.1. GTDB lineage: Bacteria > Myxococcota_A > Polyangia > Polyangiales > Polyangiaceae > PMG-095. The sequence continues at coordinate 61,366 of DASQCO010000153.1, forward strand.
ACGCTCTCGCGCACGCTCACTCGCTTGCGCTCGCCCTCGTCGAGGCGTGAAAAGGTTCGCAGCTTCAGCACGAGCTCTTGAATGCGAGAAAGGCCGAGCTGCGTCTCCTGCAGGCGCGCATGGGCGCGCTGCCAGAGTGACTCGACCGCCTGCTCGGGCTTGCTCGTTGTTTCAATCGTGTTGAGCGTGCGTTCCACGGTCGTCACGTGGGCGAGCGTAAACGCTAGCGGATTGTTGATCTCGTGGGCGACCCCCGCGACCAGTTCGCCGAGGGAAGCCATTTTTGCGGCTTGAATCAGCTGCGCCTGGGTCTGCTGCAGCTCTCGGTAGGACTCGCGCCGCACTCGGGCCATCTCCAAGTGGGTGCGAACTCGAGAGACCACTTCGCGCGCTGCAAACGGCTTCACGAGATAATCATCGACGCCCGTTTCGAGCCCGGCGAGCCGCGCTTCCTCGCCCGCGCGCGCGGAGATCAGAATCACGGGCACCGTCTTGGTGCGTGGATCGGCCCGCAGCGCGGCGAGCAGCGACACACCGTCGAGCTCTGGCATCATCACGTCGCTCAACACGAGATCTGGCGGATCGTGGAGTGCGGCGGTCAAGGCCGCTCGACCGTTGGGCACGGTTTGGATCTCCCAATACGGTTCGAGCAGGCGCTGCAAATAGTCGCGCATGTCCGAATTGTCATCGGCGATGAGCACGCGATCCCGTGCGCCGCTGATCGCCCTCGAGCTCGGTGGAGGAGGTAGCGAGTCTCGCAAGGTGTTGACTGCGGTTGCTTCGACCCCCGGCTCGACGCTCCGGACCCACTGCTTGGCTTCCAACACGTGGCCCACCGCAGCGCTCGGCGCGTCCGACGCGAAGGCGGTCTCATTCACGAGCCGATCCTGCGGTAAATGCGCCGTTCCCGTAGGGATCGCGACGAAGAAGGTGGTGCCATTACCGAGCGTACTCTCCAAGCGTACTTGGCCGCCATGCAGGCGCACTAACTCGTGCACCAACGCAAGGCCGATGCCGCTGCCTTCGAAGCTGCGGCCCTGCGCGCCTGCCACGCGGTGAAAGCGTTCGAACACGCGCGGCAGCTCTGCTTCGGGAATGCCGGTGCCCGTATCGCTCACGCTGAGTTCGATTCGATCGCCGAGCCAGCGTTGGCGCACCGCGACTGTACCCTGGAGGGTGAACTTGAAGGCATTCTGCACCAAGTTCATGACGACCTTTTCCCAGTGCGCGCGGTCGACGTACACCGGCTCAGGTAGCGGTGGACATTCGATGACGAGCTCCACGCCGGCATCCTCGAATAGCGACTGAAACGCGCCGACCAGCCCGGCCGTGAACACGCCGAGATCGGTCGGCGCATAGGAGGCCATGATGCCTCCTGACTCGATGCGTGAAAAGTCGAGCAAGCTATTGACCAGTCGCAACAGCCGCAACGCATTGCGATGAAGCGCGGCCAGGTCCGCACCGCCGAGCGTGGCTTCGGGACTCGCTACGGCGCGCTCGACAGGTCCCAAGATCAGCGTGAGCGGCGTGCGAAATTCATGGCTCACATTGCTGAAAAACGCGGTTTTCGTCGCGTCCAGCTGGCCCAGTTTGGTGTTGGCGTCGCGCAAGTTTCGGTTGGCGTCGGCCAGTTCTCGGCTGCGCGTGATCACCTCACGCTCCATCTGCCGAGTTCGATCGCGCAGCTCTTCGCCAACCTCGCTGGCCTGCACCAGATCCGTCACGTCCTCGACGCGATGCAGGATGTACTTCACTTCACCCGACGCGGAGAGCAGCGGGATATTCTTCGGGCTCCAATACTTGACTTGGAACGTGCCGTCGGGCCCGCGAATGTCGTACTTCTGCACGGCCATGGTGTCGGCGGCGCGCGTGGCCAGCACTCGCTCCAGCGACGCGCGCAGATTGTTCGTGCCCGTTGCGCTGCTGTCTTCCGGATTATCCGGAAAGATTTCGAACAACCCGCGGCCGAGCGTTTCGCGCGTCGTGTGCGTCGCGTCCAAGCGTGCATCCGTCGCAGCGACCATGGTGAAGCGCGGCGAGTCCGGCAGCAGGACGAGGATGATGTCGGGCGAGCCCTCGAACATCAGCCGAAAATCGAGCGTTTCTACCTGATTCGTCACGCGGCCTCTGGGCGACTTGAGCGGCAATCAGCAATCATCGAACCGAGCTTTCGGTCATCTACCAGCCGCGTCGGTGATACTAAAGGCAACAAGCGGTTCCTCTCGCGTGACTGGGAGAATTTCCGCGAAAGTGCGGCAGAATTGGAGAGGGGCGGTCGCGGTCCCGCATCGCACCTCGGGGGCTGCCGTCGTTCCCGGCGCGCCGCACCGCCCATTCGCGGAACCTCGCCCCCCTCCAACTCGGAGAGTGTCGAATTCGTCATGCGCAGTGCCCGGAACAATTGATGAAGCTCGCACTACAATTTTCGACTCAGCCTAATCCGTACGTCGCGAATCAGCGCTGATTCTCAATCGTACACACGTGGGAAGTGGCGACGCTCGCCGCGCCATAAAAAACGCGTAGCGGCGCCGTAGTCGTCGTTCACGATGTGGTTTCTTCCCATCGCGGCCTGGTTCGGTCACGATTGCAGCGCGCGGGGGCCTTTCGCCGCAAACAGCGCGCAGGACAATCGTCAGCGATGAGGTTTGACAAATCATGAGCTCTCGAGACAACACCCGCCCACGCACCACTCAGCGACGAATCCCCGGGTGGCTCATGCGCTCACTGTTCGGCCTCAGCTTGCTGCCCGTCGCTGCTGGCTGCAGCAGCGACAAGATCGCGGAGCCGCAGCATCACATGGACGGGAACGGTGGCGGTAGCGCGCCGATCCCCAGCGTGGCAGGTGGCGGAAGCGGCGTCATTCCGAGCCAAGGTGGTGGTGGCGGTACGGTCGTATCGGCGGCGGGCGGGAGTGCAGGCAGCGTCGCCAGCGCAAGCGGTGGAAGCTCGCCGGCAACTGGTGGCTCCGGCGGACAAGCGCCGGCGAGCGGCGGCAGCGCGAATGGCAGCTGTGCCTTCCAGTGCGTGGATCAATGCATGGAAGCGGGCGGAACGAAGAAAGACGGCACGTGCAGCGGCACGCAGATCTGTTGTGACGGCGCGACCACTTCACCGGCGGCGAACCCGTTCGCGGATCTGGTGCCGTCCGCCAAAGACGTCGGTCTCTTGCTCGCGAATCGCTTCAGTAAGCAATCGCTGTCCTTCAAGTCGGTGAAGGACTTGCCGGGTGACGGCTACAAGGTGGCCTGTGAGTGGTACGGCTCGCTGCGCGTCGCCAAATACACGAACACGCAGACGCTCGTCGACACCCTGGTGACCAAGTTCGATCCCCTCAAGGGTGATTTCGTGAGCGCCATGACCGGCGGCGAAAAGCACGTCGATCGCTTCATTTTCGGCATCGTTCCGCTCGAGATTTATATCCAAACCTCCAAGGCGGAATACCTGCCGCTCGGCGCGAAGGTCGCGAGCGCTCAAGACAAGAGCCAAGTGCGCAACGCGATCGACGACATGTTCATGATGCCGATCTTGCAGGTCGAGGCGTATCGCGCGGTCAAAGCAGCGCCCCCACCGGACGGCGGCGAGGCCATGGCGGCCGCGTACCTCAATTTCATGGCGCCGATCATGGTCGACTACCTCAAGGTTCAGAAGGCCGACGGCCTCTTCAACCACAACGACGCGCAAGCGCAGGTCGAGTGGGGGCGCGGCAACGGCTGGTTTGCGGCTGGCATGGCCGAAATGCTCAAAGATCTACCGAAGAGCTCCCCGCAATACGCGACCATCGAAGACGGCTACAAGAGGATGATGGCTGGCTTGCTCAAAGTGCAGCACAAGGACGGCCTCTGGTACCAAGTCTTGAACTTGCCGAACGATTCGAAGAACTGGCTCGAAACCTCCGGTTCCGCCATGTTCACGTACGCGATGATCTCGGGCGTTCGGCGCGGCGTGTTGGACGCGGCAACGTACGTCCCGGCGGTCAAGAACGCCTGGGCCGCGCTGCAAAAGAAGATCTCCGCACAGGGTGATGTTAGCGGGATCTGCCCCGGCACCTATTTCCACGCCTCTGCCGCGGAGTACGAGGCGCTGAGCCCGATCACTGGCGACGGCCATGGTCAAGCTCCGGTGCTGTGGGCAGCCATGGAAATTCTGCGCTGATTAGGCTCGTCGGAACTGGAAATTCGAATGCGGTTCGCTCGCTCTTGCTCGGTCTTGTGTTGGTCCTCGTGGGCCGTTGGTCTGCTTGGTTGTGGGAGTAGTGATGCAGTCGGTGCGGCGGCGCATGACGGCGGAGCGAGCGGTGGAGTCGTCTCCGCCGCGGGTGGCATGAGCTCCACCGGCGTCGGCGGCACGAGCGCCGCAACTCCTGCGAAGGGCGGCAGCGCCGGCGAACCGAGCGCGAGCGCGCCCGGCGGTAACACGGGCGTTGCTGGTCGCAGTAGTGACGGCGGCGGAAGCGCCACCGGCGGCTCGACCAGCAAAGGAGGCTCCGGCCCGGTCAGTGGCGGTGGCGCGGTCGGCACCGGCGGTGCGCCGGTTTCCACTAGCTCCAGCGAACCGTTAGTGAACGGCATTCAGTGGGCAGACACCGCCGGTAAGCCGATTCAGGCACACGGCGGCGGCATGATCAAGGTCGCCGACTACTACTATTGGTTCGGCGAGAACCGAAACGCGAACGGCAGCTTTTACGCCGTATCCGCCTACCGTTCGCGCGACCTGCGAAACTGGGAGTTCCGCAATCACGTCTTGAAATCGAGCTCGAACGCCGAGCTCAACCCCGCAAACATCGAACGACCCAAGGTCGTCTATAACGCGTCCACCAACAAGTACGTGATGTGGATGCATTGGGAGAACGGCTCCAACTACGGTGAAGCGCGTGCGGCCGTCGCCGTCTCCGACACGGTCGACGGGGACTACACCTATCAGGGCAGCTTCCGGCCGCTCGTGGACAGCGGCGTCATGGATCACGGCAAGCCGGGGTATATGTCGCGTGACTGTGGTTTGTTCGTGGACGAGGATCAAAAGGCGTATTTCATCTCCGCGACCAACGAAAACTACGATCTGAATCTGTATCTACTCACGCCAGACTACTTGAAGGTCGACAAGCTCGCTGCGTTGCTTTTCAAGGGCGGCCATCGCGAAGCGCCCGTGCTGTTCAAGCGCAACGGGACCTATTTCTTACTCACCTCCGGCGCTACCGGTTGGGATCCGAACCAAGCCAGCTATGCGACGTCGAGCTCGCTCACCAGCGGCTGGTCCTCGCTCAAGAATGTCGGTGACGGCAATACCTTCTACTCACAGTCCACCTACGTGCTGCCGATTCAAGGGGCCGGCGCGACGGCGTCATACCTGTACCTAGGTGACCGCTGGGCCGGCGCTTGGGACGGGCGCGTCAACGACTCGACCTATATCTGGCAACCGATCACGTTCCCGTCGGCGACGTCCATGAGCATGAGTTGGAACAACACGGTTGGTATCGACGCGACGGGCGGCACCATCACGGGTGCCACGCGCAATTTCCAATTCGTCAACGCCAAGAGCGGCAAAGCCCTCGAAGTCCAAGGTGCGTCAAAAGACGACGGCGCATCCATCGTGCAAAACGCGCCCGGCAGCGCCACGAGCCAACAGTGGGGCCTCAAATACGACGGAGCTGGCTACTTCAATCTCAGCAACGTCGCCAGCGGCAAAGTCTTGGACGTCCCGGACGAATCCACGGCGGATGGCGTGAAGCTCAAACAATGGAAGAGCACCGACGGCGACAATCAAGCATGGCTCTTGATCGACCTCGGTGGCGGCCTCTTCCAGATTCGCAACAAGCACAGCAATAAGTTCGTCGGCGTGGTCGATGGCGCCACGACTGACGGTTCAGCAATCGAACAGCGCGCGGCGAGCACGGGTGACGAGCAACGCTGGCGTCTGGTGATCGTGAAGTAGCGGGGACTACAGACGTTGACCACGCCCGCGTCGCGCGCCCCAAATTCGCAATATGGTCACCTGATACGCCCTGCTTGCACCGACTCGATGGCCGCATCCAACGCTTGGTGCAGACGGGCTCGTTCGTCATCATCAAGGTCATCGCTGGTATCGACCACTTGAAGGCTGCCCACTTCTAGCTCTGTGTTTTCGGGGAGCTCGAAGGACTCATCGAGGACAACGCGCCCGTTCTTCACGTGGGCTTTCAGGGGCTGCATTCGTTCAGCCTAGCATCGGAGCGGCTCTTTGGAGCGCCACGAGGGGCGCACTAGCTACAGGTGCCGGTCTGACGCCGGTTTTGCTGCACTTGGCGTCCAAGCGAGGCGGCCTTAGGGCTTCGCCATGCGATATAACCTCCTCGGAAACACCGGTTTGTACGTTTCGGAGCTGTGCCTCGGCGCGATGACGTTCGGGGGCTCGAGTGGCATGTGGCAGGCCATCGGTAAGCTCGGTCAAGAAGAAGTGATCGCGCTATTGAGCAAAGCCTTCGACGCGGGTGTCAACTTCATCGACACCGCGGACGTGTACGCAGAAGGGCAAAGTGAGCGGCTCGTGGGCGGCGCGCTGAAGTCGCTTGGCCGTCCGCGTGAGCAGGTCGTGATCGCGACCAAGGTGCGCGGGCGCGTGGGCCCAGGCGTCAATCAGGTCGGTCTTTCTCGCGCGCACATTTTGTCCAGCATCGACGGTAGTCTCGCGCGCCTCGGCCTCGACTACGTCGATCTGTACCAAATCCACGGTTTCGACCCCGTGACGCCGATCGAAGAAACGATCCGCGCGCTCGATGACGTCGTGCGCTCGGGCAAGGCGCGCTACGTCGGTTTCAGCAACCTACCGGCCTGGCTCGCTTCGCACGCCGTGACGTTCGCCGAACAAAATGGACTCGCTCGCTTTCAAAGCGCGCAGGTCTATTACTCGATTGCCGGTCGCGACATCGAGCGGGAGATCGCTCCGCTGTGTCAGGCACGCGGGCTCGCGATCTTGCCTTGGAGTCCACTCGCCGGCGGTCTGCTTTCCGGCAAGTTCGATCCCGAAAAGAAGGGCCCAGCGGACGCGCGTCGCGCTGCCTTCGATTTTCCGCCGGTCGATATGCAGCGCCTGCCGGGCGTGCTGGGTGCGTTGCGTCAAGTTGCCGAACAAACCGGTACGTCGGTCGCACGGGTTGCCTTGGCCTGGCAACTCAGCAAGCCGTTCGTGACCAGCATCATCATCGGCGCCAAACGCCCCGATCAACTCGAAGACAATCTGGCCGCGACTGGGCTCGAGCTCTCGACCGAGCAACTCGCCGTGCTCGACGCAGCGAGTGCGCTGCCCGCAGAATATCCGGGCTGGATGGTGCAATTTCAGAACTCGCGCGATCCGCGCGGGAGCGCACAAGCGCCTAGCGAAGAGCAAATCCGAGCGGCGGCACAGCGCTTGAAGTAGAGCGCCGAGCAAAAGCCAAGAGCATTAACTATCGACGCAGTCGGGCCGTGGGTGGGGCGAGCGCCTAGTTTTGCGAAGCGCCGCCCGCGCCGCCGAAGGCTGTGCCGCGCTGAGACATGCCGCGTGACCATCAACCCCAGCAAACTCAACGGGAATGCCAGCGGTGGCACCCAAAGTAGCCCGTAGCTGGAACCGGTTCCGCATTCGAGCGATGAGCCAAGAATGGCTGATCGCGACGCCTGACTTTGCTGCTAGGCTGCCGCCGTGTCGAGTTTGCTGCGCACGTCGTCGAGAGTTCTAGCCTGTCTGCTTTCTTGGGCGGCGCTCGTGGTGTTACCGGATTGCGGCGCCCGCACTGCGATCGAACTGGGCGAGCCTTGCCCATCGGACGCCGAATCGCGCGCCTGTGTCGGCGTGTGCGGCAGCGGTGTTTCGACGTGCAAGAACGGCTACTGGAGCGAGTGCCTGGTGCCGAGTGTCGACGTTCCGTGCTCCGGGCTATGCGGCGAAGGCGTGAAAACCTGCGCAAATGGCGTGCTCGGCGAGTGCGTGATCCCGCCGACGCAGCGCGATTGCAGCAGTGTCTGCGGGGCGGGCCACGAGACGTGCGTCGACGGAAAGTGGGGCGTTTGCGATGCGCCGCTCCCGAAGCCGCCCGTGTTGCACACGACGATTCGCGACTTTCACAAGACCCAGACTGACTTCGAGTTGCCGCATGATCCCGATCGACTCGATCTCGGCATGGTGGAACCGATCATCGGCGCGGACCGAACGCCCGTGTACGCAGGCATGCCGAACACGGACAGCACGCCCTCCGGCAAGGCCGGGTTCGACGTTTGGTTTCACGACACGCCGGGAGTGAACATGACCACGAGCTACGATCTTCAACTCAAGGAAGATCCGATGCAGCCCGGAAATTATTTTTTCGAGGACCGTGCGTTTTTTCCGATCGACGACCGGCTGTTCGGCGATGAAGGGTATCGACACAACTTTCACTTCACGCTCGAGAGCCACACCGCGTTCGTGTACCGCGGGGGAGAGGTCTTTTCGTTCGCGGGTGACGACGACGTGTGGGTGTTCATCGCGGATCACTTGGTGATCGACTTGGGTGGCACGCACACGATTCGAAAGGCGAGCGTGGCGCTCGACGGTCAGAAGGACAAATTGGGCTTGATCGTCGGCCAGAAGTATCCGCTAGACTTGTTCTTTGCCGAACGTCACACGATCGGATCGGACTTCATTGTCAACACCACGATCGCCGACGTTGGATCTTGTGAATGAGCCGCTACCCGTTTCCAAGCACGCGCAAGCTCGAGCACCTTTGTTATCCCTCCGCTGCCAGTCCTGAGGACGCGCGACAGGCGTTCGAGGCGTGGCGGAATGAGATCGTCACGGCCGATGGCGCGCGCGGCTTCTTGCGTGCGCGCCGCCCGGACACGCCGGATGGCGTTGCCAATTCCACCGTGTCCGAGGGCATCGCGTACGGAATGATCATCGCGGTGCTCTGCGATCAGCAGGCGTTGTTCGACGATTTCTACCGCTACGCGCTGTGCTTCGAGAACAAGAGCGGGCTGATGGATTGGTACATCGCGCCTGACGGTTCAGCGCCGCTCGCGGTGGGCGCCGCGACCGATTCGGACGAAGACATTGCCTGGGCGCTGGTCATGGCACACCGGCAATGGGGCGGGCGAGGCGCGCTGGCCGAATCGTATTTGGACTGCGCGAAGCGCCAAATCGAGCGTGTTTGGGAGTGTGAGGTCGACCACGCGCGCTATCCGGACATGCTGCTTCCGGGGGATGATTGGCGAGGGCAAAACGTCTTCAATCCGTCGTATTTTGCGCCGCATCAGTATCGCATTTTCGCGCAAGTGACGGGTAACGCCGGTTGGCTCAAGGTGATCGATCGCGGCTACGAGATCGTGTTTGCGAGCCTGAACGACCAAAACGGGAATCGCGACAATGGCCTCGTGCCCGCGTGGTGCACCGCCGAGGGCACGCCGGTAGAAGCGTTTCCCGGCGCGCTCACCAACTATCAATACGACTCGGCGCGTTTGCCTTTTCGTATCGCCCAGGATTGGGCAGCCACGCGCGATCCGCGCGCGCTCGAGTACTTGAAGCGCGTGAGCGCGTTCTTTGCGCGCGTCGGCGCCGATCAAATCGTCGACGGCTATACGTTGAGCGGCGATCCCGCGCCGGACCCGCGCGCCGCGCGACCCAATCCTGGCTCGGCCGTGTTCGTCGGTGCAGCCGCGGTTGGCGCAATGCACGACTCGCAATACCAACCATTCATCGACGCCTGCTACGCGCGCGTGCGCGGCAGTCGGCTGCTCGCACGCAGCCGCTACTACAACCACTCTTGGACCGTGCTCTCGCTCTTGATGCTCAGCGGCAATTTTCTCGATTTCCCCGAATGATCCCATGCGAATCTCACGCGCACTCTGGCTTGGTTTCGGTTTTGGCCTCGGCTCGTCGTGGCTAGGCTGCACCACTTCATCCACTTCTGCTCCTTCAAACGCAGCACCCGGCAAGGTGACGCCGGCAGTCGTGAAACCCGCGGCGCCAGCGCCCACGGCTTGGCTCGACAAGCAACTCTCGCCCGATCAGCGCGCTGAGCTGCTCTTGCAAGCGATGACTCAAGAAGAGAAGTTGACGCTCGTCACTGGCTACTTCGGTGTGCAACAAGAGTGGAACAAGTACCAATTCAAAGAGGCTCGGCGACAATCGGCTGGCTTCGTCCCCGGAGTCGCGCGACTCGGCTTCACTCCGCAGTGGCAGACGGACGCGGGCAGCGGCGTTGCCACGCAACGTGAGGCACCGCCGGACTTGGAGCGCACCGCGCTGCCCGCTGGCATCCTCACCGCAAGTACCTGGAATCCAACTCTGGCTGAGCAAGGCGGAGCCATGATCGGGAGCGAAGCGCGCTCCAGCGGCTTCAACGTGATGCTCGCCGGCGGTGTGAATTTGATGCGCGAGCCCGGCAACGGCCGCAACTTCGAGTACGGCGGGGAAGATCCGCTGCTCGCCGGCACGATGGTGGGCGCGGTCGTGCGCGGCATCCAATCGAATCACATCGTTGCCACGATCAAACACTATGCGCTCAACGATCAGGAGACTGGCCGCGACCGTATCAACGTGCTGATCGATGAAACGGCCGCGCGCATGTCGGACTTGCTGGCCTTTCAGATCGCCATCGAACAAGGCGATCCGGGCTCGATCATGTGCAGCTACAACTTGGTCAACGGCGCGTACGCCTGCCAGAACGACTGGCTACTCAATCAAGTGCTCAAGCGTGATTGGGGCTACAAAGGCTACGTCATGACCGACTGGGGCGCGCAGCACGATACCGTGCTCAACGCGAACAACGGACTCGACCAAGAGACGGGCGTAGCCGACCCCGGCAAGTACGTCTGGCTCGACAAACTCGCGACGGCGATTCGCGAAAATAAGGTGTCGCAAGCGCGCTTGGACGACATGGTGCGGCGCGTCGCTCGCGCGCTCATCGCCAAGGGCGCGGTCGACGATCCGGTGACACCCGGTCCGATCGACTTTGCCGCGCATGCGCGCGTTACCCAGGCCGACGCCGAAGACGGCATCGTGCTACTCAAGAATCAAAATGTGCTCCCGCTTGCGGCGAAGGACAAGCGGATCGCGGTGATCGGCGGGCACGCGGACGTCGGTGTGCTGAGCGGCGGCGGCTCCGCGCAAGTGTACGCGCCGGGTGGCATCGCCGTGCCCGGGTTAGGCCCAAAGGGTTGGCCCGGGCCAATCGTGTACTCGCGCTCCTCGCCGCTCACTGCGCTCCAGGCTGAACTTCCCAAAGCGAATATCACGTGGACGCCGGGCACTGATCTGAAGGTCGCGAGCACCGCCGCCGGCAAAGCCGACGTCGCGATCGTGTTCGTCACCCAGTGGACCACTGAATCGCAGGATTTTTCAATCACCCTGCCGGATGAACAAGATCAACTGATCGCGGCCGTCGCGCGCGCCAACAAGCGCACCGTGGTGGTGCTCGAAACTGGTGGTCCCGTGCTGATGCCGTGGCTCAACCAAGTCGCCGGTGTGGTTGAAGCCTGGTATCCGGGCAGCCAAGGCGGCGCGGCGATCGCGCGTGTATTGAGCGGTGCGGTGAATCCCTCGGGTCACTTGCCCGTTACGTTCCCGCGCACGCTCGAGCAATTACCGCGCGCCAAGAGCGTCGGCGAGGGTACCAAAGACGGCACGCAGATCGAAGTGAAGTACGACGAAGGCGCCGCCGTCGGCTACCGCTGGTACGCCAAAAAAGGCTTCGAACCGCAGTTCGCCTTCGGTCATGGCCTCAGCTACACGAGCTTCGCCCAGAGCAAACTGGCCGCGCGCGTCGAAAACGGCGAACTCAAAGTCAGCTTCACCGTCAGCAACACCGGCAAGCGACCCGGCAAGACCGTTGCCCAAGTCTACGTGTCACCGGAGAAAGGCGGCTGGGAGTCAGCCAGGCGCCTCGGTGCATTCGCCAAAGTCGAACTAGGCTCCGGCGCATCGCAAGAACTGACACTGACCGTCGACCCGCGCCTCCTCGCCAACTACGAACCAGGTCGCAACGCCTTTCGCATCGCCGCCGGCGCTTATCGCGTCACTCTCGCCAACTCCGCGATCGACCCAGGCCAAACCGTCAACGTAGCCCTCCCCGAACGAGTCATCGCCCCGAAGTGATGTTTGTTTTTTGATGGTCACGCAGCGCCGCCGACCGCGTCAAAGCCTTCGGCGTCGCGTTGCGGGGAAGAGGGAGAGGGGGAGGGATTAACCGCCGAGCCGCAGAGGCCGCAGAGATCAGAGGGGAGTTTGGGGGGCGTGTTGAGCGTCGAAGCTTCGTGTTGTTCACGACATCAGACGCCCTCCCAGGCGCCGAAGCACGCCGGACTCCGAAGTACTCACGACTCGAATTGACGAACAGCGAAAACCCCAATCTCTTCTCTCTCAGGTCTCTGCGGCCTCTGCGGCTTGGCGGTTCAATCCTCAGGGAGCCGTCCAGCGTTCGAAGTGACGGATCGGTCCGTTAGAAATTGAGGTCGATTGCGCGAGGGGGTGGGGTGGCTTCGCGTAGGTCTTGGGGTTTGGGTTTGTGGGCGACGGGGAGGTCGGGTTTGGGGCCGCTGAAGTCGACTTTGAGGGTGCGGGTGGGGGTGCTGTCTAGGCAGCGCATTTCCGGCGCGACTCCGGGGATGTTGGCGTTGCTGAGGATTTCGTTGGCTTCGATCAGCGAGTCCATGTCGCCGCGGGCGCCCAAGTAGCGGCGCGTGAGGAAGGGGAGTTCGACGAATTGCACTTTGCCTTCGAACTCTGAGTGACCGCGCAGGGCTGCGCGGACGCTCGGCATGTCGGCGTCCTTGGGAGCTTGGCGGCTGAGTGCGACCAACACCAAGGTCGGACTTTCGCACTGGTAGGCGGCCATCGGATCGAAGGCGTTCGTCAGCTGCGCAATCTGCTCGTTGCTCGGGACCGATAGCGGAGCCGAGCCTGCTTTGGTGCGAACCAAATAGGTGAATTGGTCCGCGCCCAGGGTGGCCCAAACCTGTTCGTCGCTTTGCACCCAAAACGAGCTGACTGGAGCTTCGCCCGCTTCTTTGGCGGCCCAGGGCAGATCGACGCGCTTCCAGGCGGCGTTCTCGGAGGCCGCGCCGTCGGTGCTCCAGAGCTCGCCGTTGGAGAGTGCCCACAGTTTGCCGCTTGCTGCGCGCTGCAGTTCGTCGATGCGTTCGATGGGCGGAGCCGAGAAGCTGCGCCAAGCTTTGCCGTCGAAGTGTGCGACGTACGCGTAGTCGTGCGTGTCTTCACCGATCGGTATGCGCAGGCCAGCGACGAACACGTCATTGCTCGCTGTGGCGACGATGCTGTTGATCTCGCCTCCCGCAGCCTCTTTTTCGGACAAGCCGGGCAGCACGCTGGTCTTGGCGCGCGCTTGCCCCGGAGCCCAGCTGTGGATGATGACGCCATGATTGGTCACGTCTTCGTCCACGCCCACCAAGCAGCGCGTGCCCGTGAGGTACACTTCACCGCTGGGCAGCGCGCTCATGGCGCCAGGTTGCAGCCCGTGCACGCAGCCGTATTGATCCCGCGCTGCGTGTGGCAGCTGCGGCACGGTTCCGCGAGCCCCTCCGAGCTGCACGAAATGGAGCGCTTTCTCGTATTCGCCCGCGACCAGCGCTAACGATCGCCCGTTGCTCCAGGCCGAGATGCCGATCACGTTCTTTCCCTGCAGCAAGTTGTCGGCATTCAGCCACTCGCTGCCGGTCCAGCGTGAGAGCGAGCTGCGGCTGGTGCGTTCCGCATAGCTCGTTTGCAGGGCCCAGCCGGATTCAGGCATGCTGCCGAACACGCGCGGAAAGACCGAGCGCCCTTGCTGGAGTCCCTCCAGCACGGCGGGTTCGATGCGCACGCCGTCGTCGTACACGCCCAGCAGCAGCTTCTCGGTGCTCAGGAACGTGCGTTGCCCGGCGACGTCCAGGCGCGCCGCGTATTCGAGCCGCACGGTTTCGACGAATGGACTCGGATCCACTGCGGCTACGGTTGCTGCGGTGCTCTCTGGTATCGTGCTCACCGCCGGTGTGGAGGCCGCGCTCTTGGCGGTCGGCGCGACCTTCGAGCTCGGGCTGCTCGGCGCGACGGCCGCGTGCTGACAGCCGACCACGGCGGCGAGGACGAAACACGAATTCCAACGCAAATTACGGATGAACATGATCGGGTTCGCCTTTCGAGAGAGGCGGCAGGGTGCCGCTCGCAATTTCGATCTCGCCGTCCAAAACACTGTCTTCATCGGCTTCGGAGCGCGGATGTTCCACGCGCTGATAGGCCACGCGCCAGGCCAGGGGCAGCGACGAAACCAGAGCCCGCTCGCTCGGTGCGAGCTGCAGCTCGAGTTCAATCTCGAGCGGAGTGTGCGTCGCGCGATCGTCGCGTTTCACCTGACGCACGACTCGCACGAGCTGCGGCTTTTCGGCCCAATGGCGTGACAAGTAACGCCGCGCGCTGCCTACGGCTTGATAGTCGTTGCCAATGGCTTCGGCGGAAACTTCGAGCCGTCGGAACAGATCGCCGGTCGGGAAAGCGTGCCCCAGGTGCTCTGTTTGCAGCACGAGCGCGACGCGATTCGCCGCGCGCCGCTCGGCCCGAACGCGCAGGGCACCTTTCACGAATTCCGGCTCGTGCCCGCCCGGGAAAGCGTGACTGCGATGTCGAGCCGCGCCAGCGCCGACGATCGGCATGTGGCAATTGGCGCAGGGAACATCGCGTGCGTCGGATTGTTCATGCTCGTGCAGCGTGGCCTGCATCAAAGAAGGTGCTTCGCGCAGCGCGCGATCCGGAAACGCAAACTGATGGCAATTGGCGCAGCCCGCGGTCGCTGCGAATTCATCGCTGCGCGTGATTGTGTGCGGAGGCGAGCTCGTGCCGCTCGTACTCGCCAAGAGATGGTCGCCAACCACGTGACAGGTGACGCACCCGACGCCGAGATCTGCCGCCTCCTCGGGGACCGGGCGATTCGCAGCCGTTTCGGGCGCATGGCAGCCTTGGCAGAACGGCAATGGCTCAATCGCAAACGCACGCTGATAGGCTGGGTCGCGTTGAGCCTGAGCATGGAACGATGCGCGCCATTCAGCGGCGATTTCGCCGTGGCAGCCGGTACAAGTGGCATTGATCGCGCTTGCGGTCTGCACGTCTCGCCCCCTGGGTGACGGTCCGGGCATTGTCAGCGGAATTGCGGCGTGCTCGGCGCTTTGAACTCGGTTTGATTCGGGAGCACATGCGAGTGTCATCAGCCCGGAGCCAAAAACGACGGACAAGAGCGCAAACCTAGAGCTCTGCGCTCTTGTGTCGGTGGTCGGCTTGCGGCCCATGGTTCTCGTCACGATGCTCGCCTCAACGTCGTTCGACCGCCCTCGCGTGTGACATGCGCTTCGCGCATTTTCAGATTCTTTGCTCTACGCGGAGTGCAGCTATTCCTTCCCAATAGGCGGCTTGACTCGCAGAGATCTTGAACGTCTTATAGCGAGACTTTTGGGGGGTTGAGGATGGCTAAGCAATTTAGTGTCGATCGAGCTCGCTTTTTGGCCTTCGCGGCGGCCTTTGCGGGCGCCGCTAGTTTTCAAGCCTGCAGTGCCACAGACACCGCGCCGGGCGGCGACGGCGGAAATGCCGGCGCGGTCGAAGGCGGTGCAACACACACTGGGGGATACGCAGGAACCAGCGACGAGCTCTTGGCCGGTAGCGCAGGTGAAGGCGGCAGTGCCGGCGCGGATTCCGCGGGCGCAGGCGGTGCTGGTGGCGACAGTTCCGGCGAAGGGGCGCCCCTGAGGGAGGCGCCGGAGGTGCGGGCGGCGAGTGCAACGACAGCACAGGTGTCGCTACATGCACCGGAGTGACCACGGCCTGTTCCAACTATTGCAACGCCGCACTGCATAACCTGAAGCCCGCCGTCGCCGACGCGGCCATCGGCTGTTTGAAGCTGGACACGACCAGCAATTGCGACAACGGTTACAAGTGTCTCGCGGACGCGACCGCCAAGGGCTGTCCGGAGGACGTCGCCGCCACTTGTGCGACGGCCATCACTGAGTGTCACCCACCCGGAACCGGTGAACCCTCCTGTGAGCAGCTACTCTCCGGCATGAATTCCACGGCGCGTGCGGAAGCTGTGACGTGCATCGAGGAGTCTTGCTACAGCGTTTATAGCTGTGCGGAAGGCTTGTTCTTCGAGTAGCGCGCGGAGCGGTGTAGGCTGGCGGCCCAATGTCGACGGATTCCGTGGGTCGCCTCCTCCCTTATTCCGCTCTGTTCGCGCTCTTTGCGGCGCACTTCGGTTGTGCCTCGCCCGCACCGGTCGCACCGGTTGCGCCGCCCGCAACCACGGCGCCGGCCAATGCTGCGCCCGCACCCGTGGCCAGTGGCCGCGCAGCGTTCGAAAATCACGGAGGAATGTGGCTGCCGTCGCAGATCCCGGAGCACGCCGCGGAGCTGGTGCAACTCGGGTTGCAGATTGACCCGGCTTTGCTCTCCGATCCGAAGTCGAGCCTGTTGAGCGCGATCGTCAATCTCAGCGGCTGCTCCGCGTCCTTCGTCTCGAAGGACGGGCTGGTGGTCACCAACCATCACTGCGCGACCGGCGCGCTACAGCACAACTCGAGCGCGAACCAGAACCTGCTCGAAGCGGGCATGCTGGCCAACACGCGCGCCGAAGAGCGATCCAGCGGCCCCTCGGCGCGTTTGCGTGTGCTCTCGAAAGTGACCGAGGTCACCGACCGCATCGGCCCGGCGCTCGAAAAAATCACCGATCCGCTGGCGCGTGAACTCGAGTACGAGCGGCTCGAAAAAGACATCGTTGGGAGTTGTGAAAAACAGAGTCCGGGCGTGCGCTGCGCGCTGGTCGCCATGTACGCGGGCTTGCGCTATTTCTCGCTCGAATCGCTGGAATTGCGCGACATTCGCATCGTGTATGCGCCGGCCGAAAGTATCGGCAACTTTGGCGGGGAAGTCGACAATTGGCGCTGGCCTCGCCACGACGGTGATGTCGCGTTCTTCCGCGCCTACGTGGCTAAAGACGGCAAGCCCGCGGACTATTCACCGGACAACGTGCCGTATCAGCCGCCCGCGTTTCTCAAGCTTGCTTCCACACCGCTCGCCGAGGGCGACCTGGTGTTCGTCGCGGGTTACCCCGGCCGCACGTCGCTGCTCGCGTCCGCCGCGGAGATGCAACAGACCGAACTCATCGTTTACCCGGAGGAGTTGGCAAAGTTCGATGCCTACTTGGCGCTGATCGCGGACATCTCCAAGGATGATCCAGAGGTCGCGATCAAGGCCACGAGTCGTCGCCGCGGCTTCGACAATTATCGAACGAAGCACCTCGGAGAACTCGCAGGCATGAAGCGAGCGCAGCTCCTGCAAAAGAAGCTCGCCACCGACGCCGCGCTGCAGGCCTTCATCGACGCGGATCCGACGCGCAAGGCCGCTTACGGGAGCGCCGTCCAAGAACTGGGGCTCGCATTTGCAGAACAGCAACAAACTCGCGAAGCCGACACGGCGCTGCAGAGTGAGTTCTTGATGCCTCGCTTGCTGTTTGCGGCGTACCGCAGCGCGCGCATGGCGGCGGAGCGTCAAAAGCCGGACGCGCAGCGCGATCCGGATTTTCAAGAGCGCAACGTGCCTCGGCTTCGTGATGAGCAGAAAGCGCTCGCCGCGGCCTATCATCCGAAGCTCGATCGCGCGCTCCTGAAGCTCGCGCTGCAGCGCGACCGCGCGCGCGACCCCTATCACCGCACACCGGCGCTGATGCTGATCGCCGGTAAGGATCCCAGCGACCAGGCGATCGACGCCGCCATCGCCAAACTGTACGACAAGACGAAATTGGGCGATGAGAGCGCGCGTCTGGAACTGTTCGACCACGGTCAGTTCGCGGCATTCGCTCAGCATCCAGATCCGATCGTGCGCTTGGCGGCCAAGCTGTATCCGGCGCTGCGTGGCGCAGAGGACCGCGCGAAGCGCTTTGCGGGTCAAATGCGGCAGCTGAAGCCGCGCTACCTGGCTGCGCTCTTGAACTTCAAAGGTGGCGCGATCGCGCCCGACGCCAATTCGACGTTGCGCGTCGCTTACGGCACCGTGAAAAAGGCTCCGCCCGGCACTCCTGGTGCCAACATCGGCGCGTTCACGAGCCTGACGCAAATGGTCGGCAAAAACACGGGCAAGGAACCGTTCAACGCCCCCGATCGCTTGCTCCAGTCAGCTAAAACCGCAGCGCGTTCACGCTATGTCGACAAACCGCTCGGGGACGTCCCCGTAGATTTTCTCAGCGACCTGCACATCACCAACGGCAACTCGGGCTCCGCGACCCTCAATGCTCGCGGCGAGCTCGTCGGGTTGGCATTCGACGGCACTTTCGAATCCGTGGCTTCGGACTGGGCGTACGAGCCCACGACCCGCACCGTGCACGTCGATCTGCGCTTCGTCTTGTATTTGCTCGAAAGCGTGGATCACGCTCAGAACTTGTTGAGCGAGTTGGGCGTTTCGCACTAGCACGAGGCGATAGGGAAGACGGGTATGGGCTTTTGGATTGAGCGGGGGCCAATCTCCTTCGCTGTGCTCGTGGCGGCGTCGCTGATGTGCGGCGCGGCCCATGCGCGCCACCATTCGCACACGCAATATCACTCGGACATAGTCGACGAAGGCGCGGCCGATGAAGCTCGCCGCGCGGTCAGTGAGCATTCGTTCGCGCTACGACCGGTGATGTTCGAGTTGCGCACCGGGGGCGCTACGATCGTCGGCCTGTTCGGTGCGACCGCAAGCTTCGATCCCTGGAGCCGTCTGTCTTTGGGCGGAGGCTTTGGCGTCAATTCAGCGGGCGTACAAGTGGCGGGCTTTGCTCGGCTGCGGCCGCTGGTGTTCATGGGTCATCGCCGGGCACGCCTGCACGCAGTCGGGGTCGAGCTGGGGTACTCGACCGGCGCGTACCAGGACTACACGCTCGACTCCTTATACGGCATCGGGTCGTACCTAACGTATCGATACGATCGCGTGCATTGGCTGCAACCGCAGCTGACCTATGAGACCCGCAGCTATCGTGGCTTCAATGTTCTTGGCGGAGTCGGCGTCGCGCTCCCGGTGGCGAAGCAGGGCTATCACTGTCTCGATCAATCGTACTGCGGTCAGACCCACATCAGCGTGTTGCCCACGTTTACCCTTGGGGTTGGTTGGGCGATGCTGCTTTGAGGTCGCTCTAAAGCTGTGGCCGCGCGCGCGGCGGAGGAGCACCGATGCGCGATAGCGCGAAGAGCTGCTTCTGAACGCCCTCGATCTGCTCTTCACCGCGGTTGCGGAAGGTAAATAGTCCTTGAGTGTTCGCGCCGTCGCTGCCCTCGACGACAATCGCGACCTCGCTCTTGCGCCCGTCATTGAACGCCAAAATCGTGTGGCGCGCGCCAGGCAGATAAGAAACGCCCGCCCCGCAGCAGGTGTTGGTCACCAAGATCCCTTGGCCAACCGCGGTTGCGTCGGCGTTATCGCGCAAGCGCAAATCGTTCTTGAGGATGGTCGTGTGATCGGCGGCGAACACCAAAACGCCCACCATGGAGAAGCTGGCAAAACCGTCGGGCGGGCTACCTTCGATCAGGTTGTCGAGCACCAGGTTGTCTTCAGGGCGATTGATGGCGGCGGAGTCACCGCCGGGAGCGGCCACTTCATCGCGCGCCAATTGAATCACGATGCCATCACCGCCCGTGCACGGACCGGTGCAGTCGAGCACGGTGAGGCCACGGATGCGATTGTGCTCGATACGCCAACGATCACCGCCAGTGTTGGTGATGGCTTGCGCGGTGCCTTCGAAATGATTGTGCGAGATCTCGATGTCATGCGCGAAGCGTGCGAATACGCCGAACGAAAGCGGCGCCAAGTTGGCGCTCGACACGCCGCGGCCGTCGAACACGAAGCCGCTGATTTTCGTGCCGCTTGCGGGGTTTTGCCCGATCGGGCCGGGCATGTAGAACCCGACGCGCATGGTGCCGAGCGTCGGTCCGGTGCTGCAGCCGATGATGCGTGGATGGCCGACGCCGACCAAATCCACTCGCTTGGCGATGGTGGCTCCGCAATAGGCGCCGGGTGCGACGCGGATCTCGTCGCCGTCACGCGCGGCGTCGACCGCGGCCTGAATGGTGCTCACTCTGCTGGGCACAAGCCAAACCTTGGCCTGCGCGTGCCCCGCCGAACAGAGCAATCCGAGGCATACCAGCGCGCCGAGCAACGACCCTCGTCCCATGACCCTACTCCTGGCTAACCCTCGCCACTCACGAAGGGGCGAGCGATGATCGTCTTCTGTTGCGGCGCGCGCCAGGAAATTCACATGCGCAGCCGCGCAATGCTCGACCGTAACCAACCTGCAACACGATCGATTGTGTAGCGTTCTCGGCCGACTGCGGCGTTATTGTTCGCTATTGCGCCGCGATCCAAGCCCGCACACAGGCGACGTCTTCGTCGCTGAGCGCGGGGCGGGCGAGCGGCATGGGGGAGCCGCAGGGCGGCGTTGGCAGGAGCTTTTGATAGATCAGGCTCGTTTCAGGGTTGGCTGGATCGGCCAAGGTCGAGGTGCAGCCGATACCGCTCACGCCGACGACGCGCCCCGCAACGCCGGGCGAAACGAGATCCAAATCCTGCTGCGCACCACTGGGACCGTGGCAACCGGTGCCGCCGCAGCTCGGCACGAAAATCCGCGCGACGACGTCGCCACACGGGCCCAGATCGGGGCCGCCATCAGGGGTTGCGGCAGCGTCCGAGCCAGCATCCGACGGAGCCGCGTCTTCGCCCCCGCCTGCGGCATTACCCGCGCTGCCGGTCTTGCCTCCGTTACCCGCGTCGACCAGGAATCGCTCTTTGTTGTCGAGCGTGCCTGGGCAGCCCGCGAGCAACAAGGCACCGAGCACGAGGCTCGAGGCAAACGCCAATGCGCGGTACGAGCGAAACGAGCGATCAGTGTGCATAGCGAACTCCCAAGCCAACCTGCAATTGCTCGTCGAGTGCGCCGCCCGCCACATAAGGATCGCCGACTTGCGGGTGAAAGGTCGCGAAGTAGCGCGTGTAGCGACCGACCAGGCGCGCCTCCAAACCGGGGATGATGGCGAGTGAGCAGCCGAGATTGCCGTCGATACCCGCGACGTGAGGATCGCGGAAATGATCGTAGATTTCGCCGGGCGAGGTGACGAGGAGATACGCGAAGCCGAGCTCGGTCGAGAAGCGCCCCGCGACGAGCACACGCCCGTCCAAACCGAAACGGAGGGAAACGGTGCGAGCACTTGGCAGCAGAGCGCTGAGTGTGGATTTGCTGCTCATCACGAAATAGCTCGCGTCAGCGCCGAAAAACGCTCCGAGCTCCAGCGGATGTTTCCCGGGAATCAGCAGCCGCTCGCGCACGTCACCGCCGAAGCGCGTCCAGCTAGTCTCGATCTTGTCACCCTCTGGGGTTGTTGAGTCCAGCCCGAAGGCACGGCTGAGGTGACCGCGAAAGCCGAGATCGCGCAACACCGGCACGTCGGTCGTGGCCAATGGATAGGCTTCGAGCCCGAAGCTTGCCATGGGCGCGATGGAAAGCTTGTAGGGCCTCAGCGCATTGCCGATCGGATCGCTGTATTTGAAACGCCGATTGCCGACATCGATGCTGACGGACACGCCGACCTCGGTGCGCCGAGCCGCGAGTCGCGCGGCTTCGCGCTTTCCCAGCGCTTCATGAGCCACTTTCCCGGAGTCGGTATCCGTCGCGGACGAGTCGACGGTCAGCTTCGTACCGGCCTCGGCGGTCGCGCTCGGGCCGTCCGTGGTGCTGGTTGGCGCTTCGGGCTCCGCTTTCGGCGGGGGTTCTGGCTTGGCGAACGTGCTTTCGTCCGGCTTGGGTGGCGCCGGTTCTTCAGCCTTGGGCGCCGGCTTTTCTGCCGGTTCCGGCGTTGCAGAAGACTCCGCGGCGGCCGGCGCGGGCTTGGGCTTGGCTTTACCTCGCTTGCCCGGAGCGGCCGAGAGCGGCGAAGCGAACACGAGCACGGCGAGCAACCCGAGGCTGCCCGCGAAGAGGAAACTTTGGCGCATCAGTGATTAGGCGATGACGCTGCGGATAGCGGTGCCCGAGGTGATCTGATCGTTCAGCTGCGCGTCCGTCAGTCCGAGGCCTGCGCCGAGGGTCTTCGCCACTGATGCCAAGCTCTCGCTCGCTGCCACGTCCCCACCATCCGCTGCGGCGCCGGTCTTTGGATCGATGTCTGCGGCGTGTCCGCCGGGCACGATGCCACCGACGACCGAGCCTTTGAAGCCCTTGCCGATCATGAGCGCGACGGAGTGCGATGCATTGTGCCCGCGGCCGTTCAACGAGTCGAACGTCCGCCCGAACACATTCAGCGTGGCGAACGTCACTTTGTCTTCGAGGCCGTAGCTCTTCAGCTTGGACATCAAGGTCTTTATGTTGTTGACCGAGGCGGTCGTCTGCGTCGCCTCGTTGCCGAAGTTTGCGTCGCTGTGATTGTCGCCCGAGAACGGAAGGTGAATCGTGACGACCGGGGTCACGTTCATCTTGATCAACAGTGCTGCGGCGGTTACCTGATTGGCCGCGTCGTCGCTTTGGATGGTGGCTAGATCAGCGGCCACCTGCTGAATCATGGTGCGCAAATCGTTTTGCGATAGCGCCATGTTGTCCAGGTAGGCGCGTTCGGCCGTGGTTTGAGCCCGGTTTTCTTTCAGCGCCTTGTTCAGCTTGTTCAGCGTGTCATCGCGCAAGCCTTGCAGTTTGGCGGCGAGATCTTGCGGGGCAGACAACACGGCCTTGAGCCCAGTTGGCGTGAGCTTGGGCAGGTATTGACCCTCGAACGAGACCTGCTCGCCGCCGATGGTCACCGGTTGCGTTTGCACGGTGTTGAAGCACGCGCGCATGGTCTTGGCGAAGTACGAGGGCAGCCATTGACCGCGCCGGAGTGAGCCGAACAGCTCCAGCACGCGCCCGAGTTCACCGTGGTTCGCGGTGCCCGTGGAGTGGTGGAAGAACACCGTGCGATCGAGGATGTTTTGCGGCAGGGTCGACCAGGGCTTGGCTGCAGTCCACTTGGCTTTGCCGATCGTGAGCTGCGTTGCAGTCATCGACATGTCCGCCGGATCGGAGTGATTGACGGTGCCGGCCGCGAACGTGGCTGGCAAGTCATACGTGCCGGGGACGTTGCAGTTCAAGGCGTCGCCGTTGGCGGACATCGACAAGATCAGGAACTGCGCGTTGGCGGCACAGGCGTCGTCCGCGCGCACGGATTGAGGATTGAGCAAAAAGGAGACGGGCAGGCCGGTGGCCATGGCGCGCAGGCCGACCAAACCCGCACCGGCGAGGGAGGCTCGTAGCAGTTGGCGACGGTTCAAGATGCTCATGGGTTCTCCTACAAGCCGATGGC
Source organism: Polyangiaceae bacterium (assembly GCA_035634635.1). Lineage (GTDB taxonomy): Bacteria > Myxococcota_A > Polyangia > Polyangiales > Polyangiaceae > PMG-095. Next base: position 84,675 of record DASQCO010000153.1, read on the forward strand.
AACGGACGTGGGCGAGAGGCACGCCACGATGAAGGTGGATTTGAGCGCGTCAGTGGGCTTCGCGCCGGCTGCGATTGCGGCGTCGTAATGCTCGGTGAGCAGTTGCGTGACGGTCGCGCTGTTGGGATCGACCGAGGTGATGCCCATGATGTTGGCAACGAAGTCGGTGATCGCGGCGTCCTTCTTGGTGCTGTCGTAGCGACTCTTGGTCTTGTCGACGGTGAGCCCTGCGGCGTAGGCGCACAGCGATTCGGTCGCGCCGCGGTAGAACGGTGTTTGATCCGTCGATAGAGCAGGCGCCTCCGCGCCGCGTAGGTAGCCATCGAGCGGGATGTTGTTGGTCACCGCGACGCGCGTGGTGTTGTCGGTAATGCCGACGCACAAGCTGGTCGCGAGCTGTAGGCGATTGGTCAGGGCTGCGCAGAAGTGGTCCTGGCGCGCGATGCTGACCTTCTCGCCCACGTCACGCCAGGTCTTGGTTGCGGCTTGGCCGGTGACGAGAGGCGAGGAGAACAACTCCAGGATCAACGTGTGGAAGTCGTACTTGGAAGCGACGAAGGCTTCGACGACGCGCTTGAACTCCGGGTCTTGCTCCGAGCACGCGCTGGAATTGGCGTAGTAGCAGAGCTTCTGCGCCCACGCGCTGGCGTACAGCGGATGCTCGATCAGGGCGTTGGCAAAATCGTCGAACGACGTGAGCGCGGCCTTTTCTCCGAGATAATCGAAGGTCGCGGTGGTGTTGTAGATCTGCGCCGGGTCATGCTGCGTGTGATACGAATAGGTGAACGATTGGCGGAAGATGTTCCGCATCGGATCCATCGTTTGGTGGCAGCTGTAGCAGGGGCTGGTCGGATCCGAATGTTGCCCGTCCTTGCCGTTGTCGAGCACGGTGGAGGTGCCCTTGTCGACCGGGTTGATGCTGCGACCGACGCCGACGATCAGCGCTTGGTTCAGCGTATCGCGGTGCTGGTTGCTATTGTTCGTCGGCCAATTGGCGAAGAACGCGGGCGTCGTGAAGTAGCCGACGCGCGGGGTGCGCACGACGATCTCGTTGGCGGCGCGCAGCGTCGGCAAATCATAGAAAGGCGTCAGCTTCTCGCCGGACGCCGCCACGCGCACGGTGACCGGACGCCAGATCACGTCTTGCGACGTGATGTTCGGCGCGGTGAACGAGACGCCACCGCTGCAGTTGTATTGGTAGAGGTTCTTCTTTTCCGCGGGCACGTCATCCGGGATGGTCAGCGTCGGCGGGCCGTTCGGGTCTGCCGGATCGCTCACGTAGTTGCGCGTTGCGTACCCGAACAACCCCAAGAAGGCCGCTGAAACACTGCTGTACTTGCGCTGGTTGTAGGTGACGTCCGCCTTCATCGCGTTGCCGTTCGCATCGAGCAGGACGTGACCTGTCTCGTCCACCTGCGGCATGCTGCACTTGAAGGCCGAGGGCACGGCGAAGTGCATGAAGTTCGGACTCGCTGGATCCAGCGTTTCCGTGAGTGGGATGTTGTTCGGCACCACGGGCATGGCGGCGGGGTCGAGCGGTGGCTGGTAGGTGAGCCAGAACGATTGCGTCGTGACGAGCGTGCCGTCGGCCATGGGCAAGCTCATGGTTTGCTTGCCTGCGTCATCCACCTGCGCCTGGTCGAGCGCGAGATAGAGCGACATCAAGGTCGGCGTCATCATGAACGTGTGCGTCGTCACGGTCTCGGTGAACGGCTTGCCGTCGGCGATGACCTTGAGCGCCGTTCGCGACATCGACTCTTGTGCTTGCGCGAAGAGCGGAAGGTTCGTCAGGTTGTCGACGCTGAGCTGATCGAAAAAGTCATTCTGTGAGATTTGCGTTTGCTGGAACGCTTTGCTGAAGAACGTGCCGAGCTTTGCCTGCGCTTCCGGGCGCACGAACCAGGCGTCGACCATGTCCTTCAACGCGGCTGGATCAGCGTCGACTGCGGCGATCTCCTCTTCCGTCGCGGGCAGGCCGAGCAGCAGATTCTTCACCTTGGCGACGTAGACTCGCGCTTGCACCGGCTCGAACGGAATCTCGGGAGTGCCACCCATGGAGTCATCCGGCGCGCCTGACGCGCCGCCGGAGCTATTCGAACCGAGCGACGAATCGGAACCTGCGGTGGCGGATGAGGTGCCCGCCGAGGACGACGAGTGCGAAGGCAGAGTGTCGAGTGTACCCGTGCACGCCACTGCGACAGACCCTGCCACCAAGGCTGAAGCGGACCAGCCATGTATTCGTCTAGACGACATCGAACACTCTCCTCGCGGGGCCCTGAAAATTCAGCACCCGAAATAGGGTGAAAAGACTCTCTCATACGGCACGGTCCTCGTCCAACACTTCTGAAACTGCTGTCCGCTCGAATGAGGTGTGCAGCTCGCGCATGCTCTCGCCTCGCTCTCACTCGTCCTTGCTCGCTACTACACGCACGCATGCACGCATGCACGCATGCGTGCATGCGTGCGTAGTACTTGCTGGCACACGCGTGCGCGTGCACGCGAGCGCTGAACGCTATTAAATCGTGCCTGTGCGCACGAGCGTGTGCGTCATCACTCTGGTCAGTGGTCTTAACTCTCGTCAGTTAGCGAAGGCTGCACGCGCATCGCGTGTAACCGGCATCGGAAAAAATTTCGGGCAGCAAGGAATGGGATTGGGGCCCGCTGCCTACGGGGGCACCGCCGCGGTCCGTCGCGGATTCGACACGCTTTTTTTTCGAGATCTTCGCCGCGAACGCGGCCCGCTGGCTCATCAGTTGGGCTCGAGCGGTGAATCGCGGCTCGACTTTCGAGCCTGGAACCGGTTGCAGCGAAGCTGCGTGCGCGCCGCGCCGAGAGCCACTACACTGCGGCTTTGGGGAGCGGGCGGACCCCGCTTCGAATTGGACACTCCTCGGAGATTGGGAACTTAAAATGGATTTGCGTCGGTCAGTGTTGTGGGGGCTCGCGTGCGCGCTCGAGATGACGTCTGGGGTGGTTGCTTGCGGTGGTGACGCGCAGTCGCCAGCTGCTGCAGGAGCGAGCAGCAGCGCCGGCGGTTCGAACGGCACCGCCGGAAGCGGCGCGGCGCACGCCGGTGCGGGCGGCGTGATGTCTCATGCGGGCGGCGCTAGCACTGCGACGTCGGGAGGTACGAGCGGCGCTGCCACGGGCGGCACAGCAACGGGCGGTGCTGCGATCGGTGGAACGGGTAGCGCGCAAGGGGGCTCTGCTGCGGGCGGTACGGGTGGTCTGGCAACGGGCGGCGCGGCAACGGGCGGTGCGGCAACGGGCGGTGCGGCGAACGCCGGCACCGGGGGTAGTTCAGCTGGCAGCGCCGGCGCGTCCGGCTGCTCCGGGCTGACGCAGACACGCAACGCGCGCAGCGGGAAGAGCGCTGGCTTCGCGGGTGACTACACCAAGGATTACTACCCGCTCTATAGCCACGCTTGCACGACGGCGTCGGACTGCGCGGCTGCGTGTGTGACCGCGGGCGGCACGCAAGCATCGTGCGCTGCCTCTGAGTGTGTCGACAGCACGACGGATTATTGCCTACCGCCGACGTATTGGGTCGACTTCGATCAGTTGCTGACCGAAGGCAACACCCAAGAGTCTTCGACCTGGATCATCATGGTCAACAACCCGTATCGCGATCAGCTGCTCGCCAGCAATTTTCAATTCGAGATCCCGAGCGGCGCCAAGATCCTCGGTATCAGCTTTTCGATCAATGAGGCCGCCGGCTCAGCGGACATGATCGCCGACTACAGCGTTCGCGCCCTGGCAAACGGCGCGGCCGTGGGCCTCGATCGCGGACACACCAAAGCCTGGACGACCGACTTTCATCCGGAAATCTACGGCGGCGCGGCTGACCTCTGGGGCGCCACGTGGACGCCCGAGATCGTGAACGCCGCGGGCTTCGGCATTGGGCTCACGCCGCTGTACCTGGACAGCGCAGGAAACGAGCGCGCGTACGTCGACTTCATCCGCGCGACCGTGACTTACGACGTCTGCAAATAGCCAGCTCTGAGTTCAGAGCGGCCGCGACATGGGGAGCTCGCCGTAGTGCGAGGTGCGTTTTGGTACCTGCGAGCGCCCCCACCCTCCAGCCGCCGTTGCGCGCCCGTTCGGCGGTGCCTTTCAACAGCGTTCCTTACGCGCCGTGGCACTTCTTGTACTTTTTGCCGCTGCCACATGGGCAAGGGTCATTGCGACTGACCTTCGAGAATCGTGAATCACTGTTGCTGCTGGGTGCTGGTGGGCGCTCGGAAGCGTTCGATGGATCGGCTCGTTCACGTTGCTGAGCCAGGAACGCAACGGCATCCGTTTCGCGTCCCGTGTCGATCAGCAAGCTCGCAATGCGCAGCGAGACCTCACTGCGCTCGCCGGCCGTGTTTGCGAGCGCGAGGGCGCGTCGATAGTAAGCTTCGGCGGCGTCGGCTTCGTCGAGTTCGCGGTAGACGTCGCCGGCACGAAACTCGGCGATGAAGGGCTTGCGAGCGGTTTCGAGGTTGGTCGCCACGAGTTCAAGCGCGCGTTGTCGCTCGCCTGCTTGGGCGTAGGCGTGGGCAATTTGACCGTTCATGTCGTCGGGCGCGACGAACTTCAATGCTTCGGCCACGCGCACGGCGAGCGCGGTTTCTCCTGCCGCGCCGAGTCGGTTGGGAACATCGAGAATGGCACCCAAAAGCTCGAACTGTCGATCCAGCTCGGAAAGAGCCGCTAGGTTGCGGTTGGCTGCGAGCGCGAGTTGGAGCGTGGCGTCGCCAAGTCGGCGTAACGATGCCCGGACTTCTTCGATTGCTGCGTCCTCCCCCAAGTCGTCGAGCGATTGCAGCTGTTCGATCACGACTGCTGCGAGCTGTGCCCGCTGCGCAGCGGGTGTGTCACTCGAAGGTCGAGGCGTGCGAGCGGGCATGGCCCGAGCCTAGCCCGCACTCGCCTGCTTGGCCGGCGAAGGGTGCCCCCGCTGCTCATGCCACCGATTCCGGTATTTGCGTCCCCGCCGACTCCGTTGCTGGAGCCGCCGCTGGCACCCGGACTACCGCCGGCCGACGTTCCGGCGTGTGCCGAGCCGCTTGCCGCGCTGCTCGATAGGGCGCCTCCGACGCCCTTGCTAGCGCTGGGGCTTGGGTCGCTCGAGCAGCCGAGACCGGCTCCCGCCAGGATGGCAAGCGCGCTCGCCAGCGCGCAGCCCCGCAGAAATCCTGCGACTAGCCGTATTCTTGGTCGACTTGAGCATGTTTGGCTACCTTGGAGTCCCGGCAACCACCTTGCGTGATCAGCGCGACCATGCATTCTGTGCGCGTCGGAAATTTCGGCTGCACCTGCCGAGCACCCACACTCGAATGCTGCTGAATTCGGACGGTGCCGGCCTACCACGCGCGACGAAAGCGTGCGAGCGCTTCACACGACAATGACGGCGATGACAGCGATGACGGGGACGCGACTGACATCTCGATGCGCGCGACACTCAAAACTTGAACGAGTGCAGGCCTCTCGAGCTACTGCTAGATTGAGGGGCTTTACTTCGCGAGCGCAGACACGCTAGTGCGCGCAAGGAACACGGCGTGACTTACGGAACGGCACGACAAGCAACGAGAGCAGCCAAGGCTGCAGCGGTGATTCTCACGGCAGTGAGCTGTAGCGTCTACGACGCTTCTCTGCTCGGCAGCGGACCTGCGGACGGGGGACACGGCGGCACGAGTGCCACTGCGGGCCATGCGGGCATTGGTGGCGAGGGCGACGCTGCTGGTCAAGGCGGTCGCGGAGCGCCCAAGGGTGGCTCGAGCGGCGCGACCATCGGCGACGCGGGGATGATGGACACGGCTGGCGTGGTCGAGACCGGAGGCGATGGTCCCGAGGGAGGCACCGGTGGAACTCTGAGCACCGCGGGTAGCGGTGGCACCGCCGGCAGCGCCACGGGCGGCGAGAGCACTGCGGGTAGCGGTGGCACCGCCGGGCCAGGCGGCGGCAGCGGCGGCAGCGGCGGCACCAGCGCGGGCGCCGGTGGCACTGCGCCGGTGACGGCGACGGGTTGTGCCAAGCTTTCGGTGCCCATCGACGACGCGATGGATCGCGCGCACTTCGTGCTTTCGTTCTCTACGGCTATCAATATGAGCGACGCCACGACGAGCGCTATCAGCATGCGCATCTACGTAAAAGACGGCGTGGCAGGCACGATTTTCAACTACGTGCAGGACTCGCAATACCGCTTCTTTGGCGTAACGACCGCCAACCGTCCACCGCTCAACAGCAGCGTGGGTTGGCAGACGCTCAACTTCCCCGTTGGCTCACAACCGGATGGAGGTTCTGCGGGAGCAGGTGGTTCCTCGCCAGCGACCAACATCGCCAAGACGGATGTTCGGCGCGTCGGTATCGAGATCAACGCCGCGCCCGCGACCGCGGGTTGGACGAATCCGACCATCGTGTACGTCGATTCGATCACGGTGACGACCATTCCCACGGCGCCCGCACAGAACTTCACCTTCGACACGACGAGCACCGTCAACGCGAGCACGACGTTGACCACGGACCAGGCGAACGGCATCTTGTGGCTGAACTCCGGTACCAATGACACGAAGGCGACCGGCGTCACGCTCACTTGGGTAGCGAGCTGCCCCTAAGCGCGGCGCATGACTGACGCGCTGCGCTTGGTCGTCTACGATGCGACTCAGACGTCGCGTCGTCCGCGAGCGCTGGGCTACAGCTGGCAATACGGCTGCCACCTATATCGCGCGCTCGGTCGTGTGGACGCTGCGTTTGGCGCGCGCAGCTTTGCGGAGGCATTCGCCTGGCTCAACGAATACCAGCCCACGCGCGCAATTGGCGAGCTTCAGTTTTGGGGGCACGGCAAGTGGGGGCGCGTGTTCATCGATCGCGAACCGCTCGATCGCGACGTGCTTCGTGCTTCACACGCGCATCATTCGGCATTCAACGCGTTCCGTGCGCGGCTGAGCTCGGACGCGCTGCTCTGGTTCCGAACCTGCGAGACGCTCGGCGCTCAGCCCGGGCGAGACTTTGCTGCCGCATTGGGCGATGCCACGGGCGCGCGGGTCGCTGGGCACACGTTCGTCATCGGCTTCTACCAAAGCGGCCTGCACTGCTTGCGCCCGGGTGCGGCTCCGCATTGGTCCGACAGTGAGGGCCTCGCGCGTGGCAGCGCGGCTCAGCCGGAACTCGCGTTGAGCTCTGCACCCAACGCGCCGAACACCATCACCTGTCTGACGGGGCGAATCCCGGACGGCTATTGAGCGCTATTGCGGTGTGCCCGCGACGTCGAGCTCGGCAACGGCGGTGTATGCTTTGCCGTTCACCTCATCGAGCGCGACGAAGCGAATGTATCGTCCAGATTTGGCGGTAAACGTGACCGTGGTCGCCGCTTTGCCGGTACCGAAGCTACCGGTCTTTACGGCGCTGCCCCAGTTGGTCTTGTCGGCGCTGACGTAGAACTCGTAGTCCTTGACCATGCCGTTTTGGTTGTCGTCTTGGCGCGGCGTGTAGCGCATGCCCGTGAGCGAGTAATTGCCTCCCAGATCGATCACGATTTCGTGCGGCGGGGCGGGCTTGTTGTTCTGATACTCGGTGTGCCAAAACGTAGACGTCGAATCGTCGAAGGCGTTCGCGGCCTGGCCGTCTTCGGCGGTGGTTTCCTCACTGTCGGCGGAAACCAACGACCAGCCCGCGTGCGAGACGAAGCCGCTGTTGTCGTTGCCGCCGCTACCGCTGGCGCTCCATTCACCTGTCGTGACGTTGAGCTGCCAACTGTCGTGGAAATCCATCGCCAGCTTGGTGTCGCCGGTGATCTTGATGGGCAGCCAGATGTACTTGGAGCTCTTCAAGTCCGGATCTTGCCAGCGATCGCCCGCGTAGATGTAGGTCGTGGTCTTGGTGCCCTGCACGGGAATGATGAACGCTGTCTGCGTGTCGAAACCAGTAGAATCGCCGACGTTGGCGAGCGCGCTCCACGGACCTTGAAGCGAGGTTGCGGTGGAGTACTTTTGCTGGTTCGGGTCCCAATTCGTCGCCGCTGAATTGACGATGAAGTAGTGACCCTTGGCCTTCATGATCGCCGGAGCTTCACGATAGCTGCCGGGCCAAAGCGTCGAGATCTGCGACTTCATGTTGGTGTAGTCGTCAGTCAGATCGTACAGCGAGAGATCCTTGTTCTCGTTCGAAGCCGACAGAAAATAGGCTTTGCCGTCCTCGTCCTTGAACAAGGTGTCGTCGCGCGACATGCGATCGTTGGGTCGGAAATGGCGCACCTGAGTGTACGCGCCGTCGACCGTGTCACTCGTGAACACACCGGCTTCGGCCGTCGCGTAGTTCTGCCCCTCCCAGTGCAGCCACATCACGTACTTCTTGGTGGTCTCGTTGTAGATCACCTTGGGGCGTTCGATGATGCGGTCCGAGGCGGCCAGGTCGGTCGAGGTTTGCTTGGTGATGATCGCGCGCTTGAACTCCCAGTGCGACAGATCCTTCGAGGAGTAGCAATTGACGGCCTTGAAGCCGCCCGAGTTGCCCGACTTGTCTTCACCGATCCAGTACCACGTGTCGCCGACGCGGATCACGCCCGCGCCGTGCGCCTCGATGCGGTTGCCGGCCGTGTCATTCCAAAAGCCACCGTTCTTGATGGTGACGATGACGTCTGAACCGTTGCCCGAGGTTGTCGGCGCGCCCGCCGTGCCAACGCTCGAGCCGCCTGTGCCGGAGCCGCCAGAGCTCGAGTTGTTCGAACCGCCGTGAGCGGTGCCGCCGGCACTCGTCGAACCTCCGTTGGAGTTCGAGGTGCCGGCGTTGCTCGAAGTGCCGCCGTTCGTCGAGGGGCCCGAACCTGCGCTGCTGCCATTCGAGCCGCCGTCGCTGCTTGTGCCCGTGCCGGCGCTCGCCGTGTGCGTCGCGCCCGCGCTCCCGCCGTTCGCGTCAGCGTGCTGTCCGCAGCCGAGCAGTGCCGCACCGAGAAAACAAAGGCTCGAGACGGCGATCTTGTTCATGGTCCCTCGACCGAGGTTATCGTTTCAGGCCGGAGTTCTTGGTGATGGCGTCCGGACAGGTGACTTCTTTATAGAGCACGGCCGGATTGTCCGGTGCGCCGAACCAACCCGTAAACCACTCACAGCCCGTGCGCAACTCGGCCTTGTCTGCGAATACGCTGTCACACTTGGCCTTGGCGCAAGCCTTGGACTTCTCGTAGTCGAAGTTGTTGGATTTCTGGCAGGCCAAAAAGAAACCGCCGTACTGCTCGCCCAGATCTTTGGTGCCCCACTGTTTGGAGCAGGCGTCCAGAGCGCCGACACCGCCACCCGGCACGAGCAGATCGAACTGATTGCCGTCGACCCCGCCGTTGTTGATGGCTTGCACGATCATCGTCTTGCCGAGCAGTGCTTTCGAGCCGGCGTCCACGGTGCTGTTGTGTGAGCCGCCCGTGAACTGCAGCTGATAGCACTTGCCGCAGAAGTCACTGCCCTTGTTCACGGCTGCGTATCCGTAAGACAACGTATCGCTCACTGCCCACGGCTCCATCGCGTGACACATGTACGCGGTACCACCGCTCTCGCACGCGTTCTTCGCCTTGGTGTCACTCAGCGGTTGATCGTCGACGGTGCAGCTCGCGATCGGCGTGCGCCCGCCGACGTTCTGCGGCCAACCACACGCGGGCTTGCAGCAATCCCAATAGCGCGTTGCCCAACCCATCGAGCCGTCCGTCAACTTGGGCGGGTCCGCGACTGAACCCGAGCCGCCCGTGCTCATGCTCATACCGCCCGAGCCACCTTTGCCACCCGCGCCGCCTTTGCCGCTGGTACCACCGGCGTTGCTCATGCCGCCTTTACCGCTATTCGAGCCGCCGCTACCGGTGAAGCTTCCACCTTGCGCGCTGCCGCCGGTGCCTACGAAGCCGCTGCCACCACTTCCGCCGTTCATCACGCTCGAGCCCGAGCCACCAGTGCCAACGGGGAAACCATTCGAGCCCGCGACGCTCACTGCAGATCCCGCTGCTCCCGGGTTCGACGAACTGCCGGCGTGTGCGGCGCTATGCCCAGCGCTGCCCAGAGTGTCAGGGGTGAACGTCGTATCGCTAGGGGAGCTGCACGAAAACAGCGCGCTCACCATCCCAGTCAAACCCATGCCAGCAACGCAAAACCGGATGATTCGAGATTTCTTCAAAGTACACTCGGGGTATCATCGACGGCATGGTCGTGCGAGTCGGATCTGCGCGTGTAATTTTCTAGACGTGCGTAGCAAATGCCGACGGCGCGAGTGCTGAGCGCGCGTTGCCTGCTCTTCGAAGTAGATGGTTACTAAGCCGCCTAGTTGGTAAAGCTTCTCGTCCTAAGCTCTCACGAACGCGCAACCGTCTCGTAAGACCGAAAGCAAAACCATGTCGCATCGAGTTTGCTCGGCCGTCTCGCTCACGCTGGTCTCGCTTGCACACGCAATCGGCATCGTTGCTTGTGGCAGCACGCCGAGCAACGGCGGCAGTGCAGGTGCCTCGAGCAACGGCGGCAATAGCGCGCAACCCGCGGTTGGTGGGTCGGCAGGCAACAGCGCTGCGCTTGCGGGTGGCAGTGCTGCCGTCGCACAAGCCGGCTCCGCGGGCGCGCCGAACGCGAGTGGCGAACCACCGAGCTGTGCACCCGGTGGCCAGGGCATGAATACGTGCGGCGCGAACGGTACGGAGAGCTGCTGCACGAGTCTGCTCGTTGCTGCTGGCACGTTCAGTCGCACCTATACGAACAACGGCAGCGGCGCTTCGGGCAAAGCGGATCCGGCGACCGTGAGCGCCTTTCGCCTCGACAAGTATGAAGCAACGGTTGGTCGCATCCGACAGTTCGTGAACTACCTCGCCGCGGGTGGCGCGTTGCCCGCAGCGGGCAGCGGCAAGCACAGCCATCTGAATGCGGGTAAGGGACTCGCAGATCCCAACAAATCAGGCAGCTTCGAACCCGGTTGGGACACCAGCTGGAACAGCAACATTCCTACCGGCGCCAACGCTGTCGCCACCTGGACCAAGAATCTCGCCTGCAGCACGGGCACGTACGGCACTTGGTCGGCGAGCGCAGGCAACAACGAGACACTGCCCATCACTTGTTTGGATTGGTACGAGGCTCACGCATTCTGCATTTGGGACGGTGGATTTCTGCCGAGCGAAACCGAATGGAGATACGCCTCCGCGGGCGGCGACGAACAGCGCATGTACCCCTGGGGCTCGACCGCTCCGGGTACGGATAGCAAGTATGCGATGTACGACTGCTACTATCCGACGGGCAAAGCCGGCAATTGCACGAGCTTGTCGAACGTCGCCAAAGTCGGAACCACGACGCTCGGGCTAGGCCGTTGGGGCCAGCTCGATCTCTCGGGCAGCGTTTGGGAATGGAACCTGGATGTGTACTCGGCCAAGTACGTGAGTCCGTGCACCGATTGCGTGAACCTCAGCGGCGGCACGGATCGCGTTCTGCCCGGCGGAGGTTTTCACACGAGCTTGATGCCGTACATGCTCTCGTCCAATCGCACCTCGCTCAACTACGCCACGACTTATCGGGGTGACTACGGCGTCGGGGTGCGCTGTGCGCGCGCACCCCAGGGCTCTTGAACAAAACGCGCTGCGAGCCGCGCACCCGACTCAGTGCCCGGCGCTGGCGGCCTTTTGCGCGACCTTTTGCAGGAAGCGCTCAGTCTGAATCAGCACACGCTGATGCGTGCCTTCGCCAATCGACTCCACGCCGTCGTGAGCACTGACGCGAAACGACAGCTTGCGACCCTCGACGGCCACCACTTCGACCTGTACCTTTACGGTCAAACCGGGTGGAGTCGCGGCCACGTGCGACACGCGGATGTCGACGCCGACCGATTGTTCACCGGGGTCCAGATGCGGCTGCATCGCCTCCATGCACGCCCACTCGAACAGCCCGACCAAAAATGCCGTTGCGAACACGGGCGGCATGGTCTGAAACAACGGCGACTCCGGATAGACGTGCGGCACCGTCTTCTGTTCCGGCACTCGATAGCTGAACTCGAAGGTCAGTCCCGGGCTAAACGCTGGCTTCATGCCTCACTCCTCGCGCAGTCTTTCTGCATTGGCAAGGGTCTGCACCGCAGTTAGGGGCTCATTTTTGGCGCTTTCCGGGATCTTTTCGCGCCGCCATCGATTCGGTCATAAGCTTCAGCGATGTCCATTGATGACGAGAAAGATTTGGCGGCGCTCAAGCGGGTCGGCGCCGCTGTCGCGGATGCGCGCGACACGATGGCTTCACAGGTTGCGCCGGGGGTAACGACCGCGGAGCTCGACGAAGTCGGGCGTGACGTACTTCGTCGCCACGGTGCGCGTTCGGCACCTCAAGTTGCTTACGGATTCCCGGGGGTGACCTGCATCAGCGTCAATGACGAGCTGGCTCACGGCATCCCTTCGAAGCGCGTACTGCGCGAAGGGGATTTGATAAATATCGACGTGTCTGCCGAACTCGACGGCTATTGGGCGGACAGCGGCGCGAGCTTCCCCGTTGGCCGAGTGTCGACGCGCGCGCGCTCTCTCCTGTACAGCACGCGCGCCGCCTTGAACGACGCGATCGCCGAGGTGCGCGCGGGTGCCCCGATGCGCAACATTGGGCGCGCGGTCGAGCGCCGAGCCAAGCGCAGCGGCTTTCGCGTGGTGCGAAATCTGTGCGGTCACGGTGTCGGTCGCCACATCCACGAGGAACCGCAGGTGCCCAACATTTACGAGCGCGATAACCCGCTCGTTTTGCACGAGGGCCTGGTGATGACCATCGAGCCCTTCCTCACCACCAGCGCGACCTACACCATCGAAAGCGACGACGGCTGGACGCTGCGCACCCCGGACGGCAGCATTGGCGCGCAGTTCGAACACACCATGGTCGTCACCAACGGCGCGCCCATCATCATTACTTGATGTGCCGACGCCGCGGGCCAGCCGATTTCGGCTTGGCCCGCGCTGCGAGCTCGGCTCACTGCATTGCTTCTTGCAGCACGCTCGCGTCGATGAGCTTGGCGAGGTCCGCACGGCCACGCGCGGTGCGATTGTTTTGCTTCGCGTGCCACACTTCTTCGGTCACGAGCTGGTCGAGTAGGTCCGGGACCAACGTACCGGCGTAGCGCTCGTACTTGAAGGACTCCACGAGTACGGCTTGGCTCACGCCAGTGGGACCGGTCATCAGCGGATAGACGACCGTGGGATCGTTGCGGATCTGTTCGGACGCGGTGATGAGCGAGCGAACGAAGCCGACGATGGTTCGGCGCTTGGTTGGATCGGCCAAGCTCTCCGCGGTGGCGTGCAGGTCGAAGAGTTCCCGATAGACCTCGTGCCCTTGATCGTCCTTTTGGAACTCGACGCGATCCGAGGCGCTGATGCCGGAGGCGTACTGCGCCATGTTGGGTTCCCAGAACGCCGCTGCCTGCCCTCCCGAGTTCGCCGACGGGGTCGAGCCGGTTTTCACGTCACTCTCCGTTAGGTTCACGAGGCCGAGCATTTGGTGCAAGAAGTAAGCAGACGAGGTGCCGCTGCTGTAGTCGACCGTTTTGCCTTTCAAATCGGCGAGCGTGGTGATGCCCGCAGACTTCTTGGCCACGATTCGATAAAGGCCCTCACACACGGTGAAGATGATGCGAAGGTTCGTGTGCTGCACCGAAGAGCGCAGAGCCTGCGTCTCCGCGTTGGTCGCGACGAGCGGCGCGTTGCTGCCAAACAGCGCGTCGACACCGCCGCTCGAGATGTTTACTTTGGCTGGGTAAATTCCGTTCGCTGCGAGTCGCACGGGTGCAAGTTCGACGGCCGTGGTGAGACCGGCCAAGCTGATGGCGGGATACGGTCCGGTGTCTGCCCCTGCTTTGCCGCCGTTCGCTGCTCCGCCATGTGCGCTGCCTCCGTTTGCGGTTCCGCCGCTCGCCGCGCCGCCTGTTGCTGCGCCACCCGTTCCGACATTGGCTGCTCCAGCGTTGGCTGCGCCGGCAGCTGCAGTTGCTGAGCCGCCGTCGCTGCTGCCGCCGCTGGGGGCGGCGCCGCCAGCCGCAGCTGCAGAGCCGCCGTTGCTGAGCGTGCTGCTCGAACCAGCGCTGCTCCCTCCGTGACCGACAATCGGGCTGCCGCCCGCGCTGTTCGGATTGCTCCCTCCGCTACCGTTGTCGGAGTTGTCCGAGCTGCCGCAGGCAACGGCGCTCGCGACGACTACGCAACACACAAAGCACACCCCACGCGACGGAATTCGTTCGCCAAATTTCGATATCATTGCCAAGTCTCGCTGTTACGAAAACTGCGCAGATCGCTGACCGAGCAGTTGCAACATCAACCTTCGGTGTTGTGTGTGTTACGTCCGATCACTCGCACAGGCAAGCACTCACGACATCGATTGTTCGCAGTTCGCGCAGCGAGCGATCGAACACCAAGCGTAGAAGATTTGCGCTGAATCGCTTTCGAGGACGTGGCTTTTTGCACCGCGCGTAGCGTGAGCGCGCATCCCGGTATGCAATTGCAATCGGGTCTGTTGCGACTAGGAACTTGGATGCGCTCGCTCGATATCGATTGTTTAAACTCGGACTTAATCTCCGCGTGCGCGCGTCGAGCGGCGCGTTCGCTCGAAACGGCTGTCGACCGCGGGCGCTCGCCGCGATCCAGCCTCGGGCAGCTTCAGCAAAAAATGCTGCTGTCAAGAGCCGTGGATACCGTACGCGAGTGCTTGGCCATTCGGCGCTGCTTGTTCTTCCAGAACTGGCGCCGCCGCGTCGGTTGCGAGGGGCATGGCAAACTTGTCGCCCCCCTTTAGACTTGGATCGCTACTAATATGCCCTGCCCCTTGCTGAGCGAGACATGACGATCGAGCTGCTGATCGAGGCCATCGTGCGCCAAACCACGATCTTGATCGCGCAACTGGCAACGTCTGGGGGGACGCGAGCTCCGCTGGCCCAGGTCGCCAATCAGGTCTTTTTGGATTTGGTGAATGAGCTGGAACGTCAGGGGGTCGGTCGCAAGGTCAGCGCAGACATGTTCGGTTTGGGGCTTCGCACGTATCAGCGTAAAATTCAGCGCTACCTGGAGAGCTCGACGGACCGCGGCCGCTCGCTCTGGGTGGCAGTGCTCGACTACGTGCAGCAGGCCGAGAGCGTCACGCGCGCCCAGGTGCTGGTGCAGTTCGCCAGTGATGACGAGAGTCAGGTTCGTGGCGTGCTGCATGATTTGTGTGAGAGCGGTTTGCTCACCGTGACCGGTTCCGGGAACCGGTTGAGCTACCGCGTGACGCCAGAGGACGCGCTGGTTCGGCTCCGCCAAGCGCACTCGAATGATGGGCTCGACGAACTGTTGTGGGCGCTGATCTATCGTGAAGGTCCGTGCACGCTCGCCGAACTGCAAAAGACGCAGGTCGACGCCAACGCGCTCGGCCCCGCGTTGGCCAGGCTCTTGGAAATGGGACGCGTGGAACAGGCGACGCCCGACGGTCCGTACACCGCGCGGACCTTGGTGCTCCCGCTCGGCTCGGCCGTCGGTTGGGAGGCCGCGGTGTTCGACCATTTCAAAGCAGTGGTGAACACCGTGACGAGCCGCCTGCGGATCGATCGCAATCGTCCCGCCCTTGCCGATCGCGTTGGCGGTAGCACTTACACACTCGAGGTCTGGCCTGGGCACCCGCACGAGGCGGAAGCGTTCGACACCCTGCGTTCGCTCCGTTCACAGCTCGGTGCGTTGCGCGACAAGATAGAGCGCTACAACGAAGGCCACCCAGCGCCCGAAAGGCACACCCAAGTTTCGATGTACGTGGGGCAATGCTCGATTGAACGCGGTGAGGATGATGCGGATGAATCTTGAATGGATCCTGCGCCGGGTTCGCACCCTGATACCGCTGCTGGCCGGCCTGTGCCTGGTATTTTCGTGCAGCACGCCCGAGGCGTCGCAGGAAGGGGGCAGTGAAACGCATTTCCTCACCAGCTGCGAGGGGCCGTGCGCGGATGGCATGCAGTGCATCTGCGGCGTGTGCACCCGAGCCTGCACGCGCCAAAGCGATTGCGCAGCTTGGCCCGAGGTGGCGAGCTGTCTGCCGCTCGGGCCGCGCGTCGCCGAGCAGCGCTGCCCAGCCGTTGAATTGGGCGCAATGTGTGACGTGCCCTGTCTCACGGACGTGGACTGCAGCAAGCTCACATCGGCTCGCTATTGTGACGAGGGCTATTGCCGTCAGTTCAGCCGGAACAGCGAGCCGCCCGCAGTGTCTTGCATGTCCTCGAATGTGGGGCCGTCCGACGTTTTGATCTTGGGCGACGTCCTGATCGAACTCAGTATCTTCACGTCGCAATTGGAGAAAGCGGCGGTGACAGCTGGCGTCTTGGGCTCTGGCGAGCACTTCCGCAACGATGCGATGGCGGTGAGTTCATTGTTCGCCGCGGGCTCGCACAGCTACGACAGTCAGTACAGCAATGCCCTAGCGGACGGTCCCGCGCGTGTCGTTGTCATGGACGGTGGCGCGACGGATGTGCTTACCGGTCAATGCGCGGGCATGTTGACGCCTGATTGCCCCGCGGCGCAGGCGGCCCTCACCGGCGCTGAGCAGCTGTTCGCTCGCTTTGCCAGGGACGGCGTCGAGCACGTCGTCTACTTCTTTTACGGTGACCCAGTGGGCAATCCGACCCTCAAGGATGGACTCGATCTGCTGCGCCCATTGCTGCAGAACGCCTGCGGCCGCAGCGCGGTGCCGTGTCATTGGTTAGACTTACGACCGGTGTTTGCCGGGCACCCAGAGTACGTTGGCACGGACGGCTTGGTCTTCACCGACGCCGGCGCAACCGCCGCCGCCGCCGCCACGTTCGCCTTCATGCAAAAGCAGTGTGTCGCAAACTAACGCGAATCCACACATCAATCCGAGAGTGGGGCGCCCACACGCCAGCATCGCACCTCGAAGCAGCGCACTATACCCGCGATGAGAGAGAGGACGAACCGCCAAGCCGCCAAGCCGCCAACTCCTCTCGACGCCCCGGAGCCCCTAGTACCCACCGATGCTCACGATGAATTTGGGGGCCACGAAACACGTCGTGCCGAGTCGAGCGTTCGACTAGGCACGCTTGACCCAGTGAACCCCACTTTCCTCTTGGCGCTCTCGCTTGGCGTCTTGGCGTCTTGGCGGTTCAATCCTAGGGAGTCGTTGTGAGGTTCAATCGCGTGTTTGATCCGAGTGTTCGCGGTGCAGCGCGACTGCGTCGGGAACGACGACGTGCTGTGAGGTGCGCTGCTGGAGCGTGGGCGCCCAACCATAACGAGCGAAGTGCATCACTTCGGCACTCACCCAGCGTTCGGTCACCCTGGGTGGGTCGAGTCGGCGTCAGTGCAGGTAGGGTTTGATGGCCGCGTACCATTTGTCGCCCATGCGGGGGTAGCCTTTGGCGTCGGTGGGGTGCACGCCGTCGGTGAGTTCCGCAGTTGGGAAGTCCTTGAATTGATCGACGAAGATGACGTGTTTGCCGGCGGTGGCCTTCTTTTGGACCAAGGCGGGGATGCCGGCGTTGTACTTGTCGACCGCGGAGGTTGAGCTGGGGAGCGGGATGATCGACGCGACCGCGAGCAATGAGTTGGGTGCGGCTGCGACGAGATCGTCGATGATCTTTTCCAAGTCGGCTGCTGCGTTCGCTTGGCTCACGTTGTTGGTGCCAATGTGCAGCAAGATGATGTTGGGCATGTCTTTGAGCGCGGTGCCCTTCACGTGTTGCGAGTCGAGGTTCGCAGTCGTGATGCCTGGGTAGCCCTCGTTGCCCTTGGGGAACGTTTTGCCCGCGACCATGGCGGGGCCATTCGACTGGCTGCCGACGAAGGTGATGTGCAAGTTGTCGCCCACGGCTTTGGTGAACAGTTCGACGCGGTAGCCGCCCATGTTGGTGGGTGTGCCGAAGGTGATCGAATCGCCGAGCGGGAGCACTTTGCAATCACCAGTCGCTGGACAAGGGTCGAAGTTGCCCGAGCCGCCGCTCGTCGCACCGCCAGAGCTCGTTCCCCCGCTCGTGGACGAGCCACCAGTGCCCACGGTTGCGCCGCCCGATCCGCCCTTGTTCGACGAGCCTCCACTCGAGCTGCCGCCGGTTGCGGGAGAGCCCCCTGCACCAGTGCTCATTCCGCCGCTATTCGAGCCCCCGCTATTGAAGCCGCCGCTATTGAAGCCCCCCGAGGCGCTGCTGCTGCCGCCCACGGTTGCGCTGCCGCCGACCGAGCTGGCGTGTCCGCCCGTGCCGGTGGGGCTGCTACCGCCCGACGAGGTGTTGTTGTCGCTCGCGTCGCTGCTGCAGGCGAGGTTTGCACAAAGGGCAAGGGCCCCGAGCAGCCACAAACACCGCGTTGCACCGATGGTCCCGAATTGCATGCGAGCGACGATACAGAACCGAGCATGCCTCGCGATAACGACATCGCTGTCGCCCGGCTTCTTCTGAAATGTTCGGCTGTGTCTGCATCTCATCACCGAACTTGGCGAGCGGGCGATGCTGGCGATGCCCTGCATCTCGAGCGCTGTGCGGCAAAACGCGCAGCTCGAGCCACAGAATTCTGCAACGCAGATTGAATGTTGCGAAAATGGTCATCGGAAGTGCGACCGATATCGAACTCGAGCGAGCCTTCGAGCATTGGATTCGTTGCCAGAGCGCGCGTTGCGGAGGCATGAAAAATGGGACAAGGATCTTTCTCAATGACTCGATCTCGAGAAGCTACGCTCATCGGTCTTGCGTTTTTCTTTGCGGCTTGCAGCTCGTCGACGCCGAGCGGGCAGAACGCAGGGCAAGGCGGTTCTAGTGCCGTTACGGCTCACACCGCGGGCACGAGTGCCAGCAACACGGCGGGGACGGGCACGAGTTCGGGTAACACGGCGGGGAGCAGCCCTGTTGGCAACAGCGCCGGCACTGGCTCTGGTGATGTCGCGGGTAGCGGCAACACCAGTGGTGGCAGCACAGGCACGAACGGAAGCGGTGGTAGCGGCAATAGCACTCCGACCGCTGGAACTTCCGCCGGTGGTAGCGCGTCCGCGGGCATGAGTGGTCAAGCGGGTGGGTCTTCTGCGGCGGGCGGTGGGTCGGTCATCGTCACCCTGCCAGACGTGGTCACTTCGTCGGATGGTGCGTTCTGGAAAACAGGGACGCTCACGCCAGCCACGAGCGGAACCGCTGACGTGACGGCTGACGACACCGCGCTCAAACAGCGCTGGGACGGCTTTGGTGGAACGTTCAACGAGGCGGGGTGGGATGCGCTCTCCGTGCTCTCCGCTGCCGACAAGGCGCTCGCGATCTCGCTGCTATTCGACGCGGCCAACGGCGCAAACTTCGCCTATGGGCGCCTGCCGATCGGCGCGAGCGACTACGCCTTGGCCCGCTACACGCTGGACGACACGGCCAACGACTACACGATGGCAAGCTTCTCGATTGCGCAAGACAAGAAGCTCTTGATTCCGTACATCAAGGCAGCGGTCGCAGTGAAACCGGGCATCCATCTTTGGGCGAGCCCGTGGACGCCGCCGGGCTGGATGAAGGACAACAACAGCACCGACGACGGGAAGATGAAGGATGACGACAAGACCCTGAACGCGTTCGCGCTCTATCTCGAAAAGTTCGTGCAAGCGTATGCCGGCGAGGGACTCAAGATCGAAGCCGTTCACCCGCAGAACGAGCCCGGCTACGTCAATCCGTATCCGAGTTGCTCGTGGACGGGCGCGCTCTACATCAAGTTCATTCGGGACTACCTCGGGCCACTCTTCGAGAAGGACAAAGTCCCCGCAGAGATCTGGTGTGGAACCATGTCAGCTCCGGGTGACGGTACGATTGCCACGGACCTCGCGAACGACGCGAAGGCGATGGCTTACGTCAAAGGCTTCGGACTGCAGTGGAACACGAAGGGCACCATTTCGTCCTTGAAGTCGAAGAACGTGCCCATCATGCAAACCGAGCACAAGTGCGGCAACTACAACTTCGCGACCGATTACTGGTCGCAGAGCAGCTACGACGCCAACAAGCCGCAAAACGATTACGCCTACGGCATCGAGAGCTGGAAGAACATCAAGGACTGGATCGTCGCTGGGGTGAACTCCTACAGCGCGTGGAACATGGTGCTCGATACGAGCGGCGCGAACTTGAACGCCAGCAAGCCATGGCACCAAGACGCGCTATTGACGGTGGACCGCTCGGCCAAGAAGCTGACCGCGACTCCTGCGTATTACGTGTTCCGGCACCTTTCGCAGTTCGTCACTCCGAAGGCGACGGTGATTGGCACGAGTGGCGGTGACGCGTTGGCCTTCAAGAATCCCGACGGCACCCTCGTGGTCGTGATGTACAACTCGGGGGCGGCCAAGAAGGCAACCGTGTCGCTGGGCGGGACCAAGTTTCAATTCGACATGCCGGGTAACGGCTGGGCCACGGTTCACCACGCGAAGTGAAGCGACTGGGCGAGTCGCTATTTTCTGCGCTTCGCCCAGCACCTTTGCGGTTTGAGCTAGCAGCCGAGGACGCGTAGTTGCGACCGTCGCACCGTCCGCGTATATGGTGCTCGCGTAAACTTTTAGTTTTGCGGGAGCCGACATGAACCGACGATATGGGGTGGCGCTTGCGAGTGTTTTGGTGGCGAGCTGCTCTGCGACGGATCCGGTGCAGCCAGGGAGCGCCGGTGCGTCGAGCGTAGGTGGCGGCGCGAGCGTGGCCGGCAGCGGGGGCACGCAGAACCATGCCGGCAGCGCGGGGCAAAGCACCAGCGATGCGGGCCGAGACAACGGCGGGCAAGGCGGTTCGAACAGCGCGGGCACAGGCGGCGGTAGTGCTGGCGGCCTCGGCGGCAACGCGAGCGGCGCGGCCGGCAAAGGTGGCGCAAGCGCGGCGGGCGCAGGCGGGGTTACGGAGATCGGTGGTGCAGTTGGTAACTCCGGCGGGTTAGGCGGCAGTGGCGGTAAAGGCGGCACCGGTGGCGCGAGCGGGAGCGGCGGCAACGCGGGTGGCTCGAGCGGTAGCGGCGGCGGGCCGGCCAAATATTGCGACACTCACCCGCTTGCTCCCGCGCCCTTCACCGTGACCGACCGCTTCGAGGATGAGTACGTCGGCAGCGTCAATGGTCAAGTCACCGAGCACGCTCTGCCAGACGTGTGCGACGATCCGGCCGAAGCCAACGCGGTTGGCACTTGCGCTGAGTGGACCTACAAGCCCGCAACGACCAACCCGACGCCCTCGAAATTGCAGTGGCGCTCCGATCCTGCAACCACGACCTACGCGCCAACCTGTCTGGCGGCCGGGATGACCCGGGTGACCTTCGCGGCAAAGGGTGCAGTCGGCGGCGAGAAGTTGACGTTCGGCGCTTCACAAGCCACGCCGCAGGTCATCACGTTGACCAACGCGTGGGCGCAGTACTCGATTTCGCTCGCAGGCGTGAACTACAACTCCGACTCGGTTGGCTTGCAGCCCGCGTTTTTCTGGCAAACCGATCCGGCGAACGGCACGATTCGCTTCGCCGTTGATGACATCAAGTACGTTAACAATTGAGCGCGCGCCGGGTTGCGTGCTCGTTGGTACTGATACGCTGTTGCCGCTGGCGTAATCCGCCGCGTGAACGGCGGCACTGAGTCGCCTTTTGTTCTTCGCGTGCATTGCTTGACTAAGCAGATTGCTGCATCTACCTTTCACAGCGCGCGGACGGGGTTGGTTACGCGCTCAACGGAGGGTCACATGCGAAATAGATTTCGGAAAGCAGTGGGATTGCGTCTTCCTCTTACTTGTTTGGGGGCGTTGCTTCTGAACATTCCGCTCGGCTGCGGATCGGACGACAAGTTTTCGGCCGAGTCCGATGACGAATACACCGAGCCACTCGTCAACGCGGTGATTGGCACGCCGAGCGGCGTCACCGCCATTTCAGAAAGCGGCGTCGCTCAAGTCGTCGGCGTTGGCGGTGCAGCTCCAATCGGAGCGGGTACGGGAGCAACGGGGGGTAGCTCCAAGGCCGGCGCTAAGGGCAGCACAGGTAGTAGTGGAGGCAGAGGTAGCACGGGCCCCGTCGGCTCTGCTGGCAGAGGCAGCACCGGCATTAGTTTTGGTGGCAAGGGCAGCACGGGCCCGATTCCCAAGGGCGGCTCTGCTGGCAAGGGCAGCACGGGCGGCTCTGCCGGCGCGGTGGATCCGGGCGACGAAGGTGGGTTTGGTCAATGGCACTTCGATGATTGCTCGCCGAACTCGCACTTCATGCGTGATTCGTCCGGTTTGGGTGCCAACGCGCAACAAGCGCTGAAGGCCAATTGCGTTCAGGGCATCAGCGGCTTGGGTGTGAATTTCCGCTCCGCGAAGGACGTGGTGCAAGTTCCGGACGAACCGCAATTCACGGTCGATCAGCACGTCGGCGTGGCTGCCTGGGTCAACCCGAAGACGGTGTCCGGTGACCAACCGATCGTGATCAAGCGCCTGAACAACAAGACCTCATTTTCGCTCGGCGTCCACAACGGCAACATCGAGATGTCGGTCGTACTAGCGACGGGCAAGACCGTCATTTCTCGCGCGCCGATCGCGGCCAACAAATGGACGCACGTGGCGGGCATGTACGACGGCACGTTCGTCTTCTTGTTCATCAACGGACAGCAGTTCGGACAGGTGTTCGGCGGCGGACCGCTGCGCGACGTGTTCGCTCCGATTCGTATTGGCGCCACGACTCAAAGCCAGTACTTCAACGGCACGATCGACGAGGTGTTCCTCTCCACACAGAACATCAGCTCTAGCGTGCTGACGTCGCTTTCGTGCATTGGTCGTCCATCGACTCTCACCGTCAATCCGCCGAGCAGCGGACCCGTTCCGGCAGACACTACCTTCCACTACGATGTGTCCGTCCAGAACAATGACGTCGGGAACTGCGGGGGCAAGGAGTATGATCTGTTCTCCGGTGGGGTGCCCCGCGGCATCAACGCCTTCGGGGATCCGAGTTTTGCGTTCGTCAATCCCGGCGAGACCGCAAAATTGGGTCTGTCCGTGAGCGCGACGGAAGATGCGGATCCGGGCGTGCAGACCATTCCCTTCTTCGTCGAGTCGTTCGGGAACTCGTTCGAGTTCTTGAACGGGCAGGTGAACTTCGAAGTTCAGGCACCGACGGGTTGCTTCGTGCGCTCACGGCGCGAGTTGCTGATCACCGACGTCAGCGTGGTCGACGACCCGGTGCGCGCGCAGGGTGTCTTCGATCCGCTGTTCGGTGGATCGACCGGTCCTGTGACTTTCCCCAGTAGCGCTGGAGATAGCGGTGTGGGAGAGGGCGGTGAAACCGGAGACTTCGGCACGGGCGGTAGCGCGAGCGTTCCGGTCCCGGGTAAAGGCGGTGCCGTTGGTTTCGGCGGCACTCCGGGTTTCCCGGGTACGGCGGGTACAGGCCCCGGCCCAATCCCGACGCCGCAAAAGGCGGGCGTGTGGTCTTTCGGTTACTTGATGCGCCAGATGGCGCCAACCCCGGAAGCCGCACCCGCGATGACGCTGAAGCTGCTGCAAACCTGGCTCACGAACCAAACCGTCAACGGTTTCACGGTGCAAGCACGGCCGCGCATGCAACAGCAGGTGATCGACATGTGGCCCAAGACTGCCAACGGTGAGTTGGACTTGGATCAATCGCCGCTCAGGCTGCAGGCAATCGTCAATCGCGTCGACATCCGTAACCTTGCGGAGGGGTCCGCCGGTGAAGGGCGCCTCGTGTTTGGCGTCAACGGGTCTGGCAATTTCCAGGACTTCACGGTCATCCTCGAATACAACCTGGTTGCCCACACTCCGGCCGAGGTGACCGAATGGGCGAACCGTTGGCATGCGTTGGGCGCGCTGCCATTCCCCTCTGAACAGTACAACGCGGCGCTCGAGGCGGTCACACGTCGCTTCACGGATCGCGGCGCGTCTCCCGGTAGCCCGAACGGCAGCGCCTTGGTCGAACTCCGGACCAACGAGATTGCCTTGTCGCAAAATGGCGTCTGGGAGTTCCGGTCCTTCGTTGTATCTCCGACCAATGGCTTGCTCACGCCGACGACCGTCAAGGAGACTCCAGACCTCCGCTTCAACGGTACAGACACGTTTGCCAGCTTCGTGAATCAGAACGCAGCGGCGATCATCGCCGAGGTGCCGGGCGGAGACTCACACACCGTGCCGCTCCAATTCAATGGTGCGCCGTTCATGGGTGGCTCGGTGTTCAACGACACGAGCCGTTGGAATGCGAAAGGGATCATCGATCCGGAAGCACGTTTCCACGCTTCGCTCAACACCTGCAACGGTTGCCACGGCAGCGAAACCAACACCACCTTCCTGATGGTGACACCGCGCTTCCCAGGCAACGAAGCGTTCCTCTCCGGCTTCATCACCGGAACTACCGTGTTCGACCCAATTGCCAATAAGCAACGCACGATCAACGACCTGGGCCGTCGCAAGACGGACCTCACGGCGCTGGTCTGCGAAACCGCGCCGGCACCCGTGCCGACGAAGTAGCGAATGAACAGAGTGCGGCCCGTCGTCGTTGGCGGGCCGCAACTCTGGCGTTCGCGACTCAGCCGCGAGCGCGCTGACGTCGGCGACCGAAGGCCACGAGCGCCAGGCCCAGAGCGATCGCGCTGAAGCCGAGCTTCGACTTCGCATTGCCGCTGATGGCGCAGCCGCCGTCATCACGCGTGAGGCCGCCGCCGTTGCCTGTGGTGCCGGCAACGCCCTTCATTCCGGAGGCGCCGCTCGGCGCGACAGGCGATGAACCGCCGCTGGCGGGGCCGCTACCGCCAACGCCACTCACCGGTGCCGACCCACCGCTGGTTCCGGCCGGGATCCCGCTGCCACTGCCGCCGGTGCTCGAGCCCGCAGCACCGCTGGCAGGGCCGCTGCCGCCAGTGCCAGTGCCGACCGGGCCTGTGCCGCCTGTGCTGCTGGCGCCAGCGCTATGCCCGCCGCCGGCCGTGCCGCTAGCGCCGCCCGAGCCGGTTCCGCCGCCTGCCCCGCAGTCTGTTTCTGGATCGGCACCGCCGGCCTTATCCAAACCGAAGAACTTGAGGATCGCGTCTTCCTCGTAGCCCATCGAGTGCGAGCCACCCTTGCCCGCCCAAGCTTCGAAGACGACGTAGTCGCAGGAATTCTTCCAGAATTGGCGGGTGTAGGTGGCGATCGACGTCGTAGTCATGTCGGTCGAGGACGGTGCAGTCATTAGACTGAGGACGTTCGTCCACTCTTTGATCGACTCTGCCGAGTTCTTGAAGCTGATGGTCTGATCGGCGTCACCTTGCATGATCTGGACGCGCGGGCGGTGCCCGGTGTAGCCGGCGTACATGGCGCGCACGAGATCGCCCCACTGCTGCGCGGTCTTGGAGACGCTGCCACCGGCGCACGGGTCGCTCCACTGATTGCTGGTCGCATAGCTTTCTGCCCAGCAGCCAGCGGGAACACCGGCGCGTGCAGAACCGGCCCTGAACACGTCAGGGTACACGGCCATCAACGCTTGCGTCAGCATGGCACCCGAGGAACCGCCCATGGCGTACACGCGGCTGGCATCACCGTTGTACTTGTTGAGCGCGTACTTCACCATTTGGACGACGCCCTTCGTGTCGCCGCCTGCGTCGTGCTTCAAGGAAGTATCCTTGGCGCCCACGTCCCAACAGTTTTGACCGGGGTTGTCGGGCAAAATCAGGATGAAGCCGTTGGCGTCAGCCGCAGCCTTGATCTTGGTGATGTTGCCCATCTGACCCGTGGCGGTCGAGCCGCACGAGTGCGCCGAGACCAAGATCGGCGGTTTCGCGGCGGGCTTGTCCGGCACGTAGATGTACATCTTGAGGTAGCTCGGAACGCCGCTCGCGCCCCAGTCGTTGACCTGGGTCAGCGAAGCCGCGTGGGCGGGAGCAGCCACGAACAGTCCGAGGAACGCGGCAGAGACGAGGTGAGTTCGATATCGATGTTGCATCTTCATGTTCGTGAAGCTCCAAAAATGACAAAAGGCTTTCAGGGCTCGAAAACGATGTTGGAGACGAAAGAATTGATGCTCCAACTGGCGTCCGAGTCCGTTTGACTCGTGACTGCTTTTCCTTGGACGGAGAGATTGCTGAAATGCACTCCGACGATGTTCGCGCTCGACGACTTGCCGTGCAGATTGATTGGCATTTTGACGTCGGAGCTGACGTTCGTGAAGTACGTGTCTTTGATGATGGATGTGTTGGCGGCAGTGCGCCAAGTGGGCGGATCGTCTTCGCTGAGCGCGATGATGCTCGAGTCCGCAGCTTCGATGCGGATGTTCTCGAACTTCGTATTCTGAACTACGGCCGTGTCGTAAGCGTCGATATTCAGCGCGCGGCCCGCCTTGATCACGTCGATGTCTCGGAATGTCACGCCGTCGATGGTTTTGCCCATCGTCTTGGTGCCAATCTTACAGCCGACGGAATTGCTGTAGCACACCACCTTTTCATGGAGGATGTTCTTGGTGTCGATCGTTCCAGAAGCCTCCTCGTTCTTGGTGGCCATGCTGTCGTCGCCCGTATAGAGGAAGGCGTTGCTCAGTTTGCCGTTCGTCGACTCGTCGAAGTTTACCCCGTCCGTGTTGTTGTACGTGGTCGTCGTGGGCCGACAGTTGATCATCTTGTAGTTCTGAATCGTCACCAGATCGCTGCGGTAGATCAGCGTGTTCCAGAAGCTCGGATCGCGCACGGTGATGCCGTCGATCAGGATGTTCGAGCTCTGCTCGATCTTGAACAGATTCACCTTGGTGTCGTTTTGAGCGCGAATTGCCTTACCATTCGCGTCGATCACGCCGCGACCCAAGACCTTGGCGTTGTCGATCTTGAACATCCGGATCATGCCGTGCGAGCAGTCCTCGATGTTCACGCCGCCGCTGCCGGTGTTGAAGTCGGCAGTGGCGTCAGAGCCGGAGAGCACGCTGCCGCCGGCGAGATAGAGAGTCATGTTGCTCTTCAGCCACAGCTCGCCGACTTTGTATTTGCCCGGAGGGAAGTACAGAATGTTCTGAGCGGCGCCTGAAGCGGCGTCGATCGCTGACTGCACCTTGGAGGTCACGAGCGTGCCGCCCGTGTTGTCCACACCGTAGTCGGCGATGTTTTTGACGTTCGCGTCTCCCAACCGAGGGGGGCTCGCCTCTGGCGCGTCGATCAGGATGAACAGCAGCTCTTTGCTATCTACCTGCAGAATCAAGTAGTTCGGACCGCTGCTGAAGGTCAGCGTGTTCCCGCTCTTGGTGGTGTTGATTTTCCGACTCTTGGGGCTCAGCGTGTAGGAGCTGAAGCTCGAGTCGAGGGTCACCGAAAACGTGGCTACACCCGGCGCCGAGAGAGAACAGTGCGCATAATGCACCTGCATCTCGGGCGAGAACTTGCCCAACTTCTCGACGAACAAAGGCGCTCCACTCGCGGTCAGCGTGTAGACCGGGCTGGCCGTTGCCCCAGGCAAGGTGGGGTAATTGGTGCAAGTCACCGGCGGGCAGCTGTCCCCAGTACAAGCGCTCGCGCCGCCGGTGCCCGCCGCTGCAGCGCTACCCCCGACGCCGCCACTTGCGACCGGACCGCCCGCGACTCCGCTGCCACCCGAGCCGCCGTTCTGCCCGCCACTCTGGCTCGACCCGCCGCTGGCGGCCGACGCACCACCACTGCTCGTGGTTCCGCCACTCGATGACGTGCCTCCTGGCACTGACGGACCGGCAGCGCCGCCCGAGCCGACCGTCCCGCCGCTGTTCACAATTCCGCCGCTGCCCGCCACACCGGCCGACTGTGAGGAGCAGCCGAACTCGCACGCGAGCGCGATTGCCGCAGCGAAAGCGAGTGGCGCAAACTTGGCGGGATTCATTCGTTCCTCTGCGCTGTCGATTGTCGTCAGGGCCAGCACGGAAGCTCGAACTCCGGGTGACCGCTGGCAGTGCCCAGCGGCTCGGGGATCCGTCACGGATTCACTGCCCGAGCGCGACTCAGCCCCCGCGCGGCTCGCCCTCGGGCAGCCGGCGTTCGCACCAGCGGCAGACACAGCATATTTTTCTCCTCACGCGCGTTTTCGAGATCGCGCCGTGGCGGGTCTGAGCACCAATGACTGAGGAAAGGAGTATCAGACCCCAGCGCTGAGCTGTCTTGGGACGATGGTCTCGCCGCCAACGACGATGCGAGTGCAGGCCTTGCCGTGGCCGAGCGCGAACTTCAGCGTTGGATACAACTGCGCGTTCATGAGCGAGAAGGTGAGCGCGAGCAGCGCGCGCTGCCCCCAACGCCGGACAATCTGCTCACGATACGCATCTGTCTCCGCAGCGTGAGCAAGCACGCCGCGGGTGAAGTGAACACCGAGCGCAACCTCGGGCGACATGCGCGCCTCGTCACCGGCCACGACCGCCGCGATCGTGGGAGCCGCCACTCCGGCGCGCAGCGCGAGGCCAACGCATAACTGAGTGCAGGGCCCGCAGTCAGCGTGCATCGCCGCTGTCAGCTGCGCCGCAAAGTACACATCGAGCGGGACGTCTTTGCGATATTTGCCCATGCTCGTTGCGCGACCAAATTGGAGAAACGCGGCCAGGTCCGTGTCGAGCACCTCGCGCAGGTACGAAGCGTCGTAACCATGCTCTCGTTCGAACGCGCTCAGCCAACGGCGAATCACCCATTTCAGCATGAAGTTGCCCCGAGTCGATAGCCTACCAGGTGTGCCAATTGTGGCATGTCTGGCGCAGCCTCGCTCGGGCGCTGGCCAGCTTTCTGGGAGCACGGCGTTGTTACTGCAGTGTCGGTGCTGTCCAGTCGATCCAATCGGCGCGCGTTAGCGAGCCACCCGAGCCCACCAAGAACTGCCCAGGCGCTTCACCCGTGTGCTTCAAGAACGCGGCGATGTTCTTGTTGATCAGATCGGTGTATTCGGACTTGTACGAGCAATGGGCGGTGTCAGCGACGCTCGAGTGATAGCTGATGTTCTTTTCGACCCCGAGAGCCTTGTACACCTCGAGGCCGGCGATTGCTGCCGTGTGGCCCGCGGGCGCACCCATCTGCGTCTGATGCGGGTTCTCCAAGATCAACAAGCCGCGCGGCGCGATCATGCCGATCAGCGCGTGGGTGTCGATGGGTAGCTTGACCGCGTTCGACGTGTTGTTCGAAAAGACGAACGGAGCAAAGTTATTACTGAGCCAGTTCAGCCCGTTGTAGTTGTAGTCCGTGCGCTCGGCGCCCGAGATCTTGTCCATGATGCGCAGCGCCGGATCGCCGCCAGTGCTCGGTTCTTGGGGAATGGTCAGCGCGATGCGATCGTCGAAAACACCGATCGTGAAGGCGCCCTTGCCCAAGCGCGAACAGCCGCTGACGCCGATGCCTTTGATGTCGATGATGTCGCCGCCCGACTTCTGGATCACATCGAGCATGCGGCTGGCGCCCCAGGCCCAGGCCATGAGTAAGCCTGCCTCGTCATTGCCACCGTAGATGTCGTAGTACTTCCCCGGATTGGGTTTCCCGCGTGACGCTTCCGCGGTGCCTTCCTTTCCGAGCGCGTAGTTGTCGTAATAGATGACGGCTACGCCTTGATCGAGCATGCGGCTCTCGCCGAGGTTCAAGCTGCTGCCCACGCTGATCATGGCAGGGTAGGGGGCGGTGCCTTTGGTGGGCAGCACGACCTTCGCCGTGAAGTCGATGGATTTGCCCTTGGCTTCTACGTGGACGGAGATCAGGCTCTTGGTGACGGTGCCGCTCACCACGTCAGGAGTTGGTTTGCCACCGAGGATGTACTTTTCGGCTTGTTTTCTGATCTCTTGTCGCCGGCAACGCCACTCGGCTTTGCTCGCAACGCGCTTGCCGTCGAGCTTCATGAACGGGTCCGGCAATTTGGGAATCGAGGTCAGCGCGCTCGGCTCTGGCAGCGTGCCCACCGTGCAATCGGCGCTCTGATTTTCGACGACCTGCGTGTTCGTACTCCCCGAACCACCCGCAGAGGCGCCGCCCGCGGCGACACTTCCGCCAGAACCTGCGGTTGCGCTCATTCCGCCAGTCGCGACAGGCGATGCTCCCGCCGCGCCCGGCGAGCCTCCGCTCGACGATCCGCCGGGAGCGTTGTTACCCGTGGTTCCGCCGGCACCAGCCACCTCTTTCTTTCCTCCGCTGCCCGTCATGGTCCCGGCTGCTGCCGGGCTGCCGGCTGAGCCGGTGTGATTGCCGCCGTCCGCCGCACCGTCGCTGGATGCGTCGTCCGCTGGGCAACCCGAGAGCAGGACGAGCGCGGACAGCATGAAAGTACAACCCGCGAGAGTGATTCGGTGATCAGCCGATCTGCCTTGGTTCTTGAATACACTGGTGCATCGGCGATAGGCGTTCATTTCGAGCTCCTGCTACTCGGACCAAGCTAGTGAGCGACTTGTTTCAGTCGTCTCGGACTCTGCGCATACTAGCCGAGGCTCGGCATCGATCGCAGGGACATCCTGCGTTTTGTGTCGATCTTTATTAGCTCGCTGTCAGTTGTTTTTGCGCGAACAGTATTTTCTGTCTGCTCCAGATTTCGAATGCTGTGCGCGAGTCAGAGCAACGGGAACTTTTCGAATTCGAAGTGGTCTCATTGCAGAGATGCCGCGTTTTTCCGCTGTATTTGTGCGTTTTCTGGCTGTGTTCGCGTGGCTGTCGACGGGCGCGATCACGAACGCGCGCGCCGAGCCACCGCGCCGGCCTTGTGCGGCGAGCGATCCCGAACTCGCGCGCGCCGAACGTGAGCTGACTCAGCTCGACGACGCCATTGCAGCGCTCGATGTCGCCGCGGATCCGAAACCTCTACTCGCGCGCATCGAGGCCTTGGAGAGCTCGCGTTGCTTGGCCATGAGTGACGGCCTTTCGCACGCTGCCGAGAACGGACTCTCTCTCAAGACCTATTGGGCCGAGGGTGGATCCGAGTACCTTCGAAGCTATTTGAACTTGGCGAAGTCGGGCGAGCATTGGCTCTGGCTCGCGCCCAGCGTGCGGCGCGCCTTGACGCGTGAGACCCAGCCCGCGAGCGTGCTCCGCGAGCTGCTGTGCCCGTTTGACGACGCGAGCTGCGGCGCCGAGACGCGCGGTTGGGCGATCCGCGCGGAGCATGAATTCGACGCGCTCGCGATGCACGCGAAGTCACCCCCAGCGGACGAACTATCGAAAGACGGCGAGCTGCTCGACTGCGAGCAAGTGGCGAGGCGTGCTGCGCCTAAGGATCGCTTCGCCAAGTTTCGCTCCTGCGAGGAAGCACGTCGAATTGCGCGAACCGCGCTCCCGCTCGGTCACCTGCGCGCGCCCGATCACGGCTGGCTGACCATCGAAGGTCGGCGCGGACACTACGCATTCTGCGATGAAACGCGCGCATACGATCTCGCGACGGGCTCGGCATATCGCGTGGCGAGTTGCGGCGGGCTCGTGCTGCAATCCGGCGGAAACGTCGATTTCCGAGCCACGGACGCGGGGCGAACGAAAGCTCTGGAAATGGGTCACTTGCCGCTGATGGCGGTGCGTGAAGCCGCTTGGATGTTGCTCTTGGTGGACGAAGTCGATCACGACGTGGTCGAAGGCTACGGCATCGGTCTACCGAACACGCTGCCGCTCACCGTAGATGAGGGCAACCTCTTGCTCGGGCTTTCGCAGACCTGGCACACCACGAGCGCAGACACGCGACTGAGGTGGCACGTCGAGACCAACTCGAAAGTGATCAAGCAGGGCGATCTCACTTGGTCGCCGCAAGCATTGGACGACGCTGCGTCCGAACATGCGGTGACCTTGCTGCGTGTCGCCGAGGCAGGCCTTGTCGAGGATTGTCCGGAGGTGCCGCCGCCTGCGTCCGTATTCCGGCGCAGCCCCGAGTTGTCGGCGAACCCACTCGACGCTGATAGCGCGAGCCTCGACAGCGCGGCCAAAGAGGTCTCGGAAAATTGGCGCGAGATTGCCGAACGGCAGCGCTTGTGTGCCAAAGCCCGGCTTCCGAATCGCGTCGTGAGCGCAGCGCCGAAGTCGGCTCCGCCTCGTTGACGCGATTCGCTACAATCTGGACGTAGCTTTCGCGGCTGGTCGGCGACCGCGCGCAGCTATGGCGGCCTCGCTGCGCGCGAAAGCGCGCATCGAAGCTTCCGTGTGAAACGACGCTGATCTAGAGTCACTTCCGATCGCTGAAGGCGGCTGAATCGACAATGACTCGAGCGCGGTCTCTTGGCCTGGTTTGGCCTTATTTATTGGCGGGTGCACTGGGGTATCTGCTCGGATCGATCGCAGTTCCGGCGCTCGCCGCGCTCGCGGATGGCAGCACCAGCACGCCGCTCGCGCGTGTGGGCTTTGCGCTGCGCGAAACGCCGAGCGCGCCGTCCGCAGCATGGGCCGTGCTCGACGCTGATCTGCAGGTGGCGCGCTCATCACTGTCGGCGCCTCAGCGTGAGGTGTTCGACCTCGTCGTTGCCGTGCGCGGTCTAGACAACGGCGGCTCTAGCGATTGGAGTCGGGCCGAGCAAGTCTGTCGCGCATTGACCTGGCCGCGCTGCGACAAGGAAGCGCTGGCTCAGCTGAAGGATTTGAGTCTGCCATGAAGCGCAAGTTCGCCGCTCACGCGCTTGGCCCAATCGCGCTGTTCGCCGTCGCTTTGCTGGTTGGCTATGCGCGGGCGAGCGGACCGCGTGCGCGCTTCGCGCAGGCGGTCGCGACGCTCACCGATGCGGAACGGGCCGCGCTCCCCGCTGCCGCGGCGCTGACGGTCGCCAACGCGACCTGGGCTCTGGGCAGCGAAGAAGCCGTCAGAAAGATGCTGCGAACCGAGCTGGATCGCCTACCGGAGACCGACGGCCGGGCTCGCGCTCGCGCGCTGATTCGCTTTGGCATCATCGACAGCAACCCCGACGGACAGGCGGCGGTGTTCTTTCAAGCGTGTGTCGCCGACTCGAGCTTGTGCGAACGCGCGCCGTTGATCGCGGCCGCCGAGCGCGAAACGCATGCGCGATTGGTCGAACCAGGTCGGCAGTTGCCCCTTTACTTGATGGCCGGACATCCGTAAGCGCTAAAGCCATGAGCGGCCGCAAGCGTCAGAAGAATCGTGCCCGCGCCGCGTCGTTGCCACGCCCCGCGCCGACGACGCGCGATGCACGCGGACGTGTACACCTGGTGCTGCAGCGCGATGCGCGCAGCGGCGCCGAGCTGGTCACACTGAAGCAGGCGCTGTTTCGTGAAGCTTGGCAAGACGAGCTTAGCGTTGGCACTGCCAATACCGCGCGCGCAGTACTCGGCGAAGCGCCGAACCTCGAGCGCACGGTCGAGCTCGGGCGCAGCGCGATGGTCGCGACGTCACGCCTGGCAGACGCGCTGCTGGCTCGGGCACCAACCGGTTCGGTCGCATGCCGCGCGGGCTGCGATCACTGCTGTCATCAGCCGGTCGGCCTCACGCCCCCGGAAGCGCTAACGATCGCGGCCCACTTGCGGCAAACCCTCACGCCCGAAGCGCTAGCGACGGTCGCGGCTCGGCTCGCCCGGCGCGTCGAGGAAACCCGCGGGTTGAGCTCAGCCGAGCGCTTTTCGCCGGAGCATCCCTGTCCGTTCCTGAATCACGGGCAGTGCACGATCTATGAAGTCCGGCCGCTGGCGTGTCGCGGCATGAACTCGCTGGATGCCGAAGAGTGCCGAACGCGCCTGCGCGATCCGGAAGCACGCGCTGCATTCTTGGCGCGTGGCTCCGGCGGACGCTCGTTCATGGAGCCGATTCGCGCATTTCACGCGATCAGCGCTGGACTGCAGCTCAGCCTCTCCGAACTGTACGGGCTCGATATGCGGCCCTTGGAGTTGACCCTAGCGCTCGATTTGCTGCTGAACGGCGCGGAATCGAGCGCTGCTGAATGGCTCAGCGGTAAACAGCCGTTCGAGTCAGCGCTCGGCGGGGACAATGCCGTTCCAGAGCTGGGTGGCGTGCTCGGCGCGGAAGGTCGCCCGCCGAAGTAACCCGCGCGGTTTATCGCGGCCCGCGCGAACTCTCGAAAGCCGCAGCGCGACGCCGAAGGCTCGGCCGAAATCGGCCGAGCCTCGTGACCATCAACAAAAGCCCGAGAGCGGGTCCCAAAAAAGACGCGCTCTCGGCTCGCGGGGCACGCAATCAGCCCGAAGCGAGTAGCTTCGTGACTTCGCCCGGGTTGCTGATGCCGGGGTTGGCGTTCGTGCCGTCGAAGTCGCCGAAGGTCGTGACCTTGCCGCCGTCCGCGCCTTTGCAGCCGACTGCGTTCATCAGCGTGACGTACAGCTTGTTGATCGGCACGTTACCGCCGAACGAGCCGGTGTTGCCGATGTCGCCGCCGTCCTGGCAGGTCTTCGTGCTGTTGCCGACGCCGATGCTCTTGCCTTCCACGTTCACGGCCACGCCTTGCTTCAGGTAACCACCAGCGCTGCCGGCGATCATGATCGGCAAGTTGTTCAGGTTGTGCGCGGCGCCGTCCGACAGTTCCGGGAGCCACATGGTTGCCGTGCTGTCGAGCAGCTTGCCGCCGCCTTCACCGATGCTGTCCAAGAGACCGACCAGTTTGGCGTACTTCTTGGCGTACCAGGTGTCGATGTCCTGGATCATGTCCAGCACGCCCGCCACCTTGCACGAGCCACCGACAGTGAAGTCACCCGTGCGGTGAGACAAGCCGTGATGATCATGCGTGTGCACGATGCCGTCCCAGTTGAAGGTCACGTAACCGGGATAGAGCAAGAGCAGCATGCGATTGGTGTCGCAGATCATGCTCAGCGCCATCAGGTTCATCATCATGTCGCCGCCCAAGGTGAAGGACGTCGCCAAGTTGGTGTTGCCTGAGGCGGTGTTGCCGCCGGCAAAGGCGCCGCCGCTAATCGCGCCGGCGGGGCTTGCTGCCTTCACCGCGTCGGCCGTCGCGCCGATCGACGTCGCGGCGTCCGCGCTGCACGAGGAGGGCGTCGTGGTCATGCCACCGCCCATGATGCCCGTCTCCGTGGTGCGCAGCAGATCCAGCCAATCTTGCACGCGAGTCTTGTCGGCCTGGCTCATCTTGAGCGCCTGGAAGCGCGTCAGATCGGCCTTCACCAAGTCGATTGCGCTGGCGCCGCGGGCCACCTTGTAGTCACCCGCGGTCATCACCGGAGCGGTGCCGGTGGTGCCAGTGGTCGTCCCGGGAGCCTTGAATAGCCCGGTGAGCTGGTTGTACACGGTCTGCGGGTTGACGTTCGCGGGGAACGCAGTGTTCGGCCCCGAGAACGAGAGGATCTCTTTGATCTTCGTGCTGGCCGCGCCCACCGACAACACGAGCGGCGTCGTGCCACCCGGGTTGATCTGCTTGGCGATCACGTGATCCAGCGAGGCCGCCGTCGCGTAGCGATTGCTGTCTTCCGTGATCTTGGCGCAGGTGAGCTTGGAGCCCATCGCTTGATCGTGCGGATCGATGGTTTGGCCCGCGGCGTAGCCGTTCATCGAGCGGAAACCGCGCGGGAGCAGCAACTTGGATACGTAGGGGGCGAGCGGCTGCAGCGTCGAGCTGAGCGCCGAGGCCGTGAGCGCGCCGTCTTCGATCGTGGGGAACCAGCGGTCCGTCAGGCAACCGTTGTGGGTGAAGAAGATGACCAAGCGCTTCGGCGGTGCACCCGCCGACTGTGCCTTGGACTCTTGCTCGGCCAACGAGCTCAGGAACGGCACGGCCAGCGCCGCGCCGCCAATACCTTTGAGAAAGACTCTGCGTTTCATGGTGCACCTTCGACGGCACGGAGGCGGAACGATTGGGTCTGGGTCAAGTCGGCGATCAGATTGATCACGGTGTAGCCATTCTTCGTCAGCTTGGCAGCGAGTTGATTCACGGTGCAGGCGTCGTTCGTGTTGCTCGCGCGCTCATAGGCGTAGGCCACCCACTTCTCCGCGTACGAGTGCTGCGCGCCCGGTGAGGCGGCAATCTTGGCCATCAGCTCGGCTGGGCCGTTGATGTGCACGGCGGCACCGTCCATCTGGGCATCAACCGAGGTGTCGATGGCTACGCCGGTGGCTTTTTCTTTCGTCTGCCACGCGCCCGCGCCGTCGAACGCTTCCATCGCGAAGCCTGGCGGGTTGATGAAGTTGTGATGGCACGAAGCACATGCGCCGCCGGACGTCTGTTGATCGACCTGCTTGCGGTTCGTGTCCAGATCTGCGGTCGCCGGGAGCGGCGTCGTTTCTGCGCCAGGTGGCGGTGAACCGATTGGTACCGCTAGCACTTGCTTGGTGATGAACGCGCCGCGCAAAATCGGCGAAGTGCGATTGTACGCGGAATAGGCGTTCAAAAAGCCAGCGCGAGTGAGGAAGCCCGGACGCTGCGCGGGATCCAGCTCGGTCTGCACCAAATCAGCGCCGAACTTGCTCGGGTCGAGCCCGTACAAGGGCGCGGTCGCCGCGTTCACGAAGGCGACTGGGCTGAGCAGCAAGTCCGAGAACGAGCCATTCTTCGTGAACGTGATGTAGTCGAAGAACTTCTCGGTCTCCGCCTGAATCGCCGGCACGAGTTCCTTCTTGAACTGCGGGAAGATGGACGTGTCGTGGTTCGTGTTGTCCCAGCGGGTGTTGGTCCCCATCAGCGTGTACGACCGGTGAAAATCACTCACCATATCGTGCGCTTGGGGCAGCTTCAGCATGCGCTGCGCTTGGGTCAGGATCTGATCGGACGTCGTTAGCTGGTTTGCGTCTGCGGCTTGGTTTAGCGCGTCGTCCGGCGTCGAACCCCAGAGCAAGTACGAGAGGCGAGACGCGACCTCGTGGCTCGTGAGCGTGTAGTGCCCAGCGCCGTCCGAGTTCTCGGCGATCTCCGTCCGTTGCAGGAACGACGGCGAAATCAGGAACATGTACAAGAGCGCCTCGGCCACCTCTGCGGGTGCGCCGGTGGGCGTGATTTGTGCGCCTTTGGCCACGATCGCGTCGAAGCCCGCCACTTCGGTGTCCGTCAGCGGCCGACGAAACGCGCGGCGCCCGAACTGCACAATCGTGTCGTGGAGACAGGCCTTGCCGTCGCCCGTTGGCGTGCACTTCAAGAAGTTCGCCTTGAGCGTGGGGTCCGCCATCACCTGCGCAGCAATCTGGTCGGCGACGGATTGGTAGGAGCTCCAACCCAAGCTGGTCAGACTGCCCGCCTGGTCCGTTGCGAGAATGCTCGATGGCACCGCGTTGGACGACTTCGAAAGTCCGCTCACACCTAACAAATCACGCACGGTGCGGTCGTACTGAGCATTCGTCAGCCGCGGGATCTGCGAGGTCGTCGCGACGCCCTGGACACAAACGGGATTCGTATCACCCGGGGCTGGAGTCCCCCCTGGGGTACCGGGCGCGCCCGGGGTGCCTGGAGTACTGGGAGTGCCTGGAGTACCGCCAGGGTTATTGCTCGCTCCCGGGCCTGAATTGCCCGGCGGTTCGTCGGTTGTCCCTGTCGTGCAAGCGGCGGCTACTAGTGCCGCTGCAAAAACTAACCCGCTACGCCAATGGAACATCGCCCTCACCTCACCGGTGTTGATCTGCCGAACCCGCATCACGATTCTGACTCTGTGTGGGCAGCTGAGTCTTTGAGGGCTTCTGGAGGGTCTCCTATGTTTCCTCTGACGTGATTTTGAGGTTCCCGAGTGGATTTTTGCGGCGGGCGTGCAGTCGGGGCCCGGGGTGCGGAGGGGCTGCCTACAGTGTGGGGGCCGCGTGTTGGCTAGGCGTCTCCGTACTGGGCCCAGAGCTTCGGAAACAGTCGCGATAGATCGTCACCTTCTTCCGACCACTGCTCGCCCGCTGGCTCCTCTGGGTGCATGACGCCAGTATCCGGCATCTCTTGCCCGGCTTTCTCCTCGTAGACCTGACTGGGGACGTACTGGAATTCCTCGAATGACGTCGCTTCGACGCCATCCGCATCGGCGACCTCAACTAGGGTTTCCGGATCGCGCACCGCGGCGTCGTAGACGTCGCGCCCCATCGAGATGAGCCAGCTGCGGAAATCGGTGAAGCCGTCGTCCGAGCAACCGCCCTCGATGAGGTACGCAGCGCCCCACAAGTCCCAACGGTAGGCGGCGTTCATTCGTTCATCGAGCTCGCGCTGGAACTCGAGGACTTCGGCCGGCGACAGCTCACCGAGCAGCTCTTGAAGCCGTTCGAGTT
Organism: Polyangiaceae bacterium; assembly: GCA_035634635.1. GTDB lineage: Bacteria > Myxococcota_A > Polyangia > Polyangiales > Polyangiaceae > PMG-095. Next base: position 122,661 of record DASQCO010000153.1, read on the forward strand.
GTGCGTCCATGTTTCCATCCGCGAGTTCGGGATCGAAGTTCGCGCGCGATTCAGCAACGATTTCCCAGAACCGAGTCGTATCCATTTCGTCGTTCTCCCTCGAATGGCCTGCTAATCTGGCTCGATCTGCGGCCGCGTCAATCAGCTCGTCGATGTTGCCCGAGCAAAGCTCGCGGGAAAGAGCTTCTGCCTCGCGGATTACTCGGATATCGAACCGAACATGAGCAACGGATCGCGCTGGCTTCCTCGAACTTGGAGCCGCGGGACTCAACACGCTTCACAGGGAGATGATGGGCTGGCCGCGTGTCGTGGAGCTACTGCGCGAGGCGGAAGCTAGAGAGTGATCGACGCTGAGAACGCGAGTCGCTTGCCCACGGAGGCACGCCCGCTGGCGGGCGGAGCGGAGCGGCGGAGCCGCGAGCACCGACGGGTGCCAACGCCGCTCCACGCCGCTCCGCGAGGGGGCAACCCTAATGCGCTCTCAATGCCTCTCCTCCTGGCGCGGGCTCTTCGCGCGGGAAGGGCGCGAACCAGGCGGCGAAGATGGAGGGGATGCTCGCGATGGCGACGAAGATGAAGTAGTGCCTGTAACCGAGATGGTCGGCGATCCAGCCGCTGGCAGACTGCGTGGGGATGAGCACGAGGTTCATCAGCGCCGTGCAGAACGCGTAGTGCGTCATGTGGTATTTGCCCGGCGAGATTTGCTGCATCATGTACAGCATGTTGGCGACGAAGCCGAAGCTGTAGCCGAACTTTTCGATCGTCACCAAGATGCCGATGGTGGTGAGCGTGAGCGGCGCAGTGGGTGTCACGGCGTGACTGAGGTACACGAAGCACAAGTGCGGGATGTTCATGCACAGGGCCATGACCATCAGTGACTTCTTGAGGCCGCGCTTGGCGATGAACATGCCGCCCAGCACGCCTGCGGCCAAGCTGACGCCGGTGCTGATCGCGCCGTCCAAGAATGCTTTGTCGGCGAGCGAGAGGCCCAAGCCGCCTTTGGCCAGTGGCGCTTGCATGAACAGCGGCGCTTCGACCAACAGGAAGCCTTCACCGCTGCGATACAAGAACACGAAGATCAACATGCCGATGAGCTTCGGCTTCTTCAAAAAGTCGAGCACCGTCTCGAGGAAGGTTTGCACGATCTCGTTGGTATTTTCCGGGCGACGCACGATCGTGCCGGTAGGCAGAGACCAGCTGTGATAGAGCCCGAGACCCGCCATGACCGCGGCGGCGAAACACACCGCGATCGCCCATGCGGTCTTCGGTGATTGCCCGGACTCTTGCAACTTGCCGGCGATGAAAACGACCAGCGCGGTGGCGAAGATGCGGCCGGTATTCCACGCGGCGCCTTGCCAGCCGATCCACTTGGCCTGCGCCGCCTTGTCGAGCGTGGTGATGTACACGCCGTCCGCGCAGATGTCCTGCGTCGATGACGAGAACGCCAGTACCCAAAGAATTCCGATGATGATCTTGAAGTATTGAGGCAGCGGCAATGAGGCGGCGATCAAGCCGAGCAAGATCGCGATGAAGAACTCCATGCTCAGCACCCAGAACTTCTTGGTGCGGTACATGTCGAGAAAGGAGGCCCAGAACGGTTTCAGCGACCAGGCAATACCGACGCTGCCGGTCGCGAGAGCGATATCCGTATCGGAGTGACCCAAGTCTTTAAACATCGTGCCGGCAACCCAGATCACCAGCGAAAAGGGGATGCCCATGGCCACGTAAAGGCTCGGCACCCAGGAGATCGGGCTTTTGACCCGCTGAACATTCTCGGTCATGCCCGTCTGCTTATGCAGAAAGGCGCGAAAAACCAAGCGCCGTCGTCAGGGCGATCAATTAATGCCCGCGCGATACGCGGAACCTTCGCGCTGTGACGTACTTTCGCGCGAGCCGGAGCGCTGCGGGCGCTCAGGAAAGACTCTTGACAAGGCTCGCCGCGCGCAAGCGAACCGCCCGACAATACTGGGTAGCGCGCCGAAACTCAGTACGTATGCCGCAATTCGAGCATCAGTTCGCGTGGCGGGAGCGGATATTCGAAGGCCGAGAATCCGGGGTCCGGGCCACCCGCCGCGAACAGGTTGTAGGCGCGCAGCGCGATCACGGTTTCATGGCCGGGGATCAAGTACAGGTCGCGCGTCGTGATGAACACGTTGGTCGTCGCGTACGCCTTGAGGTCGAACTGGGCGCCGTTTGCGAGCACGCTGGCATCGGCGGCGTGGCGCGGTCCGACGAGCATCTCTTCGAGGCCGGCGGTCAGCGGCAAGCTGGGTACGCTTGGCAAGGCTGCAGACAGACCGAGGCGAGCGATGTACGGCGGGTAGACGATGTTGCCCGTGCCGACGAGCCCTGCGGCGTAACCGATCTCGCCGAGATCGCGTTTCGATTTCACGAGCTCGAATGAGGCGTAGCCCGCGTAGTCGTCGTAGTGCTTGGCGTCCACGCGCGTTTCCCACGTGAAGGTGGTTTGACTCGCGGTGTTGCGCGCGGCTTGGTTGATGCCCTGCGGGCTGAACTCGGCCTTGTTGTACAGCCAATTCCCGGATACGCCCGAGCTGAAGCCGAAGAACTGGTTGGGCCTGAGCGAGAGCTGATATTCGAGCGTTCTGATGCGCTGCGGCTTGAGTGATGAGTTGCCAATCACGTCGCCTGGGCCGAGGGGCGTTGCATACAGCAAGTACGGGGACGGCGCCTTGAAGGCGCTACCGTAGAGCAGCTTCATGCCGAGCGCCTTGGTCAGGCGCGAAGTGACGCCCGCGCGCCCCGTGATTTGGCTGCCGTAGGTGCTGTGATTGTCGTAGCGAAGGCCGCCCGTGAGCTTGAGGTAACGATCGATCAGCGTGAGGTTCGAGCTCACGAAGATGCCCACGTTGGTCAGGTTGATGCTGCGGTCCCGTCCCGCGCCTCCCGGCACCGCGTTGCCCGTCGAGTGGATGATCAGATCGGGCGCGAGTAGCGCTTCGTGATCGACCACGGTCTCCATGCCCGTGATCAGATTGAAGCGCGGCGAGGGCATCCAACGCGATTCGAGCACCGTGTCGATGCCACGATAGTGGTTGTCTCGACGCACGTAATAGAGCGAGCTGCCGACCTCGACATGATCCGCCGGCAAGACTCCGCCTTGGAAGTAGGTGGCTTGCAGTGACAGGTCGAGCTTCTTGCTGGCGTGCACCAGGCCTTCGATGTTGGCCCGAATTTGCCCTTCCGAGATGACCGTGCCCACCTTGTCGCCGTTGGAGTCCGTGCCATTGGTGAGCTGGGACCATTGCGCGAAGTCACCGCCACGGCTGAAGCCGGAAGCGTAGACGCTGGCCACGATCTGACCGACCTTGCGGTCGCGGTATCCGATTCGTGCCTGGAGCCCCAATGAACGACGATCGAGGTTGTTGGCAGTGCGGCGATCTCCGACGTAAGCCGGGATGTCCGGAGCTGGGGACTCGGAGGGCATCTTGAGGCCGCTGCGGCTGCCGTATTCGCCGACGGCGCCCACGAGAAAGTCGAACTTGCCAGCCTGCCCGCTGCTCACTACATCGAACTGGCCGCTCGGGTTGCTGCCGCTAGAACCCACGAAAACACGCCCTTGCACCGGGCGAGCTTCATCGGGGCTGCGAGTGACGATGTTGACCACGCCCAGGAACGCGTCGGCGCCGTACAGCGCGGAGGCCGGGCCACGAATGATTTCGATTTGCTGAATCGATTCCATCGGAATCAATTCCGCCCCGAGCCAGTTGCCGGACGTCGTCCGGTAGGCCACGGAGCGACCGTCGATCATCACCTTGAACACGCTGCTCTCTGCAGCGAGGCCGCCCGTCACGCCGCGGACGGCGACGTTCGGTTGGATGTGATCGTCGACCGAGTAGAAACCGACACAGCGATTCAATACTTCTGCGACGTTGCGATAGCCCCAGCGATGAATCTCCTCACGCGTGACGACGGTGATTACCGCCGGCGCGTCGTCGACGCTCTCGCTGGTCTTGGTTGCCGTCGACACCTGCACGTTGAGCAGCTTGACTAGATCGAGGTCGTCCTCGGAGTTGTCGCCTTCGGCATCCTGCGCGTGGAGCGCGCGCGGCAGCGTCGAAAGCAGGAGAACGGAGATGATCGATAGTAGACGCTTCACGGCTTGCTCACGCACGAAACTCGGCTGCGGCGGTTACTCGGCAAAAACCAATCACAATCACTAGATCGACGCGGACGACCCGAGCCCTAAGGTCGTCCGCAACGAATATCGACATTTTCGAAATGGTGGGCTCCCGTGGGGAACGAAAGTGAGACGTATTAGCTCACTGCGAGTTGCCGATGCCGAGCTTGTCGAGGTACGAGTAGTAAGAGTCGAGCTTGTCGGCGGGAATCACGTCAAGACCGGTGTTGAAGCGGTAGTTGTCGACCATCTGCGGAGCCAAGATGGCTTTGGTCGCCTCTTTGCCGAGCGCCTTGAAGCCGTAGAGCACGTACGGAGTCAGGTAGCCCATGTAGTATTGGCGTTGCGCGTGCGTCGCCTTGATCATACCGCTGCGCATGAATTCGACCGTCTTCGGCTCGAAGTCGAACGCGGCGATGGCGATGTCATCCGCCGTCTTGCCCACGGCTTCGGCCGCGATGGCACAGCGATACGCATCCGAGAACATGCCCATCATGCCGACGACCGGCGGATCGGCGTTGGTGATCGCGTCCTTCATGAAGTCGACGTCGGCGGCTTCACCGGTTTCCGACCAATCCGTGCGTCGCACGACGACGGTGAACCCGGCGCCTTCGAGCACCGCTTTGGCGCCATTCGTGCGGTCGAAACCGTCCGGCCAACCCGCGTCGTCATGCCCGAGCAGAATCACCGTGCCGGAGTTGACAGTGATCAGCGAGGTGAGCGTGGTGCCGGCGGTCTTGCCTGCTTCGGAGTTCATCGTGCCCATGTACAGGTCACGCTTGCTCGACGCGAGATCGCTGTCGATGGTCACGACTGGGACATCCGAGTCCGCTGCAGAGTCGATGGGCGGCTGATTGCCTACCTCGAACGGCGCGACAGCGATGCCGTTGTAGCCGGAGCTGAGCTGCTGGTTCATGATGTCGTTTTCCTCCACGACGGCGTCGTTGCCGGCCGAGGATTGGGGCGCGACGACCTGGCCCGACAGATTCAACTCGCTGATGGCACGGCTCGCGCCGATTTGGATCGGCAAGAAGTACGTGTTCAGCTGCTTGAGCGTCACGCCGATTTGCATGTCCACGGGCGCGGTCTGGCCGATCTTGGTGACGAGCGTATTCACCGTCTTTTCCAAGTCGCTCGGCTGAAATTCGCTGTCCGCGAGGGTCGTGCGCGTCACGGTCTTCTTCCCGCCGGCTGCAGCGCTTCCGTCGCTGCTGCAGGCCGAAACTCCGAGTGCTAGCCCGACGAGACATGAAAACGCTTGCAGTCTAAAGTTCATACTTTTCTCCGATTCCCTCTTGGTTTTTTGAGTTTGTTCGAGTGCCGAGTCGCTGGTTAGAGCGGGTTACAACTTGCGTAATACGAGCCGGTGTCGACGAACGACTGCGCGGACACGGTCCAGGTGTCGAAGACGACGTGCTGTGCGGCGCCGTAGCGGTCGAAGCTGTATTCCGCGCCCGAGCCGATGAAGCGCAGCTTCTTGCCGCTCCCCAGATCGGAAAACGCCGCGTCCAGATCGTACCAGCGCGCAGGCGGGTTCGCGTCGTCGTTCAACTGCAGGATCAGGCGGTGAAGCTCGGGGGCCGCCGGAATTTTGCCGGTGGTTGCCACCGCGTAGCGCATGCCCATCGCGAGCAGCACGACCGCATCGTAATACAAATGCGAAGCCGGAAAGGGCTGAGTGCCGCCCCAACGCTCGGCGAAATGAGCGCTGAATCGCGCGGCATTGCCGCGCTTGCAGGTGATGGTCCCGTGATCGAAGCCGCTCAGCGAGTCGCACTCACTGCGCAAGCTGAGCGATGGCGAGATGCCGAACGTTCCGTTCAGTGAGCCGTAGGGGATGTTGATCAGGAATGCATCAGCGCGCAGCAACGGGCTCAGGTACCAAGAGCCTCGGCGGTCGCCGATCGACCATTCGGTCACGACTTCAGCGCCCGTCGCGGGGTTGGCGTTCAACACCGTGCGCTCGGGCTTGAAGTCGAGAGCGCGCTGGATGGCGCTGGAGTAAGACGATTGGTCAGCTTGTACGGTCACCGAGGGCAATGCGCGGCCGCTCTGGGCGTACTGTTGGTTGAAGGCACTGGCGAGCGTTGAGTTGTAGTCGTCGGTCATCGACAACGCGTTTGCCGACACCACGCCGTCGTCCTCGGCGTGCCTCGCGAACGCGCAGCCAATGTCGAACGCGGCGGGAGCCAAGCGGTACCAGGCGCCGGTCGCGCTGGCGCGCTGAATGGAGGGCGCAGCATATCCGGGCAAAATGTTGGTGATGTTCAGTCCCTTGATGTCTTGGACGATCGCGTTCGCCAGGTCGGTCTCTTCCGGCCCGACCAGGTACTGAACTTGGTCGTTGTAGATCAGATTCAAGAGCTCGTTCAGGCCGCGATCCGAGCCAGAGTTGCTGTCGCGGCTGACCACGGAGATCGGCTTGCCATCGATGCCACCCGCGCGGTTCACGTCCTCCATCGCGAGCAGCATTGCTTGCTCGATATTTCGGCCGAGCGCGGCCTCTTTGCCGGTAAACGGCAAGATCGCACCCACTTGGATCGCGTCAGCCGGTTCGGTCGAGGCTGGGTCGGTGCTGCAGCCGAGCGCGCTCACGCAGGCGAGCAGGCTGGCTAAGACGAAGCTTCCGCGCTTGGCGAAGGGACGGTTCATGGACGGGGGTAGAAGTGCTCTCTCGTGCGGGGATTGGCCCTGGCGGCTAACGCCACCAACCAGTCCGTACGACGAGAGGACTGTGCATTTAAGTCCCTTTGCTCGCATTATCGTGGGTGACTAGTTGTCCATGTGTGCGGCTCAGCAAGACTCTCACCGTGAAATGCCCGAGAAATGCCCGATCGCTACACTCGGAACACTGAATCGCACACGCGATGGGCGCTCGCGCACACTCGCTCGCACCGAAGCTGACGAGCGCTGAGACGAGCTCATTGGCTTCGCAGAGTGAGACAACGCCGCCGCGAACCCTCGTTTGCGGCAGCAGGTTTTACCTCGCTACTGTTGCAGTTCTGTGAGCGCGCTCGGGCCGATGTATGCAACCGACGCAGGCACACCGTGCACGGATTACGACTTCGGAAATTGCCAATCTAACGAGGGTCAAACTCCGATGTTGGTAATTGCCGATCCCGAACGACTGCGTGCCCGTCGGCAAAGATGCCGCTCTAGGGCGTCAGCGTCGGGATGCTGCCGTCGGCTCCGTGGGCCAGCTCCATCACCTTGACCGAACGCTTGTTGTCAGCACCGGACAAAGAGTCGTCATGGTAGAAGAGGTACCACTTGCCGTTGTACTCCACGATCGAGTGGTGCGTCGTCCAACCAGCCACGGGCGTCAGCAGCCGGCCCTGGTAGACGAAGGGACCGTTCGGTGTGCGGGCGGTGGCATACACGAGGAAGTGAGTATCTCCGGTCGAGTACGACAGGTAGTAGACGCCGTTGTACTTGTGCATCCACACACCTTCGAAAAAACGTCGCTGATTGTCGCCCTGTTCGAGCGGTTTCTTCTCGACGTCGACGATGCTGAGTTCGCTCACCGCGCCTTCGAAGCTGGTCATGTCCGCCGAGAGCTTCGCGAAGCGAGGCCCGAGCGCTTTCTCCTTGGCGCCGGGTAGGGTGCCGTGCGCGTCGAACGTACCACCGCGAAAGTTCTGCAATTGTCCACCCCAGATGCCGCCAAAGTACATGTACGCCTGCCCGTCATCGTCGATGAATACGGCAGGATCGATGCTGAAACTGCCCGCGATCGGCTGCGGTTCTGCGCTGAAGGGTCCAACCGGTGAAGTGCTCTTGGCGACGCCAATCCGGAACACACCGCTCTTGTCACGGGCTGGAAAGTACAAGAAGTACGTTCCGTTCTTGAACGCCGCGTCCGGAGCCCACATCTGCTGTGATGCCCAGGGGACGTCCTTGACGTTCAGGGCTTCGCCATGATCGATCGCTTTGGGGCACGCCGCATGATCGAAGGACAGCACGTGGTAGTCCTTCATCGCGTAGTGGTCGCCGTTGTTGTTGGGCGCCGGGTTATGCTCCAAATCATGTGAGGGGTAGACGTAGAGCGTGTCCCCGAACACATGGGCGGACGGATCGGCTGTGAAGATGTTCGTCACCAGCGCCTTTCGCGAGGGAAGGGTGCCCGCCGTGCACTCACCGTTGCTGTCCGTGCTGGCTCGAGCCGCGCTTGCCGTGCTCGAGCTCACGCTACCCGGATTTTGCGCAGCATTCGGTGCGCCGCCATGGCAAGCGGCGGACAGTGAAGCGGCAAAGGCGATCTGGGCCAGGCTCGAGCGACAGCGAATCATGGGCGGCAAACTAGCACGCTGCCCACAGACTCGTCTCAGGCGCCGTCAGCTGCTACCGGCCTGTACCATGCGCCCAATCGCTGCCTGCCAATCCGGCTGCGCTTGGTCGGCGTGGTGATGCACGATTTTCCAAACCCCATCGATGCGGTGCACGATATTCGTGCAATTGAGGGAAAGGTTGAGCTCGCCGTCGGACATGTACAGCTTCGAACGGTAGATCCCTGTGCCATACGCGGCGTCGCCTAACACGACGACTTTGAGATCGTGAATGCCGCCGATGCGGTCGCTGCGATGTTCGTGCCCCTTGTACACACCGAACACGGCGGCGCCCTCGTCCCAGTTCACTTTGACCTCGGTCCAGCCTCGCGCCCAGCTTCCAAATGGGTGCGAGGTCGTCGCGTAGTCGGTGTGATGCCAGATCTCGTCCATGGCGGCGGTGCCGCGCGCCCTCAGCAGGTCTTCGAGTGCGTCGTAGAACTTGTAGATGACCTTGGTTACATCGTCTTCTGCTGATCCCATTCGTGATCTCCTCCAACTCGAGTTCTGCGAGAAAACACTGCTCAGTTCAGGTGACGTCAGCTGCCGAAATCCTCTGCATCCGCAAATTCGATCCGTTTCTCGGCGCCGCATTCGCGCAGCAGCCGCGAGAGCTGCATGCACGTCATCGCGTTCCCTTTGACGATTAATCCCTTGGCAAAGGGCAACCGTGCGAGTGTGCGAAATAGCGCGCGAATTGCGTCCTGGCCCTCGGCGCCCTGAGGCTTGAGGTCCTTGCAGTCGAAGACGAAGACGCCCACCGCAACTAGCGCTTGCGTGGCCGCTGGTGCCTTGGAATTGAACGCGCTCACCACATCAGCGGGCCAATAGCCCCAGGCGGCGATGCGTAGGTTCCCGTCGGTGCTGCCCAGAATTCGAAACCCACCCGCTTCGGAGCCAACGTTGGTGGTCGAATGCGCGCCTTCGGGCATTCCCCTCAAGCTAGCGTACTTCCCCGTAGCTAGCCAGGTGGGCTCGCGCTGCCAAAGCCTCGGACTCGGGCGTGGCAACGTTGCCCTTGCTCGAGTCCGAGAGCCTCTGTCGTCAGTGTGGGGCGCGGGAGGCGCGGAGGCCGTGCTTTCTGAAGACGGTGCGCGCCTGCCGTTGAGCGAGCGTGGCGGCGCTCGCTCAGCTAGTGATGAGCGCCGATCAGTTGCATTTTGCCGCGTCTACCGTGACGTTCGAAGTGTTCTGATTGGTTACCCATTCCCACCCGATGTCGTCAGGCTTGTTGGTGACCGGCGCGCAATCCCCTTTGTTCTTGGTGAGGGTTGCGGTGGTCGTGCTGCAGTCGGGAACGGCGAAGGTGTTGCCCTGGGCATTGACGGTCAGCGTTTGAGCCGGATCGAGGTCGATGCAAATGCCGGCGCTCTTGTTGTTGAGTTGGTCGTTCGCACCCTGAACTACGTTCAAGCCAGGATCATTGGCTTTGCCCAAGTCCACGTTGGTGATGTCATTGACGCCGGTCGCGCGCGTGCCCGTGTGCCGCAAATGAATGCCGCTCTCGGCATTGCCGACGAACACCGATTTGCGGACGGACGCCGCCGAACCGCCGAATATGAGGAGGCCATCACCAGCGCTGCCCGTGGCCAACACGCCTTTGAGCGTATTCAGAGGGCGTGGTGTGGTGCCGCCGGTTTGGTTGATCTCGATGTTCGCGTCGTTGTTTTGGCTGACCACGAGCGTGCCCGTGAAGCTCGTGGGCGTCGCGGACGTGTTGCTGGTAACGACGCCCTGCAAATCCACCGAACCGCGCTCGATCACACGGATGCCTTGGGCCGTGTTCTTGATCACCGAGATTTTGCCGCTGGTGAGCTTGGCTACCAACTTGCCAGTGCCTTCGACCGTGATGCCTTCTTGGTGAGCTGCGGTGGTGCCCGCCAGTTGCACTGTCGTACCGGTCAGGAGCGTGAGGGTACCGGCGGTTACGTCGATGCCTGTACCCGCGGTGCTTTGAATCGTCACCGCGTCCAACGTCGCGTTGACGTCTGCGGTCGCGAGACGCACTGCGGCGTCGGAGATTCCGCCACCTTCGAGCACGAGATCCTTCAGCACTGAGCCGGTGCCGGCGAAGGTGAACCCGTACTTGTTCGCGGCGAGGGTCACGGTGACCGGTGCGGTCGCGCCCTGAATCACTACGTACTGCGGCACGGAAATCGGGAATGTCTCGCCCGTCGCCGTGCTCACATTGCCTTTGACCTTGATCACTGCACCGGACGCTTGCGTCGGACTACCGATCACCTGCAGCGCGCGGGTAATGGTCTTGAACGCGCAGGCATTGGCGGCTTGGCCTCCCGCCTTGGCGCTGCCCGTACCGTTCGAGTCACTGCCGTTCGTAGGATCGACGAAGTACACCGTATTCCCGCCGGAATACGTGACGGCTTCACACATCGTGCAAAGGCTGGAAATGCACACTTGCGAGCTCGCGCATTGATTGCTCGTGGTGCACGCGGTTCCGCCGCCCGCGCCCGCCGTGCCGCCGCTCGACCCGCCGTTCCCCGCCGTGCCGCCGCTGCCTCCTGTTCCGCCAGTACCGCCCGCGGTGCCTCCGTGTCCTGCGCTTGCTCCGGCAGAGCCGCTCGTGCCGCCTCCGCTCGTGCCGCCGTGTCCGGCAGACCCACCGCTAGAACCGCCCGTGCCGCCCGTGTCCTCTCCAGCCGCGCCGCCCGCGCCGCCCATGTCGTCTTCGGAGCCGCCCATGCCGGCAATCGTGCTCTCTCCTCCTTTACCCGCGGTTGCGGCGGGGGTGCCGCCCGAGCCCGCGTGCGCGCCGCCAGAGCCGCCCGAGCTGGCGCCGGCCGAGTTCGTTCCACCCTTTCCAGCGCTCGGGCCATCAGTCGAATCGTCGGAACCACAACCCACCATCAAAAACGGAACAATCGCCAGAGATCCAAGAACGCTGGACTTCAACATGACACATTCCTCCCAACACTTTAATGACTCACCCCCGGTGAGCTTTGCGAGCAGAGCACGAGCGCTAACGACTCACAAGGTGAGAAGTTCCACGCTACGTATCGCTTCATTGATGCACGATGTGCAATGCCATCGGCAAAGTTCAGCTGAGCAGATACGTAATTGGCAACTGTCGTTAGACAGCGCAATTCGTCAGCGCACTCGCGCTTTTTGTGATCAAGAACGCGAGTGCGCGATCGCGGCCGATATTCGAAATGGGCAGCGCGTTGTCATGGGAAAATTCGTCGGCTGCTGCTCGTTCGCAGGTCAGGCGAAGACGCTCAGCGAGCGATCGGTGCTGGCGCGGCCTTGAACACGGTTGCGAAGCTATTGGCCGGAAGCGTGAACCGATACTTGGTTCCCCCGGTGGCCACGGTTAGCTCTCGCTCGGCGCCGGAGTTGAACATGACAGTCGCGACGCTGCGGTCGGGGTTCTCGAATGCCAGGACGTCGAGCGTCGAGAGTTGCGTCAGCGCGGCCTTGCGCCTGGCGCCTGGGGCGATGAAGCGAGAAAAATGCTGGAATACGTAGAATGCCGGTGTGACCGTCAGCGCATGGGTCGCGGTGTCGACGACCAGCAGTGAATTCTGCGGCCAATTTCTCGTGCTGAGGCCTTGGCCTACGCTGTCCAGCACCAGGTGTTTGGTGATGTAGGCAGTCGCTCCCGCCTTCAACCACTGGCTGATCAGCTTCCAGCTCTCGGTTGCATAGACGTAGTCGTTGGGTGCCTTGTCCTTCTGAAAGCTCGAGAGCCAAGGGAAATTGCCTGGCAGATGTTCGGTTTGGAGGATAGGCAGGTTCGAAGGCGTGACCCGCGCTACCTGATCGACCATGCCCCACTCGAAGCCGAAGCCACTGAAAAACAGCATCAACTTGGGATCATTCATTGCGGCATCGACGAGAGCCGCGTCCGTACTGCCGCTCGTGTTGTTCTCCATCAGCCCGAGGTAGAGCTGAGCATGGATGTTCTGTGCGCTGAACGTCTCGGGTAAGAACGTCTGGACGAATTTCGTGTACGTGTTCTGCGACCACAAGCAAGACGGGGAGTTCTCGGTAAAGCTTGGCTCGCGCTGCACGGCGATGGTCTGCACGTTGATGCCTTGCTTGGCGTACTCCTGAACGTACTTGCTCAAGTAGAGCGCGAACGCGGCGAGCGTCGTCGCGTCGTCTTTCATGGTCCCGCCGTCGTAGTCTCCGTTCGTTTTCATCCAGGTGGGTGGCGTCCACGGCGCGGCCAGAAACCGAAGATTGGGCTTGAGCGCGAGTGCAGCTTTGACGTACGGAATGAGCCCAGTCAGATCGCGCTGGATGGAGAATTTTTCAAGCTGCGGATCCGGCGTGTTGCCGTCGGTCATGTCGAGCGTGTAGCGATCCGCGGCGTATTCGTTGGCGCCGATCGGCAATCGACCGAAGACGAAGCGCGCGCCGTCTGCGCCGAACAGCAGCTGCAGGGCCTTGGCACGGTCGCTCTCGGAGAGCAGCGACAGATAACGCCAAGACAGCTCGTTGAACGTTCCGCCGAATCCGTCGAACGTTTGGTACGTCGTGCTGCCATCGACGATTGGGTCCGCGTCGCCGCCCTCCAATTCGGTCAGAGTTCCGGGGTGCCACAAGTCGTTCGGTCCAGAGATGATCAGTTGGGTTGGCAATGGCAGGCTGCTGCCGGCGCTGAGCCCTCCGACGCCGGCTGCGCCTGCGCTCGATCCGCCGCTGCCGCCAGAAGAGCTACCCGCGCTTCCTCCGCTTTCGATCGCTGTAGCCGCTTGGCCAGCACTGCCTCCCGCGCCGCTACCCGCTGCTGCGCTCGGCGTCGCGCCAGCGGCCGCCACAGGCAGTGGTGCGCTGCCCGCCGTTGAGCTGCCCAGTTGCGACGAGCGCGTTGGACCGCATGCCGCGAGCAACGCGAAGCAAACACCGGTCAGCGGTAGAGTGCACGCGCTGATTGAGTAAAACCCTCGACTAGGCCGAACGCGATGTCCCTCGATTCCCAAGCGCTGATTCGACATTCGAGCGGCCTCCCTGGGCCGTTCGGCAGTGTCCCCCTTTTCCCGGTCGAAGCCAAGTCGCCAACTTTCCCTACCGACCAAGCGATTCACACCGAAATCGCAACGCTGTTCGCCGGCTTGCGTGGCTACCGGGGTCGAGCGCGCAGGCGCATCTTCCGAGCCATGAACACGATGACTCGAGACGCGATTACCCAATGGTCGATCGACCCAATTCACACCACGGTTGCCTTTAGCGTGCGGCATTTGATGGTTACCAACGTGCGCGGTGTATTCGCGCGGGTGAGCGGGAGCGTTCGGTACGATGCGGCGAACCCGGCTGCCGCCGAGATTCGCGCGGCGATCCCGGTCGAATCGATCGATACCCGTTCGGCTCAGCGCGATGCGCACCTGCGCAGTGCGGACTTTTTCGACGCCGAGCACTTCCCGCTGCTCACGTTTCAGTCGAGCCGGGTTTTTGCAACCGGTGTCGATTCGCTCGAAATCGGCGGTCTATTGACGATGCACGGCGTGACTCGAGCGATCACCCTCGACGTGGCCGAGCTGTCCAGTATCGCCGCTGACCACAACGGCCAGCCACGCCTCGGCGGTCGCGCGGTCACGAAGCTGAAGCGCTCGGACTTTGGCATGACCTTCAACAAGCTGCTCGAAGGCGGTCTCGCCATTTCCGATGAGGTCTCACTGCACATAGACTTTTCGCTGCAACGAGCGGACGGCGGGTGAGAGGAGAGGGGGCGCTCGCGATCCAGCGTCGCACCTCACAGGACGCCGCGTTCCCGGCTCTGAACACTCCCTGAGTTTTAACCGCCGAGCCGCAGAGGCCGCAGAGCGTTCAACACCCCCCAGCAAGCGAAGGACACGGCGCAGCATCCGATGTTGTTGGGGTTCGCGATTCAACTCGTGGTGCGACCTATCTACGACCAAGTCGCGCACGACGTTTCCGCGTGAACGCTCGGGCGCCAGAGTAACCCCCCAACTCCCTTCTGATCTCTGCGGCCTCTGCGGCTCGGCGGTTCAATCTCTCGGACCCGTTCAAGGCACGCTGAGCTTTCTCTAGCGCGTCGCGACGTGCGGGTGCGCTGGAGGGGCCGCGTGCCGTATACTGCGGGTGATGGCGGAGCTCAGCCTGGATGATCTTGCGGTGTTCGTGCGCGTCGTAGAAAAGGGTGGCTTCGCCAGCGCGGCGCGTGAACTCCGGGTTCCTACTTCGAACGTCAGTCGCGCCGTCGCTCGATTGGAAGCGCAGTCCGGCGTGAGGTTGCTCCATCGAACGACTCGGACGGTGAAGCCGACCACGGATGGTCGCGAACTCTTCGTGTCAGTCGCGCCCGCGGTGATGAAAGTGAGGAGCGCGGCTGTGGCGCTCGAGCCCGCGACTCGCAAACCCAAAGGTCGTCTGCGCATCTCCGCGCCCAACGAGCTGTGCACGACGTTTCTCTCGAGTGTACTCGTCGACTTTGCGGAGCGGTACCCGCAAGTGACGTTGGATTTCGCGCTCACCAATCAACACAGTCACTTGGTCGACGAAGGCTTCGACGTCGCGCTACGCGCGACGAGTCGGTTGGGCGATTCGTCGCTGATCGCGCGAAAACTCGGCGAGATTTCGCACGCCCTCTATGCGTCGCCGGCTTACTTGAGCAAGCACGGCGCGCCCCGGTCTTTGGAGGAGCTCGAGCGCCATCAATGCGTCGTCTTTCGGGCGAGCGAGCTGACGCGGACCTGGACGTTGCATAGTGCGACCGATGCAAGGGACGTCGCCGTTCGCGGACGCATCGGTGGAGACGATCTGGGATTCGTTCGGGCAATGGTCATCGCCGCTGCTGGCATCGGAATTTTGCCGCAACTCAATTGTGCAGCAGACGTCGCTGCCGGTCGCCTCGTGCGCGTACTGCCCGCGTTTCATGCGCGGGGAGCCACGCTGTACTTGATGTATCCCTCGATGAAACAACTCCCGGCGCGGGTAGTTGCGTTTTGCGACTTCGTGGCCGCGGCCTTCGCGGCAGCGAACGCGCAGTTGCGTACCTGAATCGGCTGACACGCTAGAATGCGGCGTTCTGGAATGACGCGCTGAAGGCTCGCGTTGCTCCACGCGAGCGGCACGTTCAAGCTTTGGTATTGAACACCCGGTATTGAACTGGCTCTAAGGCTGCACGATGTCCCATTTGGGACGCTCGCAAGTTGCGGCCAGCGCGTCGGCATCCGCGACGACTGCTTGCTGCTCGTGCTCGCGCCCTTCGAGGAAGTACACGAAGTCGAGTCGTTGCTCGGGTTTGCCGCGATGGTCGCGGAAATATCGGGCAATTTCCGTCGGTGGCACCGCGCGCCGCCCGACGATTTCGACGTACGGCACGTCGATCCCAGACATATCCGGCGCGGGTTCGTAGGCTTTGACGACCAGCTCCGAGCAGACGACCGCGTCGTCGGTCGCGAAGTCGAAATTGAAGTCGTAGGGCCTGCCCCAGTAGTGCAGGCTGCGCGCGATCGCCAAAGCGCGCGTCGCTTTCGAAACTCGCGGTCGCAGCGCCGCGACGTAGTCGGCCGCGCAAGAGTGCTCGAGTGAGGCCGTGCACACGCCCTCGCTGACGGCTTCAATCACACAATGCTCGTGACCCGCCGCGTCGTGCTCGGCGAGGCTCGCCCACGCCTGCGGGTAGTGCTCGGTGAAATGCGCTCCCAGATTGCCGAAGGTGCGTTGCACTTCCGGGTCGTCGGCGAGGGCCGCTAGGATTTGGGATCGTGTGCCGACGTACAGCGCGGCGTGCGGCCAAAAGCCGGGTAAGCCGATGTTCGACAGATACCAGTTGCGTCGCTCCAAAATGATGTCGCCCGGCTCGAGCGCGGCTTTGAAGGCTGCCAGCTGCTGATCGCTGATCAAGCGCCGATCGAGCTCGGTCACGCGCGTGTCGCCGGCCCAGGTCGCGAAGTTCCGCTGCACTGGAAACCAGCGCTGGAAGAGCATGCTTTTGGCTTGATCGAGCTTGTTTTCTAGGCCGTTGAGCGTCGGGGTGAGCACGCGCGCGAGGGCGCGGCGCCTGAGCGGCTCGAGCTCGGCGAGCAACGGTGTGAACGGCTGATCCTGAGCCAGGTGCGCGGCGATCCAACGCTCGTACCATTGATTGCCCAGGGGAACGAGCAGCAGATCGCTGGCGCGGCCGAGTTGGTTTCGTAGGCCGCTGAAGGTTCGAGCCGGAAGCCCCAGCTGCGGCATGGCCTCGTCGAACAAGACGGGCAAGAGCGGCTTCTTGTCCAGCGCGCTGAGCAGGCGCAGCCCAGCATCTACTTGGGCGCACAGCGCGGTGAAGCTTAGGGCATAGCTCCGCGCGTGAAGCAGCGCGTGGTGTTGATAGTCGAGCCCGTACCAACCCGAGTAACGACTCTTCAGCTCGTCGATCGCCAAAATCGGCTCGAAGACTTGCCACCAAAATTGGCGCAGCTGTTCGCGCTGATCTGCTGACAGCTCGCCGGTTTTAGCGTTGGCTAGGCGCGGTTCGAGTGTTTCGAGTCGCTCGGTCGCTGCGTTCAAGCTCTGGATGAGCTGTCTGAGGCGAGCGGCGTCTTCAGCCGTGGCAGCCAGCACTTTTTCTGGTGGCAGGTTCCAGAGTGGGTCGGCGTCGCCGGTCACACGCCGCGCGAAGGGGTAGGCAGCTCGCTCTTTTGCAGAAGGCCAAAACCAAACGCCGGCGGTCGAGCTAGCCACGAGCGCCGCACCAGCCCACACGATCTGTCGCCGACCCAACGGAGGAATTGCCACTCTGAAGCAGACACTATACACGGGTTTGTCGATGCCCGAAGCGCTCGAAGAGACCCAAGCCACGAGCGAGGCTCGACGCCGACAACGGCGAGTGTCTCGCGTCGTGCGACTCCTTTCGCGCGTCGAGCTCGTGATTGATCGCGTGCGCTGGGGGCTCAGGCAACGCTTCGGGCGCTTGGGACCGCTCCAGGTGGTGGCCTACCGCGCTTTCGGCACCGCGGCACTGGTCGTGTTGCGAGGGCGCGTGCTCGAAGCGTCGGCGCTCGAGCGCTCATTACCGGCGGACTCTGCCTTGAAGAGCTTTCGCCGCATGCTGCATCGCTTTTTCTCGCGAGAATTGCCTGACGCAACCCTGTCGGCGCGGCTCGGCCGCAGCACCGCTGCTGGGGTCACCGACGACGAGGGCTACTTCGAGCTGCCCGTGGTCTCGCCCGATCTGCCGGACGCTGAGGGCTGGACGCACGCCGAGGTCGAGGTGGTCGCCGCGAAGGTGCGTGGCCTCGTGCCCGTGCGCGCCGCTGCGGAGATTCTGATCCCGGGCGCTAGCGCCACTTTCGGCATCATTAGCGATATCGACGATACGGTGCTCCAGACGCACGTCACGCACACGCTCAAGATGATTTGGGTGACGCTATCGGGAAGCGCGTTCACGCGCTTGGCCTTTGACGGAACGAGCGAGCTGTATCGCGCGCTCGCGCGCGGTGCCTCTGGGGCCGCCAACAATCCAGTCTTCTACGTCTCCAAGAGTCCCTGGAACCTGTACGACTTTCTGGTCGATTTCATCGAGTATCACGAGTTGCCCCGCGGGCCATTGTTGCTTCGCGACATCGGTTTGCACGATTCTCCTCCGGTTGACCACAAATCGTCGGCCGTGCGCGATTTGCTCGAGACGTATCCCGAGTTGCCATTCGTCTTGATCGGCGACAGCGGCGAGCGCGATCCCGAGGTCTATCTGGAACTAGCCGAGCAGTACCCGGGCCGAATCTCGGCCATTTACATCCGAGATTTGGGCGGGAAGAGCCGCAAGCGCGACGCGGGCAACCGCGCGCGTTTGCGAACCGAGCAAGCCCGAGCGTGCGGGACGGAGCTGGTCTGGATTGAGCACGCGAGCCAAGCGCTCTTGCACGCGCAGCAACGCGGCCTTGCCGCGAGCTCGCCAACGACGGAGCACGCGGGCAAATGAGCGAATTGTCGTCGGGGGTGCGTGCCGCGACCAGTCATTGGTTGGCGGTCGAAAAATTTCTTGAACCGCCTGGCGCGAGTTGGGGCACATCGTTGTCGTGCGACTTGCTAACTCGATGCACATCGCCGTTTTGATTGGCCTGCTGCTGCACGGGGTGCTGCTCGCGTGTTCGTCGAGTGACGCGCCGCCCTCCGGGCAGCCCGGCGTGTCGGGTAGTGGCGCGATAGCTGGCAATACGAACACTGGTGGTCATTCCGGCGGGGGAACGCAGCCCAGCGCGGGCGGCTATTCGAGTGCAGTGGGCGTGAGTGGCGGCGGTTCAGACACGGGCGGTCGATCAGGCGTGGGGGGCAGCTCGCACGTCGGAGGCAGCGCACCCGTTGGCGGAAACGCTCACGGCGGAGGAAGCGCCCACGCTGGAGCAAACTCGAGTGGCGGATCGGCCTCGGGTGGCGCGAGTGCCGCAGTGGGCGGCGCGGGCAGCGGTGGCCGCAACAGCGCTGGCGGTGCCGGCAACGCGAGCAGCTACGATCAGGCGATTCTGGCCGAGCACCCCGTCGCATTCTGGGCGATGAATCGAGCGCCTATGAAAGAGCCAGATCTCACGGGCAATGGCCACGACGGAAGCTATCGTGGTACCGGCACGCCAGCCGCGGCCGAGCTAGCCAATGGTGATCGCGGCGCGGCCTTTGACGGCGCACAGCAGTATCTGACCGTGCCTTCGAGCGCGGTGTTTTCGATCCCGACGACCGGGACGCTGACCTGGGAAGCCTGGCTACGCCCGGACGTGCTGCAGTTTCCGAATGACGACGGCGTGAGCGGTTACGTGGATTGGATGGGCAAGTGCGAGGACTACAGCCCGACCTGCGAATGGGAAGCTCGCATGTACAACACGAAAACGGGCGAGAGTCCGAATCGTCCGAACCGCATCTCGGCGTAACGTGTTCAATCCGAGTGCTGGCCTGGGATCCGCGGCGGATTGGCAGCCGACTGCGGGTCTGATGATGGCGGGCACGTGGTATCACGTGGTTGGTTCGTACACGACGCTGAAGCAGCCGTCCGACTGCCAAAATACTGCGAAGTCGCCCGGTTCGATCGACATTTGGGTCAATGGCGTGAAGTGGAACCACGGTTCGCATGGCCAGACTGGGTGCATGAGCCAATACGACGTGATCCCCAAGGCGAATGGCAGCGCGCTCAACATTGCCACCATGACGACGGAGAGCTTCTTCAAAGGCGCAATCGCCAAGGTCGCGATCTACGATCACGCGCTCGACCAAGCCGCGATCGATAACCACTATTGGCTGATGAGCGGCAAGCAGCCGACCGGAAGTTGCGCTGCTACGTGCAGCTTCTGAGAGTGGCCGAGCTGCCCGCGCTACTGCAAATGTTCGGGAGCGGCGGGTGAATGCGGGCGTGGCTCGGCGTCGGCGGTGCTTCGGTGGAGCGTTTGCAGCAACACCTTCCGCACCACGTTTGGATGAAACAGGTGCGACGGTGGGCTCATCAAGTGCATGACCCGCGAAAAACGCCGGTACACGTCATCGTCCGACGCGGTCAACCGATGGATTTGTGCCGTGTACCAATGGGCGAGTCGCGTGCCGAAGGGACGTTGCCCGGTGACTTCGGGATACCGGAAATCTTCGGTCGTCGAGAGCTCCCACGCGGTTCGATAGGCTGTGGGCACGCGCGCCCAAAACGCGGCTGACGGATCACCTCTGGACTCGCGCAAACACTGCTCGAGCACCTCCGCCGAAAGCGCCGCCACAGTCATGCCTTGGCCGAACACGGGGTCGACGCTACACAGCGCGTCACCCATCGCGATCGTGCGTGACGGACGGCGCGCGAGCGACGTGTAATGGCGCAGCCGCGCCTCGCGGTAGTGATACCGATGAAAGTCGGTGAGGCGCGTCGCGCCCGCCAGAAACTCGGCGATCTCTGGTTGCGGCAGGCTCTCGGCAAATGCTCGAAAGGAAGCGTCGTCGTAGCCGGCGCGTTCACCGCACCAGCCGAACAGTGACACGATCACTTCGCCCTTTTCGAGCGGCAGCACGGCGCCCGCGCGCCGGTCGTTGGGCGGCGTGGGGTAGAGCAGGATGCCGAGCCAATTGCGCTTCTGCGCCGAAGAATAACGCGCGGAGGTGTACATCACGTCCACGACCACGGTGTCCTCGCGCGGGCGCTCGAAGCCCGCTGCGGCGAATTGCTCGGGTAATTTGGAGCCTCGCCCTGAAGCGTCGACCAAGAAGTCGACTCCGACCCGCTCTGCGCCGATGGCGAGCTCGGGCTTTCCCGAAGGCCAGGCAATGTTGTCGATGGCGGCCTGTCTGACGTGCACGTTCGGCAGCGCCAGCACGCGCTTCCGCAACTCTGCCTCGAGCAACACGCGGCTCTGCAAGTGGCCGAAGATCCCCGATTCGAAGCGCCGTTTCCAGCGACCGAAGTGATACCAATTGTTGTACTGGGCTTGGTCGACGTGTAAGCCGCCAGCCTCAGCGATTGCCGAAAACAATCCCGGAAACAAGCGGTCGAGCGCAGCAGAGCCCGCGCCAAGCAACACGTGCGAGTGGTGCGCCTGCGGTACACCCTTGCGGGGCCCGGCCTCGCTCAAATCGTCGCGTTCGAAGAGCAGCACGCGCTCGAACGCGGAGCTCAAGACTCGCGCAGCCAAGAGACCTGCCACGCTACCACCCACGACCGCCGCGATTGTGCGAGCCATGGGCTCGATTTAGCACGATCGACTTGCCGCTGGGGCACTCTGCTGACGGTGGCTGACACGGGGCTAGTGAATCGGTTAGAGTCACGAGCTCGGCAAATGAACCAGCAATACGGGGCAGCGATGAACAGCGGGGACACGCAAGACGCTGACTTGCAGGCAGTCACCGTGCCCAGCCAAGTGAAAATCGGCGGTGGCACCTTGTTGCTTTGGGGAGTTCTCACCTTGGTGCTGTGTTTGCAAACCGCGCTCGCGGTTCGGTTCACCGCCATCACGACGCCGATCGTGCTGCTGATGTTCGCGCTTGGCCTGAGCGGCGCGTGGTTCGGCTTCAAGTTGACGCGCGGCAGCGGCAAAGCCGCGGTTTCCGGCGTCGTGCTCACGGGCGTTTCGTTCTTCTTGTTCGCGGCCTGGGTCGGGTTCTCGCTGTACAACGGGCTACTCTCGCTGCTCGCGATTTTGCTGCTGCCCCTCTCCCTGCTCGCAGCGCTGTTTTGTGGACTGTCGGTGTCCTGGGCTCGCCGCGCCGACCAAGCTCGTGAACGCCTGCGCGCACAGGGGCTCGATCTGGGCCTGTGACGCTGCGCGATGACGTTCGGGCGGCGCTTGCGCGCGGGGTCGAGGCCCAATCGTCGATCGCTGCATATGCTGCGCTGCGCGTGCTCGATCCGCTGCAGCGCCTGATCGCCGGTCGGCGTTTGCGTCGATTGCTCGACCTCGCGCGACGCTCGACAGGGGATGATACGCCGTCGAATCTTCTGCGCGTTGCCGCGCTGCTCGTCGCTCCACCTTCTGCGGAGTTCGACTTCTACGATACCGACGCAGTGGCTCGAGCCTACGACGCGCTCGGCCCTCTGCCTGGGCCTCGCGCGCGTGGACCGTGGTTCACGCTCGGCACTCTCTGCGCAATCGGACTGGTGAGCACGTTGGGCGTGCTGGCCGCGCGTTGGTTGCGTCCGTTCGATCCGCGCCAAACCGACGCGGGCCGCGTTCTGGGTGACGAGCTGGCAACCTTCGTCGTCAAAACTAGCAATGGTGCCACCGGTTCGGATCTCAATGAAACGCGCGCGCAGCTCACTGGGCCAATCGCCGAGCGCGCCCTCGGCGTGGACACCGTGGCTGCGCTCGGCAAGCTGCTCGATGCCTCCGGCTGGGTGACGCGCGTCGAGGATGGCAACGCGGACAGCCCGGAAATTCAGCGTTTTCACAACGCCGGCAACGAACTCGCCGCCCAGCTCAAGCGCCGCAATTTGCCCTACTTCGTGGATGTGGAGACGCTCCAGCAACGACAGCGGGTGGTGCCGCTCTCGATGAGCTTCTACGTTGAACGCGAATCGGAGTATCGCGCGGGCAGCACGCTCGTGCGCACGCTCGATCTGTGGCGGCTGGATACACTGCGCGTTCGCTTCGGCGCCTTGGGTTACACGCGGCCGCGCACGCCGGCCGCGCTCGTCTTGCTGGATCAGATCGAGAGCGACCTGGTGCGCACGGTGCTTCCTGCGCTAGCGCCCGACGAACCCGCGCAGCTGGTCGACGATGAGACTCGCGAACAAGGCTTGCCCTGGGTGGGACCGCTGGAAAAGGCGGTCGGCGCGGCGATCCGTAAACACTTCGCAGCGCTCAGCGCAGATCCGCACGTGATCGAAGTCGGCAAGTTGTTGGCCAAACGCCGCGCATTGGTGCGCCGTTGGCGTGCGACCCTTGCCGACGGGCGCCACGAATTGCGCGTCCCGGAGCGGCTGATTCCAGAGGCCGACTACAGCACGGACTTGCACCTACGAGTCGCCAACTCCGAACTCTACGCCTGGGACGAATTGCACGACGACTTGATGTCCAAACGCAACTACGCTGCATTCTTGCGGTTGCGCGAACCCTACGTGCTCGGCATCGAGCGCCATGAGGTGGAGCACCGCCTGGACTTTGCGCGTGGTCTTCGCGCAGTGCCTGCCGCGCTTTGCACGATGCTCGGCGTCGAAGATCCACTCAACGCGCCGATCGGCAGCATGCAAGAGCGAGTCAATTCCGAATTCTCAGCCTACATGGCGCAGCTCGTCGAGGCGCCCGATTCACCAATGCTCGAATTGATCGTGCTCTCCTCGCTCTTGCTGGACGCGCACTCCGGCGGCGGCGTGTATTGGTACGCCGCGCTCGGCGTCCTGACCGCCGTCTCGAACGAACTCGGACTCCATCCCGAGCAGCGGATTGGTCGTCGCGTCGCTCGAGAAGGCGTCGCAGAGCTGCTGACTCAGCTGATCGCCCAAGATCCGAAAGCCATCCGCGCCGCCGCCGCCCGCGCCTACGAGCAAGCCTACGGCGAACCCGTGCCCCACGCCGTGAAGCAAATCACCCACGAAAACCAAGCCTGGCGTCATTGAATCCCGAGCGGTGATTGGGTTGATGGTCACGCACCACGGCGCGCCCGTCAAAGCCTTCGGCGTCGCGGACGAAGAGAGGGAGAGACCGCCAAGTCGCCAAGTGCTCAGGTCGTCTCAACAGCAATGAATGCACCTGAGAATGCACAGGAATTGGGGGGAACAGAGTGGAACGCGCACGGAAGTATCTACTCGTAGATATTTCGACCAGTGCCAGCATTGGACCCCAAATTTCTCTGAGTCCCGTGGTGCACTTCGTTTTGCTGGGTCGCTCACGGCACTTGGCGGCTTGGCGACTTGGCGGTTCAAATTCAGGGAGCCGAACTGTGAGCTACGCGACGCACACTGCGCGCCGCGCCCGCTAACCAAAAGAGAAGCGGGCCACGGTGTTCGGTTCGGACTTAGGCGGCGTGAGGGCCGACGGGGTGTGGGAAGACGGAGATTTTGGCGCGCGGAGTTTCGGCGGCTCGTTGCAGACGTTGACGGAGCAGGTCGCGTTGTTCGGCGAGTTCGGGCGGTAGGCGATCGAGTAGAGGGGCGAGCAGTTGATCGTGGGTTTTCGCCTCTTCCAGTAGCCGCTCGGGGTCGACGTTGGTCAGATCATTGAAGTCCGCGCGAGTGAGCTCGAGACCGGCGAGGTTCAGATCGTCGTAGCTTGGCATGTATCCGCATGCCGTTTCGACCGCGCCGGCGTGGCCGTGTGCGCGTTCGATGATCCAGGACAAGACGCGCGCGTTGTTGCCGAAGCCGGGCCAGAGGAAGCGGCCATCGCTGCCGCGACGAAACCAATTCACGCGGAAAATGGCTGGTGGATGCGCCAGGGTTTTGCCCAGCGCGAGCCAATGCGCGAAGTAGTCGCCCAGGTGGTAGCCGCAGAACGGCAGCATGGCCATCGGATCGCGGCGGATTTGCGGCAGGTTGCTCTCGGCGGCTGCCGTCGCTTCCGAGCCCATGGTCGCGGCGGAGTACACGCCGTGCGCCCAATCGAAGGTTTGGAACACGAGCGGCAAATCGTGGCTCAAGCGCCCTCCGAAGACGAGCGCGCTCAGGGGCACGCCTCGCGGATCGTTCCAGGCGGGATCGAGCGATGGGCAGCGAGCGAGCGGCGTGGTGAAGCGCGCGTTGGGATGCGCCGCAGGAGTGGTCGATGCGGGAGTCCAATCGCGCCCGCGCCAATCGATCAGGTGCGCCGGCGGCTCTTCGGTCATGCCTTCCCACCACACGTCACCGTCGTCGGTCAGCGCGACGTTGGTGAAGATCGTGTCTGAAGCGATCGCGCGCATTGCATTCGGATTCGTCCGTTCGTTGGTGCCTGGGGCCACGCCGAAGAAGCCATTTTCTGGGTTGATTGCGTACAATCGGCCGTCTTCGCCGGGGCGGATCCAAGCGATGTCGTCGCCCAGGGTGGTCACTTTGAGGCCGTCGAGCGCGGGCGGCACGACCATCATCGCGAAGTTGGTTTTGCCACACGCGCTCGGAAACGCAGCGGCGACGAAGTTGCGCTCGCCCGTCGCTGACTCGACGCCCAGGATCGCCATGTGTTCGGCGAGCCAACCTTCGTCGCGCGCGATCACGGATGCGATGCGCAGCGCGAAGCACTTTTTTCCGAGCAAGGCGTTGCCGCCGTAGCCGCTGCCGAACGACCAGATCGCGCGCTCTTCGGGGAAATGCGCGATGGTCGTGTGCTCGGGATCGCACGGCCAGGGGACGTCAGTTTGTCCGGGCAGGAGCGGCGCGCCGAGCGAATGCAAGCAGCGCACGAAGTCGTCGCGCTCGCCCAGGACCGCGAGCGCAGCTGCGCCCATGCGCGTCATCGTATGCATGCTGACGACGACATAGGGGGAATCGGTGAGCTGCACCCCGAGCCGCGCCAGGGGCGAATTTACGGGTCCCATGCTGAACGGAATCACGTACAGCGTGCGGCCGCGCATCGCGCCGCGCAGCAGTGGCAAGAGCTCTGCCTTCATTGCAGCGGGCGCGCGCCAATGGTTGCTCGGGCCGGCATCGGATTCTCGTTCCGAGCAGATGAAGGTTCGGCTTTCGACGCGCGCCACGTCGCGCGGATCAGAGCGGCACAGGTAGCTGCTTGGCCGCTTCACCGGATTGAGGGGAAGCAGGGTGCCGGCTGCGATCATGGAATCGATCAGCTGAGCTCGTTCCTCCGCGCTGCCGTCGCAAACGTGCACCTTCGCGGCTTCGCAAAGGGCGTTGATTTCGGCGACCCAGGCGTCGAGTGCCGCGTTGGCTGTCCAGCGTTGCTGTTGCATGATGGGCGCTCCAAGCTAAGGCGTTCACCCGCGAGTCTTGTTACCCTGCAGAGTGATACGTCGATGCTGATTGATTTAAGAGCTGCACGCTTGCTCGCAACTGCCGTGGGGCAAGATTGCTGTGTGCGTCGCGCAGCAGGACGCACCGAGACTTGCTAACGCCTACATCGCGAGTGCGGAGTTGCCTTTTGAACGTGAGCAGCTCCGCGAGGACCGGGCCGCTGCGCTGCGAGCGGACTATTGGGCTATGGATCGCCCTGGGGCGCCTGGCAATTCCGACAAGTTTTTGGGCTAGTGTCCCCTTGGTTGGTGAAGGTCGGTATGGCAGTCAAGAAACGCACCTTGAAACAATCGATTCGACGCCTGCTGCTCGGGTCGTGCGCGGGTTTGGGCGCTTTCGCTCAGAAGAACGTTCTGGCCGCGGACTACTACGTGTCGCCCATGGGGGCTGACTCGAATCCGGGCACGTTGGCGGCGCCTTTTGCAACGCTCCAGAAGGGCGCCGACACGGCGGTCGCTGGTGACACGGTTTACATCCGGGGCGGCACCTACGAGATCACGACGCCCAAGAACTCCGGCGCGGGTTTGACGTTCAGCAAAAGTGGCACGTCCGACACCAATCGCATCAAGTATTGGGCGTACCAGAACGAGGTCCCGGTCTTCGACTTCGCGAACATGGTGATCTCGACCAGCGGCTACACGCATGGCTTCGTCGTCACCGGGAGCTGGTTGCACTTTCGCGGGCTCGAGCTGCGCAATGTGCCGATGAATAGCTATTCCAACAATGCCATTGCGGCCAATGGCGGTGGCGAATGCATCTTCGAGTTGTTGAACCTGCATCACAATTCCGGCAACGGCATCTTCATCGGCAAGGGCACCGGTGGTGATCTGATCCTGAACTGCGACGCGCACGACAACTACGACGCGACGTCGAATCAGGGCGACGGTCAGAACGCGGATGGCTTTGGCGTGCACTATCAGACGAGCGGGGCGACCACGATCGTGCGCGGTTGCCGTGCCTGGTGGAACTCGGACGACGGCTACGATCTGATCAACCAAGAAGTCCCGGTGACCATCGAGAATTCGTGGGCAATGGGCAACGGCTACATCAAGTCCGGCACCGCGCGGCCCAAGGATGGCAACGGTAACGGCTTCAAAGCCGGCAGCAGCAAAACCGGCGTTCGCCACGTCATCCGCGGCAGCCTGGCTTGGAAGAACGTGGCTTCGGGCTTCTATGCCAATCACTCCTCGGGTGGGAACGACTGGTTCAACAACACCTCTTACAACAACGGCACTCAGTACAACATGCTGGCGAGCGATCCGAACGACTCGTCCGTGACGATCATTTTGACCGGGATGCTGGTCCACAAGATGAGGAACAACATCGGCTTCCCGAACAAGAACACCAACATGATGGGAGTCGATACCGGATTCAATTCTTGGGATCTGGGGATCACACCGGCAGCTGCAGATTTCGTGAGCGTCATGGATACGGATGCCCTCGGTCCGCGCCAGGCGGATGGCAGCTTGCCGAACGTCGACTTCATGAAATTGCCCGCGGGCAGCAAGTTGATCGACAAAGGGACGGACGTCGGCTTGTCGTACGCAGGCGCCGCTCCGGATCTCGGAGCATTCGAATTCGGGGCGAAGAGCGTGGGCACCGGCGGCAGTTCAGGAGGCCCGAGCCCCATGGGCGGCGCAGCGCCCAGCGCTGCAGCGGGCGCGCCGGGCAAAGCGGGCGCAGCCCCCATGAGCGCGAGCGGCGGCAGCGTCGCTGAAAGTGGCTCGGGCCCCAGCGGCGGCGATTCGACCGCGCCGAGCGCGGGCGGGAACGGTGAAAGCAGCCCCGATCGCGGTGGTTCGGGGAGCGCCAGCGAGCCGCCGTCACCCGCGCCAACCAACGCGGGGGGATGCGGATGCAACGTGCCGGGTGTGGCGATGACTTCACTCCTCGGTGTTATTGGCCCGTTCGCCCCGCTGCTGGGCGCGCTCGCGATATTGCGGCAGCGCCGTCGCGCGCAGCGCGCTCGGTAGCGCCGCGCAGGCGTGAGTTCATCATGGAGCGAGTGGACAACCAGTCACGCATTGCACGGTGATCGACGTCTGTTCCACTGCCGAGACCGAGCACGAGAACGTGAACATCGACTGACACACGGTCTGACAAGTAGCGATGGACAGCGCGGTTCCAACTGACGCCATCTCATCGGAGACACAGCTCCGGGGCAGCGTTATCGGACCACCCGCACAAAATTGAGGAGGAGCCGCGTGGCAAACACTCGCGTGCCCGCCGCTCCCGGCCACTCCCATCCCGGCGCTGCCACTGTTGCCCCCGGAGCCGGCACTGGCACCGCTGCCTGCCACGCCGCCGGTACCAGCGCTCGTTCCCGCGCTTCCGCCTGAACCAGCATGCGCGCCACCATTGCCCGCGAAGTCACCGTGCCCGCCACTTGCTGCACTGCCGCCCGCGGCGTCACCGCCGTGATTCGCTTGCCCGCCCGCGTCGTGATTTCCCGGGTCGTGGCCGGGTTCGTCGATTGATGACCCGCCACACGCGATGCTGAACGTCGCCCACGGCAAGAGTCGAGAGAGCTGCAGCACGCGCCGGAGTAGCTGTTGAAATCGAATTTCGCTGGGATTCATTGAGGTCGAGTCCACGAACTTGCACCGTGCATGCCAGCGGCGATCGCGCGCAAATCGGGGCGGATCGCATAGTTAACGGCTTTTCCCTGGCACAGCTTGACCCACCGCTCCGGATCCCGACGTCGCTGAGAGCCGGCGTGTCCGGCTAGGAACTGCACGTGTTGCTGGTGACGCGGCAACGCTTGGCTCGGAACCCAATTACTACGGCCCCGCGGCCATGAGCTTCCCGATCTCGGCCAAAATAAAGCGGAAACCCTGCATTTGCGGCCGGATTTGCGCGCTCGCGGCGCGGCCGAGCGGTTTGGCCCAGCCATTGCTGTAGGGGAGGCATGCGAACGAAGATGGGAGTCTTGGGGGGATGCTTGATGGTACTCGGGGCGTTGGTCGCGAGCTCTGCGAACACGAAGACCGCTGAAGCTCACTCGAACACGAGCGCGAAAGCAGTCGTGAGCGCATCACTCAACTTGCGCGATTCGCAATCGGCAGCTCCGCAGCCGACCACCACTGAAGTACCAGTGAGCGTCGCGCTGCCCGCAGCGAGCCCCGTCGAGATCATCACTCCGCCCCCTGCCGATCTACTCTTGGAGGATCCCAAGCTGCGTCGCATGCAACCGCGAGAGATCACGCGCGGCATGCTCGACGTTGCGGCGAAGATCGTGCGCAAGCACTACGCGAAACCAGTGGGGACTCAGATCGAGGTCGAAGTCGATGGTCAGCGCGTGATCGCTCGCATCGAGCGCCACTTTCATCCCGAAGGTGGCCCCGTCAAGCCTTGGGGCTTTCACCCCGGTGTTTCGTTGTTTGCGCGTCGCTGATCGTCAATCATCGATGACGCGGGCCAGACGACGCACGCTTTCGATGTCGGAGATGATCATCCGCCCGGCTTCCAGCTTCATGATCCCTTGACGGGTCCAATCACCGAGGTGCTTATTGACGCTCTCGCGCGTAGCACCGACCAGATCACCCAGCTCCTGCTGCGACAATTTGAGGCCGATGCGGATGCTGCTTCCCGGCGGCTGACTGCGCTCACCAAAACGCGCCGCGAGATCGAGCAAGCTTCTCGCCAGCCGACTCGGCACGTCCAAGAATGCGGCGTCCTCGCTGCGCTGGCTCAAGCGACGCAGTCGTTGCGCCAGCACGTACAGGAGCTTCACCGATATGCCCGGTGATTCTTCGAGCAACTTCAAGAACTGAGCGCGTTCGATCACGAGCAGATCGCACGCGTCGACTGCGGTACAAGTGGCGGAGCGAGGGCCACCGTCGATCAGTGCGACTTCGCCGAAGATCTCGCCCACGCCCATGATGCCGAGCACGGTGTCTCGCCCGTCAGGACCGTACGAGACGACTTTCAGATGCCCGCGGATGATCGCGAATAGCGCCAACGCCGGCTCGCCCTGCGTGACCACCACGGTTCGCGCCGGGTAGTTTCGAACCTGGGCCAGCGCCCCGACCTTCGCCAGCTCTTGCTCATCCAACCCCTCGAACAACGGGATGGCCCCTAAGAGAGCCTGATGCTTATTCAGCAATTTCTGGGGCATAGCCGATTCGAGTGTGAACTGTTTCATACCCGGAGTCTCGAGGAGCGTCTAGGGCGCTCCCGATTTTGCTGAGGCGGCTTTGTACAAAAAGCGCGGCCTGTGTGAGCCGGTTCATATGGCGAGCACCGCCACTTGACTTATCAATGCCGAGTAAGCCGCGCGACGGCTCCAAATTCTTGGAGATGTCACTCGGATGCTGCTCTCGGAGCAGCAAGGGCTCGACCCAATATTGCTGTTTGCAATCGGCTATTGCCGCGTGAGGGCTCGAACGGCGCTCGCGCACAAGAGGTAATCTACGATGTCCGACGAAGCTCATGCTGACATGTCGGGTGAGGCTTTTCGCGCGACGGCAGTCGCCGCAACGGCAGCTCACTTCTGCGCCATCGACAGCGGGACCACGTGGCGCGATCTGATCGAGGGACGAACCACGATTGTCGACGAGTTTTCAGCTCACGGCTGGTCGTTCCTGGTCGTGCGTTGCTCGACGGAGAAAACCGAGCGCCGGCTGACGCCGCGAACTTTGGAGATCTTGGAAGAAGTCTTGCTGGGATCCGATCCGAAGGTCGTATCCATCGATCGACGACTCTCCGCCTCGACGATTGCCACTTGCTTGAAGCAAGCGTGCGAGGCGATCGGGATTCGCTGCAAGCCTTCCAAAGTGCCACTGCTGCTGGTCGCTCTCGTGCACGCGGCCAAAGGCGAGGGACGACTGGACAGTGGCCGCGCCGCGGAGTTCGACTATCGCGGCGGTCGCTATCGAGTGCTGTGCGTGCCCTCGCCGTACTCGGTGTTCGATCGATTCTTGTCGCCCGCCGAGAAGGCCGTCATGCGGATGCGCTTGGAGGGCAAGAGTCACGCCGAGATTGCAGAGCGCCGTCGCACTTCTCGTCGCACCGTCGCGAATCAGGTGGCCACTGCGTTTCATCGCCTCGGGGTGTCGTGTCGATCGGACCTCATGGAACTGCTGATTGTCTCTGATGAGGTTTTGGTTCGGAGCGCGCCTCCAGAAGCGCAGTCGGCGCCCGCAGCGTTCGCCGACCCG
Source organism: Polyangiaceae bacterium (assembly GCA_035634635.1). GTDB lineage: Bacteria > Myxococcota_A > Polyangia > Polyangiales > Polyangiaceae > PMG-095. The sequence goes on from DASQCO010000153.1 coordinate 153,591, forward strand.
GCAACTCAATTCATGACGCTGTGTCACGAGTCCAATGAGCGATCTCAGGATTCCGCGGAGATTTGAGCGGTGAGATAGTCGGGAACATGAGCACCGGCAGCATGGAGAGTGGTCCGGTGGTGGTGGCGAAGAACGAGGTCGCCGCTGCGGGGGTGGTAGGGGTAGCCTTTGGCGGCTCTGTGGCCGGCGTCGACTTGGGGCTGCCGATTGGCACTCTGATCGGCGACAAATACCGAGTCGAGCGCGTGCTCGGCGCGGGCGCAACGGGCATCGTGTTGGCCGCACGTCACGCGAAGCTAGACGAGCTGGTAGCGGTCAAATGCATCCGCGCAGCCACGCCATGGTCCTCGGACGTGCTGGCGCGCTTCGCTCGAGAAGCGAAAACGTGTGCGCGGCTGAGGAGCGAGCACATCGCCAAGGTGATCGACGTTGGCGTGAGCCCAGCAGTCGGGCCGTTCATGGTGATGGAGTACTTGGAGGGGGAAGATCTTGCCACGGTGCTGCGGCGTCGCGGTCCGCTGCCCGTGAGCCGCGCTGTGGATTACGCGATGCAAGTCTGTGAGGCGCTTTCAGTGGCGCACGTCGCCGACGTCACGCATCGCGATCTGAAACCGGCGAACCTGTTCCTCACGCGGCAGGGGGATTGGGAGATCATCAAGGTGCTGGATTTCGGCATCTCTCAGGCGCATCCGAGGGCGTTCGGTGGAGAACTCTGGGTAGAAGAGCCGCAGTCCGTGATGGGAGCGCCGCTCTACCTGTCGCCGGAGCAGCTTCGCTCGCCTCGTGAAGCCGATCATCGCTCTGATCTTTGGTCTTTGGGCGTGGTTCTGTTCGAGCTGCTTACCGGGCATCCGGCGTTTACGGGTGACACCATGGCGCAAGCCGGCGCGCGCGTGCTTTCGGCGGCAGCGCCGCGTCTCGACGACCATTGCGGAGCCGCTTCGCCCGGACTCTCCGAGGTGATCGAACGCTGTTTGGCGAAGGAGCCAGCACAGCGCTTTCAGAGCGCTGCCGAGCTGGCGAACGCGCTCTTGCGGTTTGCTCCCGCGCGAGCCCGCCTGCACGCTGAGCGCGCGACCGCCGTGCTGCTCGCGGCAGACGCGAACGCGGACGAGCCACTGCCCAGCACACGGCCCGACGGACATGCCGCGCGATTTCGCGAGTCGAGTCTCGGTACCGCCGCAGCCGAGCTGGGCGTGTGCGAGTCACGTTCCCCCGAAAGCAACCGCGCGCTGCTGCTGCTGTTGGGCCTTGGAAGTGGGCGCGCGTGAGGAGCGCGCACGCCGCTGCCAGTGCGCGCGCTCAGGGCATCGCCGCAGTCCAAGTAACCGCCGCATCCTTGTCGGCGAAAACGAGGCCGGACCTCGCGAAGCCGCCGAAATTTGAGTCGAACGTTTCGTTGACCAGCTGATTGGAGACGCGGACACTGTCCACGTACACGACCGTCGGGTTGGCGATTGGGTCCGCCGCGGTCAGCAGGATATTGGCCTGCTTGACCGTCTTCGTGTTCACGCCCGCGACAGGTATGGTGACGTCGGTCCACTTCTGGCTGAGGGCGATCAAGTCCACGCTGACCTCCGAGCCAAACATAGACGAGGCGTCGCTCACGAAGAACGTGGCCGTGCCTCCGGTTGCGCCGGGCGCGTAGACCCGCATCTTCACGGTGAAGCCGGTCAAATCGAGCGGACCTCCAGGGAAAATGTCCGAGAAGCGTGTCTTGTCATTTGCGGCGTGGAAGGGCGTGGTGAGCACGGCGATGCCGTTGGGGGCGACGCAGCTGCCGGCGTTGCATACCGTTGTCGCCTCACAAGCTACGGCCGCGTCGGTGCAGCTCGTGGTGCATTTCTCGAGCGCGTCCAGGAATACTTCGCAGCCGTCGTTGGGCTTGGGCTGCATGCTGCTGTTGCAATCGGCGTACAGCGGGGCGCAAGCAGGGACACAAGCGCTGCCGATGCACTCGGTACTGCTGACGCCGTTCAAACTGCAGGCATTGTTACAGGAGCCGCAGTTGGCGACGGTCGTGATATCGGCCTCGCAGCCGTCATTGGCGGTGGCCACGTTGCAATCACCGAGGCCTGCATTACACGACAGCACGCAAGCACCTGCCGCGCAGGTCGCGGACGCCGCATTGTCGAGCGAACAGTTCGTGCCGCACGCGCCGCAGTTATCTACTCCGTTGTCGATCGGCGTGCCGACGCTCAAGTCCACGCAGCCTTTCACACCGGTGCAGCTCGTGAGTCCGTTGTCCTCGCAGGTGCCGCCGCCGATCGCGCCGCGTCCACCCGAGCCGCCGCTGCCACGTCCACCGGTACCGCCGCGCCCTCCCGACTCGCCTTCGCCGCCTTCGCCGCCTTCGCCCGCTTCCGGGCTTCCACCAGTCGCGGAGCCTCCGGTGTGGCTGCCGCTCGACCCCGTTTTGCCCGCGTGGCCTCCCGCGCCGCCCTTGCCATAGTTTGCAGACAGCGAATCGAGGTCCTTCATACAGCCCGAGCCTACGAACAGTAGCAGGCCGGACAAAGCAGTAGCTGTCGTCACCCAGGAAGCCATCTTCTCCATCGACGACACTCATATCAGAACAACCCCGTCGGCGACGAGTGGCGTTCCCCGACCTCGTAGCCGACATTGGTCCTGTTCGGAAGACGACTGATAGCGTTAGGAAATTGCCGGGCAGCATTGGCAGAATGCCGAGGATCGACGCGATACTTCGCGGCAAATGGACCAGAAGTTTCAGCGGCCGGTTCGCGGTGAAGCGGTGTAGGCTCGTGTGTTTCTAGCTACGTCTCTTTCGACGTCGGGGTACACGGATGCCCAGCGCGACTGCGACGGAACTAGACCGCTGTTCGTTCATGTCGCATCGCACTCCTTCTTGTCTTCGCTCGACGCGCGCGGCTCGCGCCCGTCCCTCGTCGCGCGCATCGTCGATCCTCCGAGCCGCTTTAGCGCTGCTGACGGTGACTCTCGGATTGAGCGAGACAACGACCGCTCGCGCTGCAGACGCCGTACCGGAAGCGAGCAGCGCACCGCTCTACTTTCTCAATCCCGTCGACTACGGAAGCGATAGCCAGTTCAACCCGGTTCAAGCGACGATCCATCTCTCGTACGACATTTTGCGCAGCGCCTCGTATCAGGACAGCCCGTTCAAGATGGCCTACGCCACCGGCTTCGGAAACGTAAGCAAGAGCCTGCTTCATCCGTTCGATACGATCGAAAAGGCCGGTGGAGCTTCGGAGTTCATTGCCCACGAGGTGTTCCCGATCAAAGGTTTGCGCTCGGACTATGGGCAGTGGGTTCCGAACTACACGCTGCACGTGCTTGGCGAGGGCAGTGTCTATCGCAAGCTCTGGAGTTGGTACGCTTCGAAGAACGTGCCCGTGCCGTGGCTGTTCGGCCTGCTCAACACCGCCGCCGCCCAGTTCATCAACGAAGCCGCAGAAAATAGCACCTTCCGCGGGCCCAACACGGATCCGGTTGCTGACTTTTGGATCTTCAACCCGATCGGCTACACGCTTTTTTCAATCGACCCGGTGGCGCGGTTCTTTTCCACGACCGTCCGCATCAACTTCTGGCCGGGCCAGGCCACGCTCGACTTGGTGCACCTGAAGTTGCTCAATACCGGCGGGAACTACAGCTTCAAGATCCCGCTGCCATACACGGACCTGAAGCTCTTTTACTACACGGGCACGGACGGGCTCGGTGGCGTCTCGATCCCCACCAAGCGCGGCGACTCATTCTCGTTCGCCGCGGGCACGCACCTCTACACCATGCGCGCGAAGTACACCGATCAAGGCGCTCGCATCATCTTGCCGGACGACTTGGAGTTTGCAGTCGCGGCGTTTTGGGATCGAAATGAGTCGCTGATGAGTTCGTTCGAATTGATCGGCCCCAAACACCCGACCGCGCTCTTGAACATCTACCCGGGCCTGCTCAGCGTGGCGGGCTTTCGCTTCGGCGTTTACGGCAGCGCAGGCTACTACGACGGCGCAGCTCTGGGGCTCAGCATGTCCTGGCTGCCCCTTGGCCCCGGCGTCGCGGGCTGGACGCGAACCAGCCAAGAGTTCTTGTAGACCTGCTCAATAGCTCGAAAACAATTCCCAAAGGAACTTGTGTGCGAACGCAGGCCAGCCGTGATTGGTCCCGCTGTAGTTCGGATCGGTGTGGTTGCACCAGTAGACAGGAAAGCCCTCGTCGCAGCCCTGATACAAGACGCAGTTGGAGAGCGTGTCTTCGTAGCCTTTGACCGCCGTGGTCATCGTTCCGCAGTGATTCAGCGCGGCGTAGAAATCGCGCGTCTTCGGACCGTTCACGGGTTTGACGACGCTGTCGTTCTTGCCGTGAATGACGACCGCGGTGACTTCGCCTTTGCACCCCCGCTTGGTCGGCACCGCGAGCGAGTACTGAGGCACGTCCTTGGTCGAGCAGGGCGCAGTTGCGCGGATGAGGTCGCCGTATTCGCAGCCGAGAATGCTCACGAAGTCGCCCCCGGAGCTCTCGCCGGCCACAAACACGCGCGCCTTGTCGACGCAGTAGCTTGCAAGAATCTGCTCGTGAAACGGTTGAAAGAACGAAACGTCACTCGGCTGCCAACCACTCGCGTTGTTGGCCATCGTGGGATAGACGCGAATCCACGCTTCCTTCGGGCCCGTGCTTTCGAAGCCGGCGTTGCCCTCTGCCCATTCGATCGGGTTACCCGTGGGGTTGAACATCATTAGTACGGGGTAGGGTTTGCTAGCGTCGTAGTTGGTCGGTAGCTTCACGTAGTATTGGTGACCCGATACGGTGAGCGGACTTCCGGAGCTGCCGACCTTCGGGCTCGCTTTGCCGCAACCGCTGCTGGGATCGGGCGCGACCTTGCCGCCGCTCAGCGCGCTGCCGCCCGTGCCCGCACCCGCGTTCGAACTGCCTCCGCTCGGCGCGCCGCCCGCGCTTCCGCTCGGTGAAGCAGAGCCAGATGAGCCGCCCTGGCTCTGCGTTTCGGCTTTGCCGCCACTTGCGACGCTTTCGCCGCCCGTTCCGACGTTGCTTCCACCGAGCGCCGCGCTGCCTGCGACGCTCGAAGCAGACCCACCGCTCCCGGTGTTCATCGAACCTTGTTGATTCGACTTGGACGGCGCATCAGCACCGCACGCCGCGAGCACGAAGGGACCGAGGAGGAGAGCGCCACAGCTTGCGAGAACGGTTTTCAGCATGTCGGTTCGATCTTTGGGACTGGCGCTCAGGCAGTGTCGTGGAATGCCAGGTTCTATCTTGGAATACGACCCTTCTCGCAGCAACTTGCGTCGTTTTGCACACGCCGTTGCCGAATCGGCGGAAGATTCTGGGCAGAACCGAGTGCCGAAGCCGCGCGCTTCGATTTGGGACGTATTTGAGCGCCACACGGTAGCGCGGTGGAAAGCTGCTCACTGTCGCGCACCTCTCTCGAGTTGGCGACGTCCCGGAGGGAGATGGGGTGGGTTAGCGGGCAGTGCGCGACCGAGTGCGTCGCGTAGCCCAAAGGTCGCTCCCGCGCGGGAGCAGCTGATCGGAACAGCCGATACAAAGCAACTCTCGCAACGACGTGACCGACCGTTCTACATGCAAGAGCATGACACCAGGCCAAAGCGCAAAACACTCGATCCCAAGTTGGACATCGTGTTCTGGATGCTGTTTGGCGCAGAACAAAATCGCGAGCTACTGATCTCGTTCCTCAACGCCGTGCTCAGGCCGGAAGTGCCGATCGAATCGGTCGAGGTGTTGCCGACGCAACCCGAGCGGCTGGCGGCTAGCGACAAGAACATTTCGCTCGATGTGCGCGTGCGTCTGCAAAACGGCGAGCAGATCGATGTCGAAATGCAAAGCCAGCGACGTCCCGCGCTGTGTGAACGCGCGCTGTACTATTGGGCGCGCATGTACACGAGCCAACTGCACCGCGGCGATCAATACACCGCATTGCGACGCTGCGTCGTCGTGCTGATCACCAACTTCAGCGAGCTCTCGAGCGAGCGATTTCATTCGACATTTCAAGTCCGCGAGCGCCACGACGGCGCGCTCTTGACGGATCATCTCGAATTGCACCTATTGGAGCTGCCTAAATTGCAGGAGGCTCTCGACAAAAACGACGAGCCAAGCCTCTCGTTGTGGGGTAAATTCTTGTCAGCTCGCGCTGACGAAGAGCTGGAGCAGCTAGCCCTGGAGTCCCCCGTGTTGAAGCAAGCCAAAGCCGCCCTCGATCGCCTCAGCGCAGATGATGTCGCTCGGCTCCAAGCCGAACACCGCGAGATGGCGTTGCTCACGTATGAAGCGGGCATGGCTGCGGCACGCGAGGAAGCCGAGCAGAAGGGCATGGCGACGGGCATGGCGACGGGCATGGCGACGGGCATGGCCGCGGTGCTTCTCCGCCTGCTAACGGTCAAGTTTGGCCCGCAGCCTACGAGCGTGGCTGACCGCCTTGAGGGAGCGAGCCAGCCGGATTTGCTGCGCTGGTCGGAAAGAGTGCTGAGCGCAGAAACCGTGGAGAGCGTCTTTTCGTCCGGCTAGCCCAAGACTTCGCCCCATGCGCTGCAGACGAGCTCTGGGCTACGTGACGGGCGCGGACGTTCGCGCCCGCTAACCAAACCCCAAAAATCGGCGCGTCGCGGGCTTCAAAATCTGGGATCATTGATCGTGATTGCGGAGCCAGCGACCGACGTGGCTGAACAGAACACTTTGCCGGAGCCATCGACTTTGGTCGTGACGTCTGCTGCGCGCCACATCACTCCATAGCCTTCCCCTCCAGTGTCGGGCCCTACGAAGTTGCGGGGCGATGGGGGCGCGTTGAAGGCCGCCGCGCGCTGGCCCCCGCAATAGACGAAGACGTGTGGTTGCGCCGGTTGATTGTCGAAGTTTTGGACCATGACGCGGAAGGTTTGCCCGTCAGCGGGGTTGTCGAGCTGCATGCGTTCAGTCGTGCCGGAGGCGATGGCCTGATTGTTGTCGTCCGCCGCTCGAGGATTAGGGCAGTGACCACCGGCCAAGAAGGCTCGAAATGGTGGTGTATTGCAGGTGTTGAGCGGTGAGTCCGCATAGCCCCAATCCACCCGCGGCAGGCCGCGCAGCTCGGCGGCGGCGTTGGAAGTATTGCAGGTGGTGCCGTTGAGGGCGAACTCGACCCTGGTCGAATCCGGGACGAACCAGGGCTCGCGATCGAACGGCGTATGCAAATACAGATCGAGATCGGTGGTGGTGCTCGTGTCCCAGCACAGCTCGACGCGCATGCCGACCCCCTCGACGGGGACCTCGAGTTTGCACGAGGACTGCTCGCCGCCCACGCCCGTGACTTCGAGCGTGAGGTGATAGAAAGCGGGCCTCGATGGCTGAAACGTCAGCACGCGAGAATCGACGTCTTGCAGAACGATTTGCGCGTTCGGCACGAACGCGTCGCAGTCCTCCATCTGCACCGTCCAATGGTAGGACTTGACGCTGCCAGTTACGAAGTCAGCGCCGTCGAGATGAGCGACTTCGTCTGCCTTGATGCCCGCCACGCGCGGATCGTTGCCGCTGAGCTGGCAATTGGTTCTCACCGGCGGCGGCGGAATGATCATTCCACCGCTGCCACCGCCGCCGTTGTTGCCGGTTCCGGCGTTGCCGCCTCTTCCCGAGCTGCCGCTACTGCCGCCGATGTTTTGCCACTGCGGATCCGATTCCGCGAGCAATCCGGTTCGTGCCCCACAACCCAACGCGATCAGTGACAATCCCAGAAACGATCCCGCCCGTAGTCGATGCATTGCTGCGAAGCGTAGCTCGACCTGCCACTAGCGACCACGAGGAACGCCGTCTCGCGGCTGGCCAGGAAGCGCAGCCGCGGCGGAGCGGGAAGCTCCGCCAGCAGCCGACGTTTGAGGGGCGGAACGACTCGAAAGACGGGGGCGAGAGCGACTAGGTGCCGTTGCATTGAACGACTTTTCCGTGCGTCTTCGTCTTGTAGAAGACGTATTGCGCCGTGTAGGGCACTTGCGAGATTGAACCGAGGTTGCTGCTGTCGCAGGGCGTGCTCGGCGCGACGCCGCCGACGGTGCTCAGACGCTGAATCGAGGTGACGTCCGAGAACCTTCCCGAAGTTGGGCCGTTGGACTTCGCTGTGAGTAGCAGCCAGGGGATTGCGCTCGCATCGACGGTGGCACCGGCCGTTTTGGCAGCCACGACAGAGCTGCCGTCGTTGCCCTGCCAAGTCGGGCCGATGAAATGCGTGCCGACGAGCTTGTCGCAATCATCCAACAGGTTTGCTTGCGGAGCGACGAACGTCCACGCAAACCCAGTTGCGGTCGCGTTGCAGATGTAGATCTGCACGCCCACGCCGCTCAGGCTCGCCTTGATCGTTTGATCCGCAGCGGGCGCGATTGCGGCGGGCACACCGGCGGGACAGATGTTCGAACTCAACGTCTCTTCGGTCGATGAGGATTCCTCGCTCTGTGGCGGCTCCGCGGTGCAACCGTTCGCGACGAAACCAAGGCCGATTGCAATACAGACGAGTAGCTTGGATTGGTGCATGATCTTCCCTCTTGTTATGCGACGTCAGGTCGCGATGTCAGGCTTCTGTGCACGTTGCGGGCCAAAGTCGAAATGGCATGAATCGGCTGAAATTAGCTGGAACTTGAGTCCGTTGCGCAGTTCGTCTGCGCAACTTTGCGCAAGGTTGCTGCGCAAGCTGCTCAACCGGTCGCGACCCCTTGCTCACAGCCTTGTTGCTTGCTCTTCACGCGAAGGGACGATGAACCCTCGATGCTCCGGGCGTGAACCGTCGGCATCTTGGCTCTTGGGCAAAAGTGGCGTTGAGCGTGGGCGTGCTTTCTTGGTCGGGACGGGCAGCCGCCGGCAACGACGACCAGCTACCGGTGGGCGGCGAAGCCTCGATTTACGGCGGCGCGGTGATCGCGACGGTCTCTGACGGGGCCGCCGGATATCACAACCCTGCTGGGTTAGCGCAGAGTCAACGCAATCAGCTCGACGCTTCGATCATGGCGACCGGGTTTCGGTTCTACACCGCGAGTCAGCTTTTGCACTCGCCGAGCGGTGAGTCGACTGGCGTCACGATGATGGAGTTCGTGATGGCCCCGACCTCGGGCACTTACACCCGACGCCTGAACGACAAGCTCGTGGCTTCGTTCGGCATCTTCTCGCCGCGCACGCAGTTCCTGATCATGCAAAAGGCGCTGCGCCTGGCGGAGCCCTCGCCGCAGGGCACCGATTGGAACGTCGCCATCAACAGCATCATCTTTACGTACCTGATCGGGCCGTCTCTGGCGTATCAGGTCAGCGGCAACTTCGCTTTGGGCGGCTCGCTGCACGTGTTGTACAACTTCGAAGACGCAGCCGCGCAAGCCGCGGGCGCGGAGCGCGCTTCCGGCGCACAGCCGCCGCAGCAGCCCTTTCTTGCCAATTCACAGCTGTTCGTCCGTTCGACCTATGGCCTGCAGCTGGGCTGGGGTTTTCAATGGCAGCCGAGTGACCAATACCGAGTCGGGTTCTCGATGCAGACACCGGGGCTCCAGGTTTTGACCTGGCGGCAGACCACCGACAGCGCTGGGGTTTCTCTGCCAGTGAGCAACTCGGGCCCGGTGTCCACTCACACGCTCGATACGGGGGAGGGCTTCCAAAGCAAGTTGCAGCTCGTCTTGCCCTTGCGCGCAGGGCTCGGCATAGCGCGGTACTTCGATTGGGGGCGCGTCGAAGTCGACCTCGCGTATCAGAGTGCGCTGCCCGAGAGCGAACTCGGACCGGCGCGCAAGGCGGTGCTCAACGGGCGCATTGGCGCGCAATACCGCGTGTCTCACACGCTCAGTCTCGGCGCAGGTCTGTTCAGCGATCGCGCAGCCACCGAGGCTTCGTCGTTCGGACGAGTTCACGTGAACATGTACGGTGGCACGTTGGGCATGGCGACCGGGACCGAGCACCGACTGAGTCCGAGTGAGCGCGCCAAATCACTGATCTTCGCGTCCACGCTGGGTCTGCGTTATGCGTACGGCCACGGCGAAATGGGCACGCTCGAAGTGAGTCCGATCGCGCCAGGCTCACCGATCGCGCGTCCGTACCAGAGCCCGATGGTGATTCACGAGATCATGCTGAATTTCGGCTCGGCGTTGAATTTCTGAGAGGGATTCGCCGGTGTTCGGCGTTGGCGGTACCCTGTGATAAAAGCCGGCCTTGAAGATGACCTGGATTGTGCCCGTCTCGGACAGCGAGCGTTTGCAAGGTTGCTTGTCGGCGTCCAATGCGGAGGCCGCGTACCAAGCGTTTTGCCAGCACGGCTGTGTGCTCCTGCGCGGTGTGTTCGAGCCGTCCAGTGTCGACGCTCTCTATCGCGAATATCAGGAGCAGTATGGCGCGCTCGACGGACAGCAGATGGCCGCGCGAGCCGAACAGCCTGCCCCGAATCCGGTCGCTTGGGTGGGTGAGCGGCGCTACGAAATCCTGCCGCACATGGGGGGCGCATTCGGCGATCCGTACTTGTTCGCAAATCCGCTGCTACACGGCTTGCTGCGCTCGTTGCTCGGCGAAATGATCCGCTTGAGCGGCCTCACGCTCGTGGTCTCGTATCCCGGCGCTGACAAGCAGCATACGCATCGTGATCACCCGCTACTGTTCGGCGATCCGAACGTGGCGTTGAATCTGCCGCCATATGCCATCAACGTGGCCGTACCCTTGATCGACGTCGACCACGAAACTGGACCGACGGGGATTTGGCTGGGGTCGCAGCACTGGGCCGATGAAAGCCGAGCCGTCCCGGAGTCGATGACGGTGGTGCCATTTCAGCGTGGTGATTGCATCTTGTTGGACTACCGCACTCTGCACGCAGGGGTCCCGAACCGCGGCACGGTCGTGCGCCCGATCGCGTACATGGTTTACACCCGCACCTGGTTCTTCGACGAGATCAACCATCGCATGCGTCCGTCACTGGGCATGACGCTCGAGGAGTATGGCAATCTGCCCGAGGAGGTGCATCCGCTCGTGATGCGGGTCTTCTCGCAGCACGCTCGCGCTCGCTTCTTCAACGAACCGCACGACGACTGAGCCGCGAGCGGTCACCCGAGCCAATTCGCGCGTTCTCGCGGCGATTTCACGGTGCTGCAAGTGTGTCCACTTGCGATCCGGGAAATTTGGCCGAATGTGCACGAGATGGTCCGAAAAGTTTGGTTCATCACCGGCACCTCACGTGGCTTTGGACTCGAGTGGGCGACTGCTGCGCTCGAACGTGGCGATAAGGTAGTGGCCACGGCCCGAAAACTCGACCCGCTCAAGCCCTTGGCCGATAAGTACCCGGACGCGCTCTTTCCGCTCGAGCTCGACGTCACGAACAAGGAGGCCGTCTCCGCCGCGGTCGACCAGGGCTACGAGCACTTTGGTCGGCTGGACGTGGTGATCAACAACGCGGGCTACGGCCTGTTTGGCATGGTCGAAGAGGTGAGTGAGGCGCAAGCGCGCGCGCAGATGGAGACCAACTTTTTCGGCGCGTTGTGGGTCACGCAAGCGGCTCTTCCGCACCTGCGCGCGCAGAAGGGCGGACACATCATTCAGGTGTCTTCCATTGGCGGGATCACCGCGTTCCCGTTCGTGGGCCTGTATCACGCGTCCAAGTGGGCACTCGAAGGCTTGTCTCAATCACTAGCGCAAGAGGTCCGCGGCTTCGGCATCCACGTCACCCTGATTGAGCCGGCGGGCTTCTCCACCGACTGGAGCGGTTCCTCGGCTGACCGAGCAGCAGCATTGCCTGCGTACGACGCGCTCAAACTCGAAGTTGCGGAGCAGCGGAAGAAACGCTGGGTGCCCGGCGACCCCGTCGCAACACGCAGCGCGATTCTAAAAATCGTCGACGCGGAAAATCCGCCGCTGCGTGTCTTCTTCGGTGACGCGCCGCTCGCGATGGCCAAAGCGGACTACGCCTCGCGCATCGCGCTGTGGGAGGAATGGCAGGAGGTCGCGGTCGAGGCACAAGGGCCGAAGAAGGCGTAGCCGCACCACCATCTCGCGCGGTGACGGTCAGTCGCTCGCGCCGCCTGTGCCACCCGCTCCGCCTGCGCCGCCCTCTCCGTCGTCGCCGGGCGCGCCGTACTCGTCGACGCAAATGCCCATTGCGGCAGCGCCATCCTTGATAATGCCTGGCGTACACGGACCCTGCGAGCAATCGCTGTCCTTGCAGCAGTAGTGGGTGCACTTCTGGGTGAAGTTATCGCAGGTCATGCCGGGACCGCAGAAGACCATCTGTTGGTAGTCGCAGAATCCGCCAGGCTCTGCGAGTTGCGCCTTCAAAAAGCACATGTAGCCACCGTGCGCCCCCGAGTACTCGCAGATTTCACCCCCGGCGATGTTGCAGGGAGCTCCGCTGATTGGTTCGCATTCACTGTTGTCGCCAACCACGCCGCACAGCGCGGCCGCTGCCCTTTGCGTTTCTCCAGCTGCGCCTGCGTCCGCTGCGCCGGCCGCGCCCGCGGCGTCGCCCGGACCCATTTGGACGGACGATCGGCGCGCACTGGGCGAACTGGAGCAGTTGGTTACCGTTGCCAGCCCAACGGTGAACGCGACCCAAAGCAGACGCTGGTTCGAATGACGCATGTTCATATTCCTTCAGTGTTAGAGACGATTTCGAAGGCGACGATTCGACTTCGTTCGGAGAGAACAGAGCACGCTCAATGTGAGCGCAGAGCACGCGAGCATTGACCACGGCGACTGCTGGCGATTGAAGTTGACTAGCGAACAGCCGCCGCTGGTGATCGGCCCGGCGACGGCTGACGGCACACACCAACTTTGCGCTTGGACCGCTACGCACTGCATCGAGGAGGGGCATTCACGCGCTTCGCAGCGCGCGGTGCAGAAGCCGCCGTGCTTCGTCAACGAGCACGTCCCCGAAACGCATTCAGCGTCCGCACTGCAAGGACCACCGAGCGCTTCGGGGCGCGCGAAATCTTCGAGCCATGGAGCCTGTCCCAGTTCGGCGAAGGCTTCGCGAATCCACGCTTGCTGCGACGAGAGATCGCGGAATTCGGTGAACCCACCTGCGCAAAAATCGCTGGTGACCTTGGTGGTGGCCGCAGGGGCCACTGGGGTGCCGAGATCGTGTTGCTCGACGCGGCTCACGAGGCCGACGACCGCGCCCGTGCCCGTTGAGACGAACGGGCCGCCTTCATCGCCGGTACAGCCGGCTTGATCGGTGATGAAACTGGCAGCCGGAATGGTGATGCTCCTGCTGTCCGCCGTCGCGTAGTCCCCGGGGCCCGTCTTTTCTACTTTCACCGCGACTTCGCGGCGCTGCGAGACCGGGGAGCCGAAAGCGTCGTCCTCGCTGTGGCCCCAGCCAATGAGCGTTCCAGTCTCTCCCATGACCGCAGGCGTATCCAGGCGCAACGCCATCGGAGCGAGCGGAGTGCCGTCAGCACTGGCGAGCGGCCCGTCGAACTCGACCAGGGCAATGTTGTTGTCACAGAGGTCGAGGCTCGGCCCACCATAGAAATGCTTCGCAAAGGGGCCGGGACTGCGAGGGTACTCGTTGCCAATGACGGCTCGGTAATGCTCGGGATTGTTGGCCGCCTGAACTAGCGGGTGGCCACCACTTGCGGTGCACTTCAGGTTGCGGAGGGGACCCGTCTCGGTGTCCGAAACGAAGTCGCGCGCGGTCAACGCCAAATTCGCACCGACCACCACTGCTGAGGCCCAGCTGCCTTGGCCATCAATGATGTAAATGACGTTGTCGTGCGCGGCAGGCGAAAGCTGACCGCCGAACACGCCGTGCGTGCTTACGCCCAAGCTCTCCGAGTCTGGACGCGCACCGCAACCGAAGGTCGCGAGCCAACTGCTTGCGAGTAATGCACCAGTGAGCCGACGCGTGCTCATTGCGTTAGACATGAGCACTGGCTCTCCGCATCGTCGCGAGGGCCGCTTTCGGCCGAAAACCTCAAGCCGGTGCGACAAAAGTCCGCCGTAGTCGTGCAGTACAACTCCAAACTCGTCGCGTGCGGACGAACGTAGAGGCCGCCGACACCGTTCGATATGGCTTGTGAAGGAGATGGCAGTCCGAGCCACTCGAAGCCATTGGTGCTGCGAGCGAGTCTAAGACTGTCGTCCGTGCCACCATTTTGCTGTAGTGCCGCGACGACGTCTGCGATGTCCGGTGCGCCCACCGAGAATTCCGGGTCACCGCCGACTAGTGCGCGGAGGCCCGTTACGATGGCGCTCGGGGTGAGCTGACGCGGCGTCAACGCAAACCGAATCTGGGCCGCCAGCGCCGAGTAGACGGCCAGATAAACGCAATCGTTCACTGAGTCGAGGTTGGGGCTCGGGCGAGCTTGGAATTCATCGAGAAATGCAGCTGCGAAGCGCGTGTGCAGTGTCGCATCTATCGCCAAGTCCAAGCCCCAGAGGCGCTCGTATCGTGGGACGATCTTTTTCAGACTCATGTCGTGCGTGACGACATCCAACAAGCCGGGTTGTTGGTCGCTCAGTAGATACAATGGAGCGTTGTCCAGCGCGGCATCCACATCGTCGAGCCTGTTCTTGCTCCAATCCACCTCGCCCGACGTCGCGACCAACAAGCCGGAACGGATCGAGGCCTTGGTCAGCGCGCTCGCCAAGCTTGAGTTGTCCGTTTCGGGGTCGTAGGAAATAATCTGCGCGTCCTCTGGTGTATGCACCGTGAACGGCCGATCGAAACCGAGGTTCTCCTCCAGCTTGCTGAAGGTCAGCACTGTCGGTGCCTCTTTCGGCAACAAGCCCTGGGCGATGGCACGACGCTTCGCGAAATCGACTCCGTTGAGTAGAGCCTCGCTGAGGTCGGCGCGATTGGGACGACAGCTGATCAACGCCGCGTCCGACGCTTCTGGGACACCATCCCGCAAGTTCGGCGCGTCCGCGAACGGGGCGAAAATCACGGCCCGCTGCGCGTTTCGAGCTCGAGCATGGGCAAGTGGATCAAGGCGCGTCGGGCTGACCAAGAGGGGTACCGCGAAATCGTCCAGCAAAGTGCTGAGCGCCCCTGAATTCGTTTCATCACAGGCGAGCCCGACGACTCCCGGCAGCTCGGGAATCGAACGAGCGGCGCGATTGATCTCTTTGAGTGCCAGTCGGATCGCGTCGAGAGCACGCTCTTTCTCGAGATCTTCCTGGGGGAGCAGTGCGCCGATCAGCAGGCGATCGTGTGCATCTGCCAGCTCGTCATCCAGACGTTGGCAGTTTTCGATGCTCAGCGGCTTGCAGGAGCCCTTGCGGCACACTGACCAGAGATCGTTGCAATCCGCATCCAGCCTGCAAGCGTTCGCGTCGCGCGGCGAGAAGGGTTGGACGCTTTCACACAGCCCGTCGGAAGTGCAAACGGCTCCGGGCGACAGAGCCTGGCAGTCGGCCGAGGTCCCGCACTGATGGCGGTCGCGATTCAGCGCAATCGTGCAACTCGTGAGCAGGCAAATGCTCAGCGCCGCGAGGGGCGCTTGGTGCCAAACAGCGGAATTGCCGCGCGCGAGCGACTCAGCGCGACGGCATCGGCGGGACACGGTTTGCCTCCTTCCGTGCGGCCTGAGCGACATACAGCCGCTTCAAGAAGTCGAACAGAACCAGCTCGTAGCTGCGCGCGGTGATTCCGAGCAAGCGCACGACGTGCATGTGCGTGAAGGATTGTACCAATTCCAACACGCTGGGAGACTCTCGCGCGGCCTTCAACCCGCCGCAGAGCTCGGACCAAAGCGGCGCCACGCGCGTCGAGCGTCGGGCGAGGATGCGCAGTGCTTGTCGATCAGTGCCGGAAGCTCGGGTTGCTGGGGTCCAAAGCAGCGCCGTGAGCCGCGCGGTGTGGTCGCGAAATTTGGACCCGACGGTCCGACGCGTTTCCGTCGCGTTGCCCGCTTCCTCGGCGTAGGACTGGCTGACGCCGCTGGCAAATGCAATGCGCTGCTCCAAATTGAAGTCGAAGTCGCCGAGCAACCGATCGAGGCCGAGGAGCGCGTACTGCCAACGCAGTTCGACCTGTGCGCCGCAAATGTCCAATAGTTGACAAGCGGCGTCGCTATCAGCGCAAAAGATCTGCTCCGCGAGCGCGATGCCCGAACTTCCACCGTAACGCTCGAGCTCTCGTTCATAAGTGTCGAGCTGCCAACGCCAGACGGTCCCGTCGTTCAGCAGCGGCTCGAGTGCGCGCTGCAAGCGCGGCAGGACTCGCTCGCGTAGTTGGCTGGGCGCCCCTTGAATGCGAATCCGCAAATGGTCGTCCGGATCAGCATAGGGCACGTAGAACCACTGCTTGGCCGAGCGCCCGAGCGATGGCTCGACGACCTCCTTCCGAACCAGCGTCAAGACGTCATTCAGCGCGGATCTCGGCGCGTAGATCTTGGCGTATAGCCAAGAAGAACCCGGGGCATGCCGGCGCGTGGCGAGCGAAGGCTGCGTGCTCGATTGCGCAGCGCGGGCCACTTGCTCGTTCGAGGCCTGGCGGCGGACGAAGGGC
Source organism: Polyangiaceae bacterium (assembly GCA_035634635.1). GTDB lineage: Bacteria > Myxococcota_A > Polyangia > Polyangiales > Polyangiaceae > PMG-095. The sequence goes on from DASQCO010000153.1 coordinate 170,026, forward strand.
ACCACGAACTCTCCCGCAAAGCTGCCTTCGGGGCCGTGAACCGCAAGCTCCTCGTGGCCCGGGAAGAGCTCTTGCAGCGCGAGGCTTTTCCGTTGCCGCGCTTCGTGGAGTAGTTCTTCCACGCTCAGTTCGTTGTCGAGATCGATTGGCAAGCGCAGCTCGCCATCGGCTCGCGTCAACCAGCGCGGCAGCTGTCGATCGACTCGCAGCTGCTGAAACGACCTGAATGCAGCTTCTGCATGCAACGACGTAATTGGTTCGAGCTCGGTCTCGGTCAGGAGCCAACGAGCAAGGCTGAGTATGATGTCGTGGTGCACGACGCGGGGCAAAAACGGTGCGTCATCCAATGCGCCCCAAGACCAGCGCCCGGAGAGCGCGCCATCGTCCCCATCCAATGCGCCGAGGAAGCGGTAGATCGGCAGGTGCGCGGTATCGCCAACATGGTGCGCATTGGTGATGCGGACTTTCACTTGCCGCTGGTGCACGCTGGAATACAGCACGATCTGCCCGGCTTCGACCGAGACCTGAAGATCGGCGATGGCGATCTGTTGCTCGAGCGGCGCCCCCGATTTTCCGTGATAGGGAATCTCGAATTCGCGGAGGACGGGCCGTACCAGGATATTCACGCCGTCGTTGTCCGGAACGTAGGCAACGTCCGCCAAGATCACGTCGCCCGCCAGCTCACGTTCCAGCGCCGCCTGTCGATGCACGACTTCGTTCAGCTGTGGATTGGACGCGCAAAAGCGAGCTAGCGTGGAGATTGCGGATGGCGCCACGACGGTCGGGGCCACGATCAAAGGTCGACCGCCTTTGCTTTGCGCGAGCCGAGCAAACACCGAAAAGGACTCCGCCTGAGTGTCTAGGGGAGCGTCGGGAAAGGCTTGCAGAGCTGCTTCGTCGAGCTCGCAGACGATTTGTCGGTTGCTCAACGCACGCGTCAAGAGATTCAGTCGAGCACGGTCGTAGCCGTCGAACACTTGCGTCTCGCTGACTCGCGCGCCGCTCGGAATGTCACGAATGAGTGAATCTGCCGAGTAAGTGTTGGGCCGTTCGAACCCAATGCCGAGATCGCTGTCGAGCGCCTCGCTGAGCGGCACGCGACGGGCCTCATAGCGCGCCGTGAACCGAGCACGAAAGTCAGCCAGCGCTGGGTCTCGCCGCTGAGACGCAGTTCGTTGAATCAGGGTTGCCGCCGCAAGGAAGCGGCTGCAGAGCTGTGCGCTGATCGTTAGCCGCGGTGCCGGCTTGTACAGCTCCGCCTGCAGCGCTTGGCGCCCTCCCGCCGGCGGAGTGAGGCTACTCAGACGCTCTGCTGCCGCGCGATACGCCGTGCCGCTGCTGCCAAGGCTCGTCGAGTCCGCTTGCGCGAGTTGCTCGCCTACGGCGCTCAGTAGCGCGTGGGCCGATGCTGCCGGTGGGCAGGTCGCGAGTGCCGCGAGCGCCGCTCGAAGGGGCGATTGCCCAGTCACCGCGGGCAACCATGACGGCACGAAGAAGCCGACCTCGCACAACGACTGCACGAAGTCACGTGCGGCCTCATAGGGCACGCGCGACTTCGAAAGCAGCTGTGCCAAACGCTTCGGTGTTTCACGGTTGGTCGCGAGCCTCGCCGCGCACTCGAGTAGTGGGGTGCTCTCTACCTCGATCACACGGCCCGGGACGAAAGCGCCCCCCGAGTCACTCGCGTCGACGCTCGCAAAGCGATAGTGCCGCCCGAAGCGCATCAGGGTCGGATTGAGCGTATGCGGCACGAAATCCTGCGTGTCGCTGCGCGCCGCGAGCTCGCTGAGGATCTGCTGCAAATAACTGACAGCGACGGACGTGTGGCGTCGATACTCCAGGTGCGAGTCGAGTTCGAAGCGGTCTCGTTCGCCCACCGTGCCCAAGGAAATGCCTGCAAACAGCCCAAACGGAGCTTCGCGCCCAGCGGCGCGGAACAGGTAACGCGTGAGCGGCCGCAGTAACTTTTCGGGTAGCTCGTCGCCAGCAGCCGCTACAGCACGTTCGAGCTCCGCGGAAGCCAGGAATGTTGCTTCGCGTAGCGCGCTTTCCGCAAAGGCCTCCTTCAGCCCTTTGATGAGAAACGCGCGTCGCGCGAGCCACGAAGCGTCCTGGTCGAACTCAGCGGAGCGACTATTCCAGTCGACTAGACGCCGAAATGGCAGGAGGGAAGTGCGAACGACGAAGAAATCGCAAGGCCGATATACCTCGGCGAGTCCGCGGTGGGCGGCGAACCGCTCCCGCCTCGGCTGACCCGACGCGGGACTCGTTCGCTCGGTTTCCGTTCCTTCGACCGTCGGCATTGGGTCGCGAATCGCTAGTAGGGGAACTTTTTGGCCAAGATCGTGCTGAAGCGGCAGATCCCCTTGCACAGAAAACTGTGTTTGCCAGCCACAGGTGCGTATCCCGGTAGATCCATCAGCGCACGGATTCTCAACACGACTTGCTGAGGGGTCGCCTGCTCAGGCGTTTCGCCGCCAATTCGTTTCTTGCCCTTCTTCTTGCCCGCTTTCTTCTTGCCGACCTTCTTCTTGCTCGGCGCTCGAACGGCAGCGGCCTTCTTCCTCGTCTTCTTGATTGCCATGATGATTCAGAATCCTCCCTTGGTGACGGTCGTAGATTTGCAAGCCCTCGCGCTCGTCCAAAGCGAGCGCAGGAGTGGGCTTCCCGCTTTTAGTCTTACCGAGTTTGGCGCCGCTGTACAAGCTCGGGGCTAGTCGAGAGTCCTCGAATTCCCGTGGATCTCATTAGTCATATATTCATCGATCGCTGCTCGCGCGATTGTGTCGTCCGGACACATGGAGCACACGATTCCCGAAACTCCACTCAGAATGTGAGCGAAATCACACTTCGAGTCGCTGAGGGGCTCGCCGGAGCGGTAGCCCCGTGCGCGCTACTGGGCGGTCGCCGTAGCGTTACATACAAGGAATAGATCCCGGTGACGACCGCTGCGCCAGCCAACACATCAGCCGTGACGCTCCAGCGAGTAGCTCGCGCGTCGAGCTTGTCCAGCTCGTCTCGTGAGGCATCGACACTGCCCAGTTCGTCTTCGTATTGATGGTGAGCGCTCAGCGCGCTGAAGCCGGCGAAGGTTGCGCCAGCGGCGAGCACCGCCGTGCTGCCCCAACCGAGCCAGAAAATAGGCTTACGCGGCGGAACTAGCGGGGGAGCGGTGAGCAAGAGCTTCAGCTCGACGGACACGGTATCACCCCCCTTTAGTTCGACCGTTTGTGCCGTGGTCGAGCCACTCTCGGTCATGGCCCACACTTTGCGCGAACCCGCGTTGACGCGAACGGACTGCGCGAGCGGCGCAACGCCGAGCAGCGTGTCATCGATGAATACTTTGGCGCCAGGGGTGGTCAGCCGAATTCGAAGGATTGCCACGTGGTCAGCCAGATCGCGCAACTGCAGTTCGACCTCGGTGCGCATCTCGGCTGAAATCGAACCCGCACCCTCGGCTAAAAAACGCGTGAAGTAGTCATACGCGGCGGCCGAGTCGCCGAGTGCCATGCTCACCACTCCCAGGTTATAGAGCAGTCGAAAACTCGGTAAAATCTGGTTGGCGTGCTGGAACTCGGCTCGTGCGGCACTGAAGTTGCCGGTGTCGTACAGACGCAGTGCGCGCAGGCGGTATCCTTCCGCTTCGGCCCGTCGCGCAGCAAGTCGATCTGGAAGCGCGTCGACGGCTGGGCGCGCATCGACTCCTTCGGCGGCCGGGGTCGTCGTGGTTTCAGGCGTGGGCTGTGGGCTCGGCTGGGCGCCGGCGACGCGCGCAATGCACAGCGCCAGCGTTGCTCCTCGGAGAAACGCGAACGAGGTACGAGTCACCATGGGGAACCCCGGTCGATTGTTAAGCCTGAGGGTTTAGAGGATGCGACAGGCTGCGGCGATTCCGGCTCTTTGAGCGCGGCTGACGCGGTTTCAGCCGGAGCCGCAGAGATGGTCTCGGAGACCACCACGCTGTTGACCGGCGACGGGCCTTTTTGCGGACGAGTTATCGTCGCTTTCGGGGCTGACGCGGGCGGTTGAGATGCCATGGCGCCGCTGCCTGGAGCCGCGGGCGACTCATGGGTCGTCGTAAGCGGGGGCACAGGTGCGGCCGGTTGTGCCGCGTTGAGTGCCGAGACGACGGGAGCGGGTGGCAGCGAGCGTGCGCGGTGAGTCAGGAACGCCGTGGTCCCGATCCCGGCCGCCAGCAATGTGGAGACCGCGACTGCAGCCCAGCGGAGCCGAAACGAGCGTGGTCTTCCGCTGGGGAGCTGCGCGGCTTCGATCGTCGTGGCCACCTCCTCATGTGACGGAAGTACGTGGTCCGGCCGATCATACAGAGTCGAGGTGCGGATCGTGCGGTCTGGCGTGATCCGCGGTGAGTCGTGCGCTGGTGGGCCGCTGCTTCGCGCCTCTCCGCAGGCGAGGCTGAATGACTCCGCCAAGTCGTTCGCTCTTTGATAACGCGCGCTCGGTTCCTTGGCCAATGCGCGAAGGAACCAGTCATCGATCGCGGTGGGTAGCGCTCCGTCGAAGCGGGACGGCGGTGGTGGCTGCTGCGTGCTGACGGCCACGATCATTTCGCCGACCGCCGGGCACATGAACGGCGGTCTCCCGGTGAGGCAGCGATAGGCAACGACCGCCAGCGAATACAGATCGGAGCGGCTATCGATCGGCCGCCCGAGGGCTTGCTCTGGGCTCATGTACAGCGGAGTGCCCAAGATTTGCCCGGTGTCCGTCTTGTGGGTTGCCGCTTCAGAGCCAATCGATTTGGCGATTCCAAAGTCGAGGATCTTGATCGTGAACGACTCTTCTTCCTCGACCACGAAGATGTTTTCGGGCTTGAGATCGCGATGCACGACGCCGACCGAATGAGCCTTGGAGAGACCGCGGCAGATCTGTGTGACGACCTGCGCCGTCTCGCTGACGCCCAACCTGCCGAAGCGATTCAGCCGCTTACCCAGGTCTTCGCCGTGCAGCAGTTCCATGGCAATGAATCCGCGCCCATCATCGGTGAATCCCGAATCGAGGATGCTGACCACGTGTGGACTGCGAATTCGCGCCGCGGAGGTTGCTTCGCGGGAAAAACGCGCCAAGACGTCGCGCCGACGCGATAGGTCCGCGTTCAAGAACTTAATCGCTATCTGGGTCTCGAGCGACAGGTGGCGTGCCTCCCAGACGGTACCCATGCCGCCGTGACCCAGCAGCCGCTCGAGTCGAAACCGACCCGAAATGACTTGCCCGGCCAACAATGGTTGCTCCACGTTAGGCAGTATATCTCGCGGAGTCGGCTGTTTGAACCGAGCGTCCGCGATCGGGCACCGCGGATTTAGCTCAAATCAGCTAGGTATTTTTTTAGGGGGTGCCTCAAACCTGAACCTCTCGCACGGTCTCGACGCCGATGCGTAGCTTCTTCGTGTCGTCTCGCTCGATGATTCTCGCGGCGTCGTGGATGCCCGCTTCTTCGAACAGCTTTCGCAAGCGATGAACGTCGACGTTGATCTTCTCCGGGCTGCACGAGCGCAGCTCCGCGAGCTCTGCCGTCCCAACCCAACCGCCCTCTTGGACCGCAGCGCTTCTGCGCAGCCGGGCAAGGGCCAACAGGGTATGAAGGCACGCGCGCGAGGGCAGGCGCACGTCCGCCGAACCTTGCACCACGTGAACGACCACCGCGTTCGATCCGACGCGAAACACGAGCTCCAGCTTGTTCAGTTCCAGATCATGGCCGGCAGTGAAGCCATTGGCATCTGGGTCATCCGGCAAGAGCAGCCGAAAGTGGCCGCTTGGCAGCTGCACGATGTCACCGCACTCCGGCATTCGAGTCTGAGCTCCGTCGTCGATGTGCCAACGCCCATTGACGAAGAACACGCTCGCTTCCGGGGCGCTCTCGTTCGGCAAGACGAGCAGCGTGCGCTGTCCCCAGGTGCACGACTGTGGCCCGAGCAGAACCGCACAAGGAGGAGGCGGCGCGACGTCCAAGACGTGCAACGTTTCTGCGTCTCCGCCGAACTGCAACGTGTTCCCGACGGTGAGCACGATGCGATCTCGCGGGTCCAGCAGGCGACCGTCGACGGTCGTGCCATTGCTGCTGCCCAGATCTCGCAGTACCCAATGATTCGAATACCAGCCGAGCGATGCGTGTTCGTTCGACGCGCGCCGGCTCTGCAGCACGACGTCGGCCAAGCTCGATCTCCCGATCAGCGTGCGACACGGAACCGTTACTTGCCCATTCGAGGTTTGCAGGATCGCCATGTCACGACTCAATCGAGCTGGGGCGCGTTGCGCTCCGAAAGCACGCTGCCGGCTTGCGCGAGGCTTTGCTTCGATCGCCCGAATTCAGAAATCTGCGGCCCGTTTCTACGAGCTTTCGTGCATTTGCCGGCGACGTGCACAATGACTCTCCGATCCGTGAATAGCCGAGGCCGCCGCCTCTGAGCAACATCGCCGTTCGTTGTCGTTGATTCAGGCTCTGGAGTTTGCGGGCCGTGGCCTCGAGGCGTTCGTTCACGATGACTTGGTGTTCCGCACTGACCGTGTGCGCTGGCAAATCATTCAACGAGTCCATGTCTGGCCCCCGCACATCGAACCGCCAGCGGCGGCGATGCCGGGCGCGATCGCGACCCAAGTTGTTGATCACCGTTGCCCAGAGCGCGATGGGTCGCGCGACGCGAACGCCGGCTGAATAGCCACCTTCCATGATCCGCACGCAGGCGTCGCCCAGCAAATCCTCGGCTTCACTCAAATTGCCGCGCGTCCAGCGCAGACAGAAGCCGAGCAGCAGCGAGCGTTTGGAGAGACAAGCCGCGACGATGGCGGGCGGGCAATTGTGGAGGGACATCACGTTCTAGGAGTAGCTCTCGTGCTGCCCACGCTCCATTTCAATGCGATTTCACCGGCTTGGTGAGTGGCGAATTTCGCTCACACCCCGTCGCGTCGCGCGTCCATTCCGGCACGTCAACCAAGAGCTCACGCCCCGATTGGGGCCGAGCCACTGAATTCGGAGACATCCATGGCGACCGAGATATCGAACTGGTTTGCTTCTGCCCCCGATTTTTCCAGCGTCTGGCCGGAGCTCATTTCGGGGCGTGCACGGATCGTGGGCAGCGGTGCCACCGACGCCCATTACTTCGTTCAGCTGGGTGCAAGCCCGGTCGCCGACGAAATCAGCAGGCTGAGCGCGCACCGCATCGAGATGTTCGAGCGAGTCTTGCTGGGAGAATCCTTGAAGGTCGTGGCGATCGAGACCGGCTATTCGGTCTCGACGGTGGCAACTGCGGTGGGTGATTGCTTGCGCGCGATGGGGCTCCCGGGCGGTAGCAATCGCATTCCGGCGCTGTTGGTGCTCGCGCTTCACGCCGTACGAAGGCGCGCGCGTTGCACGGGCGTGCACGTCGAGCTCGTGTCTGGCGAAACTCACGATGTCCGATTGCGCAGTGAGCGCTTCGAACTGCCGCTTCGGGGCAAGCTAACCAACAGTGAGCTATCGGTGGTAGCGATGGTCATCGACGGCAACAGTCACGCTCAGATTGCCGAGCGTCGTCAGACCTCCGTGCGCACGGTCGCCAATCAGATCGCCAGCGTTTACCGCAAGCTGCGAGTGTCGAGTCGCATGGGACTCCTGTGCTATCTGGTCGCGAGACTGGAGGTGGATGCGATCCGCGCCACGAGTGGGAGCACGACCCCCGCGAACTAGCGCTCTTCGAGTTTTGCTGGCTCCTGGCCGGCCAGCGCGGCTACACTCGCGCCCTGTCATGAAGAGAACCAGTCTTGGCTTGCCGCTCCTGTTGACGTTGCTCGCTTCCGCCGCTTGCTCATCCAAGGAGAGCAACAACACTCCGGCACCCGGCGGAGGAACCAGCAGCGGAGGAACCAGCAGCGGAGGAACGACGAGCACGACGGGCGGCACTGCCAGCGGTGTTTCCGGATCGGTCAGTAGCGGCGGCAGCGGGACGAGCACGGGCGGCAGCGCCACGGGTGGCTCGAGCCCGGATGGAACCAGTGGTTCGCCCAGCACTGCCACTGGCGGAACGAGCAGCGGTGGTTCGCCGGGCACGGGCGGCAGCGCGCCAGTTGTGTGCCCCACGTTGCCCACCGCCGCCATCGCCTCGAAAGACATCATCCAGTTCAACGATGATGGCGGTTGGTGCTGGTACCAAGACGAGCGAGTCGTCGTCGATACCAAGGCCAAGAAAGCGGTCATCGGCTCGGTCGCGACGGGCAGCGCGCGCAACGGCCAACCCGAGGCCGTCATTTATGATTTCGCGACCGGGATGAAGACCAAGTACAACCTCGGCGGTAAGCTCAATCCCGACGATCACAACGCGCCCGGTTTCGTGGTCATGCCTGACGGCAAGTACGTCGCGATGTGGGCCACCCATCGCGATAACTGCAATAGCTACTACGGCGTGTTCGACGGCACGCAGTGGTCGTCCAAGATCTACGACTGGACGCCAAATGGCTGTGAGTGGGAAGCCGGCATGAATCCCAATTCACCGCACAAGATCACCTACGCCAATCCTTGGTATCTCTCGTCGGAAAGCAAGATCTTCAGCGCCGTGCGCTCGATCAGCACGAGCCCGGCCATGCTCTCCTCGAGTGACGGCGGCAACACCTGGAGCCTGTACGGTCGACTCACGGCAACGCCCACGGTCGGCTACGTCGCTGGCTACTACAAGTATTGGGGCAACGGCACGGACCGCATTGATTTCGTGGCCACCCAAGCCCACCCGCGGGACGACAAGACCAGCCTCTTCCACGGCTACTACAAGGCCGGCAAGCTGTATGACAGCACCGACAAGGTCGTCGACGACAACGCAGGCGACACCACCGCGCAGAACATCGACAAGTTCACGTCCATCGTCGCGCACGGCGCGATGATCAAAACTCCGGGCGGGACGATTCCGCTCTATCGATTCTGGAATCACGACATCGTCCGCTACGACGACGGCACAATCGTCGTCATGGGCCAAGGCCGCGCGGACTTTCCCGACTCGACTCCCGACAAAGACGGCGCCGATCCCGACAAGCGCCTGATCTACGCGCGCTGGGACGGAAAGGCGTGGACGGTCAAATACCTCGTCAAGGCAGGCCCCAAGCTCTACCCGGACGAACAAGATTACACCGGTCTCGGCGCGGCGCACCCCGACAATCCAAACGTGATCTTCCTGTCATCCACCTTCGATCCGCGCACAGATATGCAAGTGGCGAGCAAGAAGCACGAGATCTTCATGGGCGTGACCTGCGATGGTGGCGCGACCTTCCAGTGGGCGCAGCTCACTGAAAACTCCACGAAAGACAACCTGCGCCCAGTCGTTCCGCGCTGGGACGCCAATCACACCTTCCTCCTGTGGGAGCGGGGTGATTACAACACCGCTCAGACGTACGCGACGGAGATCATCGGTACTACGGTGTTGTCGAGCGCCGCGCCCTGAGCGCGGCGGGGGGGTCAAGTGACCGATCCGATCAATCCTTACGCGGCGCCGACCGCTGACTGGCCAGAAGCGGTGCGCCGGCCCCGCTGGCGAGATATCCTCTTCTCGCTCGAAGGCCGGGTGCCCCGACGCCTATATTGGGCCACGCGCGCCCTTTCGATCGTGCCGCTGGTGATCGCCGGGATCCTGGCCGTGTTACTCGGAGAGCACCGCGGGATCGCAACACTGGTGCTCCTGCTGGCCTGGATCGCGTGCTTTTGGATCGCACTCGCGGGCAGCGTGAAGCGTTGGCACGACCTGGATAAGTCGGGCTGGTGGATCTTCATCGCGCTGGTGCCGGTGATCGGCGGCCTCTGGGAGCTGATCGAGGCAGGGTGTACGCGCGGTACCGAGGGGCCCAACCGCTACGGTCGTGATCGGACCTGACCAAGCGCCATGGTTTTTGGGTTAGCGGGCGCGGGCGTCCGAGTGCGTCGCGTAGCTCAGAGCACGTCGCGAGCCCTGACCTCAATCGAGGAATCGAAGTCGAGCGACGCGCGTTCCTAGGCCCTGCATGCGCGTGATTCTGGCCGTAGCCGCAATTGTGCTGTTCGCCTTCGCGCTGGCGGCGGCGTACGTGCTGTATCGTGGCCACTATTGCGCCGACCCGCAAAGCATCCCGCAGACCAGCGCACGCGTGATCCGCACCGCTATTCAGCAGTGGCAGGCCATGAACAACTCATCGAGCTGCCCCACGATCGAACAGCTCGTTGCCGACAAAACGCTCGATACAGAATGGCCCACGCGCGACCCGTGGGCTCAGCCCTATCGCCTGCAATGCACGGCCGAAGAAGTGACGGTGAGCTCAGCAGGTCCCGATCGTCGCTTCGGCACCAACGACGACATCATTGTGCCGCGCCCGCTGAGGTAAAAATACGGGGGGTGGTCGGAGACTCTTCTGGCGTTTCGGCGGTTCAAACTCAAGGAGTGCCCAGAGGCGGGCAACACGGCGGGCTTTGAGGTGCGCTGGAGCGCGGGCGCCCATTCCAAAAAATTCCACTGATGTCTTCCGACGGTTGGGCGGTTTTGGTTGATCGACAATCAACGAGCGCTCGAAAGTAGGCGCCGTGCCTACCTCGCCTGACGAAGCGTTCAACGGCGCAACGAAGCTGCGGGACGTTTGCGGAATTGGCGCTACGTTTTGCGACCTTACATGGCAAGGCATGCTTTCTTTTGTTGGGGGCGCCTCGCGTTTGCCGGAATGCTCGTCTCTGGCATCGCCCAGGCGGAACCCGCGCCCAGTACCGCGACGATTTCGGTGAACGTCGGCCCCCTGCGCAACAGCAAAGGGTCGCTCGTTTGCCGCCTTCACGCCTCTGCCGAGGGCTTTCCGCGCACTGGGACGGGTATCGTCGCACGGCGCGTGAGGATCGCGGGTGCGTCGGCGCGTTGCGTGTTCGACAATGTGGCTCCCGGCACGTACGCGGTCGTCGTGCTCCACGACGAGAATGACAATCGGCAATGCGACCGGAATCGGCTCGGTATTCCGCTGGAGGGCTATGGCGTCTCCAACAATCACACGTACGCGATGAGCGCTCCGACTTGGCAGGAGTCGAAGTTCGTGGTCGAAGGCGGCAAAGAGCGCGTACTCGCCATCGCGCTTCGCTACTGATTCGGCGCTTTGGGGGGCGGTGGCGGATCGAAGTGCGACGTTGAGTGCTCCTTTACAATGAGGGCAGGCGTGGCTGCTGTGGCGAGTCACGCCGAACCGGGCAGCTCGTCGGGTGTACTCGGCGTTCTTGCGCGCCCGTTCCTGCGTGGCCGAAACCTAAAGAAACGTTGTTTGCGTTCTTCAGCGGGCTAATCTGGTCTTGCTCGGCCCGAACATGTCGGTATTGAAACAGCAGCGGGGCGAACGTAGTGAGGTTGAGTCCGAGTCCGCATGGGAGTGCTGGGTAATGGCAACTCCCTTGCTCGTCGTTGACTTGAGTCAGACAGCGTGTGACTGTCTCGGCACGGCCGAGGAGCCCCTATGCTCATGATGATTCGTCGCAGCGCGGTGTGCTTGGTTGCGCTTGGTTTGAGTCTGCTCTCGTGCGCGGATGGGGAAGACGGGCAGATCGGACCGCAAGGGCCCAAGGGTGAGCAGGGACCCAAGGGGGTTCAGGGGCCCGCGGGCGAGCAGGGCGAGCAAGGCCCACAAGGCGAACCGGGTGAAAAGGGCGATCCGGGGCCGAGTGGTGAAGCTGCGACGCTTCCTGAAGGGACGCTCAACGCGAGCTGCATGAAGCCCTGCCACACCTTCAGCGGCATCGTCGAGCAATGGAAGACCAGTACTCACTACGCGGCCTACGTCGCTAACCTCAACGGTGCGGAAGTCGCCGAGTGGACGGGGCAGACGCCGTGCGGAAGTTGTCATGCTTCGGACGCCATCGAGCTGCGTGTGGCCGGCAATGTTGGGCACGGGTTGGCTGCGAGCGGGCCTGTCGCGCTTGATCGCGGTCAGATCAATTACAAGACTGACGGTGCCGGGCTGATGGTTGGCGTGAGCTATCTTGGCGATACCACCGTTGCTCAAGTCGGTTGTAATACTTGCCACAACGCGGTCGAGAAGGATCCGCACGTCACCGGAGCTGACTACGAGCCGGGCTCATTCACGCTGCGTACGCCGGTGACTGCCAACGATGAAGCCGTGATCGAGCGCAGCTCGGCCGTGGGCGTTTCCGATGGCACCAACGCGGGCAAGTACGGCGCGGGAAACTCGTGCGTCTGGTGTCACAAATCACGCATGGATGTGACCAACTACATCGGCGACAGCAACAACATCAGTAGCGCGTATTGGGGGCCGCACGAGGGGCCGCAGACGGACATTTACAGCGGCAAGGGTGGTTATCAGTTCGCTGGTCTGACGTACACGAACAGCGCGCATCAAAACTTCACTGGCACGGGTAGCACTGGCAACGGTTGCGTTCGCTGCCACATGCCCCCGATCGCCGAGAATATGGGCATTGGCGATCACTCCTTCTATGCGCGCACCTCGTCGTGCACCGGTTGCCACGGGGCGCTCGACAATTTCGACGTGAACGCGGGCCAATCGAACACGAAGGCTCGGCTTCGGGCGCTGCGCACGGAGCTGAACAACCGCAAGCTGCTGACGCGCGACGGGACGAACCAGCTGAACGAAGACCAACTTGCGGACGACGACTTCGCGCTCGATCGGTCGATGCCGAGCTATGTCGTGCTCGCGAATCTCAAGGTCTCGGCCGACATCGCGGGCGCACTCTACAATTACTTCATCGTCGCGCGCGGCTCTGGGCTCAGCGTTCACAATCCAAAGTACACCGCCCAGTTGCTCTTCGACTCATTGGTGGCGTTGGGTGTGACGCCTGATTTCTGCGCTTCGGGCCGCACCTGCAACTGAGCGGGTCCGAGAACCACCGAGCGGAGTCGAGCCGGCGCGGGCCCTCGCTTGAGCCCGCGCCGAGTTTCAATCACTTCACCAGACGGTGAAGCCCGCCCAGCTGTTGTTACCGCTGGTCGTGTACACGCAGTAGCCACCGTTCTTGGCCGCCGGCAGCGACGCCCAGTTCGCCCAATTGCAGGTCATGGCCACGCCATTCACGTACAGCTTGCGTGGACTGACGAAGTTGCCGCAATTCCCACCGTGCAGCACGCTCGTGGTTTCGTGGCAGGTTGCCGCGGTGCCCAAGTTGTTGGCTTGGTAGCTGCTGCTGCCACTGACGCTGAACGTGGTCGGATTCGTGCAGTAGCCGGCGCACGGACGCTGACCGGTGGTTCCGGTTTGTGCGTAGACGATCACGTCATCGACTGCGAAGCCTGTGGTGGAGTTGGCGTAGATGTCTCCAGCGTTGAACGAGAACTGGAGCTTGATCTTCGTCGAGCCGGATGCCGGCAGGTACTTCGAGATGTCGAAGCGAATGTCGGTCCAGGCGTTGGTCTCCTTCAGCTTCTGATCTGCGACTTGATTGTTGCTCGCGACGATCTTGAAGGCAGCGCCGTTGACCGAGATCCACATCGATGCCGCATCTGCCGAGGAGCTGTTTTCGGTCTTCAAGATGTACTTGAAGGCAAGTTCGGCGGTTTGGGGATTCGCGATGGTGATCTCGGGCGAATTGATGGCGTGGAACACCGGGATGGGCGTGGTGTAGTTGCACACGCTGTCTTTGCCGTAATAGAGGCTGCCCGGCGTGGAGTGTCCGGCAAGACTGTCGGCGCACGCGGTCGAGCGGTGCCACAGGTTTTCGTCCTGGCCGTCCGGGGTGAAGCCCTGCAAGCCGTCGTTGAAGTTCGCGGTGTAGATTGGCACCGGCGCGCCGACGCGGAGCTTCTCGTCGCGGCTCACCGTGCCGACCCCCGAGGTCGTATTCGCGAACTGAACTGCCGCGGTGTATCGGCCATCGCCGAGCGCCGCAGCTTGCGTCTGATCAACCGTTAGAGTGACGGTGGTCGATTGACCGAGCGCGATCGTGCCGCTGGTCTTGTTCGTGGTCAGCCAGCGCGTCCCGGTGGGGATTGCCACTGAGAAGGCGATGCTTTGCTGGGGACCCAGATTGTACAAGGTGTACGTGGTGCTCGCGGGCGCGAACGGTCCGGCGCTCAGACCCTCGGAGTTCAAGTCGACGCCTTTCACGACCAAGCCGCTTTGGATGGCCGGGCAGGTCATGCCGTGCGCCGTGAACCCGGCGCAGATCTCCTTGTAATGCGGAGTGCCGTTTTCGAGCAGCCCGTCGTTGTCGTCGAGCGTCAGCATGTCGACCGCGATCTGGGAGTCGATGGCCGTGCCCGAATGCAGCAGCACCGAGCTGAACACCAATTGACGGATGAGATCGCCCGAGGTCGCGGGCGACGTGATGTCCAACTGCTTCCAAATGTCCCAAACCGTGCCCGAAAGCACACTGCCGCAGTCGTAATAGCCGCCGCCGCACGACGAACACTGCGTTGCGTCGTACTTGCAGGTGGAGTTCGCGTTGCGCAGGGGCGTGCTGCACTGGTTCAAGTAGTAGCCCGTGCCGATCTTCGGATCTTTGGCGAACAGCATGGCCACGGTGTCGGCGAAGCCTTCGCCGTACGCGGCTTGGCCGCTGCCGGCCGAGTCGACGATGTGATGACCGTACTCGTGGTGGATGATGCTGCGGAAGGCCGTGTTGGCGCGCTCTGTGTTGCGCGGGCAGAAGTTGAGCGTGCGCGGTTGATTATCGTCGTCGTACCAGGCGCCGCCCGTGCGATCACAGGTTTGGGTGTCCGTGACGTTGACGTTGACGCGGAAATTGGTTTGGCTCGCAATCACCGGATATTGCGGCACGGCTGCGAGCAGCATGTCGCGCATCTCGTTGACGGCCTTGTAGACGTTGGTCTGCGCGAGCACGTTTTCCGGCAGCGTTTGCAGATTCGGGTGCAGGAAGTTCGCTTGTCCGCCTGGCGTGGCTTGCAGCGTGATCGTGTCGCTACTGCCGTTGTCGTCCACCGTGAAGTACTTCCCGGTCATGTTCGACACGATGTTGAACGGAGCGGTGCCGGTCTGTTTGAGCGTGTACGCGCCCGACTTGTCGGTGACGGCGTTGCCAAACGCCGAGGTGAGATTGGCGTAGGGCAGGTAGGCCATGCCCACGGTCCCGCAATCCATCGACTCGGCGCCGGTGATCACCTTTCCAGCGACGAAGCCCGTCACGTCGAAGTGCACGTTGCTCTCGACGTGCAAGATGTCGCCCGTCTCGGCATCGGCGACGAACGTCCACTTGCCGGCCCCGTCTGCGGCTTGCGCGGTGTACTGCATCGCCAATCGCGGCGAGCTCTCTTGGCCATCCACGCCGGCAAAGATCGTTTGCGTCGGGGCACTGATTTTGCCGAGCGCGCTCGGCGCGGGCAGTCCGGACGACCCGCCATGATTGCGTAGCGCTTGCAGTGACTTGTCGAGGTCGACGGCGCGCGACGGCGAGCCTCCTGCGACTCTGAAATTGCCCATCGAACGCAGATCGGCGTTGGCCCACACCACCGGGTGATCGCCGTCCTCGCGAACGAGCGTGCGCAAGCCCGCGCGGAACACCGGGATGCCATCGCGGTGCTGCTCGTAACGATAGAGACGGAACTTGGGCTTGCCGGTCGCGGGATCGTACATCAAACCCACGCCGTTGCTGGCCGCCGTGGCGGCGCCTTTGAGTGGCGCAGAAGCAGAGAGCTGTGCGGGCTTGAGGTCGTCGCTGTCGATCCCCAACGCGACCACGCGGCTTTGACGGAATAGCTCTGCGGCGGCGTCCGGTGTGGCGCCGATCGCAACCGCGCCGGTGATCCGGCCCTTCCCATTGCCCAAGGTTGCGGCGCTGAGCGGCGCCGAATTGATCTGCGGCGCTACGCCACCACTCACCAGCGGATCACCGGACTTGCGAGCGATACTCGCCGTGCCTTCATCACTTCCAGCGCTGCAGCCCGTGAGGACCGCAATGGCGCCCAACGTAAACAGCGCACCTCCGCAAACGAACCGTTCTCGGTAACTCATGCTTCACCACTCCCAGGGTTGATTAGGAGGCGTGATTACCAACTCGGATCTCAATCCTGGGCAACGAGAATTTCGCCTAGGCGACAAAATTTTACTAATACGGTCCGGGTGACCGACCGAGCGCGTGATACGTTTGGGGGCGAACGTGACCGAAACAACTCTGGTGGGCGACGTGGTGGATGGTGATGGGCGCGAGGTTGCGGAGCGGGTGCAAGCAGCCGTTCGGCAAGTGAGTCGAGGCCTCGTCGAGCGCGAAGTGCTGGTCGAATTGATCGTGCTCTCAGCCGTCGCCGAAGAACACGTGTTGGTGATCGGTGAACCGGGGACCGCGAAGAGCGAGGCGGTGCGTCGTGTAGCGACCACGCTCGGTGGTCGCTACTTCGAGTACTTGCTCGGCCGGTTCACGGAACCGAGCGAGTTGTTCGGTCCGCTCGATTTGCTCAAGCTGCAGCAAGGCAAGCTGGAGAGCGTGACGGCTGGCATGTTGCCAGAGGCCGAGATCGCGTTTCTCGACGAAGTGTTCCTGGGTTCGACCGCGATCTTGAATACGCTGCTCGGGATCCTGAACGAGCGCCAGTTTCGGCGTGGAAATACCGTGCTTCGCGTGCCGCTGCGGCTGTGCGTGGGGGCGAGCAATTCGTTGCCGAGCGACCCGGCCTTGGCGGCGTTCGGTGATCGCTTCTTGACCCGTGTGTTCGTGAGCTCGGTCCCGGACACCGAATTGGAAGAGTTGCTCCGCGCTGGCTTACGACCGCCGCCCACGGGCGCCACGGCAAGCCTCGACGATTTGACGCGACTCGTTGCCGCGAGGCGTGCGGTGGACCTCAGCGCGGTGCAACCCGCATACGCCAACGCGATCCGGCTCTTGCGCCGTGCAGGCATCGCGCTCAGCGATCGGCGTCTGGTGCGCGCGCAGAACCTGATCGCGGCTGCCGCGGCGCTCTCTGGGCGCCGCGTGGCGACTGGGAGCGACCTTTGGCCGCTCATTTATGCTGTTCCGACGCAGGCCGAGCAAGAATCGGCTCGCGATACGCTGCGCGAGTTGCTGGCTGAGTCCGAGAGCTCGCTGAGCGCTGCGGCACTCGATGCCTCGTCGGGGCCGCGGGCACGGGCCGCGCGACTGGCTGAAGCGGCGACGACTTTGCTCGAACAGATTTCGGAGTCAGCCGACCCTGAGTCGTGGAAGCTCCGTGCAGAAGGGATCTTGCGCGAGGTCGACGCGAGTTTCCCCGCGAGCGCTCGCCCGGAGCCGTTGCCCGCGTTGCGCGAACGGCTGATCGGGCGCTTGGGGACGGCGCCGCGCGCACCATGATCTCGATCGACGCGCGCATGCGCGAAGCTGCCCTCGTGCCCAGTGCCGCTCTGGCGCTACGCGAGGTAACTCAATCATTGGTCGCACGCTTGCTGGAATTGGACGAACAGCGGTTGTCGCGCTTGCGCGCGGTGCGCGGAGCCGATTTCTTGCTCCTTCAAGGCAGCTCCAGTGACCTACCCTGGTGTGATGGGCTGATCTATTTGGGCAAAGACGAAGCCGCACCCCAGCTGCTGCTGCCCACGACGGTGACTCCAAACGTGCCGACTGCGCTCTTCGAGCGCGCCCTCGTGCGGCACTGTCAGAGCATTCCTGCGCCGCTGCTCGGTCCGTGGGCAGTGAGCTTCGAGCCACCGCTCTTGATCAGCCTGGCCGAATCGCGACCCTTGTCTCCGGAGCGCGTGCGTCGCTGGTTCGACGTTTCGCAAGCCAAGGAGCTGCCGTGAGCGCGCGAACGCTGTCGCGCTGGAAAAAGCAGCTCGATCTGTTCCCCGAAGACGTGGCCGCCACGTTGGGCGAATTGATGCATCGGCTCGCCGCGCCGCTTTCGGCGCTCGCGCTACCTCGCGATGCCGAACAGGGCGACGTTGACGGATTCGATGGCATCGCCCGACGCGGCAGCTACGAGCGCTTGCTGCCGTCGGAATGGCTGCTGCGTGAGACGCTGCCGCTCGAGTTCCTGCGTCGCGCCTCGCAGGTCGAGCATTCGTTTTTTCAAATCGCACGGCGACAAGCCGCGCCCACGCGCGCGAGCCTCGCGCTGTTCGATGCCGGTCCGGATCAACTGGGTGCTTGCCGCTTGGCGCAGCTCGCCCTGCTCCTCCTTTTGGTGCATCAAACCGAGACTCGAGGCGAGGTCTTGAATTGGCAGCACTTGCATCGCATCGACGACCCACCGCTGCACACGCTGGACGAGCACAGCGTGCGAGCCTTCTTGAACGGACGCACCGCGCGCCGTTCCACCCCCGAAGATTTGCACGAGTGGCAACAGCGCTTCCCGAATCACGAACAGTGGTGGATCGGTTCGCCGCGCCTACTCGGTGCACACGTCGCGGCCTCGGCCATCAGTATCCGAGAACCCATCGTCGTCGAGCCCGCTCAGCTCGAAGTTCGGTTCAGCGCGCCGGGGCTGCCTCCGCGCGAACGAATCCTGGACTTACCCCCTCCGGCCGAGGCCGCGCGCTTACTGCGCAATCCGTTCGAGACCGAGCGCAAGCCTGCGCCCAATGCGCTCGCGGGGAAGCTGCGCAGCAAGCTAGTGCTCAACCCGAGCGGCTCACGGCTCTACTACCGGAACGAACGAGAGCAGTTGGTCGCGCTCGCTGTTCCGAACTCTGCAACCGCACATGCTGGTACGGCGCGAACCTATCAATCGGACAACTCCGGTACGATCATCGGCGTTACGGGGTCGAGCGGGACCCAACATTGGTTGTGCGCGCGCGGGTCGACCGTCACGCTGCGCTCGAATCGCAAAGAGCCGGTGCTCGTTGCCGAATGCCCGACCCCGATTGGCGAGGGACCGGCTGCGCTTTGGCCGCTGATCTGGTTTGCGACCCGGACCGCGGCGTTCGTCGCTCCTGACGGCAGCCTGTGGCGCGCGGACTTCAACACCAAACGCGCGCAGATCATCGCCCGCGGAGTGCGCGCGATGCTGACCGGAGCCTCTTCGCCGTTGGTCGCAGTCGATTCGCTCGTGAGTGACGGTGACGAGTCTCCGAGGCCGTGCGTGGTCGCTATCGACACGCTCAACGAGCGCGTGCTGGTGCGCGGCAACTGCGCTTGGCGGTCGGTATTTTTCGCTTCGGCCCTCGAAGGCTGGATGTTCGGGGTCGAGGAAGAAACCGGTGAACTGCGCATCCAGGCCCGCAAATCGCGCGAACTGTACATGGCCCGTCCACTCGAGGACGCCGTGCTTCATCCCTTCAAGGGCTTGACGGTGATTGGCGTCGATAGCACTGGCACCGACCTCGGCTTCGTGGCGCTCGATGAAACTCGCCGTCGCATTAGTCTCTTCACGCGTCGAGAGGAACAAAGGCTGTTCACCGCCAGCTCGGCGATCTCGGAGGTTGCGCGCGCGTCGCAGAGCGGCGCGTTCGCGTTCGTGACCGTCGAAGGCGAGCTGGGCGTGGTCGATCGCGACGGTAAGCACCGCTTGCAACGGCAATTGGCGGCGTCATGAGCGCGCTTCTCCCTCGGCGTACGACTCATCATGGCGTGGTGACCGCGCACGGCCTCTGGTTCTGCTCGGGGATCGCGACCAGCGAGGTATTGCAACGGCGCGTGCTGGACAGTTGGGAGCCCGGCGCGCAAGTATTCGCGCGCGGCGAAAGCTACGTGCTGCGCTTGCGACAACCTCGCCAATTGACGGTTGCATCCTGCTGGGGCGCGCCGTTGACGGTCGATCGCAACACGCTGATGAGCGCGCCACTGCGCCCTTCGGAGCGCGCCGCATTCGACGTTGGTGCGTGGCTGATTTTGATCGAAGGCGGCTCGCCACGCGCGTTCGAGGCGCGTGAATGGCAAGCCGTCGATCCCGCTGATTGGCTCGATTTGCGCGCATTCCGCGTGATGCCAGCCGAGCCGCTCGAGTCACTCGGCGATCCGCCGCTCAGGCTCGAGCCTACCCTCGATCCGCAAAGCGAGATCGCTCAGCGCCTGGCACGCACGGCCGAGCATCAGCAAGAACAAGCCGAGCTGCTCGCCGCGTTGAAGAGCAAGCGCGCAGGGACGTCGTCGTCGAACGCGCGAGGCGGCCGACCGAATCCCATTGCGTCGTTCTTGATGCGAGCCCTGTTCGTGGCTGTGCGCTTCGTGATGAGCTTGTTCCCGCAGCGCTCTGGGCAAAGCAATGCGTTGCCCAGCCCGCCCAAAGCGCCCGGCCTGCTCCAGCGCTTGGAAGCGGTGGTTGCGCGCTGGATCGCGCGCAGCCGGCTGATGACGCTGTTCGCGCGTAAACAAGCAGAGTACCTGCAAGCGTTGCTCGATGCGCTCGAAGCGCACGACGACATGGAAGTGCTGCGCCGCGCGATACCGATCGGTGATGGCAGGGGTGAGCCTGCGCCGCCTGCCCTGTCCCCGCCCTCTCTACGCACGGATTTCAACATCTCGCTGGCGACACGCAGCCAAGCT
This sequence comes from Polyangiaceae bacterium, assembly GCA_035634635.1. GTDB lineage: Bacteria > Myxococcota_A > Polyangia > Polyangiales > Polyangiaceae > PMG-095. The sequence goes on from DASQCO010000153.1 coordinate 190,379, forward strand.
TCGTCGATTGGGCTCGGCGGCGAGCTATTCAGCGACATCCGCCGCGCCTATGAGGCCGTGCTCGCGCGCCTGACCGCCGCCGGAAAGCACGAAGAAGCCGCCTTCTTCCTGGCAGAAATTTTGAACGAGCCGGAGCGCGCGGTCGACTATCTCGAACGTCAGGGGCGCTTGCTGCTCGCTGCGCAGCTCGCCGAGGCGCGGAATCTCGCCCCAGGCTTGATCGTCCGGCAATGGTTCTTGGCGGGCGACCAAGACCGCGCGCTTGCGATTGCCGTTCGTGAGGGCGCGTTTGCCGACGCCATTGCGCGGCTGGAACGCTCGGGACAGCACACCCAGGCCAACGCACTGTGCCTGTTGCACGCCGATCGCTTGGCGAGTGCGGGGCGCTGGCTTGCCGCAGCGCGCTTGGTGTACGCGCGGCCGGGGGGCGCACCGCTCGCGTTGCAATGGCTCACTCTGCTTCGTGAAGCAGGCGGCGTGACTGGACTGGCGCTCGAACTCTCACTCGATTCGCAACGCTTCGAGCCCGTATTGGCCGCGCTCGAGCCGTTGCTCGCGTTGCGCACGCCACAAGCGGCGCGGGACCGCGCGCTGGTTGCTATCGAGCTCAAGCAGCTCGACAAGCCATCGGGTAGGCCGCTCGCGCGTGAACTCACTCGCGAGCTCTTGGCAGATGCTGCAGTATTGGGCGATCGCTCACTGCTACAGACGGCGGGCACGGTCGCAGATTGGCTCGGCGGCGCATTTCGGGCCGATTTCCCCAGAACCACAGCCACAATCGAAGCCAAGCCGGGGCCAGCGCAGCTCTACCGCTCTGCAGCGCGAGACGCCGGCACCCGCCCGATCTTCGACGCCTGCGAGTGTGGGGCGCGCTTCGTGGTCGCGCTCGGCGAAAGCGGTGTGCTGGTTCTGAATCAGGAAGCCAAACGCGTCTCGCACTTCGACACTCCCGCCGAGCGATTGGTCGTCTCCCAAGACGGCACTCGGTTGCTGGCGCTGACGCGTCGCGGCCACGCTTGGCGCGTGAGTCAAATCGACCTCGCCACCCGTCGTTCGCGGCTTTGGGGCGAACTGCGCGCGGATGCATTTGCGACGAGCTTCGACGGTCAGACCTGGGTCATCGCGCGGCTCGGCGTTTCTCCCGGAGAAGACTCCGAGCTCGTCGTGTTGGATGTGTTCGAGGAGATGCCCAGCGTGCTTCGCCGGACACCGGTTGCCGGTCGAATCAACCTCGCGCTCGGCATTCAAATCGACGCTGGACACTGCAACGTCTTCGTCGGCTCTCCGGATACTGACTCAGACATCGAGCGCGTGCGCTTCGATTTGCCTTCGTGGACGCTTCGCGAGCGCAAACCCGTCGAGTCAGGCGGGCCAGGCGACCGCCCCACGACTTTGGCATCAGCGGCAGCCGTGAGCTCCGGCCGGCCTGCGGTGTGCCTGCGCTGGGGGCCTGCGCGTGACGGGACCTATGAGCTCACTGTCAGCCGCGAACAAGGGTACATCGCGCTGCCAGTCGGGCCGAACAGAGCCGGTGGACCGCTGCAATTCCAAATCGCTGCCAGCTCCTTCGCGGTCTCATCGCTCGATGAGTCACTCGTCACGCAGGTGATGCTCGGCAGCTTCGGTTCGAACCGCTTGCTGTCCGTCATCGAGCTCGAGGACACGCGCGCCGTCAGCGTGCGACTCGGCGCAAACCACGCCTTGATCGCTGACGACGCAGGGCGTCTGCTCGTCTTCGATCTCATTTCGGGGCGCTGCATCCACGATCTGCGCGTGTAGCGTGACGTGGTGACGGACCCCTCACGCCGAAGGTATGAAGCAGGTGCTCGAAATCGCAGCCGCAACGGCCCTCTTGCTGGTCGCAGTCTGGGCCCAGTGGGGCCTCCAATGGAGCAATCGCTTCGGAACATGGTGTCTGTACCGCGGCCGGCGTACGGCCTGCCGGGCCGCGATTGTCTCGCTCAACGTCCATCCGAATCCGTACGCAGGCTCTGCCGCGGCGCGCATGCGGATTCGCCTGCTCGCGGACGAAGCGCGAACGAGCTTGGCCATCTCCGAGCTAGAAGGGTTGGTCTCCTCCGCAATACTCATGAAGCCGCTGAATTCGGCGCAAATGATCGACATTTGGGTCAACGCGGGCAAGTACCGCGCGGCAATCCTCGCCCCGCGTCGCTTTCGTTGGGGTTTGCTGCGTCGACATTTGCCGGACCTTTGCGAGATTGCGAACATCAACCGCGCTGAAGCGCTCCACAACATCGGGCGCAACGACTTGGCGCTCAAGCTGCTCACGCGCACTCCTCGGGCGAACCCCATTTCGGTAAGTGGCGGCGCCATGCTCGAAGCTTGGATTCTCGCCGACGAGGGCCGCACTGACGCGGCACGGGCCTTGTATCGCAGCATCGATGCGCGCCCGCTCTGCCCCTACTATTGGTCCGAGACGCTCTACACTCGCGCTTTGATCGAACTCAGCGCCGGCGAGTATGATCTCGCGTTCGTGAGCGTATCTGATGGGTTAGCCCGCGCCATCCGTGTCTCCAGCGAGCGCAATGGGCTGTTCCTGCTCGGTCGCGTCGAAGCATTGCGTGGCAATCTCGATCGTGCGATTGCACACTACGAAGGCGCTCGTCGTCATCGATACCGCGGGCAAAGCGCGCGCGGGCTCTTCGAGCTAGGACAATTGTACGAGCGTCAGAACCGGCCAGCGGCGGCGCGAAGCGTGTATGCGCAGGCGATCGAAGAAGACGCCGAGAGCGTCGCTGCGACGCGCTGCCACGAGCGCATGGCCGCGCTCGCGTCTGAGGGCGTGACCGCGGACGCCGAATAGCGCCCGCGGTGTTCGCTCCACGTCTTATTTCTTCTTCGCCTTGGGATCGCTCTTCGGGCGCGCATTCGGCGCCAAATCCGGATTGGACCAGTAGAAAATGCTCTCTTTACCGGCGTCGTCGGTGAAGCCCACGGTCTTGACTTCAGCCTGGATGGCGACGGTTCCCTCGGGGACGTGCGCCTTCTTCACGCACGAAAAGAACATGAAGATCTTTTCCCCGGGCTTTACTGCGCCAGCGAAGATCCTGCCGGAACAGGTCTGCATTGGTTTCGGCTTACCTTCGCCGGGGACCTCGAGCTGCTTGCCGGCCTTGTCGTAGAAGTACGCCACGAGCGAGCCGTACAAGATCGGGTTCTTCGACTTGTTGACGATGCTGAACTTCGGACCTTCGTCAGTCGTCTTGCCCGTGTACGTCACCTCCATCATGCGCGAGTCGCCCTTGCCCAAACACGGCTCGTTCTGGGTGCCGACGCCGCTCGACCCTTCCGGACAGTCATCGCGCAGCTTGGGCGGCGGAGGAGGGGGCGGAGGCGGAGGGGGAGTCGCGGAGACGACCGCGGAGGCACTCGGTTTTGCGGCAGGTGCCTCTTTCTGTTCTTCACAGCCGAGCATGAGCGTTGCCAGGCCGAAGGCCGTAATGAGCGTGGTTGACTTGATTGCGAGCGACATGAACCGCCTTCCTCGATCGCTCCTGGGACGCGGAGCGAGCGGCCAGACTTTACTCAGGTTTTCGCCCCTCGTGCCATCGCGCTGTTTCGGGCCGCGAAAGCACGCCGCTGCGCTCAATCTGCGGGGTGGGCGCTCGCGCCCCAGCAGCGCACCTTGCGCCGCGTCCCAGTTCCCGGCGCGTGTCGAGGCACGATTGCGGCCCTAACTGCGCGCAGGCAGCGGCGATCGAAGCACTTCACGCGTGAGTTGTGGCCCGAGTTGTCGGTGTAAATACTGGCGCAGCAGCGCGCGGGCGCGAAACAAGCGCACGCGCACGAGTTGCGCAGATACGCCGAGGAATTGCGCGGTCTCATCGCCGCTCATGCCCTCGACCTCGCGCAAAATTGCGGCCACGCGATACTCCGCGGGCAAGGCCTGCAAGGCGGCCCCCACGAGCTCGCTCAGCTCACGCAAGGCCACGCCCTCCTCGGGCGTCAGCCCCGTGCCGCGAAGTTGATCCGCATGGCCTTCGATCCGTTCATACGATTCCCAACGGCGGCGCGTACGGCGATGCGCGAGAGCCGCATTGATCGTGATGCGCGTGAGCCAAGTCTCGGCGCTGGCTTGGCCGGCGTAGCCTCCCTGTTTGAAGTAGGCGCGCATGTAGACTTGCTGCATCACGTCTTCGACGTCCGTATCGTCGCGCAAGATCGAGCGGACCATCCGCTTCAAGCGTGGCTTGCAGCGAGAGATCAGTCCGCCCAACTCCGTGTTGTCCGCTCCCTGCTCGCATGGCGACTGAGGCTCTTCTCGGCGAGTGCGGGTCGCGCGGAGCTCGCCGATATCGACATTCTTCCTCGATGCCATGCAGTCCCCTTCTCGATTGGGCCCACGAGCGGGTGCACCCTCGGTACCACCGCTTCCCTTCGTATCGCCTTCGAGTTGCCCATGCAGGCCGCTCGTCGGTCATCTCCCTCGCACTCGACGCTACTAGCATTCACGCAAAGCGTTGTAAGTATCTTTCCCATGACGGCGCGAATTGCGCCGATCCACCAACGATTCCAGACCGGCGAGCACCCTCGAATGCCGTACGAGTCGTGTTGCTAGATTTGATACCTCGTTCCGGCTCACGAGTTGAACTCGTAATGTGTAACGGAATGCCCCTCCGCTGAATCTAATGCTGCGAGGGCGTGCGGCAAGCACCGCCGATGTTTCACTGCACGAATTTCTAGGGACAAGGCGGCTGGGAGCCCGATGGTTTTGCCATCGGGAGACGTCGAGCCCTGCGCATCGGCCGTTCGGCATCACGCGTGAGATTGCGGGCGAACCACGGCACCACAGTGCCAATTTGGAGGAATGAGCATGAAGCAAGAGAAGTATCTGCGCGTCACTGGCGCGTGGACGATTGCCGCGATCGCGGCAGCAATTCCGGTCATGGTTTCTTGTAGCGCCGGTGGCGCTGCGGACGGCAAGAGCGCCGAGGTAGCAGAAGTGGCGAGCTCTTCGGCAGCTCTGGCCACCGCGCGAGTCGTTCCCGATCGCTACATCGTGGTCTTGAAGAAGGGCGTGGCGCAGCTCGGCATCACCGGCAAAGGCGTGACGGACATCGCCAGCGCGATGAACAGCCAATATGGCGGCACGGTCGTTCGGACCTACCAGTACGCGCTCGAGGGCTTTGCGCTCGATCTCCCTGCAGCTTCACTGGCCGGTTTGAAGGCAGATTCCCGCGTCGCCTATGTCGAACCCGACCAGATTGGGTCGCTCGTCGATACCGAGACCAATGCCACGTTCGGGCTGGATCGCATCGATCAAAAGAACCTGCCGCTCAACAACACCTATACGTACCCGGGCCAGGCCGGCGCTGGTGTTCACGCGTACGTGATTGACACCGGTATCTACGCGGCGCACCCGGAATTTGCCGCGGCTGGCGGTGGATCGCGCGTGATCCCTGGCGTCGATTTCATCGACAATGACGCCAACCCGGATGACTGTCACGGCCACGGCACGCACGTTGCCGGCACGATTGGCTCGGCCACCTACGGCGTCGCCAAGATGGTCACGCTGCACTCGATCCGTGTTTGCGATTGCTTCGGTAGCTGTCCGTTGTCCGGAGTCATCGCCGGTATCGACTATTTGACGAACAATCGCATCCTGCCCGCGGTTGCGAACATCAGCCTCCACACCGGTTTCAGCCAAGCCGAGAACGACGCCGTGACCGCGTCCATCGCGGCTGGCGTCACGTACGGCATCGCCGCAGCGAATGACGCAGCTGACGCTTGCCTCGACTCGCCCGGTTCCACGCCCAACGCGCTCACCGTCGGTGCGACGGATAGTACCGATGCCAAAGCAGAATTTTCCAACTACGGAAGCTGCCTCGATCTGTTCGCGCCTGGCGTGAACATCACTTCGACTTGGATCCAGCCGCTCTTGACGGGCACCATCAGTGGTACGTCCATGGCGTCACCGCACGTCGTCGGCGCTGCTGCGCTGTACCTCGGTGCGCACCCGACTGCGACGCCGGCACAGGTTGCTTCGCAGCTGATCGCGCAAGCGACCCCGAACCTCGTCACGAGTCCCGGCGCGGGCTCGCCGAACCGGCTGCTTTACATGGGCTTCATGAACGCGCCCAGCGGCGGACCGTGCGATGGTCTGTGCAACAACCCCACGAACTTCACGATCAATGGCAGTTACCAATCCGGCCCGCTCGGCACTGGTGAGGTTTGCCGCCAGACCACGTCTGTCATGCACGGCGGCAATTGCGGCAACTTCGTCGCCCCGCGACAGCTGCGTGTAAACGGCGTGCTCGAGACCTGCAACAACCAAAACTGGGCATCGGTGCCCCCGCCCCGCAATGGCGGTTACTGCATCCAGGCAACGCCTGGTAACTGGTCCTGGGCATTCGCCACCGCTTGGTGACAGCCAATCAAACGCAACTGAACGTCGCTCGTGACTGCGAGCGACGTTCGGTGTGCGCCAGCGACCTACCTGGATCCGTGACGACGCTTGCACGAAGCGCAGGCCTCACTCATTCTTCGCCGATGCGGCGTGGGACTTACTTAAAGGTTGGGCTCTGTTGTGCGCTCGCGCAATTGGCGTGTTCGAGCGCTTCGACCACTGGTGACGGCGGAGCCGCGGGTGCGACCGCACACGCTGGCAATGGCACAGGAGCATTCGCAGGCGCTGCGGGCCACTCGGGTCATGGCGCGGGTGGGTCTAGCTCGGGCGCTGGCAATGCGGGTGGGTCGAGGCCGAGCGGCGGTGGTGCTTCAGGTCAAGCGGGAGAGCCGAATACCGGCGGCACCGGGAGCGGCACTGGCGGCAGCGCCGGCAATGGAACTGCGGGCAATGGAACTGCAGGCAGCGACAACGCGGGCGGCAGTGCGGGCAGCGGCGGACATGCAGGAACTGGCAGTGGCGGACGCGCCGGCAACGGTGCTGGTGGCAACGCTGCCGGCGGGAGCGGCGGCTCCGCAGGAATGCAAGGCGCGGCAGGCAACAGCGGTTCGTCCGGAATGGCCGGTGCCGGAGGCGCGAGCAACACGTCGTTCGTGTCCGACTTCACGACGAGCATGGACGGGTGGCTGTCCGGGTTCACTGATTATCCGCAAGGTCAGGAAACGTTTTACGATCTCCTCGCCCAACAAAGCTCACTTCCGAACGAGCTTGGTTCAGGTGGCGGCGTGATGGTGCGCGGCAACAATCACAGCGACGACCTGTTCATGTACTTGACCCGCCAAGTGACGGGCCTCACGCCCTCGAAGAATTATCGACTCGATCTGCGCGTCGACATCGGTACGAATGCGCCGGCGGATTGCGGCGGCATCGGTGGTGCGCCGGGCACCAGCGTGTATTTCAAAATCGGCGCTTCCGCGACGAAACCCGCTTCTTCGGTGGACGGGCAAGGGATCCTGCGTTTGAACCTGGACAAGGGTCAGCAATCGGTTGGCGGCACGGATCTCAACAAGGTGGGCGATATCAGCAACACGCTGCATTGCCCGGATGCAACCTACCAAGCCAAGGCACTCTCCCTCTCGAACTTCACCGTGCGCAGCGCAGCCGACGGCAGCGTGTGGCTCGTCGTCGGAACGGATTCCGGATTCGAGGGCCTAACCACGCTCTATTACGACAAGATCACGGTCACGCTCACTCCGGGCAACTGAGTCCGATCAGCGTCGGTAGCGTCGCGTCCGCCCCGAATTTGCCGTCACGTCATGTGATTGGGGTTTGGCGCGTCGCTGCAGAAATGGCAGACACCGCAGTTTGCGAAGCCGGCGTTTGTCCCGCGCATTGAGCGCGTAGCTTGCGGCGCGGGGCGAAGCTGCCTAGTAAACCGCGCCCGCCATGACCCACCCTTCCCAGTTACTCGGCGACTCGCACAACTTCGGGCGTCGAGTTTTGCTGAATGGCGAGCGGATCGAGAAACCGCGCACGCTGCTCTGGGAGTGGCTGCTCTTGTCGAGCGAGAGCCCGCTGCGAGTGCTGCTCGATAGCGCGGCCGCTCGAGATGGGTTCGGCGTGGATGCCTTTGGCTTCTTGCCCACGCTGCAGTTCTTCGGCACGCGCGGCGCTCTGGGCGGTGAAGTCGAGCGACTGCGTCTGGAGCCGCTGCCAGCGCTCGACGCCGAATCGCGACGTGAGCTAGCTCTCATCGTTGGGCGATCGCTGGCGCTCTGGAGTTGGCTGGGCGTCGCGGACCTGCACTGGGAAAACCTGGTTTTGGGCGTGAACGAGCGAGGTCGCATGGTTTTCGGCCCGCTCGACATCGAGATGATCTTGGCCGAGCTCTCGTTGCCGACCGAGACGAAGTTGCTGCCCGACGCCGATCCCGAGTACGCGGCCATTTGTCGACATGCGAGCGGCGTGCGACGCGTGTTGCCCTTTTTGGGCAAGCCGATTGCGGTCGCTGAGTTGTTGACGATGGCCGGCGCGTACCGGGGCACCCTTTCATTTTTGGACCGACATGCGGACGAGATTACGAAGGTGTTCTCGGCTCTACCGGAGCTTCGCCAGGCGCCGCTGCGCGTTCTGCTGCGCGGTACGGCTGACTATGTGCAAGCTCCAAAGTCGCTGTGGCCGCCGCTGCTCGATGCCGAAGTCGAACAGCTGGCGCGCGGCGACATCCCGTATTTCTTTCGGCTGTATGGGCAGCCCGGGATTCACTACTACGCGGACGAGACGCTCAGCCAGGTGGCGTGCTTGCCCCTCCACGGGGATGTGCCAAAGCTCGATCCCATTTTGCAACTGTCGCGCGGCTTGCGTTCGCCTTCACGCAAGAAGCTGCGCGAGGACGGCTTGTTCACGCTACTCGGAGCCTTCGATCACAAGTCGTTCAGCGGCAAGCACAGCGGGGAAGGACTGTCGCTCACGTTCAGCAAACGCAACCTAGTCGTGACCTTTGAAAGCGGCGAAGAGCTCCAGACATCGAGAAATCTGCGCGCATTCGTAGGTAGCGTGTATCTTCCTTGCGAATGCGGAGAAGTGAGCAGCGTGTTCGTACCGCAGGTGAGCGTGTGCACGGCCGCTCCAAGCGGCGTATAGTCCGTCCCCAATCGTGTCTGACTCTACTTGTGCCACCTGTAAGCGCCCCAGCGTGGCGTGCGTTTGCGATCGCATCGTGTCGTATCCGACCGAGCGGCGCGTGCTGATTCTGCAGCACCCCCAAGAGCAGGACGCCGTGCTCGGCTCTGCGCAAATCCTCACCGCTAGCCTGCCGAAAGCGAAAATCGTCGTCGGCCTGAGTTGGCCCAATTTCGCGAAAGCCTTGGGCGAAGAGGGCGTCGATCCGCGGCGCTGGGCCGTGCTGTTCCCCGATCGCGAAGCGCAAGGTGAAGGCGTCACTGGGCGCGCGGGTATCAGCTCGCCCAGCGCGCTCGAAGGCATCGTGGTGCTCGACGGCACGTGGTCCAAAGCCAAGACCCTGTGGTGGCGCAACCCCTGGCTCAACAAGCTGAATCGTCTGACGTTGACGCCCAAACAACCCTCGATTTATGGGCATTTGCGCGCCGAGCCGCGCCGGGAATTCGTCTCGACACTCGAGTCCGTGACCGCGGCGCTCACGCTGTGCGGTGAATCACCGGACATTGAAGCTGGCCTAGCGCGTGTCTTCCGCACGCTGGTCCAACGAGTGCGCGACGCGAAAATCATCCCCCCGAGAGCGAGCCGCCCAGTGCCCAAAGCCAAGCGCACTCCGCGCAAGGTCCCAAGCGCGGATAGCTGATGTTGCGCGCGCAACCTGAAGATTGTGGCGGTTTTGATGAGCGCTCACGATAGTCGCTGACTGGCATCCAGCGTGCTGCGTACTTTCGCCTCGTTGTCGAGCATGCGAGTCATCGATTCGACGGGATAGCTTGTTTGCTGTGCTCGACTCGACGCAAGTTCTCAGTAATCTGAACGCTGGAGTCGCCGTGCCATCGTCGAAATCACCGCGTCATCACTATCGGCTCGCCCACGGGTTGTGGTCAGTCGGGTTGCTCGTCTTCTGTGATGCTCAGCATGCGCACGCTCAATCCGCGGCAGCTCTCGAGCAAGCTCGAGCCTCGGATCGCGCGACGGCGCGCGCGTTGGCCGGTGAAGGCTACGCAGCTCTCGAGAAGAAGGACTATGTGACTGCAGAAGAGCGCTTTCAGCGAGCGGACGAGTTGGTCCACGCCCCGACGTTGGTGCTCGATCGTGCCCGCGCACTGGTCGGGCTCGGCCGCTTTGGCGAAGCATATCTGGCCTATGACTCCATCATTCGCGAGAAGCTGTCCCCCAGCGCGCCGGCAGTTTGGTTCCGCGCTCAGAAAGACGCTGCGGTCGAGATTGAAACCGTGAAGCCCAAGGTCGCGTGGCTGATCGTGCAAATCAATGGGACGAGCGAGGCTCTGGTCGAGATTAACGGACGCGCGCTAGCGTCGCAACGCTTCGGCGAGCGACTGCCGGAAACGCCCGGCGAGTTTCACGTCGTTGTCAGCGCGCCTGGCTACGTGACCCGGCGGATCGATCAGCAACTGCGCGCGGGTGAAGAAAAACGGCTCGAAGTCAGTCTTGTCTCGGCACCGAAGCCGCAGCCAGAGGTCGTGCTCGTTGCGCCAGCACGAACCGCGGAGTCCGAGCACGCGCAGCCAGACCACGGAACGGGACCGCGGACGTTGGCTTATGTATCGTTCGCTGCAGCGGGCGTCGGCCTTGCGCTGGGCGCCAGCACGGGCATCCTTTGGCTCAACGCTCGAAATGACATCAAAGCAGCGTGTGGCGGTCTCGATTGTCAGCCCCAGAACGAAACCGAGCGGGCGCGGCTCGAGCAAGATAAGCGCCGCTACGACACGCTCGGAACCGTTTCGGTGATCGGCTTCGGCGTGGGGCTCGTGGGAGCTGCAACGGGAACGGTGCTGCTGCTCAGTCAGCCGAAAGAGCCTGAATCTCCGTCAAAACGAGCTTCCATCCACGCCTACGTCGGGCCCGCGACGGTCGGCGTCTACGGAGCGTTTCAGTGAGCGACAGCAAACCGAATTCGGGACTACGCCGACCATCGCGTTGGTTGCTGTTCAGCTTTTTGGTCCCCTGGTTGCTGTTCGGCTGTCAGGTGTTGTTCGGCGGCGTCACCGTCAACCCAGTGAGCGACAAAGATGCGGAGTGCAGTCCCGGCGAGTCGCGCTGCAATGGCGAGTACCTACTCGCGTGTGACCCGGGAGGTACTGGGTGGTCGCTGAGATCGACCTGCGCCTCGGGCGACTTGTGCGACGCCAAGAACGGGCGCTGTTCGATCTGCAGAGACGGTGATTTTCGCTGTTCGGGCGCGCAGCGCCAGCAGTGTGACGGCGACGGCAAGGGTTGGCATCAGGTTGAAACCTGCGCCGCCGAGAACCTATGCAGTGAATCGAGCTGCAATGGCTGCGTGACCAACGGTCAGCTCGACTGCAGCTTGGGCACGGAGCTCCGGCAATGCAAAGGTTCCGTTTGGGTCACCCTCGATCAGTGCGCTTCGCACACGATCTGTGTCGCAACGACGGCGTATGCGACGACGGTGCAGGACTGGGATCAAGAATGCTTGCCTGCGGGCTGTCCCGAAGCCGGCAAGTATCAATGCTCAGGGGCAGTCTTGCAGCGCTGTCCTCCGGAGCGAGACGCCTGGGTGACCGTCGACACTTGCAACAACACCGCGTTGTGCGAGAACGCATCGCAACGCCTCAACGGAGCCGCCGATCCGAACGTCGTTGCGACCTTCGACATGTGCGCGCCAGCTTGTCCGACGGCCGGCGGATACATGTGTGACGGCGGCAGCTTGCGTCAATGCCGCCCCGATCAAACCGCGTGGGATACCGTGAAGACGTGCTCCGCCGACACGGAGTGCGATCCAATCGCTGGGGAATGCGGGCAACTTTGCAAGAGCGGCCAGTTTCAATGCAACGGCGCGATCCTGCGTAAGTGCGGGAACAATGGCCATTGGGTCGATGAATCGGACTGTCAGACTGCTGCGCTGTGCTCGGTGAGCTCGGACGGCAATTCGGGGGCGTGTGTACCATCACCGTGCGGGAAGAATGACTTTGCGTGCGACAGCGCAGTACTGGAGAAGTGCAAGGCCGACCGCACGGGCTTTGAAGACAACACGACTTGCGCGTCGCCCGCACTGTGCGACGCGCCCAGCGCACGTTGCATCGCGCCTACGTGTGCGACAGCCGGTGCTTACCAATGCTTCGGCCAAGAGCTCAAGCAGTGTGCGCCGGACCTGACGAAGTGGAACTCTGTCACCACGTGTCCGACGGGCCAGTATTGCGACAGCGGTCCGAACGCCGGCTGCATGACCGCGTGCCCCGCGAACCCGCTGCGTTGTAACGGCAAAGTCTTGGAGCATTGTTCGGCAGCCACGGGCTGGACCACTCAAGCGACGTGCAACACGAACGATCTGTGCGATTGCGCGCTCACCGATCCGGATGGGTCGGGACCGCTCAGCAACTCGTGCCTGAACGGCCTGTACAAGGATGGTTGCGGCAACGTGGTCTGCGGTGCGCCGCTGGCCAATTTTCAATGCAGTGGTGCCGAGCTTCAGAAGTGCCAGGCGGGCAGGAATGGTTGGGATAAGGTTTCGACCTGCGGCGCCGCGGACCTTTGCTACGCAGGGGAATCGCCGGGCTATGCCAATGGCTTTTGCTTGGCTTGCCCCGTCGCCGGGGAATTGTCGTGTAGTGGCAATTCCCTGCGCGTATGTTCGAACGATCGCCGGTCATGGAATACGTCCCAGACTTGCGGGCTCGGCTGTATGACACTGAGCAATGCGCAGGATTATTGCGCCGCATGCAAGGCAGGCACCGTGCAATGCGCCGGGCAAACCCTGCAGAGTTGTCCTGCAGACCAGAAGGGCTTCCAATCCCAGACGTGCGCCAACCTGTGTGACGCCACCCACGCTCAGTGTGACCAGTGCGTGGCCAATTCCTACTGGTGCGATGGCGCGACGCTCAACAAGTGCAGCGCGGACGGCCAATCACAGATCGCGACCACCTGCCTGTCGTCCTCATTGTGCAACGCAGATGCCAAAAAGTGCGACGCTTGTCAGTCGGGCCAACGCCAATGCAGCGGCAACAATGCTCAGGTTTGCAACGCAGATAAGTCGGGGTTCGTGAACGGTACCGACTGCGGCACTCCCGGTTGCAACGCGACAACGAACAATTGCTACGCCTGCTCGTCGGGGCAACGGCAGTGCAAGGGTAGCAATTCTCAGATCTGCAATGCGGAGCAGTCCGGATTCGTCGACAGCACGGCGTGCGGTAGTGCGGGTTGCAACCCGAGCACGAACCTGTGCAGCCCTGCTCAGATCTGCACGCCCAATTCTTATCAATGCGCCGGTTCGAGCTTGCAGCAGTGCAATACCGGGGGCACCGCGTGGACAGCGCTGCAAACGTGTTCCGCGATCTGCGACGCCCCACACGGCGAGTGCGACGAATGCGCGGCCCCTGCGTACAAATGTGCGGCCAATGTGCTGCAGGATTGCTCCGTGAGCGGACACTGGGAAACCCTAAAAAACTGCGGGATGGCCACATGCAACCCCGCTGGCAGCTGTGACACTGTGGGAGGCGGAGGATCGGGGGCTGGTGGCTCAGGGAGCGCAGGGGCGCCCAGCGGCGGCATGTCGAGCGGCGGCATGTCGAGCGGCGGCATGTCGAGTGGTGGAAGTTCGCCGAGCGGCGGTAGCTCACCGAGCGGTGGGAGCTCGCCGAGCGGTGGGAGCTCGCCGAGCGGTGGGAGCTCCCCGAGCGGCGGTAGCTCGCCGAGTGGTGGTACGTCGAGCGGCGGCATGTCGAGTGCTGGAACCTCGTCGAGCGGTGGTACGTCGAGCGTCGGTGGCGCTGCAGGTTCATCAGCCGCAGAATGAGCGCTCTGCTCGAACCTTCACGCCGGGCAGGCCCCCCTCATATCCCCTCAGGGAAGGCCGACCCGTAGCGTAAAAGTCGAACGATCAGAGCAGGTCCGGCAAAACGGCCGTGTGCTCGATACGCACTGCGTCCAATGCTTTGGGATCGAGACCGAGCGCTTTGACGATCGTCGGAGCGACCTGCTTGGTCCGGACTTCGCTGGTCACGATGTTGGCTTCGAACGACGGGTTCGAGACCAAAAGGCCGACGTGCGCGTCGTCGTCTGAAAATCCGCCGTGCTCCGCGTTCTTCTTCTTGCTGAGCGAATAGATCACGCCGTGCTTCGGCTGCACGACGACATCGGGCGCGTGCGAATCTTTCGTCGGATCGCCAAACATCGTGAAGAAGCTGCTCTCGGTGGCCGTCGTCATGACGATGCTGGCGAAGGGATTCACGCCTGATGCCGGCGGAGTGAGCAATACGCTCGCCGCGGCCCTCGCGCTCGCGGCATCTTTGAGCCAATAAAGTCCCACGTCGTCCTCGATGTGAGCGGCCACTGGCGCCACGCCGTCGATCAAGGTGGCGACGTCATCGCCGCTCACCTTTTGCACGAGTGAGACGTCGATCGGCGATTGTCCGTGCTTGGCGGTGACGATGATCAGCGTAGAATTCAATAGATCGCGCGCACGAAGCGCGTCGACCAGCTTGCCGATCGACGCATCGGTGTGTCGCAACGCGTCGGTCAGCTCGGCACCCGGGGTACCGGCTCCGTCGCTGTACCCTCCGCCCGACTTGGCGCTCTTTTGAGCCACGCTCACCGCCTGAAAATTCATGCCGAATACGGCGGGCACACCAGGACGCCCCTTGGTGTCCTTCGCCCCGTGCAGACCCTCGTCGCTCCAACGGCCGTCGACCTCGTTCAAGATCGCTTGAACCTTGAAGTCGTCATAGACCTCAGTCGAGGCGGTCGAGTCGGTGAAGGCGCCACCGGGCGTTGCGTTCGGGATCAAACTGTTCGCCGGATCGGAATTGATGTCCGGCGCGAAGTAGTCGTCCACGCCATCGCCGCTCGGTCCGCTGACGAGCTCGTAGGATAGATGTTTGTCCGACCAAGCCGTGTGCATGCCTGCGTTCTTGATCACGTTGAAGATGGTGTTCGTGCGAATGAAGTCATGCGGGTAGACCGGAGTGCATTTCGAGCCATGCTTCGCATAAGGCAGCTTGGTCACGTCGATGCGCGAGCGCGCGGTGGCGAGCTCATGAGTCGGTGTGTCGTCGCTGGCGCTGCCCCACAAGAACGTGTTGTCCGCATCGATTGATTCGTCGTACACGGCGTCCGCGCCGGGCGCCCCCGAGCACGGTGCGGTTGCCGAATACGGATACAAATCACGCGCGTAGCCGACGTCGTACCAGCCGCCGTGGGTCACTGACGAGCCACCCGTGGTCAGTGCGAGTAAACCCGGGAACGAGTCGCTGGGGTTGCTCGGGCTGCCGTCCAAGCGATTGACGTAGGCTTTTTCGTACTGCACGCCGCTGTGCGCGAGCTTCGCCAACGCGGACGCGGGATTGTTGCTGATGAAGCGCGAGAGATCGAGCTGATGCAACCCGTCGATGCTGAGTAGCAGCACGTGACGAAAAGCGCGCCCGTCACGGCCGCGGTCGTTCTCGCGCCCTTCGCTCCGCTCAACGCCTGGAGTCTCGCTTCGAACGAGCGCCTCGGCCTGCGTCGTGAGCGGTTGTGGCTCGCTACTCGCCGTGCTGCAGGCAACGAGTAGAGGGAGCATCAGCAACGAAAAAGATCTCGTGATACGCATGGAAAATGGCCTTCCTGCATCGCCGAAAAGAGGAGCGATGCGCCGGCACTTTCTTGCATGCGACTCAGCGCTGCTCAGTGTCGTTGTCGAAACATCGTACGTGCAGCGTGTGAGGTGTCAGCTCGAGGAACAATGCTACGCGGCAAATCGCGACCGAGGGGCGCGTTTTGCCGCGCGAGGACTGGGCTCGAAGCGACGTGAGGTCGAGCAAAGAGCGTTTTTAAATGAAGTTACAACGCAGATCCGGAGTTGGGTTTGGGTAGCGGGCGCGGCCCGCACGCTACGGCGCAAAGCTCGCGGCGCGCAGCTTAGGGCCCTCAGTGCAGCGGACACTGGGCGGGCGCGATCTGGCTCGAACCAAGCACTTGCCACTGTTCACCTGACCGACCCAGTAGCAGATAGAGCGGCGTGCGCAGCGGAGCGTCTTCTTTGCCGCTGAGGAGGATCGCTGACCACGTCCAAGTTGGCGTTCCGGGCTCGCTTGCGCAGCCACGCACGCTCGGGAGTTCGAGGCGACCGCGGGCGTGGGCGCGCTGCAATGTGCTGTGTACGGAGGATAGCGAGGCCGGAACGGTGTTCGCGTGCTCGGCCCAAGACTCGACGAACTCGAGCGCGTCCGCGGTGTCGTCGGGGAACGGGCAGGGAGACGATTCGGAGACGTTCGACAGACGTAGGTCCGTATCTCGAGGTCGGAGCTCCCAATTGACGAACAGCTCTCGCGTCCAAGTCTGGTCGCTGTCCGCGGCCGATCGCAGCTTCAGATTGACCGTGAAACGACGCGTCTTTCCGGCGCGCGGGCATTCGACTGCGCCTTCCAAGCTGAAGCGCTGCCCTTGCTCGTCAATCGCGTCGAGCAGCTGTTTTTCCAGCTCGCCCGTCTGCCAAGCCGTTCGTTGCGAGGGGGCGCTCGATAGCCATTCGTCCGTGATGTCGTCGGCTGAGCGTTGCAGAGCCGTGCGGTAGTATTGGTTGCACAGTCGCTCGCGTTGCCGCTTGTCAGAGCCCTCGTCGGGAAATCCATCCACACAACGCTGGAAGCGCGCTGGCGTGTAGCGACCGAGCTTGCGATCATAGAGACCCGCAAACGAGACGCTCATTCGCCCGCCGAGGAATTCGACCGGGTGCAAAGACCAATAGCTGTACACAACGTCACTCCAGCCGTGCGTGCGGGTACCGAAGGGCAGGACGGTGGCAGGCTCATCCAAAGCGACTCGGTAGCAATCCGGGTAAGGCCGCGCCACGAGTAGCCGCGTTCCCGGATTGGTGAATGCATACTGATAGTCGACAGCCAGGTCTGCTGCGCCGTCACCGTCCAAATCACCCGCCGCGCGCGTGGAGATGGGAAAGTCGCCGTTCCAATCAGAGATTCCGCGCGTGGCGAGCTGTGCGGGGCACGTCTCGTCGCCCGGTCGACTCACGCGATACATTGGCCCGGTTTGCGGAAAATAGGAATGGCTGACGCGCGTCGCGCCGTAGATGAAATAGTCACCGGGCGGGAGATCCAAGCCAAAATCGGCCGCGCAGGCGATTGTCGAACGTGGCCCGTCGCTCGAATCGGCGCGCGCCAGCACCAGCAGCGATCGCCCCGAGCTTCGTGGGGAGAGCGGTTCAGGGCCGACGCTTGCCCAGAGCCGTTGCGGTTGGCTCAGCTTCAAGTGGGCCAGTGGCTGAGTCGCTCCCGCCAAACCTGTTTCCGTGATCGCTTTGCTCAGAGCCGCGCACGAAAATCCAGACTCCGTGGCTACGAATGGTAGCGCTTCGTCGATTGTCTGCGGACCATCGCTGGTCGCGTCCAATTCGATCCAAGTTGGGCTGGGCGTTGCGTGGGGGGATTTCGGAACGCTAGGCGCCGCTTTGGCTGCGTGGGGGCTTACCGGGGGGGCAACCGTCGCTGCCGCTGCTGGACGGCTCGTCGGACGCGCTGAGCCGAGGCTGGAGGAGGGCACCGCTGAGCGCACCGAGCAGTCGGTGAGACCTACGCAACACACGGCGAGTGCGAGCGCGACACACAGTCGCAGCCGCTCGAAAGGAAAGAGACGCATCGGCGCGCCCTAAGCACGCCATGTGCCGGGTCAGCGCTGCGCTTTGCGGCGTGTTTTGCGCCCTGGTTCGCCGCGGTCTGTGGCCATCTGCACTCTCAGGCGTGGGCGCATGACCACGGGCCTGACCGCGGGAGCGCTCTAGTTGGCGCCTCGCGAACGCCGGCGTGGAGACGCGAGCGGCCCTTCGGCGCCGTGGACAGCGTTCGAGTACAAGAACTGTACGGGTACGCTGTGCGAGGCGATCTTCACTTCCTTGAAGACGAGATTCAGTTCGCCGCCAGCAGCAAAAATGGGTTGATCGCCAATCTCTCCGCCGCGCCGCGAATTCCAGCCCAGAAAATCGTCGTCATTTTTCTGGATGGCGTCGTTCACGTCGGCGTCGGTGCGAAATTCGTTTAGCTCGTGGTACAGCGTGCCGACCACGTTCTTCCACGGACGATTGAAGGCGACGATGCCGTTTTCCGTGCCATCGGCCAGCATTTGCGAGAAGACGTTGGCCGAGTAGTAGAGCGTGCGCTTCTTGAGACCGTCCCGGATGTGCACGGAGCCGTGGTAGCCACCCAGTCCGCGCTTGGACGACGAATTGTCGAGCTTGAGCACGACGCCGGGCGGCAAGATCAAATTGAAGATGCACGTGTCGAGGTCGCGCTTCGAGATCAACGAGCGCCGATAGAAGTCTTTGATCGCGGCTTGCACGTCGGGCTCGTCGAGCTGGGGGGGCGCTGCCGCGGCGTCGACGAACGAGGGGCGCGCGTCACAACTGAGAGCGGCGCCTGGGAAGTACTGGGCGAGCACGTTGTTCAGCGTCTTGGCCCGCATAGCGGCCGCGATCGCGCCATCGATCGATGCGATATCGCTCGCCATCCACGCCGATTCGCCACCGAGATAGATATTCTGAAACTCCATTTGAGGCACGACCTTGCCGCCGTGGTACACGAGATCATCGAGCGGGGAGGGATCGATGCCGGGTGCGATCGCGGCTGGCGGCGCCCAGCCCGAGGGCAGCCCAGCCTGCTTGTAGTAGCGTTCGGCGGGTGAACCTGGTCGCGCTTGAATACGCATCGGTACGTAGTTGCGATTCGCCTTTTTCATCGGCTCTATCTTCCTCTCGATTCAATGGGAACTTGGGAGTCCGACTGGGAAGTTTTTGCCTTACTGGCGCTTTGGCAAATAGTCATTTGTCGACACCCCAACGCCTGCGACCCCTGCGTGGTCGCAGCAGTCGAGTGCGAGTTGCCAATGGATACGGGGCCTTGCTACTCCGGAGCGAGCCACTGTTGAGACAAGTGCGTATCGTGCTGCTCGTGTTCCTCGCGACATTCGCGGGCAGCTGCGCCGCACCTCGGGCACGGCACACTGCGCCGAGTGGTGCGGCGAGCGTGGCACCCGCGCCAGGCATGTCGCCGGCTGAGCTCAAGGCATGCAGTTCGCGCAGCGATTTCGGCTCGCAATTCAGGGATTCCTGGGTCGAGGATGCACGACAGCGGCTGTGCTGTGCATCGCGGATCGCGGGGGTGGGCTCGCACTCCGATGTTTGGCACTCGGTTGCACCTGATGACTGCGTGAGCCGCTATGCCCCCGGCTTGCGACGGCCTGTCGAATTCGTCTACACGCCGGATTTCCGCGACGAGCGGCGGCGAAGCTGCTCGAATCGAGGATTGCGTGCCGGGCATCGCCGTCGAAGTGCTCATCCCAACTGCTGAGCTCGAAGCGCGGAACGAGTACGGCACGCGCTTGCACATCGAGAGCTGCGTCGCCGAAACTTGCGCTCGCGCCGCGCTCGAGTTCGATCCTCTCGCCCGTGATGATCGTTTGCTCTTCGCGCTGGAGGGCACCCCGAAGACCGGCGCATTCTTCGCTTGGAGTGCGGGAATGAGCCGGCTGCGGCTCAGGGTAGTTCGCTTTGGTTCGTCGTCGAAGTGCCCGATTGCGATCGTGACGCTGCCGCCGCCCTGACGCACAGTCAGCCCGAACTGTCGCGAATTCTTGATGCCCGGCGGCACTCGCCCTATACGGGTAAGTCGATGGCTACGGCGAAGAAAGAGAAGCCGCCGCGAATCTTCAGCATGTCATTCGCGAGCGTGTACCCCCTCTACGTCCAAAAGGTGGAGAAGAAGGGGAGAACGCAGGAAGAGGTCGACCAGATCATCGCCTGGCTCACGGGCTATAAGGGCAAGCGACTTCAACGCGCCATCGAGACCAAGGTCGACTTCGAGACCTTCTTCGCTCAGGCGCCCGCGCTGAACCCCAACGCGACCCTGATTACCGGCGTCGTGTGCGGCGTACGCGTCGAAGACGTCGCCGATCCGTTGATGCAGAAGATCCGCTACCTCGACAAGTTGATCGATGAGCTCGCCAAGGGCAAAGCGATGGCCAGTATTCTGCGCCAGGAGTAGCTATTTTACGATTGAGGCACAGCTCGCCAAGACTCGAAACCTAGCCTTGCAGCAAGGTGCGGCCCTCGTGAGGCGCGAGCTCCGCGTGTCAGGCCGGTGCATCAACCCGAGAACCGGTAACCGAAACCCTTGACCGTTTCGATCGCACTCGCGTGCGCACCGAGCTTCTTGCGAAGCGAGCGGATCGCCGTGTCGACGACATTGCTCCCCACGAAGCCGCGGCCCCAGACGGCCTGCACGAGCTCGTCGCGTTCGACGACGCGCGACGGATGGTTGCTGAGGTACCGCAACAGGTTGAACAGGAGCGGTGTGAGGGGTACTGCGGAGCCGTCGACAATCAGCCGGCGCAGGTCTTCATCGAGGTAGAACCCGGGGCTCGGATTCGGGGCGGTTTCGGCTGGTGGAAGCGAGCTATCGAATGACTGCGGTGACTCGTATTGAGCGTCGACGAGTCTGCCGATCCAGCCAAAAATGCCGCCCGAACCGAACTCGAGGCAGTACGTGGAGTGCGGGCCGCCGCCGCGTGCCAAGCCTGGCACCGACAATTCCGGTTGTTCCTGGAAGCCGAGCGGGATCCACTCGGGATGAGCGTCGGGATGCGAGCTTGCCGCGTACAGCCGTGTGGTGTGTGGGTTCTCGATGTAGGAGCGCTTGAGATCGAGCACACATGCTGCGTAAGCCTCGGCTCGCGCGGCATGCGTCGGGTGAGCGATCAGGCGCCGTAAGAGTAGAGCGGGCGCGTTGCCGTTCGGGTAGTGATCGACCCAACGGGCGATCAGCGGATCGCTTGCGAGTACTCGTTCAGGAACCTGATCGCTCCTCGCGAGCACGTAGAATGCGACGAGCTCGCCGCGCTCCGAACGCGCGACATGGACCGCGTGACGAGCATGGCGAAAGAAGCCCTCGAGTGCCGCGATGCCGTCCAGGGAATCGTAGCTGGCAGCGATCGATGCGATTTCTGGCCAGTCGCGGTCGCGTGCGCGTTCCACCACGAAAAGGTCGCGCCCGCTGGGAAAGAACGCTTCGCGGATGTGATCTTGCTCGAGCAAGAACAGCGCGTCAGCGGCGTGCTGCCAGAGGTGCGCGCGCCCCACCGATGCCAAAGCTTGGCGCATGTGCTGCCAAGCAGCGCGACGCAGCTCTCGATGGCGCACCGGATCAATCGCCCGGAGTTCCCCCTCGAGCGCTTGGCGCACGCTCGGGTGCAGGCTCAGCCCCTCCGCTGTTCGCTCCACGAAGCCAAGCTCTGCCAAGCGATCCATCGCCTGTGTGGCGGCATCCGGACCCAAAAGCGACACGAGAAATGAACGGCCGAGACGACGTACGAGGCACGCAGCTTCGAGCGCTTGGCGGACACTTTCGTCGGCCAAGTCTTGGAGGAACAGCTGAGCCAGGCTCGCGATCACTCGCGTGCGGTCGGAAGCGTCGAAATCGAAGCCCGGCCGCTCCGCCGCGGCGGCAAGCGCGAGTTCGAGCGCCACGGGATGGCCTTGCGCAAAACGCACAATTGCAGGCACGAGTGAGCTGGGAGCGTGACGGCGCTCGAGCAATTCGCACGACTCAGCCTCGCTCAACGCTTGGAGTGCGCAACCCTGGACCAGCGTTTGCCATCCGTCCGTGGTGTTCCAGCGAGTCGTGGGCGGATGACGCCCTGAAAGGAGTAGATGCACGCTCGCGGGCAGCTGAGGCACGAAATCAGCGCGCAGCCACGAGTCGAGCAGACGCAAGAGCTCGTAGTGATCGACGATCAGCACAGCGATGCCGGCGGTGCTCGCGAGTGCAAGCATTACCTCTGTCGAAAGCAGCGCCGATTCTGCTTGGCCGACTTCTCTGCCGGCGGTCTGGACCCCGAGCTCGCCAGCGAGTGCCGTACAGAACCCACGCGGTGTCGGTTCGAAGCCGCGAGCGTCGAGGTGGAGCGCGCGAACGCCGCGCGCGCGCAGACGCTCCTCGAACACCTCGAGCAATGCAGACTTTCCCATCCCCGCCATACCGTGCAAGAAGGTGACGGCGGGCCCATCTGACCGTGCGCACTGGTCGAGCTGCGCGAGCTCACGCTGCCTGCCCACGAAGCGTTGGCGTCGTTGCTGCCTCAGGCGGTCGACCACGCGGGTATCTCCCGCCGGCAACTCTCCTAAGACGTTCTGTTGCGTGCGCTCATGCATTGTTCATCCACTTCTCATCGCGCCTTCATGCAGGGGTGATTTCGGACAATCATGCTGCAGCTGTCGTTTCGAGAGGAGTAAAACATGACAGCTTCGTGTGTTCATATCGAATTTGCCCTGCGCTGCTCGGCAGAACAATATCACGCCATCGCGGACAAGGCCGCGCTGCGGATGGCTGGGGTCTCGGGGCTTCGAGCCAAGTGGTGGTGGATCGACGAGGATGCGCGTCGCGCTGGCGGCGTGTACTCGTTCGAAAGTCGTCAAGCTGCGGAGAGTTACGTTGCTGGCCCAATTGTCACGGCGCTGCGCGAGGCCGCATTCTGTGAAGGCGTGCAGACCCGAATCGTCGACCTCATGGATCAGCCAACGCGAAGTACGGACGCCGCTCTGCGCGTGGCGCGAGCTGCGCCGGAGTCAGCCGTCGTTTCCGACACCGAGCGCTTCGCCGGGCGTGTGATGGGTGATCTGTCGGCGGCGATGACTGCGGTGATGGTGCGCCTCGGCCACGAGCTCGGGTTGTACCGGGCACTCGGAGCGCATGGTCCGCTCTCGTCTCGAGAGCTCGCCGAGCACGCTTCGGTTCGCGAGCGCTACGCGCGTGAATGGTTGCATCAGCAACGCGCTGCGGGCTACCTCCTGTACGATCCGGAGCGCGCATCGTTCAGCTTGGCGCCGGGGGCCTTCGGGGTCCTCGCAGCCGAAAATAGCCCCGCTTTCTTGCCGCCCGCGTTCGATATCGTCGCTGCCATGTGGGCGGACGAGGCGCGCCTCGAGCAAGCGTTCAGGAGCGGTGAGGGAATCGGCTGGGGAGAGCATGATCCGCGTTTGTTCCACGGTTGCGCGCGTTTCTTCGGGGCGGCCTATGCTGCGTACCTCGAGCAGAGCTGGCTCCCCGCGCTAGAGGGGGTCGTGAGCAAACTCACGCAGGGCGCTACCGTGGCCGACATCGGCTGCGGACACGGTGTCTCCACGGTGATCATGGCGCGAGCCTTCCCAGCCTCTCGCTTCGTCGGCTTCGACAATCATGAGGCCTCGCTCGAAGCCGCGCGACAGCAGGCGAAACAAGACCAGGTCTCGGATCGCGTGCGCTTCGATCTCGCCACAGCGACCGATTATGGCGGCGAGCGCTATGACCTGATCTGTTTCATGGATTCGTTCCACGATCTCGGGGACGCGGTCACTGCCGCTCGACACGCCGCTCGGCGGCTCGCAAAAGGTGGCACAGTGATGCTCGTCGAACCCATTGCCGCTGCGCGCCCCGAACAAAACCAGGGGCCACTGGCTGCAATGAACTACGCGGCATCTACCGCGCTTTGCACGCCCAACGCGCTTTGCCACCATGGAGGCATCGCGCTCGGTGCGCAGG
The DNA here is from genome assembly GCA_035634635.1 of Polyangiaceae bacterium. Taxonomy (GTDB): domain Bacteria; phylum Myxococcota_A; class Polyangia; order Polyangiales; family Polyangiaceae; genus PMG-095. Next base: position 213,962 of record DASQCO010000153.1, read on the forward strand.
CTGGCCCAGAGGTTCTCAGGCAAGCACTCGCGGAAGGCGGGCTCCGTCACTTTCGAGTCGCCGCGCAGACTCCGTTCCACATGGTGATTGAGGCGCGCGCGGAATGAATGGTGCTCGAATCCCTCCCGTCGGAGTCGATGCCGGGCGGCATGCTCACATCGGCGGAGAGGGAGGGATTCGAACCCTGCGCGCGGTGCCGGCGGCGTGCAGCGCGAGGATATCGGCGACTGCGCGGTTGAGCGGGGTCGGGACGCCTTCGAGCTCGCCCAGTTCGACCACGCCGCCGGAGAGCCAGCGGACTTCCAGCGGGTTGCCGCGCACGAGGTCGTGATACATCGATGCGAACATGTTCTCGGCGACGCCGTCGGCGATGCCCATGGCCGTGTCGGCGTAGTCCTCGGCAAGCTCCACGCCCTGCGCGCGACCAACCGCGACCACCTCGCGCATCAGGTCGTGAAGCAAGGCGCGCGTTTGCGGATTTTCGCGAATCGGACCGATGGGCTTGCGAATCGTCGCCGTGGTCGCCGACAGGCCGACCAGGAACACGTACTTTTCCCAGATTTCGCGCTGGATGTTCTCGGACAGTTTCGCATTGATGCCTCCTGCGAGGCAGGCTGCGAGCAACGCCTCGCCCCGGGGCGAGCGCGAACCGTCGAACTCACCGAAGATCAAGCGCTGCATCGCCCCGGTCTGGCGGATGACGCCCGGCCGGTCGATGGTCGCCGCGACGTAGCCGAGGCCTGCCATGATCTGCGCTGCGTCATAGGCATCCCGCAGGTACCGGTCCTTGAGGACGCCGTTCTGAAACGAGATGATCGCCGTGTCTCTGCCTACCATCGGGCGCATCTGCTCGAGCGCGGCCTCGGTGTCCCACAGCTTGACGCCGAGCAGGACGAAATCGACAGGGCCGACCTGCGCCGGATCGTCCGTCGCGCTCACGCGCTCGATGTGCATCGGTTCCGGACCCTCGATGCGCAGGCCGTCGCCCTGCAGGGCGCGAAGATGATCGCCGCGGGCTATGAAGTGGACCTCGGCTCCCCCCTGGCAAAGCCGCGCGCCGAAGTAGCCGCCCAGCCCCCCGGCGCCCATGAACGCGATTCGCATGACTCATAACTCCCGGTAATGCCCACAAAAGCTTGCCGGCCGCGGTGGCCCTGACAGTTGCCAGTGCACTCAACTAACTGAACGCGCCAGCAAGGTGGTGTCGCGAATCAAATACACTGTCCCCCCGGAATTGCGGAATGGGAATCTCTGAAATCCACATCCTGTAGGGAGCCCGCGCCGGGCTCCGCTCACGGTACGGTGATGCGGCCCGGTGCCATGTTCGTTCCGTTCTGAGTGTGGCAAGAGTTGCAGTCGCCCGAGGTCTGAGCCGTGAGCATCAATCGCTCCCTACCCTGGTACGTCACCTTGGCTTGGAAGGGCGTCTTGATCTGCGCCTCCGAGCTGAAGTTTCCGGCCGCGTTTGGAGTGAGCGTGACCATCTTTCCGTCGGCCCCCGTGATCACGATGCGCGCCCCATCCGTGCCCAATGTGCTGTTACAAAGATCTGGTTCGTGCCCGGTCGGGTAGACCGTGCCGGCGATGCTGAATGTGGGCGCTTCGCCGCCAGTGGTCTTGTGGCACGTGTTGCAGGCCATTCCCGGATTCATCGAAGCCGACCCTCGATTGCCCTTGGTCCAGTTGGTCATGCTGGTGCACGTGGCTGGTGTTGAGAGAGGATCCGTGCTCGACGAGCCGCTGACCCCGCCGCTTCCGCTCGTTCCACCGCTGGCGGTGCAAGTTGCCTTGGGATAGCCGTGCGAGACGAAGTCCTGAAGGGCTGCAATCTCGCCGACAGTCGCCCGAGTTCCGGGGGCAGGCGGCATGGGTGACGTTGCGCTTTGAATCCGAGTGAGAGCAAGCGCGGCGTTGGTCTGAGTTGGATCCGACTTGGATGCGGCGATGAGATTTGCGTAGGTGACGAGCGACGGCAGCCCCGCTAGCGGCGTCGAGCCATGGCAAGTGGCGCACTTGCTCGAGAGCATCGCCTCCACGCCAGACGGCAAAGCGTCTACGGTGCAGGCTTCGCTGCCGCTACCTCCAGAGGTCGACTGTGCACCAGCCGCGCTCACGCTCCCACCCGAAGCGGCTCCGAGGCCTCCGCTCGAGCCGACGTTGCTCTGTCCGCCGCTATTCGCGTTACTCCCAACGCTCCCGGTAGGCGGATTTGAAATGTCGTTGGTCGTCCCACCTCCACAACCAACCATTGGGATCAAGAGCGCGCAGGCAAAGTAGAGTTTTCTCACGTCCAGACCTTCCTTGAACGGTGACTGGCACTCGTTCCGATAGGGACGTTGATGAGTTCCGTTCGCGACTTGAAGTCAGGCAACCGCAGGTCAGATTTGTTTCTTTCCGCGCCCGGGCTGAAGAAATGGGCATATTGCCCGTCGCAGGCAGCGCGAGAGAACCGAGGGGGAGTGCTCGCGGCGGATCTCGACTCTACGAGCGGGTGCCCCACCCACATCCGAATCAGGCACGGAAATGTAATCGGATTGAAGAAAAATTGGCGCCTTTGAGAGGCCAACTGCCCACCGAGTTCGCGCAACCGTGCGCAATCGAGCGTTCTCGCTGATTGAGACGTGGCACGGCTTCTGCAACGAACCGTTCGAGTTCGAATGACCCAAACTAGCCGCCGCTCAACAACTCAGCCCGAACGAATCCAGACGAAGATCCTTTCAATGGCCTTCGCGATTGCAACTATTGGGACGTTGATGTGCCCAGGTTGCGGTTCTGATGTCGGGGCTATCGGAGGACAAGCCGAGGCTGGCACGCCGGAGTCGACGGCCGGCGAAAGCGGTCAAGGCGGGGGAGCGTCACGCCCAGTTGTCCAAGCAACATCATCGCGGCCGATGGCGAAAGCTGCGCTGAATTTCCCGAAGGTTTCGAATGCTCGGACGGCGGCAGCAATCCGTGCCAGTTCGGCAACGCAATCGTGTGCGTGAAAGGTGTCTGGCAACGGCGTGAGTCATTCCCCGCACCCTGCGCTGGCGACGGCGTTGGGCGCGGCTAGGGGCATGACTCACTCCTGAAGACTCTCCCAACGTTCGATTCGGATCGTCCGTCCTCGCCGAGAAACTCGTCAGTAGGGCCAGACCAGTTGGGGATTTCAGGTCGATCGTGTCCGTGTGGAAACGCGATGTCTCGTTCAAAGCACGCACGTCTCGCGATCGTCTGGTACCCCGCAGTTCCAGCCAAATGTGTCTCTCAATCGGCGGCGGAGAGCGTCGGACGCGGCCGGTTCACCGTGCGTGACGAAGACTCGCTTGGGTCGGAGACTACTACGCTGCAACCACGCGCACAGCTCCGTGTAGTCCGCGTGCGCCGACAGTCCCTGGGCCTGTGCGATTCGTGCGCGAACGGGTACGTAGCGTCCGTGGATTTTGAGCTCGTCGCAGCCATCAGCGAGCAGTCGTCCTCGCGTGCCTGCGCTTTGGTATCCAACCAGGAGCACCGCGTTTCGCGCGTCTGGTAGGAATCGGGCGAGGTGATGCAAGACCCGGCCACCTGTGGCCATTCCACTTGCAGAAATGATGATCATTGGTCCAGTCGAGGCGTCGATCGCCTTCGAGTCATCCGAGGTTTTGGAGAACGTCGCGACTTCGAACATTGACCTGCATTCTTCGCGTGTCAGGCGGTGTTCCTCTTCGTGAGTGCGAAACGTTTCAGTCGCATCAATCGCCATCGGGCTATCCAAGAACACTGGCAGGTCGGGGATCTGGCGCGCCTTCTTGAGCACATCCAAGATATGCAGCAGGTGCTGCGCGCGGCCGACGGCGAAAGCCGGGATCACCACGACTCCACCCCGTTCAGCAGCCCCATTCACGATGTTGGCGACGAGTTCGCTGGGGTTCTCTTGCGGATGGCGCCGATCGCCGTAGGTCGACTCAATCACCAGATAGTCCATCTCGGCCAAAGGTTCTGGTGGCTTCATGATCGGATCACAGGGGCGTCCGACATCACCCGAGAACGTCAGGCGAGTTCCGTCGACGTTCAATGCCACGCAAGCGGAGCCAACGATGTGCCCGGCGCGTGTGAACTTTGCCTGCACCCCGTCCGCTATCGCGAACGTTTGATCAAAAGGTACTGTGCAGAGTTGCTCGAGGCATCGCTCCGCCTGTTGACGGGTATACAGAGGTTCGGGAGAGGCGTGATGCGAGTAGCCGAAGCGAATGGCGTTGCGCGTCTCCTCCTCCTGCAAGAATCCCGAATCGGGCAGCAAAATTTCGAGTAGGTCGCGTGTGCCGGGCGTGCAGTATACGGGGCCACGAAAGCCCAGCTGGCACAAGCGCGGCAGATACCCGCTGTGATCCAGGTGTGCATGCGTGAGCACGACGGCGCTCAGCGCAGCCGCTTGAAATCCGGGCTCTCGCCAGTTTCGTTCTCGTAGCTTCTTGTATCCTTGAAAAAGGCCGCAATCGATCAGTACTCGTTCCCGTCCGTGCTCCAGCAAGTAACGTGAGCCAGTGACGGTTTCCGCGGCTCCGAAGAAGCCGAGAGTGGGGCGCTCCAATGACATCTTACTTCGGACTGAGCAAGATGCGCGCCGCTCAAGCTCGAAGCTCCGCGGTTATGTCCCGCAACAGCGTAAGCGCGACGGTTAGCTTACGGAAGAACGACTGGTCGTGGGGTACGAAGAGAAACGTTCGATGCCGAGACCAAAGCAGCTTCAGCTGCGCGTCCAAATGGCGAGCTTGCTCCAATGACTCCCGCCTGACCGGGTTGCCGCCTTCGATGGACAAGCCCGCGACAGCTGCCGTTTCGAAGAATACAACCGCGTCGTACCGATTGAGCTCCGCGTCGAGCGAGGTGTTCATGGCTTGAAAGTACTCGTCTGTACCGTCAGGCCAATATGCGGCGCCATCAATGGTCCCGCGGTCGCACAACAAGATACGTTCCGGGAAGAGTGCAGCCTGCACGTCTTCGAGGCTGCGCTGAACATGAAAGATCGCCGTCTGCGTGGACCGAAGAGCGTCGAGCTGCGTGGCTCGTGGGAAGCCACCGCCGAACAGGATCGTTGCTGACTCGGGCACGATCACGACTTGCTCACCGAGCTCGCGCCGAAACAGGTCTGCAGCGGTGGTCTTTCCTCCGCCGGGGCCGCCAGTGACTGCGATGCGGCAGCGGGATCGAGCAGTGGAGCTCATCGACGGACTCGTTTCGAGTCGAATGCGGAACGCCTCGCGCAGCTTTTGCGTCTCGGCGCAATGGCTGCGCGAGGCATTAGCCCCGTAGCGCCCGTTGCGTCTCTAACCAGCAGGTCGTTCGCGTTCATGACCGCGAACGACTGCACTGCGCGTGCCAGCGTTGGTTCAGTTGCTAGAACCCTCAGGCCTTTGCCTGCTAACCGATGCCGCTCGTGATTTGTTGGAAAGAGTCGCGAGAGCCGTGCTGTTCGCGATGCTGGTCGCACCAGAGCTCCGCACCATTCGATCCCCTTCGCGCTGCGAGGCAGGCGGCACATGGTGGTCGGATGACCGGTATCGGGAGAGGCACGGCCTTACGCCGTACCACGAGCACTGGACAGGGAGCGAGTTGGGTGACCGCTTCTGCTACTGAGCCAAGCGTCGGTCGCGAGGAGCCATGCCAGTCGTGTGTTCCAACGACAACTAAGTCGGCTTCGACATCTGCGGCAAGCTGGGCGATTTCATGAGCAGCGTCATTCATCCGCTGGTGGGTGTAGAATTGATTGAATGACGCAGCGCGAGCCGTGGCCTGGAATGCCGCCATCTTGCGTGAGACATACTCACGCAGCTCGGTTGCCCACAACTGCCAGGGGGGCAGCGTCGCGGGTGTCTCGTTCTCGCCTACAAATTGCGGGCGAACATTGACGATATGCAGCTGTGCGCGGCGCTTCGTCGTTGCCAGAGCAAGTGCCTCGTCCAAGGCGCGTTCCGAGGCCGCCGTATAGTCGATACCGACGACGATGACGTATTGGGGGGTGTGCATGACGGGTTTGCTTTTCGGGGAGCTGGTTGCGTGAGAGGTGAGTGAGCGATCGTGGCGCGTGCGGTACGCGCCGCGACCGCGATCGCGATCGGCACTCACTTGCTCGTGACGGCGATCTTCTTGGGTTGACTCTCCGGCCTTTTTGGGAGCAAGAGGGTCAAGACACCCTCCTTCAGTTCCGCCCGGATCTTGTCGGCATCGACGCCATCTGGAAGCGTGAACGATCGTGTGAAGCTGCCGTAGCTTCGCTCGCTGGTATAGAAAGTGTCGCCTTTCTCGGTCTTTTCGGACTCGCGTTTGCCCGAGATGCTGAGGCGATTCTGGGTCAGTTTCACGTCGAGATCGGCGTCCTTGACACCGGGGACATCGGCGCGGAATACGAAGCCTTCTTTCGTCTCTTTGACCTCGAAGGCGGGCGAAAACACCGCGTTGTCGAGTGTTGGCGCAAGTTCCGCGAACGGCTCCCAGCGAAGCAGATCGCGCATGGCGCGGAACGGGTCCCAATCTCGAGCTGTGTAGCGAGCCGGCGCTACCGGTTGATTTCCGTTATCCCGATGGATTGCGATGTTCGACATTTCGAATCCTCCTTCCTCCTCGTCGAGAGGAGTGCCCGTGATCGAGCAAACTTCGTTCCAAAGCGAGCGCTCGAGGGTCACACGAATTAGTCCGCAGGTTCGCCAGTGGAGTCAGGCAGTGGTCGAGTACGTCGGAGATTACCAGCGTCGGCTCGAACCGGTGTTTGGTCGCGAATTCGAACATCCCGTAGCCTGTCTCGACGAATTCTGCGCGCAGGCGCGATGCGCGCTTCTTGCGCGTTCGGGCGCACAATTTGCGCTACGTCGCGTTGCTGCACCGCACGTGAGGAATGCGCGGCGCTCGGTGCTCGCCGCTCGCATTAGCGAGCGATACAACAAGCAGCCTCGCAGACGCCGAATTCGGAGAAATCCGTGTCTGACGTGACAGTCGCAAGAGGCATGCTGAGTTGTCCGGCGCACGTCTTGCACTGGGCATTCGAGTGCTTCACCGGTCTCGTTGCTCGTTCTTGATCGTTTCGGTGCTGACGACACTCGCGTGGTGCGAACGAGCGCTAGCCCAGTCGTCCGAAGACGTCCCAGACACGTTCGAGTACACGACACCAACCAAGAAGAACTACCTGCGCGCGGTGCTCGAGCTGGGGGCGCTCACGACCGTGGGCGTCGCCTGGTACACGATTGAGGTTCGTCAGGGTCAAGGCATCGGCTACGGCTGGCAAATGTTCCAGAAGAAGCTGTCTGGAACTGCATTTGCGCATGACGACAACGCTTTTAGTACCAACTTTCGGGGGCACGGCGTCGGCGGCAACATCTACTACGGATCTGCGCGCAGCAATCACTTGGGCATCGGCGAGTCATTCGGTTTTGCGATCGCAGGCGCTGTCCTGTGGGAGTATTTCGGCGAAATCGGCGAGATTGTAAGCGTCAACGATCTGATCGTGACGCCATTCACGGGCATCGGCCTGGGTGAGCCGCTGACGCAGTTTTCGGCTTTCTTCGATCGGCAGAGCCCGACCGCACTCAATCGCGCCCTCGGGACGGTGTTTGGACCACTCAAGTCAATCAACGACGTTCTGGACGGAGCGAAACTAAGTCGCTCGTCGACTCGTCGCACCGACTGGCATCTTTTTTCGATCGCAGCCTCGGCGGCCCTGACGCGCAGCGAGTTTGGAACGCCCGTGACGTCGGTGAGCACGCACACGGACTACCGTCTAGAAGTCTCGGAACGCCTAGCTCGCTTGCCCGACTACGACGGTACTGGGCAGCACGCTCGATGGTTCGATGATGCCAACTTGTCAGGCATGTCCCTGGGCGTTGCGTTCGGGGCGCAGGGACTGCGCGACTTCGCGTTCGGGGCCCATTTCGTACCCTTTGGCTACTACCAGCGCGACGTACGCGGGACCGCGGACGATCTGCACGGCAGCAGCTGGGTGCTGGGCTTCCGCATGGGCTATCGCTACCTAGTTCACGATTTTGCTGCGGTTCCTGCCACTGGGCTCGATCGTACCGCTTTCGTAGAACCAGTTGGGGCCTTGTTCGAAGCCAACATCGAGCTCGGTGACGTGTCGTTTGGTTCGCGTCTGGCAGTCACCGGAATCTACGGGGGAGTTCATCCCCTCGCGAGCGAAGCGTACGGGCCCGACCGTGATGCTTTGCAGCCGGTACTCCGTCACTTCGACTACTACTTTGGTGCTGGGGGGCAGCTGGAGAGCTCGCTTGGGGTGCGAGTGCTGCGTCTCGATTCGCAGTTGAGTCTGCTGGGGCGAAGCTTCGTATGCGTCGATGAGCATGCCCAGTTACCGATAAGCGACAACTGGCGCCAACTGCGCTGGAGCGTCGGCTATCGCATTCTCCCCGGCTGGGCACTGCGACTCTACTCCGACGACTTGTGGCGCACCGGCAAGCTCGGGTTTGCCCGTGCCCGAGCACACGAAATCAGCGCCGGTTTGGAAGCCCGCGCGAGTTTTTGAGAGGCAACGATGGCTCTGTGGAACTTGAAATGGACGACGCTCACGGCGGCGGCGGTATTGCTCGCGACGGCTTGCTTTTCCCGCAATGCCAGTGCGCAGGCGAGTCGTGCGGACTGGGATCAGCGCTACGAGACGGCTCGTCGCCTGCTCGTCTCGGGTCATGAAGCCGAAGCTGCTCTCGAATTCGAGCAGCTCAGCCAAGCGGCACCCACTGAAGAAGACGCGCACCGGGCCAATGAACTCGCCGAAATCTGCCGCGCAAAGCTGAGTGCACAGGCCGATGCCGCTTATCTACGCAGCAGCGGCGAATTGACGTTTCTGTATTCGACGGCGTTCGTCTATGGACTCGGCACCAGCGCTTGGGTAGCGCTGATGACGCAGCCCAAGAATCTAGGCGGGGCGATACTCCCTTTCGCTGTGCTGACGACCGCCGCCGTTGGCGGCGTTTCGTTGGCGGATAGCTATCGTCCTTTTCGACGGGGCGTGCCGCAATCGATCGCTAGCGGTGCCTACTTGGGCTTCGGGGAAGGGATCTGGCTAGTCGGCATTCAGCACGCCGGTGCGGTGAGACGCGACGACGGTTCGGCGTGGGATGGCAAGCGCGTAGCGTCAGCGCTTTGGGGGGGAGCGACTCTTGGTGCCATCGGCGGCGGAGTTGTTGGAGCCCTACGTCAACCCACGCCTGGTCGAGTTTCCTTCACCCTGTCGACGAGTTTGTGGGGCGGACTCGTGACGAGCTTTGCCACCGCCGCGCTCGTCGCCGATGACGCTCGGCGTACCGAGCAGGCTTTCACGCTCGGTATGGTCGGTTACAACGTCGGGCTTGCCGGCGGCTTGATCTTTGCGCCAAGCATCGCCCCAAGCGTCGCAAGAGTGCGCTTCGTCGATCTCGGTGGGATCGGCGGCGGTCTAATCGGTGCGGGCGTGTACACGCTCGCTGCTGGCGGCGGCGAGTCGCGTGCCAGCCTTGGGGCCGCGAGTCTGGGGACGGTGGCAGGCCTCGCCTTCACCTGGTGGGCGACGTCCGAGATGCCGGGAGACTCACCGAAGCAAGGGCGCTCGCTCGCCTTGCTGCCCAGTCTGGTCCGAACGCGTGACGGTTGGTTGGCGACGGTCTCCGGGGAGCTGTGAGTTGTCTGGCTGGCTCCGCTCTCTTCGCTGCGCACTGTCTGCGCAGCGAAGCTTGTTCCTAGGCGCGCTCGTTTTTGGCGGTCTGTGCGCAGTCGCTCGCCCGTGCCGCGCGGACGACTCTACTGAGTTGGAACCCAAATTGCTGAGATACCGCGAACCGCAGTCGCAGCATTACGTGCGCGTCACGCTCGAGGAGCTCGCTATCCTGGGCGTTGGGCTGGGTCAATACTGGTACAATCGCGAAGAGAACTCGCAGGACTGGCAACTGAACTACGATTGGCCATCCCTCCGCGCGCGCCTCAACGGAGAGGCGTACGCGTTCGATGCTAATGGTTTCGATACTAATTTCTTGTTTCATCCGGTCGCGGGCACCTTCTATTATTTGGCAGCTCGCTCCAATCGGCTAACCCCCTTCGAGTCGCTAGCTGTCGCCTTCGGTGCGTCTGCTATTTGGGAATTCTTCGGCGAGTTCCAAGAGAAGGTCAGCGTGAACGACGTGGTTGTGACGCCGATGGCTGGCATGGCGTGGGGGGAAACCTTGACCCAACTTGGTGCCTATTTCTTGCGGCAATGTCCGTCCGGATCGAACCGGGCTTTGGGCACGGTGCTCGCCCCATTCACGGTCCTTCACGATGCGACTGACGGTGCAGAGCGGTTGACCGTGTGCGACGGCGAGTCTCCCTCAGCACACCGCTTCCGCCTCTACGTTCAGGGCGGCGAAACTTGGAGCGAGGGTCATTCCCCTTATCCGGTGCTGCACGCGGGCATACAAACGGAGGTCATCCACCTGCCAGGCTTTGCCCGCGTCGGCACCGGGTCGTCGACTTTCACCGACGGAAATGTGTCGCGATTACGCTTCAACACCAGCTTTTCCAACGTGGACTCGATCAACGTATCGGACCTGACATTCCTCACACAAACCGTGATCGCCGGGTTGCACTCTCGGAAGAACACGTTCGAACATGGTGAAGTGCGCCAACGCGAAACGTTGTTCGGGTTCATGGTGGGCGCCGAATACACGCGTCATCGTTACGATCCTCGTGCGGAGCCGGATCGCATCTTCTTGCTCGATCTGCCCGCTTTTACAACCAGGTACTACGGCCGCGCCAAAGACCTGGGCTGGGAACTTTCGCTCGACGCGGGAGGTGCGTTCGGGGGTGCGGACTCGTTGGTGTTGTCCGAGGCGCCTAGAGGCTACACGCCGGAGCTCACCTCAGTTGCCGAAAGGGTTACAATCACGTGGTCGGGGTCACTCTTAGTCCGCGTGCACGTGTTGACTTCGGTGTAGCGGAGGCAGGCCTCGAGTTTCGGGGCGAGCGCATGATCGGGTGGCGTGCATTGGATCACACCGGTAAGGTGGCGAACGCATCCATCAATGAGGTCCGTCGTCGTTCTCTGGCATGGCTGTCGCTCGGTGCTCCCCATCTCGAACGCTTGCTCTTTTCGATTAGCTGGACGGAGCGAGCAAGCTCGCTGGGAGAGTTGAGCGCGAGACGCAACGAGCTCTCGGTGAGCTTGGGGCTCGAGCTTGCGCCGTAGCGCGACCTGGACGCCGATCAGTCGCTCTGCGATACCTCGAACCTCGCGTTGCCCCGAGCCGCCATTGGCCAGCCTGGACAGCACAAGCTGCCCTCGCCATCGCGCTCAACAAGCAAGGTCGGCCATATTGGGATACGGCATTCGTTCCCGCGGGAGAGTAAGAGTCTAAGGGGAGGTGGCTGAATCACCGTCGAGGGCTAGGCGGTGGATCGAATGCGGCGTGCGTGCGTTTCGGATCGGCGGTGAGCGACCCAGTTGACGTCGTCCTCGTTTGGCCTGGACGACGATCGAACATCGCGCGCAAGGCACGTTCGGCTGCTGAGCTCTCGTCGAGCCATTGATAGAGAGAATGATCCTCTCGGAGAGCGTGCTGCTGCAGGTAAGTGATGAGCTCGTCCACGGACGCCTTGCGCAGGGTGTGAAGCTCAACGGCCATCCCGAGCTGGCTCAGTGCACGACGGATATGCTGGTGTTCGGCGCGGAGCACTTCGACGTCGTCGCGATGCGCGGGCCCCACGATCGGAAACAGGAAGCGCTCCTCCGCATCGAGGTGATCTCGAAGCTCTTGCTCGAATTGAGCCCATTGTTCACACAACGCCGGCGAGTTGGCTCCTTCGATTGCGCTTGTCAATTGCGTCAGGAGTTCCTCGAGCGCGCGGTGATCGCTCAGTAGGCGTGCGTTGAGTTCGGTTTTTCGTGTGGAGGTAGAGGGCGCTGCTTGACGGTCGGCCATGGTCACCGTCTTGCAATGAGCGTTCCCGCGCCTCGATTGACTAACCAGCGTCTGAGCGCGGCCTCGGACGCGCCCTGGCGAAAGAGCTGCGCGTTAGCGCAGAAGCTGCGCGAGCGGTTTGCGCTCGCAATTGAGGCGAGACTTCGAACCCCGCAGCTCTCACCAGATTCGTTGCGGCACACGGGTTGCTAAGGACGTCTCGAAAGGAGCCGAAAATGTCAATGATGCGAGCTGCCGTATTCGAGAAGCAAGGTTCGATCAAGTTGCGCGAGGTCCCGAAGCCGAAACCCGGTGTGGGCGAGGCCCTGATCCGCGTCACGCTGACGACAATCTGCGGTACTGACGTGCACATTCTACGCGGCGAGTATCCGGTGCGTGCCGGATTGATTGTGGGGCACGAACCCGTCGGCGTCGTGGAAGAAGTCGGCCCCGGCGTGGTTGGCTACGCGCGCGGTGATCGCGTGATCGTGGGTGCTATCACGCCGTGCGGGCAGTGCCGAGCCTGTCTATCTGGTGCTCCGTCGCAGTGCGGTCACATGGGGGACGGTTACGAGGCGATCGGAGGTTGGCGCTTCGGCAATACGATCAACGGCTGTCAGGCAGAGTTTGTGCTCGTCCCGAACGCTCAGGCGAACCTCGCCAAAATCCCTGACACGCTGCGCGACGAAGAGGTCGTGTTGTGCACGGACATCATGTCGACTGGCCTATCAGCTTCAGAGCGTGCCGGCGTGCGTCTGGGCGACGCGGTCGCGGTTTTTGCGCAAGGTCCAATCGGCTTGTGCGCCACGGCGGGCGCGAAGATGAGCGGAGCCTCGTTGGTGATCGGGATCGACCGGGTGCCGGCCAGGCTAGAGATGGCCAAGCGCATGGGCGCGGACGTGGTCTTGAATTACGAACAGCAGGACGTCGTGGCCGAGCTCAAAAAGCTCACCGGCGGCGGCGTCGACGTCGCGATCGAGGCGCTAGGTACCCAACCCACCTTCGAGAACGCACTTCGCTCGATTCGACCTGGTGGCACTCTTTCCAGTCTAGGGGTCTACTCAGGACACCTTTCAATGCCGCTCGATGCATTTGCGGCCGGTCTCGGCGACCACACGGTGGTCACCTCACTCTGTCCGGGCGGCAAAGAGC
>DASQCO010000154.1:0-151503 GCA_035634635.1 Polyangiaceae bacterium
ACGCTCGCGGGATCCTCATTCTGAGCGAGTACCCAGGTCACGCCCACCAACATCGGTTTCGGGTCGCCCTGTCCGACGTTCTTGTTGTTCGAGCCGATCACGACGAACCCGTGTGAAGCCAAGTTGCCGAGCAACGAGCGATACAGGTTCGGAGTGCTCCCGGTGCCATTGCCCCAGGTGATCACGGGATGGCAAAGCCCACCGGGCGATAGAGTTTCCGGCCGAAACAGCGTGAACTTCGGCACTGTGCCATCGTCGGCGGCCACGCCCGCTTCCGGCCCTACGTCGTTCTCCGTCACCACTTTGTAGGGTCCTGCGGCACTCGGATCAGCGGCGGGCCAAGCGCCGATGGCGCAGCCGTTGCCGGGGACGCTCACCGCGCCCGAACCGCCTCCGCCGTTCGTCGGTCCGCCGTTGCCGCCGTGCGCGCTTCCGCCCGAGCTCATCAAGGCCCCCGAACCAGCCGCCGATGCGCCGCTCGTCCCATTCGTTGTCGATGCGCCATCGCCTCCCGCACCGCCTACGGCCTGAGTCTCTGTGGAGCCGCCCATGGCGGTCGATCCGGCAAGGCCACTTGGTGAACCACCCGAGTTTTTGCTTTCGCTGCCGCACGCGGCAATGCCGATACCGAGCCAGGTGATGAGCGTGAGCTGCGCCGAAGCTGTTTTCATGAGCGTCTCCACGGTTGCGTGAATGCACGACGGTAAACAGTCGTTACATTGCGTAAAAATCGGGCCAGAAATCGCGACTGGAAGCGACCCCACTCAGCTCTTGTACCCGCGGCTGCGATCGCGAGGCGCGCGACGGCACTAGTCAGTGAAGCAAAAATATTCTGACAAGACGGGCCATGTTCCAGCAATCACGGAGTGGACAGACTCAAGGGTTTCTCGAGCGTGCGCTTCCATTTTGCGTTCGCGAGCGTCATCGCGCTCGCCGGCTGCGGCACTGACACAACAAAGGGAATAACCACCGGCACCGGCGGCTACGCGGGGCTCGCAGGCTCTCTGAGTTCTGCCGGCAAAGGTGGAAGCTCTTTCGCCAACGGCGGTGCCAGCGGGAGCTTTACGTCCGGTGGGGCGGTAGCTAGCGGCGGAACGGTCGCAGCCGGCGTGGGCGGTAGCGACGCCAACGGCGGGCGCGCTGGGGCGACGAGCAGCGGCGGATCAGCCGGGATCGGCGGTGCCACGGTTGCAAGCGGGGGTAGCGGCGGTGCGATCACTTCCGACACGCTCTTCGTCGCACCGAACGGCGACGACACGAACGCAGGCACGCTCGCGCAACCGCTCAGGACGGTAGCCAAGGCGCGCGACGTCGTCCGCGGCATGACCGCAACCATGAAGGCAGACATCACGGTCTACCTGCGCGGCGGCACCTACCCGCAGACGAGCACGCTCACCTTCGCCGACGCGGACTCGGGGAAGAACGGTTTTTACGTCAAGTACATGGCTTACCAGAGCGAGCGCCCCATCATCACGGGCGGGCAGTCGATCAAAACCTTTGCGGCCGCGAGCGCGGGCAACGGCGTGTACGCGGCGCCGGGCATCAGCGGGCAGTTTCGCCAGTTATACGTGAACGGGGTCAAAGCGATCCGCGCGCGCAGCCCGAATCTGGGTGCAAACGGTGCCTTCGCGTTCAATCGCATCACCGGCGCGGACAACACCGCGCAGAACATCCAGGTGGCGGCGTCGGAGGTCGGAACCTGGGACAAGCTCAACAAGGTCGAGATGCACGTGATCACCGGCTGGGGTGACAACATTCTGCGCCTTGCATCACTAACGACCTCCGGCAGCACGGCAACCCTGAAAATCCAAAGCCCCGAGGCCGGCATCGTCTTCGTACGGCCCTATCCTCACCTCGGCGGCCAGTTCAGCGGCTTCACGAAGCACGTCTATTACTTCGAGAATGCGTTGGAGTTTCTCGATCAGCCAGGCGAGTGGTACCTCGACGAGACTGCGGCCGTCCTCTACTACAAGCCGCGCTCAGGGGAGGACATGACCAAGGCAACTGTCGTCGCGCCGATGCTCGAGACCGTGATGAGCATCAGCGGGACGAGTACTTCCGCCCAAGTCGGCTATCTCTGGTTCCAAGGCATCACGTTTGCGCACTCGACCTTCATGCGCCCGAGCCAATTCGGGTTCTGCGACGCGCAAGCCGGGCAATACAACCTGACTGCGACCAGCGACAACAAGCAGACGATCGGCCGCCCTCCCGCTGGCGTCAGCGTCACGAACGCCAATCACATTCATTTCGAACGCAACATCTTCACCCAAATGGGTGCCACCGGGCTCGACTTCATTTCAGGCACGCACGACGACATGATCGTCGGCAACCTGGTCACCGAGATCGCGGGCAACGGCATCTCGATCGGCAAGTTCGCCGCCAGCGACACGACCGAGTACCACGTTCCGTACAACCCGAGCGACAAGAACGAGATCTGCACGAGCGACACGATCAAGGACAACTACATCCACCACGTGACCACGGAATTCCAGGGCGGCACCGGCATCGCCGCAGGCTATCCCAAACTGGTCGACATCCAGCACAACGAGGTCGCGTACACGAACTACACCGCCATCTCGCTCGGCTACGGCTGGACGGACGCCACGAACGCGATGGCAACCAACAAGATCAACAACAACGACATTCACCACGCGGTTCAGATCCTGGCCGACGGAGCAGGCATTTACACGCTCTCCAATCAACAGCCGAACTCGCAGATCCAATATAACTATCTGCACGACTACCAGACGAGTCAGTGGGCCGACTACGGCAGCCTCGGCATCTATCTGGACGAGCAGACCTCGGGCTTCACCATCGCGCACAACGCGATGGTCAATGCACCGAACGCAGTCGCCCAAAACCACGCCGGCACGAACGCCATCACGGACACGCCCGCGGCGAACCCCGACTCCGTCAAGTCGATGGCGGGGATCGAGGCCGACTACGCAGACATCAAGACCCAAACCATCCCAGTACCGAGCTTCTGACGAGCTGGTGCGCCGAACAACAGCTACTTCATTGGGTGGATCTGGAACATACTCCACGCCACGCTCGCGACATCGAAGTTGAGCGCGTTGCCGTAGGGACTATGGTCCACGTTTGGCAACGAGCACAGCGCAGCCTCCACGCCGTCCGCGCACTGCTGGTATCTTTCGCAGTATGTCTCAAAATTGCTCGTCGTCCCCGTGCACTGGTCGATGTTGGCCCAGAGCTGGAGGGAGGCTTTCGCGCCGACCGCGGTGTACTGCCCGCCGGCGGGACCCACCAAACCACCGGCGTACGGTTCCAGTGAATCAGCCAGGCCCCTGACCTCGAGTATCGAGATGGGTCGCGCGGGAATGCACGGCTGAGTCCGCAAATCAGTAGACATTGGCGCGATGGCGGCGATCACGTCAGCGGCGTCGCAACCCATGCGATGAGTGAGCCCGCCGCCGTTCGAAAAGCCAGAAACGTAGACGCGTTTCGAATCGACGCAGGTATCGGTTTTGAGTTTCGCGATAATCGCCTTGAGGAAGCCCACGTCGTCAATCTTCTGTTTACCGGCTGTGCCACAACACGTGTCATCGACGTTCCAATAGCCGTCGACCCCGTCGGGAAACACCGCGACGAACTTGTTTTTGTCGGCGAGCGCACTGAAGCCGCTCATGCCTTTCTGTTGCGAGCCGCTTCCGCCGGCGCCATGGAGGTCGATCACCACCGCAAGCGCGACGCCTGCCGAAAGGCCCGAGGGGACGTGCAGCAGGTAGCTGCGCGCACGGCCACCATGCTGTAGGGTCAACTTCGAATCGCCCGCGCTGAGCGAGGGACGACCGGAACAGCTCTGACTACCGCCCCCGGTCCCAGCGACGGATCCCGCGTCCCCCGCACTGCCGTTCGCACCGGCGGCAGGAACTCCGCCCGAACCCGAGCTGCTCTCGCTGGCGCCGGCAGCTCCACCGATCGCCGTGCCGCCGCTCGCGGTTCCTCCTCCACTGCCGGATGCTCCTCCCGAGCTTGGGTTGGCTCCAGAACCCCCGTCTGGCGGTCCGCTATGCACTCCGGAGGCGCCAGCGGAGCTTCTCGCGCCACCGAGCCCCGCCGTCGCCTGGTCTCCTCCTCCCGCGCCGCCGATCTCGTGTGCCTGTGTAGCGTTGTTTGATCCGCAGGCAACTAGGTCGAGGACCATCAGGGCGAGTACAGCTGAATATTGCGTCACGGTGGGCTCCGTCGTGCAGACGCGCGGCGGGCGCCAATTGGGCTCAACTCTTTCTCAGTGGACGCGCTACACCAGACAGGAGCCGTCAGAAATTGTCGAGCGAGCCCCCCAGAAGACGATCGCAACTGGAAGTGCAGGCAACCGCCCAAGCCCATGAGCATGTGTCCGCCGATGCCACCGAAGGACGCAAGCGAGTGCATGACGCAGGTTCCGCCGGCGGCTCCCTGCCACTACGAAGCCGCCGCGGTTGATTGCGCCTGCGTCGACAACAAGTGGACCTGCTCGACAGCACCTTGAACCGACTCGAGTGAACGAAGCCCGACCCAACAACCGTCGCACGGACGTTGGGTCGAGGCGTACGCTTCGTCGCGCTCAAAACTGCGAGATGAACTTCCAGGCCAGCGGTGGAACGAAGGCCTTCAAGCCGTCGTCCCCGGTCGAGCTCCCGTCATCCACGGCCGATGGTGTGTGAGGGCCGTCGAACGTGCATACTTTGACGGGATAACCGGCCTTGCAACCTTCGAAGTCGTAGCAGAGGTATTTCTTACTGCCGACCGTGGTGGTCTGAATCGTCCCGGGAATGGTGCAGCCGTTGTCCTGAGCGTGGGTGAGGACGCAGTACTTGCCGCCTTGCTTACTGGCGTCGTTGCTCACCCACGGACAAGTACCGTCGCTCATGCCGGTGATTCCCATGTAGGCGATGGGAGCCGCATTCGAATCGCTGGGCTGACCGGGGAGATTGTAGTTGGCCGCTGCCATGGTGACCGCCGCGCGCAGCTTCTTCTGGCGCGTGATCGACAGAGAGTAGCTCATCATCGCTCCAAAGCTGAAGCCGGTGGTAAAGACGCGGCTATCATCGATGCACAGGTTCGCGTCGACGAGCGCCAGCAGGTCGTCGAACAGGGCGCTGTCTCGCGTGAAGTCCCATGGCAGGTTGCCGATACCTCCCGGCGCGATGAAGATGGCCGGATCTTTCGCCGCGGTCGCTTCGCGGTGGAGTCCGAAATAGGCATAGTTTTTCGCGTCGAAATTCGGACCATTGCCCGCGGGGTATTGGCCGATCGCATTACCGGTGTCCGACCCGTACGCCTGGTGCCAAGAAAAGATCAGGCGATAAGGGTGAGTCGGATTGTAATCCGCTGGAATGTCGATGATGTATTCGCGGCTGGAGCCGCCACTCGTGATCTTCAGTCGAGTCGACGTCGGAAGTCCGTTCGCAACCGACATACCGCCGCTGGTCAGCGTCTTCAGGCCATCCGGAACGGTACAACCTTTGCTCGGCGCGGGCGCCCCGTTGCTGGAACCCCCGCCCGTGCCGGCACTGCCGCCGCTCGCAGCTCCGCCACTACCAGGGTGTCCACCAGCTGCCGCACCGCCCGAACCGCCTGCACTCGAGGTTCCGCCGCTCGCGCTCCCACCGCTTGCGGTTCCGCCACTCGCGCTCCCACCAGTTGCTGCCCCGCCGTTCGCGTTCCCGCCGCTCGCACTGCCTGCGCTGCCCGAGCCACCTGTCGCAGAGCCGCCGGCGCCGCTGGCCCTGCCGCCGGTGCCGACCGCAAAGCCGCCTGTACCAGCCGAACTCGGCATCCCCGGCGTTGAACTTCCGCAGCCGCCCATGATTCCTATCGACAATCCGAAAACCAACGTCGTCAGCGACTTATCCATGCGATCTTTCCGCGGCCGCGCTGGTACGTTCCTGCGCTAATGCGCGGGGCGTCAAAGCGGCGAGTTCGATCGGTAGCAATGTCGCGACTCGCAAAATCCGTCGACGTCTCTTGGGCGCTTGCCGCTCACTGTCGATTTTTCACCTCCTGGTTCAGCGCACGCGTCTACGACGGAGACGGCGCCGGAATTCTGACAATTGTGCTCACTTCCGCACAATGACCAAGTCCCCAATGAGCGCCACGAGCGCGCCCACCAGGTAGCAAGCGATGTCTCCCCAGTCGGCGGTGCTACCAATCACGACCCACAGCACGCCGTTCGGGCGAAGCCCGAGCGTCTGCGCCAGTCGGAAGTACTGACAGAGCTCGATGAAGCACGCAAAAAGAAAGACCGCCGCGGCCAGGCACGGACGGTCGAAGTCGCGCACCGAGAGGGCCAAGGCGTAAAGAAAGACAACCACGAGCACGTCGCCCAGCGAACCGCGAACGAAGCTCGTGTGCGGCACCTTGATTGCGATAACGAGCATCGCCAGGAAAAGCAGGAGAGCGATGATTCCGTAGCGTAGGCGTTGTGTTCGCATGATCGGAGCTGGAGAAGGGCACTCTACAAGACCCCAAAACCGCTTCTGACTTCAATCACAGCGTTGCCGCGCTCGAGCAGGCCGGCGCGACGCTGTATTGCTGGAGCACCCGGCGGCGCCGATGCCCAGGAGCTGGGGCTCGATCGAATTCGAACGCGACCTTCTAAGTGAAGGGGACTTCGCGCGGGATTCGGTGACACGACTTTCACGTTGTCGTTGACGAACGTGGTCGCCGTCGAGGCGCGAGGTCCCGCAGCCCCGCACGCGAGCATTTCCCGGAGCACGGCGAATCCCGACACCCCCACACGAAGCAATGACTATTCCTCGCCCTTGGGCGAAACCGCTACCTTGTGATTCGGTGGAGTGGGGTTCGAGGTGCATCGCCAATGACACAGCCACACAATCCGCCTGTTCCTGCTGGATATAAGTTGATGACGCAGGTCTCGGTGACGCCACCGATGACGCAGTGGGCGATCGAGATATTGCATGACCCGACGCGATTTCCGATGTTCGGCACCACGCTGCGACCGTTCGGTGCGGTCACGGTTTTGGCGCGGGTAGAGTGGCACGATCCGGATTTTCAGAATCACGTCGTGCATCGCGGTGTGACGCTGTACGAGCCAATCCCCACTTTGGCAGGTGTCAATGCCGTGGGCGCCGCGCCGCCGCCTCCCCTGCCACTCGGCGTTGATGTGTCGGGCTATCAACCGCACATCAATTGGTCGCAGGTTGCGACGAGCGGGATCTCGTATGCCTTCGTGAAGGCCACTGAAGGAACGACCTTGGTGGATCACTGTTTTGCCAATCACTGGGCGGGCGCCGCGAGCGCGAACTTGCTGCGCGGTGCGTATCATTTCTTTCGTCCAAACTTGGACGGAGCCGCGCAAGCACGCTTGTTTTTGGCCCAATTGCAGGCCGATCCGGGCGAGCTACCTCCCGTGCTGGACGTAGAGGTCTCCGATCACGCTTCAGGCGCTCTCGTCGTGGCCGGCGTGAACGCTTGGATCGACGTGGTTTCGAAAGTCTTGGGGCGACCCATCATCTACACCATGCCCGGCTTTTGGAACACGCTGCCGGTGATTCCCGGCATCGCAGACCGAGCCGATCTGTGGGTTGCTCATTGGGACGCCAAGTCTCCGGCAGCCGTGAAAGGGTTGCCGAATTGGAAGTTCTGGCAGTTCACGAATCACGCCACGATTACCGGCATTCCAGGACAAGCCGCAATGGATGAAGATCGCTTCAACGGCTCAGCCGCGGACCTCGCCGCGTATAGCCAGGCGTTCGTCGCAGCGCGTCCG
This sequence comes from Polyangiaceae bacterium, assembly GCA_035634635.1. Taxonomy (GTDB): domain Bacteria; phylum Myxococcota_A; class Polyangia; order Polyangiales; family Polyangiaceae; genus PMG-095. The sequence continues at coordinate 7,736 of DASQCO010000154.1, forward strand.
GTCGCAGGAGCGGCCGCGTGAGCGGCGCGTTGCGCCCTTCGACGCGCGCCCGCCTTCCGTTCGCGCTCTTGTGCTGTGCGCTGAGCGCATCGACATTGACCGGCTGCTACCACTACGCCGTCGCGGCGCGTGAAGGTCCTCCGAACAACCAAATGCTTCCGTTCGATCGCACGAATCCGCAAACCAAGACCCAGTGGCAGTTCGCTTGGGGACTCTCGAATAAACCGGTCTACGCGCCAATCGTGTGTACCAACGACGCGAAGGATGCGAACGGCAATTGCCTTTACGGCTCGATCGATCCTTGCCACGGTAAGGGCATCGCCTTGTATGAGGTGAACGTGCCCTGGTATCTATTGCTCACCACCGGCGTCACCTTGGGCATCGTGTCGGGGGTTCGCACGACGTTCTATTGTTCGACTGCGCAGGGCTCGCAAAGCGGCCCGCAGTCGATTTCCGGGCCTCATTGACCGCCCCAATTTAAGGAGCCTGCGATGCCGCTGCCTCAGATCGACATCAAAGCCAATCATCCTTGGGACAACTGGCATTCTTCGAGTGGAGTTGGCGGAGGTGTCGCCAAGTATTTCATCCCCTGGAACGACTGGGCCGACAACTCGCCCACCCCAGCGGGCAAGCCGTTTGCGCCTGGGCTCGCCGGTCTCAAGTCGATCGTTCAGCAAGCGGAGGCCGCGAGCAAGCGTGTGCGTGCCGCGGGCTCCGGATGGTCCTTGAACAGCTGCGCTTTCGTGCAGGACTATCTGGTGGACACGTCGAACCTCTCCGCGCTGCTGATTGGCTTTGGGCCAGCATTCGTGAGCGCAGCGGATCAGGCGCAGAGCGACCAATTCGTGTTCGCCCAGTGCGGCACCCAAATCAAGACGCTGAATCAAGAGCTGGCAAAGCAGCAGCTGGCTCTGCCGACCATGGGCGCAAGCAACGGGCAGACAATCGTCGGCGCGATGTCGACCGCAACGCATGGTTCGGCCAATACCATCGGGGGAATTCCCGATTACATTTTGGGCCTACATGTCGTTGCAGAGGGCGGTCAGGACTATTGGATTGAGCGCGCGTCGCGCCCCGCGATGAGCGCCGCCTTCGTGAGCTGGCTCGGAGCCAAGCTGATTCGCGATGATGACCTGTTTCTATCTGCCGTCGTCGGCTTTGGCAGTTTCGGGTTGATTCACGCGGTAGCGTTCAAGGCCGAACCGCTTTACGTGCTCGATCTCTTCGTGCGCCAGCTCGACTACGATCAGGTAGTTCCCGCGGCGACGATGCTGGACATGCGCGGGCTCGGGTTGCCAGACGGCGACACGTTGCCGTTCCATTTCGAGATCGTCTTCAACCCGTACAAGCGCGGCGCCGGTCAGGGTGGCGCATTCGTGCGCGTGCTCTACAAGCGACCATTCGTCGCGCCAGGACCGAACCCACTGCCCACCGACGGCACGAGTATTCGCGGCCGAGACCTGGTCAGTATCGCTGGGCTGTTCTCGGAGCACCTGCCCGGGCCGCTGTTGGGCGACTTCCTGCAGGGCCAGCTCAATAGCGCGGTGCAGCCCACCGCGCCCAATTCCGTGCTCGCGCTGCCAGGCGTTGCGTTTGGCGATTCGAATCCGACCGGCGGGGGCACGAGCGTGGAGATCGGCATCCCCATCAATCGCGTTGCGGATGCGCTGAAAGCGGTGTGGTCGGTCACGGACGCGAACCCGTTCGGCGCCCCGGTGGCGCTGCGTTATGTCAAATGTTCGGACGCACTGCTGGCGCACACCTTTTTTCCGCCCATCACTTGTACGATCGAAATGCCGGGGGTGGATTCGGGTGCCGCACGCACGGCGCACCAGGCCATGTTCAACGCGTTCAAAGCGGCAAACATCCCACACGCCTTTCACTGGGGTCAGCAGGCTCCACAAGACTTTTCCACCGTGTTGACTGGCTTTGGTCAAGGTCGCGTGAACCGCTGGCTGGCAGCGCGGCACAACTTCTTGAAGAGCGCCGCGGGTCGCCACATGTTCTCCAACGATTTGCTCGACGCCTGCGGGCTCTCTGCGTGAAGCAACCCTCATGATCGACTGCGGGCTGCTCTCGCGACGGACATTCCTCGCCTCGAGTTCGCTCGCAGTTGGCGGTTGCGCGTGTGGGACGAGAGTGGTCCCCGTAACGCGACCCGATCCCGCCGTGTTCGAAGCGTGCGGAACACAACGGAGCATCAAGGTGCTGACGTGGAACATCTTCATGATGCCGCCCTGGGTCGGTGAAAGTCCCAACAACGACCCGCGTGCTGCCGCCATTGCCAGCACCCTGCTCGAACACGATTTTGACATTCTGTGTTTCCAAAAGGCGTTTGACGGCTCGGCGCGCACGATATTGCAACAGGCGCTAGCGGGTCGCTTTCCGCATAGCTACGGGCCAGCGAACGAGTCCGCCGTGTTCCTCAACAGCGGTGTCCTCGTACTCAGTAGACACCCGTTGACGGACTACCAAGAAATCGTCTTCCACGATTGCAGTTCCGCGGAGTGCCTATCGAAGAAAGGCGCTCTGCTCGTGTCCGGAACCTGCGGCAAAACGCCATTTCGCTTGATCGCGACGCACCTCCAGGGCGAAGAGGGCAACTCGTTCACCGAACTCAACCAATCCATCCGCGACGCACAGATGGTCGAGATTCGCGACCGACTCATCACCCCGCACCTCGAACCACGAGTGCCGTTCATCATCTGCGGCGACTTCGGAACCCCGCGCTTTGCGAACCCCGCTCGCGACGAGACACCCAGCTACCGACAGATGCTCGCTACGCTAGGCGTGGACGAGATCGCGGAAACGTTGCTCACGCTCGACGAGCAAAACAACGAACTCGTTGCCGCAAACGCGACCGGTCGACGAAATGAAGTCGACTACATCTTCGTGCGCCAGAACGGCTTCGAGCTGAGCATCGCGCGACAACGCCTGATCCTGCGACGCGCCGGCTGGGATCCCGTCTCTCATCGTACGGATCTTTCCTATCACTACGCGATCGGCGCTGAACTGAGGTTTGGGCCAGCCTGAGCACCAATAGCTAGCTTTCCCTGTCCCCTGAGTCATCCGCCACCAGCACCGGCTCCCAAGTCTTCAATTCGAAGCGTTTCGCGAACTTTCGCTGCCGGCGAGTCGAACGGGCCTGAGTTCGTGAAGAACGAACGGACGCTCGACGACGGTCGCAAGGACGAATACTAACGATCGCCTAACGCTGCGCCGTGCCAAGAGGCTCTTCGAGAGGCCCTTCGGAAGGGTCAATGGGGCGCCGACTCCCAATGAAGGCTGCCCTGGCCAGACGGCGCCTTTGGACCAAGGCCTGCCAGTTGCAGGCCTTTCACGTGTTGCACTTTCGCACACTCGCCGTCCCGCAAATCGGGAGTATAGTGAGGGCAATCCGCTCGATTCATCGGCGAGCCGCGACATTTCAGCGCCGCTCGCTTTCGAGAGCCATGGCAGCGTGGCTCTCTCACGAAAGGTAGTTCAATGGCGACCATGGTGGACACGACCCACTCTGAGCATCATTTGAGTGACCAGGAGCGTTTCGAGATTGGCGGCCGCGACACGGTGTTGGTGGTCTGGTCGCTCATCTCGTGCATCGTGATTTTGTTCGTGTTGCTCGTGTACTAAGAGCGATTGGCGCGGGCTCGGTGCGTGCAACGGCGGTTCATAAGGAACCCGGCTGCATCGCTGCGCCTTCAGCACGCTAAATATTTTCACCGGGCTCGTGTCACAGACGGGCGTGGTCCGGCGACTCACCGACATGAAGCTCGCGCGACCGCTGCTGCCTTTTCTGATGCTGTGTAGCTACATGTGCGCCGGAACGGAGGCGCACGCCACGCCGCCCGAAGTCAGCTCAGCGCCATCCACCAGCTACGATTTGAACGCTGATCTCTCACTTCGCAAGCGCGAAGCGCTGGCTGAGCTCGGACCGCGCGCGGAAGTCCAAGTCGTCGAAGAAACGTTCCTGGTCGCCGCTCCCGGCGGTCGCCGAGCACTCGCGTCGGCGCTCGAGGTGACGCGCAAGGCGCTTACCGCTTACTTCAACGGTCGCTTCGAGAAACGGCCGAGCCGCGCGATCTCGGTGTACCTCTTCCCAACCGCTGAACCGTACGACGCCTATTGCAAGAAGCGGGACTCGGCCGCCTGCATTTCGCCGTTCGGATTCTATGTTCACAGCGATCGCCGGATCGTGATGAACGTGGGACCAGGTCTCGGGACCCTGACGCACGAATTGATTCACCCGCTGGTGGAAGCGGACTTTCCCTCCGCGCCAGACTGGATCAACGAAGGCATCGCCTCGCTGTTCGAGCACTTCTACTTTTCTGCACCGGGCGAGATCCATGGCGGGAAAAATTGGCGACACCCGCGACTCCTCCAAGCCTTGCGCTCCAAGGACGAACGTTCGGACGCCAGTTTGTCGACGCTCTTCACGCTCAGCGACCAGCAATTCCGTGGCGACAAAGAAGCGCTGAACTACGCGACGGCGCGCTATTTGTGCCAATGGCTCGATCAGCAGCAAAAGCTGTGGCCGTTTTATCAGCGCTGGCGCGATCACTTTGCCGAAGACCCGAGCGGCGAAAAGTCCTTCAAGGCGGTCGTCGGCAAGACCCCCGCCGAAGCCGACGCGGAGTGGACGGGGTGGGTGCTGCGACTCTGAGGCGCGTGCTAACGCGCGATTTCGAGTTTTCCGCGCAACAGACGCGCTTCTCCGAAGGAAGCAATGGCGACCGCTTGCCGTATTGTGGTTAATCGACCCCTGGGAGGCGGAACTTTGAATCGCAAAATCACGCTGGGTCTGCTGGGTTTGCTGTCATTGAGCGCATGTGGTGGCTCATCGAGCCACACGGGTAACGACATGCCGGCTGATGCCGGTGGCTCGGCTGGGCAAGCGGGCAGCTCAGGTGTCGCTGGCACCTCTGTCGACACGAGCAGCGCTGGCGGTGGCGGTGCGTCGAGCGGCAGTGCTGGGCGCAGCGCAGGTAGCGGAGGTGTCAGCACGGCAGGCTCCGTGGGTCGCGGTAGTGGCGGATCCATCGCGCACGGCGGCAGTGGCTCTGCGGGTTTCGACACGGGTGGCTCTGCGGGTCGCGGCAGCGCCGGCTCCGCGGGCAGCGTCGGATCGGGTGGCAGCGCGGGAGCGGCGAATAAGCCGACGCTCGGATGCGCAAAGTGGCAGCTCGATCTGACCGCGGGCAATCCGTCGAACGCAACGCTCGTCGCCGGCGGCGTCAAGCTGACACGCCCCGTCGGCACGATTCGAGCATCAGGCGGCTACTTCAACGGTTCTGACGTTGCACTCGAGCAAACGGGCCTCGTCGGAGACTTCGACATCACGATTGGCTTCAAAGACTTCGTTCCGGGAGACGCCGTGCCGTTCAAGGGGCCTCGTCTAACCGCGGGGATCTGGTGGCATGACGTCAGCGGCTCGATTTATCAGGGCTTGGGCACCGTGGGGAAAACTACCGGCAGCGCAGTGCTATTTCACGGAGATCAATTCGACATCAACTTGTTGAACCCCTCCCCGTCGTCGCTGGTCGGAGCCTCGGGAACAATCCACATCAAGCGCGTCGCCAGCGTCGTGACAGTCGAGACCACCGTGAACAGTCAGGTCGTCAGCGCCAAATCCGCGTCGACCGAGCCGTTCACGGAAGAGCCACTCACGCTCTTCATCGGCTTCGACCAGTCCGACGCTGACTTCAACGTTCCCTCCGCAGTCGAGTCGGGCGCCACCATCACTAGCGTGCACGTCACCGGCGGCGGCGGACAGGTGAAGTCGGACGACTTTTCGTGTCCGTAGCGCTCTACAGCCCCAAATCACTCAACCCCGGATGCGCCGGCGGCCGCGCACCCAAAGGCCAGCGGAACTTCCGCTCCGCTTCTGCGATCGGCAAGTCGTTGATGCTCGCAAAGCGGGATTGCATCAAGCCTTGCGCGTTGAACTCCCAGTTCTCGTTTCCGTAGGAGCGATACCAGTTACCAGAGTCATCGTGCCACTCGTAGGCGAAGCGCACGGCGATGCGAGTTTCGCCATAGACCCAGAGCTCTTTGATCAAGCGGTAATCGAGCTCGCGGGCCCACTTGCGCGTGAGAAATTCTTTCACCTGTTCCCGGCCGACGGGGAACTCGGCGCGATTGCGCCACTGGGTGTCGAGTGTGTAAACCAGAGCGACGCGCTCGGGGTCGCGCGAGTTCCAAGCGTCCTCGGCGAGGCGCACCTTTTGTTTGGCGGTTTCGAGAGTGAATGGCGGCAGCGGCGGTTTGGTGTCCATGGTCGACGTTCTGAACACTCTACAACTCGGGGATGAAGGCTCCAAACGCTGGGCCTGGCCTCCTCACCACCCCGCGGCGGCTCAATAATCCTTGTTCAACTGAACCTGCGTCAACTCGCGCTGAAGCTGCCGAGCGAAGTAACTGGGCCCCACCCAGGTGTACACGCACAGCGCGAGCCAGGCGTAGTCGATGACTTCGCTCCCGAGCCGAAACCCGTGCTGCTTCGCATACAGCGAGGCCACGCGCTGGAACACGTAGCCACCGATCAACAGCACGACCGTGCGGTTCTTACTTCCGCGCAGCAAGAACGTGTTGATGCGCCACCACAAGCCCAAGAGCGGGTTGTCGCGCGTCTTGACCGCGACCAACAGGCGTAGCGCCGAAGCGCTCGTGGCGTCATTCGAGAGCGCCCAGAACGCGTGCTCGCGCGCCTCTTCGGTCTGGCCTCGACGGAGGAGTAGGTGCCCCATCACCACTAGCGCTTCGAGGTGCTCGGGCTCCTGTTCCAGCGCGGCGCGCGCGTAGCGCTCGGTGCGCTCGTCATCACCACGGCGAAACCAAGCTTCAGCCAAGTGCGAGAGCACGGTGGCCCTGTCCGGCTCGAGCGTCAGTGCGCGCTCCAAGTGTTGCAACTGCTCCTCGGGTTTGCCCGCGAACTCGGCGACGAGCGCCAATCCGAGTTCGTTGTCTGCGTCTTCGGGATCGAAGGTTCGGGCCAATTCGAACTCCGCGCGCGCGGCCTTCAGCTGTCCGTGAACGATGAGCGTGCGACCGAGTGCGTAGTGGCAAAACGCGACCTCGGGTTCGATTGCGACGGCCAGCTTGGCCTCGTGCAGCGCGGCGTGGATACGCTTCGCCTGAACGAGCGCGAGCGCCAAGAGAGCGTGCGCTTGGCCGTGTTCGGGTTCGACGCCCAACAGGCGCTTCAGCGCATCGATCGCCCCCTGCGCGTCACCGCGCCGCAGACAGCTCGAGGCCTGCTCGAACCAACGCGAGACGGTGAGTGCGCCCAAGCTCACGACAACACCAACGCCCAGAAGTCTGGCAAATGCCCGATGATTTGAGGGCGCAAGAAGGTCCCGGCAAAGGCCAGCAAGGCGCCGTTGCGCGCGGCTCCTCGGAAATACACGGCAAGCTCGTAACTCGGTGCCTGCCAAAACTGCAGCAGGTACGAGATGGCGAGCTTCCACGCGATCAGCAGCGTGGTGGCGTAGGGCAGGAGCTTGGCATCGAGCCGGCCTTGTCGCACCTCCCACAGCCCGAGCAGCGTCAGCGCCATCGAGCCGAGCAAGCCGAGCGCTACGGTCGCGAGTTCCTTCTTCCGGTGCATGCTGCCGATCGCCAGCGAATTGAGTACGAACCAAGACCAGCCGAGCCAGACTCCGCCGAGCATGGTGGCGAGCACCGCCCAAAACGGATTGGTCATCAGGTGACTCAGCGGCGTGCGGGACGGCTCGTCCACGATTTGGTATGCGGCCACGCCTTCACTCCTTGGTGTGTTGTTTCAAGAACGTGAGCACGTCGTCGTACTGGCCCGCTTCGTTGGCGTAGCGCGCGTAGTTGCGCGCAGTGGAGAGCCATTCTTGTGTCGTGGACTTGACCTCGGAAAGCGCGGAAAGCAGGTCGGCCTGCATGATCACCGATTCGGTCCCGCTCGCGAGCGAGCGCTCGATGGCTTCATCAGCCGCGGTCTCGACGATGTTCAGCAGGTCGGCTCCCGAATAGCCCGAGCTGCGCTTGGCCACCAGCGCGAGGTCCACGCCGCGATCTTGCGGCCGCTCGCGCATCATTCCCTCCAGGATTTGCTGCCGCGCGGCCGCATCCGGTGGCGGGATGAACAAGGTGCGATCGAAGCGTCCCGCGCGCCGAAACGCCGGATCTACGGCCCATGGCACGTTGGTTGCGCCCAGCACGAGCACGCCCTGATTGTTGTGCGCGAACCCGTCCATCTCGGCCAAGAACTGACTCACCAGTTTGGAAGAAGTGCCCTCGCGCGAGTACTGGCGCTTGCCGGCCAAGGCCTCGAGCTCGTCGAAGAACAACACCGCGGGCGTCTTGCTGCGCACCTTGTCGAAGATGGCGTGGAGCTTGCGTTCGCTCTCGCCGATGTACATGTCGAGAATGTCCGAGATCGCGACATTGAAGAACTCCGCGCCGCACTCCCCTGCCGTTGCGCGCGCCATGAGCGTCTTGCCGCAGCCCGGCGGGCCGTACATCAAGATCCCTCCACCCACCTTCTTCTTGAAGCGCGCGAAGATCGACGGCTTCTGGAACGGCAGCACGATCTTGCGCTGGATCTGCTGCTTGACTTGGTCGAGCCCGCCGACATCCGCAAAGGTGATGCGCTCGACGGGCGTAGCGAAGAGCCGCACGACCTCCGATCGAGCCGTGTCGTCGTTGGCAATCACACGCAGCTTGGGCTGCCCCGCGGGAACACTCCGCGCAACCGGCGTCTCGAGCAGCCGCTCGAGCTCGGTGTCTTGAACGGTCGCATTGCTGGCGACGGCCGTGTCATAAAGCCGCTTTGCCTCCTCCACGCGATCGAGCGCGAGCAAACAACGCGCGCGCACGACCAAATTCTCAGGCGTTTGACCGCTCAGGATCAGCAACGCCTGCTCCGCGCGCTGATGGCGCAGCAATGCCCTGGCCAGTGTGCGCTGATCGGCCTCCGACTCCACAGCTTCCACACGCGCAGCGTCCAGCGCCGAGCGCTCCATGCTCGCGCGCTGTTCGGGAGGCGCCTGCGCGGCGACTGCTTCGAGCAGTCCGACGAGCAGCTTGGCGTTGTGCGGGCTGCCGTCGAGCGCTGCGCGCAGCAATGAAATCAAATCTTGGCTCATCTTGCTGAAAGCCGTGCTCTGGAATTATTCATGACCCACGCGTTCGGGCGAGTTTGACGCTGGCTCGCAGGAAAACCAAGCGTTATTCTCGGAACGCTTGCCAGACCTTTTACGTGTTTCAAAGACCATACTCCGCGTGGGCAGCCTAATGGCCGCCGTGCTGCTCGGCGCCAACGTGTTACTCGAAACGTACTGGCCTGAGTCGCTGTGCGCGATCGGGCGAGCGGGGCTGTGCGCCGAAGCCGCGCTCAACGCCTATCACGAGGCCGATTTCGCTCGTTACTATCGCTACAGTGAGAAATCGTGTCGCGGAGGCTTCGCAACCGGTTGCAGCAACCTCGGCGTCGCCTATGAGCGAGGGCTCACCGTTCAGAAGGACTACGCGCGGGCCCGCACCTACTACGAGACGGCCTGCGCCAAGCAATCCGCGATCGCCTGTCGCAATCTCGGCAACCTCTACCTGTGGGGTTACGGCACCCCGCGCGATCGCTCGTTGGCGCTGCGTTACCTCAAGCAGTCCTGCGACGCGGACCTCGGCGAAGGGTGCAATGATTTGGCGCGCGCGTTACCTCACGCGGCCGGCGGCGCCAGCGAACCTGCGCGCGCGGAGCGAGAAGCCCTGTACGTACGAGCATGCGATCTCGGCTCTCAGTTTGCTTGTGCGAACGTCGCGAACGCGCTCGCACACTTGCCAAACCCCACTCAGGCCCAGATCGCGCGTGCCGCTGACCTGGCCTCCAAGGGCTGTTTGAACGAGCATCCTTTCAGCTGTTTCGTGTTCGGTTTTCTGCTCGAAAAGGGCATCGGCACGAGCCAAAATCTCGCGGCGGCGCGCGAGCGCTACCAGTTTGCGTGCGACCACGAGTCGGCGAAGGGCTGCGTCGCTCTCGGGTCGATGTTCATGGAGGATACGGGCGGCGGCCTCGAGCGCGCCATGCCCATCCTCGAGCGCGCCTGCAAGCTCGAGGATCCAGGTGCCTGCGACGTTCTCGCGCTCCACACACAGCGTGACACTTCGCTCTCCGAGAGCGAGCGCGAGCAGAAGTCTGCCGCCTACACCACCCGCGCAGAGACGTTGCGACGCGAGTCTCCCTACACGGACAATTGAGCGGGAGCCGTGATGTGAGCGCTAGGCGCTCAGCACTTCACGCACTTTACGGAGTAGCGAGTCCGGCGTGAACGGCTTTTGCAACAGCGCAGGGTCGGCATCGAGGAGCCCCTGCTGCACGATCGCGCCCTGTGTATACCCTGAGGTGTATAGCACGCGCAGCTCGGGGCGCTCTTTCGACAGCCGCTCGGCGAGCACAGGCCCACCGATTCCGGGCATGACGACATCCGTGAGCAGGAGCTGGATTTCGCCTTCGTAGGTCGCACTCAGCGCGAGCGCGGCGTCGCCGCCCTCAGCCACGAGCACACGATAGCCTCGAGTTGCAAGGATTGCGCTGGCAACCGTGCGCACCTGGTCCTGGTCCTCCACGAGCAGGATGGTCTCGTTGCCGCTCAAGCAGGTGGGTGGCAGTGAAGTTGGAGGCGGTCGCTCGGCGTCGAAGACGCGCGGCAAGTAGACTTTGAACGTGGTTCCACGTCCGAGTTCGCTATAGACCCAAATGCTGCCGCCGTTCTGCTTCACGATGCCGAATGTCGTGGAGAGTCCGAGGCCCGTGCCCTTGCCCAGCTCCTTGGTCGTGAAAAATGGCTCGAAAATCCGGGCTTGGGTCGCGCGATCCATGCCGATCCCGGTGTCGCTGACCGCAAACATGACGTGCGGTCCTGGCACGACGCCGAGATGTTGGGCTGCGTAGCTATCATCTAACTCCGCGCTCGCGGTTTCGATCGCCAACGCGCCGCCATCGGGCATCGCATCACGGGCGTTGACCACCAAGTTCATCAGCACCTGCTCCAGTTGCCCAGGGTCGGCGCGGACTTGGCCGAGGTCCGGATCGAGCAACAAACTCAGGCTCACGTGCTCGCCGAGCACGGTCTCGAACATGCGGCTCACGCCACGAATCAAGTCATTCATGTCCACGAGCCGCAGACTCGCGACTTGCTGCCGGCTGAACGCCAATAATTGCTGAGTGAGCGCTGCAGCGCGCTCCGCGGCGCGGCGGATCTCGAGCAGATCTGCCAAGCGTTCGTCACCCGCCGCAAACTGCTCGGCAAGCAGCGCCGAGTAGCTCAAAATCACCGACAAAAGGTTATTGAAGTCGTGTGCGACGCCACCGGCGAGCTTGCCCACCGCGTCCAGCTTCTGCGCCTGACGCAGCTGATCTTCGAGCTGCCCCAACGCAGCTTCCGCGCGTTTGCGCTCGGCGAGTTCGCTGCGCGCGCTCTCCAGCAACTGCCCGTTGGAAATCGCGAGTGAAGCATACGCTGCCAGGTCTTGGAGCAGCTCCAAGTCCTCCTTGGCATACGGGGCTTCAGACCCGCGCCGCGAGGCCGTCAGTGTGCCTATTACCTTCCCGCGCACCACCAAGGGCGTGCCGATGGCCGAGCTGACGTTCATCTGCCGTAGCAGGCTCGTGCGCTCGACTGACAACTTCGCAGTCAGGGCGGTGGCATTGGCGCGTTCAATCAAAATCGACTGGCCCGTTTCCACAATGTGGCCGGGCAAGCCCTCGTCGGCGCGCCAACGCGCGACCTGATGCGTGACGTTGGCGATCTCGACCGACTCTTCCCCTCCCGCGGTCGCGTGCGGGTCGAGGTATGCTCCATCGTCGCTCAGCAGACGCAGCACGCACAGACCTCCGAGCACGCCGGACAAGCGGCGAGTGACGACCTCGAACAAGCCGGACAGATCGCTGGTGGCCTCGGAAAATTCCTGCGCCGCTTGGGAGACCAGGGACAATCGCTGATTGATGCGCCGCGCTTCGTCGAAGCGCTTGGCGTTGACCAGTGACAGCGCCGCGTGGTCGGCAACCTGCTGCGCCACGGCCAGGTCGAACTCGTCGAACTCCACGGCGTTTTCGCCGTGGCGATTGAGCGTGAGCACACCGATGACCTGGCCTTGGCTGCGCACAGGCACCTGCATCAAGCTCTTGATCGCGAGCCGCTCCAAAAGCGGCCAACTCGCCGGCGGAAAGCGCGCGCGCAGGATCTCGTTCGTGACGGAACGCGTGACGAACGGGCTGCCCGTGCGAATCACTTGGGCCGCGGGCGACTCGGCTTTCAACGGCACAGGGCCAACCAGTGAAATCTGCTCGATGAGGGCTCTCGCTTCGGGGTCGTGGTCGTACTTGGCCGCCGGCTCGAGATAGGTGCTGTCCTGCGAGATCAGGCTGATCGAGCAAAACCCACCGCACACGCGGGCCATGCTGCGCACGATGGTTTCGATCAGCCGCGGGTAGTCCGCGCTCGCCTCGGTGAACTCACCGATCGCGGCCGCGATCTCGCTGAACTGCTGACGGCCACCCTCGTCCATTTGCTGATCTTCGCCCGACCAGATGAGTAGCGTAGGGCAAGCGGCTCGCGCCGCAAATCTCGGACTCGGTTGAGGCGGAAACCGACAGCTGGGGCGCGGCACTTTTGTTGCGGTCGTGCTGGTACGACCGCAACTGGCGGTTGCGAGGTTACCGCTCGAGAGCTCCCAGCGCGCCGAGGACGTACTCGACAATCGCCGGCGCCAAACGCGGATCTTTGATACGCACCGGGGTGCTGAGCAGCGCGCCGTCAATCATGCCGTTGACGGAGTGCACGACGAGCCACGCGCTGAGATCGACGTCGGTCACTGTCGTCTCGTCTTTGTGGGCGTCCAGCAGTGCGCGCACCATGCCGTGCGCACGGTCGAGCGTCCTCGAGAGGAGCTTCAGTTTTTCGAGGCGCGGCCCTTGGCGTGCCAGCTCGGCGTTCAGCCGAGGTCTGCGACCTTTCTCGGCAATCAGGGCGGTGATCATCACGCGCACGTGCTCGGCGAGCGGTGCATCGGCCGGCAAGTCAAAGACCTTGCCCAGCGCGCGATCCACCTGGGCCATCTTTTCTTCCATCGCGGCGACGAGCAGCGCCTCTTTGGACGGGAAGTATTGGTACAGCGTGCCCACGCTCGTCCCGGCGCGCTCGGCGACACGCGTGGTGGTCATCTTTTCGTAGCCTTCGGTCTCCAAAACCTGAGCGACTCCTTCGAGGACGGCGCTAACCGTGGCCACGGAGCGCGCTTGACGAGGCTGTTTTCTAGGCTCAGTCGTGTGTTTCTTCGTGGCTCTCATGCGTTCTCGAATGCGAATGGCCGAATCCTGAAGGATGCCTCAGGTTCTGTCGTAGGCAAGGAGCGAACGAAAATGCGAGTATTCGTGACGGGTGGGACGGGTCTCTTGGGCAACAACCTGGTGCGTGCATTGCGCGCTCGCGGCCACGCGGTGCGAGCCCTCGTGCGCTCGAAGAGCAAGGCCGATGCGCTGCTCGCCGGGACGGGCGCCGAGATCGTGGTCGGCGACATGCGCGATGTCCGCAGCTTCGAGGGCGCGCTCGCCGGCTGCGACACGGTGGCGCACACGGCGGCTTACTTTCGCGAGTACTATGCGCCGGGCGATCATCGCCCCGCGCTCGAGGAAATCAACATCCAGGGGACGCTCGCGCTACTCGCGGCAGCTGACGCGCATGGCATTCGGCGGTTCGTACAAACGTCGAGCGCTGGCACGGTCGGCCAGACCGCCGATGGCTCACAGGCGAATGAGCAAACGCCCGCGTCCGAGGCGCAGCTCGCGAACCTGTATTTCAAGAGCAAAGTCGATGGCGATCGTCGGATCGGCGAGTTCACCCCGAAGAGTGGGATGACGATCGCAACCGTGCTGCCGGGTTGGATGTTCGGTCCCGGCGACGCCGGGCCCACGCGCGCCGGCGAAATGGTGCTGGACGCGCTGGCCGGCAAACTTCCCGGGGTGCCGCCCGGTGGCACGACCGTCGTGGATGCGCGAGACGTGGCGAGTGCGATGGTCACGATGCTCGAGCGCAACGTACCGAACGAGCGCTTCATCGTCGCTGGGCGCTTTCACACCCTCCGTGACGTGCTCGATGCCACGATGGACGCAGCGGGAAAGAAGCGCATCGGCTTCTCGCTTCCACCTTGGCTGGCGCTGAGCATGGCACACGCCTCGGAGGCTTGGGCGAGTCTCACGAAGGGTAGCCCCATGGTGCCACTCGAGGGGGTCCGCATGTTGCTGCAAGAATTCCGCCCCTCATCGGCAAGGGCGGAACGCGAGCTCGGCGTGACGTTTCGCCCCTTGGCTCAAACGATCCAAGACGTCGTCGCCTGGTACGCCGCTCACGGCGAACTCATTCGTCCGGTGCAGCCTGCGCGCTCCGAGCGTTCGCCGGAACCTCGAGTGGTCCCTTCGCCGCGGACGTCGTGACCGGCGGCGCGCCGCTCGTCAAGCCCAGTGCGCTTCCATTTCGCAGGCATTGTCGCCCGATCGGCCGCCTTTCATGACGCGCAAACGGACGTGTTTGGCGCCGGCGAGCTCGAGCAAGACTTCGCAAGAGCCGGAGAGCTCGGCCCACAGATTTTCGTCCCAGCCATCGCACTCGGACCAGGTCGCGTAGACGTAGCCGCTGCGCGAGTCTTTGATCTGCATCAACCCAGTGTCGAAATAGTTGTTGAAGAGGCGCTGCGAGAGTCCGAACAGCGCCTGCGGCGAGACCATCTTGAGCAGTATTTGCTTGTAGACCGCGGCCATATCTCGCCGCACGCCTCTGCGCCCGATTTCGCGCGGCAGTTCCACGCCCGCGCGCTGCGACTCGCGGAACGCGGCGAACGTGTCGCGATACCAAGCAATCGGGTACCAATTGGACGCCAGCAGGCGTTTGTCCTCGAAGCTCTGTCGTAACGGCTCCGGAAGCAACTTCAGTGCGGCCTGCCGAGCTTCGGCACCACAGATGTCGACGAAGCACTGTTCGATGGTTCGAAAAGCGTTGCCTTTGACGTGCGGCTCCATGGACTCCTGCTGCTCTTAACGGTCATTTCGTCAAGACCATGAGGGTTCGCGCCAATTTCGAGTTGCTTCTCGCATCGCTTGCTAGGAAACAAGCCGAAATGCTCGAGCCGTCGTCCCATGGGAGTGTCAGCCGCGCTGGTCAGGCGAAGGTCGTCGTCGACGCCAAGCGATCGTCGCTATGAGGGAGAATGACAGGCACCAAAAAGCTAAGCCGGTTTCGGAGCGCGCCGGTGGGCGTCGACTGATCGCGCATCTCGAAGCATCCGAGGACTCGGGTAACGGTGGGGGCGGTGGATGCTGCTGCTCGAGCTGTTCGCGAGCCTCGGCTTCGGTTCCAGCACGTGCCGCGACTAGCAGGGTGGTTGGATGAGTGCCTGGAGGTAGAACCTCACAACTCTCGGCGAACACCGTCTGCACTCCAGTCGCCTGGTGGACGGGAGGAGCGGTCGGCATACCACACGCCTCCACGGTGACCGTTTCGCCGGATGCTGTAGCAGTGCCTTCGATGCAGAATTCCCGATTCTCCGTGATCAGGTAGATGTCCGAGCTGTTGTCGTAGACAAGATTGTCGAGATCCGGGCGATCGGAAAGGGTCAAATAGGCGAGCCCCGGACCATCCCACTTACCGCTAACGGACACACTCCCTTCGGTATCCCAGCACTGGTGGCAACTTGCGCCTTCGCATTCGCTGGCGACGACTGCGCAGCACTTCGTACCGACCGGATGATACTCCGGTCCGTATTCGAGCACGGCTAGCTCGACAGTTGGCAAGAACATCGCGCTGGTGGCGTCGACATAGGTGAAGGTGAACGTCGAGTCGCCGTATTGGGCCAAGAGCAGCTGTGTGCCGTTCAAACGTGCGGGGCCAGCTGCAAGGTGTGCCGTGTAGGTTCGTCCAAGTTCACGAACGGCGGGCGTCCAGGACCAAGCCCGGCCACTACCGTTCTTCCACTTGAAGCCCGTCACCTTGCCGTCGGGATCCCCGGCGACCGTGACGTGCGTGTACGAGCTATCTAGCCCTGACACGTCATACCCCGCCCCGGTCGAGGACACGTACTTCATTGGCAGGAGCACGGGTGAGTCACTCGGGACGACTGAGAACCAACGCTGGTTGGTCTCATTGTCTGCTAACGACACGACGATGCGCGGCGGGTCGATTGCCGGTGAATCCGCGAACACCGGGGCGGACGCCAAGGTCACACTACTCAGCGCCCCCATACACACCAAACCCCACGTGCCAACCCGCCGCCCACCGCTCATGAGCTCGAGCATAGCACGCTGTAGGGCGCTCGAGAGCGCCCCCCGTTTCGCCACTCCGGTTCCGAGGTATTCTCGTCCGGCCAATGGCCGAACAGACGCACGAGGAGTTCACGGGGCAGCGCCGGTGGGTCTCGTTTCTCACAGGCGCGGTGGGCGTGCTCGCGATCGCTGGGGCCATCGCGACCTGGCAGTGGCGCGTTGCGGTCGGAGAGCGGCAAAACGCAGAGCGGGGTCTCAAGGAAGGACTCGCGGCTGCTGAAACGGTGATCGCGAGGGTCGATGGCGAGCTCAAAGGTGTGCGCGGAGCCGAAGAGCTTCGGGGTACCCTGATTGCTGAAGCCAGCAACCGGTTGGATCGACTGGCAGCGGGCCACGGCAACGACGTCCAATTGTCGCGATTGCTCGAGCACCTGCAGCGAGGAACTCTCGCCGGTCAGGCGCTGGATGTGGTCGTCGCTGAGCGCGAGTTGTCTGCCGCTGAACGACTGATACCGCAGGTGCCAACGAATCGTCAGCCACGAGGCGAAACACTCATCTACCGCGCGCGCTGCGAATTGGCCCTCGACCTCCAAGAGTACGCAGAGGCCCTGTCTTGCCTGAATCGCGCGGAGCAGCTGGCGCGCACCTGGGCGGCGTCGGGTCTGGCCGAAGCGAGGCTGCAGTTGGCCGAGATTCTGCGCATGCGTGGCGACGCTCGATTCCACGGGCGCACGTGGAACGCCGCCAGCGCCGACTATCGCGAAGCGGAGTCACTGATTGAGCAACTTCGGCGCGCAGGGCCAGACACGGCGAATTTGACGCTCGCCGCAGCTGCGGTGCAGCAGCGCATGTCTCGCGTGGAGGAAGTTGCGCGAAGCACCGAAGGCGTGCTCGATCGGCTCATGCGGTCGACGCACTTGCTCGAGCGCGTCGCGGAGAAGGAGCTCGCGACGCAAGGCCTAGTGCAGCTGATCGAGGTCTATCAGCGCCTTGCCGTCTTGTGCACTCGATGGCACCGGGATGCCCTGGCCAAGTCGTTCGGCACCAAGGCCCACGAGCTGGCTCGCGCGCTCTATGTCTCGAGTCCGCAGAATATTCGCTATCAATTGGCCCTCGCTGCCGCCGAAGAAGCGCGCGGCAAAGACGCATTGGCAGAAGAGCGTGTACTGCGAGCAACCCTCTTCTTTGCCCGAGAGAGCGACCTATTGGAGACGCTCGTCGAGAGAGAAACGACCAACACTCAAGCTCGACGGGACTACTTTGGTGCCCTAGCAATGTTGCTCGAGGCACTCGTCGAGCAGAAGCGCATGCCTGAAGCGTCCGAGGAGTTCGCCAGACTCGACTCAGCGGTTCGGGAGTTCGTTGACGCTCGAATCGGCACTGCGTCCGACGAGGCGCTCGCAGTGGGGATTCGTGGCTTCAGCTTGCTCGCAAACGCAGCGCTGCAAGTCGATCGCCCCAAGGCTCGCATCGAAGCCAGTGAGCGCTCGTTCCAATTGGCAAAGCAGCGCTTCGCCAAAAGCCCAAGCCTGGGCGACGCTCAGATGGATCTGTTCATCGCGCACGGCAACATGATCTTGGCAGCAACCATGACCCGTGACACTTCGGAGATGGAAGCCCATGCCCGAGAAGCTCGCCGGCTAACGCTGGCCGAGAACAGCATCGAGCCCGAAGAGCGGGAGCTCGTCACGGGCGTTCAAAAGCTGATCGCGCGGGTCCTCGACCCGGTTGCGCCACTCGAGCGCACCCGAGCGCACGACTAAGCGGAAGCAACACCAAAGGCGCGCTTCACGCAGCCACGAAGCCAGGCGTGCCCCGCGTCGTTGTCGAAGCGCGGACTCCACGCTTGAGCAATGGCCACCTTCGTCGCCGGCCCCGTCACCGAGAGCCGGCACAGCCCGAACGCGTCGAGGACGGTAACAGCCAGGCGATTCGGAATCACGGTGTACGCGTCGCTGGCCCGCACCAGCGCCGCTGCCGCCAGGAATGAGGGCACGATCCGGCTCGGGGGGTGCCAGCGCCGGCTCCGGCGGGGTTTGGTGAGCTCTTCGAACTTGGCGCGTTGAGTGGCGACGGCGATGTGCTCCATCTTCGCCAAGCGGGCGGGTGTCACGCGGCGATTTGCCAGAGCGTGATCGTTGCGCACCACCGCGACCATCTCCTCGTGAAACAGGGTCTGGATGCGCAAGTCGGGTGCGATGCCGTATTGCACACCGATGTCGAGATCGGCCTCACGCGTCTCTGTCAGCAGGACGCCAACCAAATGGAGCGCCACCCCCGGCGCCTCCTTTCGCACGAGTGTGTCGAGCGCCTGACCTGCGGTGACGATCATGGCATCGGACGCGCGGATGATGAACGTTCGCTCGAGCGTCGCGATATCGAGCGGCCGCTCGGGACGGAGTAGAGTACCGATTTCGCTCGCGGCACGCGACACTCGTTCACGCATCGAGAGTGCTCGGGGTGTAGGCACGAGCCGGTTTCCCGCGCGCACGAACAGCGGGTCGCCGACCGCGAGCCGCAGTCGCGCGAGGGTGTGGCTCATTGCTGGTGGGCTCACGTTCATGCGGCGGGCAGCGCCGGTGACGCTGCCTGCCTGAAGCAGAGCGTCGAGCGCGAGCAACAGGTTGGCGTCCGCGGATTCCATTTGATTCATCTACCATGTTCATCCATTTCAATCGCTTCATTCCGCTACGAGGCTAAGACATTGCTCATGAGCGTCGAAGCAACCTCACCATCAGCCGCACTCCCCTCCCCGCTGGACCGCGATTCACCGCGCGGCCGGTTGATCATTCTCATCACGTGCTGCCTGGCCCTCGTGCTCACCGCCCTGGACGCCACCATCGTCAACATCGCCTTGCCCGCAATCCGAAGCGATCTGCACGCGAGCGTCGCAGAACTGCAGTGGTCGATCGACGCCTACACCGTCGTCGTCGCGAGCTTCCTGCTCCTCGCGGGTTCGATCGCAGATCGCTTTGGTCGACGCAGAACGTTTCAGGTGGGGCTGATGATCTTCAGCTTTGGTTCGTTGCTTTGTAGCGTCGCGCCCAATGCGCGGGTGCTCGTGGCCTCTCGAGTGGTTCAAGCGATCGGCGGTTCGATGCTCAACCCAGTGGCGATGTCGATCATCGTCAACACGTTCCTCGATCCAAAGGAGCGCGCCCGCGCGGTCGGTATTTGGGGAGCGGCATTCGGTGTGGCCATGGCGGCGGGCCCGCTGCTGGGCGGGGTGTTGGTCGAGAGCGCCGGTTGGCGCGCGATCTTCTGGGTGAATATCCCAGTCGGCGTCGTCGCACTCTTTCTGAGCGCGCGTTTCGTTCGCGAGTCGCGCGCCGAGCGCCCCCGGCAGTTCGACGTGCTCGCCCAGGTGCTGGTCATCGCCGCGCTGTTCGCGTTGACCTCAGCGGTGATCGACGGTCGCCACGCGGGCTGGACGTCGTGGCCCATCGCCGCAGGCTTCGCGACGGCGCTCGCAAGTGCGATCGCGCTGCTCGTGTGGGAATCGCGCCACCGCGAACCCTTGCTCGATCCGCGATTTTTCCGCAGCTTGCCCTTCGCGTCAGCGACACTCGTCGCGGTCCTCGCGTTCACGGCCTTCAGCGGCTTCCTGTTCTTGAACTCACTCTACCTTCAGGAGTCGCGCGGAATGCCCGCGTCGAAGGCCGGCCTTGCCACCCTGCCCATCGCGCTCGCGCTGATGGTGTGCTCCCCACTGTCCGGGCGCCTGGTCGCAGCTGGTCGCGCCCGGCTCGCGCTCGTGGTCGCCGGGGGTGCAATGGCCACGGGAGCGTTGCTGCTCACCGCGCTTTCGCAGGACACCTCACTCGCGTACCTACTCGCGGCGTACGGCATTTTCGGCGTCGGGCTGGGCGCGGTCAATGCTCCGATCACGAACACTGCCGTCTCGGGCATGCCTCGGTCACACGCAGGGCTCGCGTCAGCCGTCGCGACCACGAGCCGGCAGGTCGGGGCGTCGCTGGGCGTCGCGCTCGCTGGTGCGCTCGCTGGCAGTGGGATCGAGGCCGCGCATCGACCTGATTTCGCTGCCGCGACGCACGTGTTCTTTTGGGTCAGTGCGGGACTTGGCCTGTCGATCGTCTTGCTCGGAATCGCATCCACTGGAGCCCGCGCTCGAGCGAGTGCGTCGCGCGTGGCCAGTTTGCTCCAGTGTAACGACGACGCTCGGCCCTAACCCGCCGCACGCGACATTTCGTCGACCTGCGCGCGCTGAAACGTGCCGGATTCAGCCTCCGCAGCGGCCACAACCACATCGAGAGCTTGCGGCGTACTCAGGAAGTAGCCCTGCACTTTATCGACCCCAATCGCGCGCAGCGCCGACAACTCGGCCATGGTCTCGACGCCCTCGGCGGTGATGGTGCTGCCAATTTCGTGAGCGAACGCGATCAGCCCTTTCGCAAGGGCACGCCGATTGGGGTCCGTGTCGATGTGACGCGTGAGGCTGATGTCGAGCTTGATCACATCGGGCTTCAAATTCAGGATGTGACGCATGCTGGCGTAGCCGGCACCCGCATCGTCAATTGCCAACCGCACGCCACGCGCGCGGAGCGGCGCCAGGGCCTTCAGCAGCACCTCGTAGTCGACCACTGCCGAGTGTTCGGTGATTTCGAGAACGACACGAGAGAGGTCGACGGAGCACAGCACCGCGTCCAACTGACCAGAGACGAGCAGATCCGGAGAGCCGTTGATGCTGAGCGAGAGCGGCTCTGGCAAGTGCTCGAGCGCACTGAGCGCAATCTCGATGGCACGAAGCTCGAGCTCTGGACCCACCCCTGCCTCGTGCGCCGCGTTGAACCAAACGTCGGGCGCGCGACGCGGCTCGAGATCGAAGCGCGACAAACATTCGACCCCGACGATTGCGACGGCGTTGCCTGCAAACGCATAAATCGGCTGATAGACGATGCGTGGTGCTCCCTCGCTGAGCGCTCGGCGGATTTCATCCGCGACGTGTTGTTTCGAGCGCGCACCGGCCAAGTCCTCATCGATGCGAGCTGCCAAGACTTCACCGAGCGCGCGCATCATGCACAGGTCGCGCTCACCCAAGGAGAGGTTCGGCGTTTTGCTGAAGCAACAGAGGGTGCCATAGACTTCGCCGTTCGAAAGCTCGATCGGTACGCTGAGGTGCGCGCCGATTGGTATTCCCTGAGTTTCCGGCAGAGCTTTGGCCGCCGGGACCGCGGACGTGTCCGGGATACATTGCGGCAGCTCGCCTCGCACGACCTTCAGGCAATAGCCGTCTTCGAGCGAGATCGCTTGGCCTTCGCGGATCAGCGAGGTCCCCTCGGCGTCTACGTGCTCGAGCACGCGGTCCGAATCGCGAAAGTGTGAGACGAACGCGACGTCCATGCCCAGGTGTTTGCGGACCGTGCGCAGGACCTGCGCCACGCCACTCTGCACCACTCCCTGTGCGAGCAGCTTCGCGATAGGACCAGAATTCAGCGGAATCGCGGCCATGAAGTCTCCAGCGTCGTCGGAGGCCCAACACCCCCGTTACGGCATTCTCGATAGGATCCTGAAGGACCCCGGAAGACCAGCAAGCAAATCCTCACAGGTCTTCGTAGTCATGTTGTTGACCTGTTGCATTGCAGCGTGGAGCGGGCGTTCACCTCGTGGCGACTTCGCTCAACCGAACAGCTCCGAACGCGCCCGTTGCCAAGTTGCCTCGTCCGGCGACAGCAAGGTCGACTCACTCTCGTCGAACACGTGATAGTCGCGCCCAGTCGGGTGACGCACGACCCCGCCCGCTTCACGCACGATCAGCGCGCCGGGTGCGTGATCCCAGGGCAGCAGGCGGTAGTAGAGCGTGTAGTCTTTGAGCCCCTGGGCGATCTGCGTGTACTCGTGGGCCGCGCAGATCACGTTCGGGAGCTGCTTGTGTGCCGCGGCTCGCGCCATGAGCGGCGTCGCCGCGTCCTCAGGCATGTAGCGCGAGTAAGCAGTGCCCATGAGCACGCCGGTAGCAGGGGCGCGGGCTGGGATGCGTACTCCGTCGACGAATGCGCCCAAACCGCGTTCCGCGGTGAAGTTGCGATCGAGCAACGGCAAGTAGATGCCTGCGGCGAGCAACGTGCCGCGCTCGATTAACGCGGCCATCGTGCCAAAGGGCCCGTGCCCTGCCGCAAAGTTCTTCGTGCCATCCAGCGGATCGACGATCCAAACCGGCGCTGCCTCGTGGAGCCGCTCGAGCACGCGGGGGTCCGCCGCTACCGCTTCCTCCCCAACCACCGTCGAGTTGGGAACCAACGCGGACAACCTCTCGGTCAGCACGGCCTCAGCCGCGCGATCCGCTGCCGTCACTAAGTCGAGCGGGTCTTCGGCGGTCGCCTTGCTGATCACGTCGCTCGGGGTGAGCTTTTGAAAGCGGGTAACGATTTCGGCCTGTGCCACTTCACGCAGCACTCGGCCGAGTTGCTCCAACAAATCGCTTTGCATGAAATCGCGAGATTGTTCTCCGATTCGCGCTAGCCGCGCAAGCCGCGTTTCAGCGGCGAATTGCCTTAGGGAGCAGAAAACTACGCGAAAGCGCGTGAGAGTCGCAATCAGCGCCTCATTCGCAGACAGATTACTGCGTAGGACGTCGGACATCGACACTTCGCCCGTGACCTCCTCTGGTTGCCGGGGCAGGATCGCAGCATGGCCGGCAGCAACCAGACGCGACTACTTCAGTTTGCTCGCGAACTTCAGCGCGCGGTCAACTTCACGCAGATGCTCGAGATCGTGCGGGACGCGGTCGAAAACCTGGTCGGCTACCGTCACGCTTGGCTGGCGATGGTCGAGCCGAATCAGACGCACGTCCGCATCCTAGCGTTCGTGGGTGTGGGTACGAGCTGGGACAAGGCCGTCGTCATTCCGATCGAGGGTGATGCGATGATCGCCGAGATTTTGGTGGCGACCGCCCCCATCGTGGTGGAGGACGCTCGCACCGATCCGCGCACGAACAAAGAGATGGTCAAGGTGGTGGGCAACCGCACCATCATCAATGTGCCGCTTTCATTGGTAGACGTGACGCTCGGCATGTTGGGCGTCGGTACGGTGGGTGACGAGGGCGTACGGCCGCCCACGGCCGAAGATCTGGACGTCTTGATGGCGATCGCTGCACAGAGCAGCGTGGCCGCCGGACGATTGCGCTGGCACGAAGAGCGCGCCCGCGCAGAGCGAGAGAAGGCGGAGCTGAACCGCCGACTGTTTCAGGCACAAAAGCTGGAGAGCCTCGGGCTTTTGGCCGGCGGTGTCGCCCACGACTTCAACAACCTGCTCCAAGTCATCATCGGCAATGCGCATTTCTTGAGTCAAGATGACCTGAGCGAGACGCAGCGTGAAGTCGTTTCGGACGTACTGGCGGCCGCAGATCGCGGCATGAAGCTGAGTCGTCAACTGCTGGCGATGGGTCGCAAACAAGCGCAGTCGCTGGAAGCGGTCGATGTGAACGCTCGCCTCAACGCCCTGCTGGAGCTGCTCAAGCGGCTGTTCCCAGCGCATCTGACGGTGGATCTGATCGGCGGCGCCCATCTACCGACCGTGCTCAGCGATGCCAACCAGTTCGACCAAGTGTTCATGAATCTGAGCGTGAACGCGCGCGACGCGATGCCGGAAGGAGGTCGCTTGACCATCGAATCCGAGCAGGTCGTCCTGAATAGTGAATACGTAGCAGCACACCCCTGGGCCAAACCGGGGCGCTATGTGGTCATCACCGTTTCCGATACGGGCATGGGCATGCCCGCGGACGTAGTAGAGCGCGTGTTCGAGCCGTTCTTCACCACCAAGGACTCGAGCGTCGGCACCGGCTTAGGGTTGGCCGTGGCCTACGGCATCGTGCAACAACACGGCGGTATGATGCACGCCTATAGCGAAGTAGGCGTGGGCAGCACGTTCAAGGTCTATCTGCCAGCCTACGAACGCGACGTAAAAACCATCGGCCCGAAGCTCAGCAGCAGCGTGAAAGGCGGCTCGGAGAAGATCCTCGTCGCTGAAGACAACCGAGAGGTGCAAAGCATCCTGCGGCGCATCTTGGAGCGTGCCGGCTACAGAGTGACCATCGTCGGCGACGGACGCCAAGCGATCGAAACCGTCCGGCGCGGCGAGCGCTTCGACGCGATCATCTTGGACGCAATGATGCCGAACGTGGGCGGGCGTGAAGCATTCGAACAGATCCGTCAGCTGGACTCCGAGCCCGCCTTTCTCTTCTCGAGCGGGTACGCGGCAGACCTGTTTCCCGCCAGTGTGCTCAGCGAACTGGGCGTGGAACTACTGCAAAAGCCCTATGACCCCGACTTACTGCTGCGAGTCGTACGCCGAACATTGGATGGCCGCGCAGCCAGATAGCGGCAAACTCCAATGAACGCGGGGGATGCACGCGAACGCGCATCCCCCGAGATCGCTCACGCGCTTATTTGCTACTGCAGGCGGTGTTGTACGCGGTCGACTCCGAGTCGCAGCCAGTATCCGCGCAGATGTCAGCCTGCTTCAATTGACAATCAGACACGGCCTTCAGTGCATCCTGACAGGCGGCAGACGCCTGCGAATGCGCGTCACAAAGCTGCTTGCACGTGTCAGCAGGAAAGGCGATCGGGCAATTCACCGATTTATCGCAAACCTGCTTACACGATTCGAGCTTTGCCGAATTGTTCGAGCCGCTGTTGCTGTCATCCCCTCCACAGCCGACGACGACGACCAGGACCGCGGCCAACAACCCCGTAACACTCAATTTTCTCAAAGAATTCATCCAATTCCTCCCAAGTACGCGAGCGAGCCTAGGCTGTTTCCTGTCCGAAATCTCCGCCTGAGAAACTTGCAAAGGCTAGCGAATGGCGATTCGTGAGGGCATGTACGTAGGCGTCACACTCAACCTTCCCGATTCGCGGTCGAAAAAGCGCCCACCCCCGAGGGAGAGTGGGCGGCTCGAACCGGCGGGCCGAGACGGTGCTCACCACCAATCGATCGTCACGTCGATCGGGCTAGTCGTGACTACCCGAAGCAGAACCTGACGAGACGGAGCCACCGTGACCTGCTCACCCCAACCGAGAGTAGTAGATTTGAGCGGAGCGCTGTCGATGGCGTACTGCACGGCAGCCTGCCACGGATGCTTGATTTGGATCGTGCCGCCAGTGCCAGTTTGGATTTGGAATCGCGCCAAGCCGTTGATGCGGTATGTCTGATTGCGCGTGGTCAGCTTCTGAATCGGGACTACGTTGTCGACCACACCTGAGTGGCGCGCATCCGCGCGGTACATCGGCCACGGTTGGGCGTTGCTGGTCGACGTGGTGAGATCCCAGGCAAAGATCCGCGGCAGCGGGTAGTCCATGGTCGGCCCTTGCTCTCGAATTTCGGTCCACACCAGCTCGAGCCGCCCGTCGCCATCGATGTCTGCCACTGCTGGCGACCCATCAGCTCCCTGCCATGAACCGTAGGCAGGTCGAGCCATCGCGGGAACCGTCGAGCCATCGTAACGGTAAGCCTGCACCGGGTAACCGAAGTGGAATTGCAGTTCGTCCGACCAGAACTCCGGGCTGCGCGCAGTGATGACTTCGTTCCGTCCGTCACCATCCACGTCCACGACGATGGGGGCGTTGAACACCGGATACACTCCGGGGTTAGTTTGCGGCCATCCCGGCATCAGGTTGCCCTTGCGGTCCCACGCATACAGTCCGCCCGTGCCGTCCATCTTCATCAGCGACTCGAGCACCTCGAGCGAGCCGTCGCCATCGAGATCCGCGAGTACCAGCGGCCCGGTTTGAACCGCGCCGGTCTGCCACGAAGTGAGCAGGCGCCCATTGTGTTGATAGACGACGACCTTGGACAGCGTGTCGTCACCGCCGCCATCACAAGTGATTGCTGCGATCTCGAGATCTCCGTCGTCGTCCAAGTCGCCGACCACGGGGTAGCTGCCAATGGCTTCATTGCCGGAAGTGGTCAGAATGGTTTGCGGCCAGCCAGAGAGAACGACGCCCTTAGAGTTGAGCACCACGAGCTGGCCGGGGTTGCCATCCACGCCGATGACGACCTCGTTCTTTCCGTCTTTGTTCAGATCGGCCACGGTGGCCGGAGTCTTGATTCCCAGCCATTTGGTGACGGGCCAGCCTGGCAAGTAGCTGCCATTGCCTTTGAACACGTGGACGCCCGTTTGCGTACCGTCCGTGGCGACGAGGTCGAGCACGCCGTTGCGATCCACGTCGCCGATCGACAAGGACAGCGAGGCGGGATTCGGCCCCCAATCAGTCGCATAGCTGATGACGCGCGGCCACCCGGGTTTCAGCACACCGTTTGCTCCCCAAACGAAGATCGCTCCTTCGAGGGTCGCAACGATGACTTCTTTGGACCCGTCGCCGTCGATGTCTCCTGCGATCGGCATCCCCTTGATGTTCGACGACGGAATGTTCGCGGTGATCAGCGATTGCGGCCACCCCGACACGATCGTGCCGTCGCCCTTGAACACGGTGACCTTATCGCCGAACCCGGCGAGCACCTCGGCCTTGCCATCGCCGTCGAGGTCCGCGAGGGCAATCGGCTCCGAAGGCGGATTCGGTCCCCGGTCTTGGTAGACCGAGATCGGCAAACTGACGGGCCACCCCGCGTGCAACAACGGGTCCACGATCAAGACGACGTTCTCGGAGATGACCGAGCCGTCCGTGTTGGTCACGTCGAGAATTACGCGGTAGTGCCCCGCAGGGATATTTTGTGCGTGCCACACCGCGAGCACCCCATTGGCGACCGGCTGCTTGCCGCCGTTGGTCAATGCCAGATTGGCGTTGACCGGCGTCCCTGCATCGAACGTTTGCACGCGAACGTTGAAGCTCTTGAAAGTGCCCGGATTCGCGATGCCAACGATCGAGATGTCACCCGCGGCGAGCGTGACATAGGCCGAGGGCGACGCGATTTGGACCCGATCGAGCGCCAGCAAATGGAGATCCTCGTAGCGGGCGCCGTTGGTTTTGTAGGCCGAGAGGCGCAGCGTGTAATCGCCATCCGCGATCTTGGAGGCATCCCAGGTTCCGAGCGCACCCGTGCTGACGGGCGAGGTGCTCGTCGTGATCGTGGTCCAGCTGGTCGGCGCGGTGCCCTTGCCGTACTCGAGCACGTACTTTTGGAACTGCGCGCCGTTGGCCTTTCCGGAGATGACTTGTTGCGCGGTCTGCACCACGCGCGGGGCTTGAATCAGCGCCTCGAGTGGCGTCGGTTCCGCGCTGAGTTTGGCGGTATCGACGCGGCCATAGCCAAGGTCCGTGTCGTAGCCATTGCCATTGGCGTCAACGCTCGTGCGGCGCATGACTTGGCGAACCTGCTCAGGCGAGTAATTCGGATGAAGCCCCAGGATCAACGCGGCCACACCGGCAGCGTGCGGCGCTGCCATGGACGTTCCGGCAAGCCGAACATAGCCGTCACCGACGTTGCGGTCCGCGTTGCAAATCCATGGTTCGAAGCAGGACGAGGATTTGAGCGACAGGATGCCGTAGCTCGGCTCGACGACCTCGCTGTCGTTCGGATCGCCCGAACCCGGCGCGGCAACGTCAATCAGACCGAAGTTCGAGAAATCGGCCCGCACATCGCGAGGCGTGGTCGCGCTGACCACGATGCTTTCCGGCAGATTTTGCGGCGAGCGATCGCGAATGTTGGCGTTCTCGTTGCCCGCGGCGAAGACCACGACGGCCCCAGCGGCGTGCGCGGTGCGAACTGCATCCTCGACCACACCGACCGTGGGGCAATATCCCGAGCAAATCTCCCAGCTATTGTTGATGACGTCGGCGCCGTTGTGTACCGCGTAGAGCAGCCCCTGGCTGATCGTGAACGAGTCCGAGCTGAAGCTGAAAACCTGCACCGGCATGATCTTCGCGTCGGGCGCGATGCCTACGACGCCAATGCCGTTGTTGTCTTGAGCGGCGATGGTGCCGGCGACGTGCGTACCGTGGCCGACCGAGTCGTCGACCTGGTTGCTGTTGCCGAGCACGCTCCAACCGTGAACGTCGTCGACGAAACCATTGCCGTCGTCGTCGATGCCGTTGTCGGGGATTTCGCCGGGATTGGTCCAAACGTTGCCGGCCAGATCCGGGTGATTGATGTCGACACCGGTGTCGACCACGGCCACGACCACACCGTTTCCGCGCGTCGCGTCCCAGGCTTGGCTGGTGTGCATGAGCTTGAGATCCCACTGATCCGCGCGCGGCTGTCCCCAGCTCCCGTTGCTCGCCCAATACGGGTCGTTCGGCGTGTAAACCAGATGCGCGACGTAGTTTGGATGCACATACTCGACGTGCGGATCGCTGCGCAGATCGGCCATTGCGGCGTCTAGATCCGCAGTCGCTGGCAACTCCATACGGTAAACGTTGACGAGTTCCTCGAGCGGCACACTTCGTCCGCGAAGTTTGACCCGCGCGCCAATGCTGCCGCGCGCACGCAACATGCTCTTGGCGTCTTGGGTGGAAAGCCCTTCCCGCCCCTGAAACAAGCTCGCCGCGCGCGAGATGCCATGACGTCGCACGAGCGTGTCCAACGACGGCGATGCGTCAGCGGTGATCCTGGCGAATGAGCGGCCCTGCTGAAGGGCTTGGTGCACGTCGTCGATAACGCCGCCGACTGCGTCGGATTTGAATTTCACCACCAGCTGCCCAGGAACGACGCTGAGTCCGCCGACTTTCGGGCCGCCATTGCCGGGAAGGCCTGGAGCTGAGAGACCGGCCGCGGGCTTTGCGGACGAAGCCGGGGACGCCGAGGGCACCGGTGAACGATCGAGTACGGACGACTCTCGACTCGTGTTTTCACTAGGAGATGAAGAACCGCAACCTGCGCTCGCCATTGCGGTTGCCAACAAAAGCAGCAAAACAGAGCGCCCACTCCACCCATTTGACCGGATCATCATCGCTTTTCTCGCAAGTTCGAAGCCACACTTCGGGAAACGAGGCGCGGCGAAGCTAGCGTGATCGCGGTAAAGACTTCAAGAACAGATCCCAATAATTCAGCGGCAATTTGCGCGTCATTTCGCTCGCATCGGAATGACCCACTCAGCACTTCGCTATTGAAGTCAGCGCGCGGGATGAAAGTGAAACGGTTGCATGACAGGCTGCGTTTGCGGTTACTGCAGCGACCTACGTAGCCTGAGACAGCATCACTGGCGTCGGCACTTGGGGATACCGAGGGTGGCCATGTCAGCGGCATCCTCGTGGCTGCTCGCTCGTAAGTCGCCAGAGAGCTCGAATTCACGAGGCCAATAACACAACGCCTCTAGACAAAACTCGGTAGTGAGCTCGCGATAGCTGAAGCGGGTTTCGTCATCGGTGCTCGGATTGTCGTCACCTTGAGTGTGCAAGTACTCGAACGTGTCGATCCAGGCGCCCGAAAAGTAGCCGACTGCGGTAAAGTTCAGGAGCGTTCGACGCAAGCCGAAATTGGCTGCATTCTGCATCGGGATCGCCAGCAAGCTCGGCACCGGCTCGTCGGGAGCCGACAGCGGAATGCTGAATGGCGGGCATTCGCACATCACCCCGCCCGTCCCATTGATGCGCAGTGCAATTCGCTCCGGGGTGCCGTTTTTGGCTTGAACGAGCAGTGCGTCGAGCGCGTCGCGGTTGCGCAAGATGCGCGCCTTGTGGAACAACGAGGCGACTGTTGGCGAAGCGGGCGCCGAGAGCGAGCCGCAGCGCGAGCGCTCGGACCGACGCGGGTAGGGATCCGGCGGCGCGACTCCGCCGGCCGCAACTAGCTCTCCCCAAGTCTCGAAGTGTGCGAACGCGCGCTCGAGCCCGGCACCGTCAACCTCCCACACTTCAGCGCAGGTTCGCTCGAGCGCTAGGGTTCCCACTGTGCGAGTTTGGAACATGACCGTAGGAACCTGGAGCACTGCGCCAATCTTCGCGTAGCCCGCTTGCTCCGCGGCGAGTTGCCAGGGCCGCACAGCCGAGGTTCGCGCGTCGCGCGCAACAGCGAGCAGAACCAGGCCCGGGAACTTGCCCTCGGGATTGATCTGCTCCCAGAGCTCGCGTTTGCGCGCGAGCGCCGCACGCAGCTGTTCTGCAGTCGCGCGCTCCTGTCCATCTAGCAAAACGCCGCTGGCGTGAACCTCGATCACGGGGGCCTCCCTCGCGGAACAGCCCGCTTTTGCCGGTGGTAGCTGCCGCTGAAGTCGCGCGTCGAACCAGAACTGACCGAGGTCTGAATCCGGGGGCAAGAGGTGCCGAGCGTCGGCGTGTTCGGCTCGGGTTAGCCAGAATGCGCCAATTCCGAGCAGAAGGAGCGCGGTGCTCGCTAGTGTCACTCGGCCATCAGTCATGCTCCGAGTTCGTGCCGTACGGAACGCCACGACGAGCGCGACGGCCCAAGCCAGCGCTGCAGCAAAGACAGCGTGACGCGCGGCGCGTTGCAATCGCGAAACGCTGTCGCTCGCAAACTCGAACCAACACGTGGGGCGCCCTTCAGAGCACGGGCTCGACGCCCAGATCAGAGTTTCGGCACGGACCGCCACAGCGAGCAGGAGGAGCGAGCTCGCCGCCAAAGCAACCAACCAGCGCTCCCGGACCTTCGACCGCCCGGTGAGCACTCCAACCAGCATCACGAGCATCGCCGGAATCATCACCGAGCTCGTGAACAGCTGAGTCATGAAGAGGCGCGCAAGGTTCGCGGCCACGAGTCTCGAGCGTTGCCACGAATCCGTCTGCAACTCGCGCAACAGAAGGGTCAGCACCTCCTGTCGCGCGAGCGCGATCCGTGCTCCGCTGAGCGCGAGCGCCAGCAGCGCCGCGCACCACGTCCAGACAACTGCGCTCTGTGCCGATTGACGACGCACGATGCGATAGAGCAAGAACAGCGCCCAGCCGCATGTGGCAGCGAGAGCCGCAAGCAAGCACCAGCCCAATGCTTGGCCATCGACGAACGAGCGAACGAGATACCCGTAGTTCGAAATGGCGGCACCCAATCGCTAACGCCACGAGAGCGAAATCGCGAACATCGTGTAGCCAAGCCAATCGAGGGCGGCCACGCACAGCAGAGCGAGCCCGACCGCAGCCGCCGTTATGGCGTAGACCTCCCTCATCCGTGCGTTGCGCAGCATTTTTGGTCGAAGCCCAGCATGAGATGGAATCGCGGAGCGAATCCTTGGCTCCAGACCCGCACTTTTTAGCCCTACCGCGAAGGCGTTGGAAGCAGGGCTGCCGGCGATGACCGTTTGCTAGCGAGGCGACGACCAGGACCCATTTGCGTCGAGCATCAGCCCAGTGGGTTGGCGACTCGACCCAATGAGGCGCCCTCCTGAGCCGTCGCAAGTCGCGCTTGGATCGGTGACTGATACCGATGGCGGATTGCGTCTTCGCGTGCACTGGCGTCCAAGCAGCGGGGGCTAATTCCTAGTGAGCGCGCAAAATTGAAAAGTAGGCGTAGCGGGCAGAGCGGCGCAGAGCGGAATAGAGAAACTCTTAAAAAAAACCCCTAAAACGTCCATGGATCCCTGCGTCTCGGCGTGGCACAAGCAAGCTAACGCCAATGCGCAATTCGCACCGTCTCTTTGCCCAAATCCTACCGGGGCTGCTTTTTGGATTTGTCGTCGCCGCCTGCGGTTCCACGTCTCCGCCGGACGGTCGGCGTCTCGTTGACGAAGGGCGGGCCGGAGACGGTTCGACCATCGGCCCGGGTGGCGGAACCCCCGTTACCGGTCAGGGCGGCGGGACCGGTGACCTGGGTGTCGACGATAAGCCGCCAGATATGCCGCCCCCTCCCGGCTGCGGTGACGGCAACCTGACCTCGGACGAGGCTTGCGACGATGGCAACAACATGTCGGGTGACGGCTGCAACGCGGCCTGTCTCCTAGTGGAGAAAGGCTTCAGCTGCCCCAATCCTGGCAAGCCGTGTCGCGCAATCGCGCGCTGTGGCGATGGAATCGTTGCCAGCAGCGAACAGTGTGACGACGGCAACACGACCGCCGGCGACGGTTGCTCCGATCGCTGCCGCGTCGAGCTCGGCAAAAAGTGCGAAGGCATGCCGAGCGTTTGCTCGAACGCCAAGTGCGGCGACGGCAAGGTCGAAGGAGCCGAGGCCTGTGACGACGGCAACACGGCACCGTTCGACGGCTGCTCGGCCCTTTGCTTGCGCGAGCCGGATTGCTCCAGTGGATCCTGCAAGTCCTCCTGTGGTGACGGCCTGCTGATCGACGAAGAGTGCGACGACGGCAACCAGATCGACGGCGACGGCTGCTCTTCGGAGTGCAAGACGGAGAAGGGCTTCACCTGCAAACAGGTGCCTCAGTGCGAGAAGATCAACGACAAGTGCGTGCTGCGCGTGCCCGCGATCTTCCGCGACTTCTCCGATAACGACACTGACTTCGGCTGGCCCACGTACCCTGACACGACCTGCGGCATCCCCGAGGGCGACCCAATCGTCAAAGGCATCGCGAAGGACACGCTCGACAAGGACGGGCGCCCGCAGCTTGGTGTTGCGCCGAAGAACGCGTGCATCCAAGACGCGACCAGCTTCTCCAAGTGGTTCCGCGACAACCCGGGCGACGTCAAAGTCGTCGGCGATCTGGTGTTGTTCGACAACACCATGGGCGGCTTCGTGAACCGCTTCGGCAAGAACGGCGAAAAGCTGGTCACCTATCAGGCTCCGGCGATGGGCATGGGCACGGAACAGCAAGTTCCGATGGCAACCAGCCAGGCCACGTGCATGACGGGTTGCGCGCAGCGCGTGCGCAGTTCGCTGCAATGCGACAACACCTGCCGGCCCGATCACGACAAGGTGCGTTCCGCGGGCGACACGCTGATGCAGCTGACGAACCAGCTGACGCAGCTGCAGAACGCCGCCACCCCGGACGACACCGCGATCGCTGCGGCCCAAGCAAAGATCGACGCTCAGCAGATGACGATCGACACGCTCACCGCTGCGGCGACCAAGTGCGACACGGACTGCCAAACGAACTTCGATGGGCAGGTTGCCAAGTGCGTCGCTGATTGCAAACCCTGCAGCTACAACGCAGCCCAGTTCTGCACGGGCGGCAAAGAGGTCGACTACGACGGCACGCCGTTGTTCTTCCCGGTCGACAGCGTGACGGGTCCCACGGCTGATTTGGATTTCGCTCAGCTCCCGCTGCAGTACGGGTACACCGGTTGGCCCTCCGAGGACAAAGTGTTCCCGGGCGCCAAGAAGCACAACTTCTCCTTCACGAGCGAGGTCCAGTACTGGTTCCGCTACGACAAGAACACCAACGCAACCCTCGCCTTCTCGGGCGACGACGACGTTTGGGTGTTCGTGAACGGCATCCTCGCGGTGGATCTCGGCGGCATCCACGTGCCGATGGACGGCTCTGTCACCATCAACAACACTCAAGCGGTCAAGGACAAGTACAAGCTCGTCGAAGGCAACGTGTACAAGATCGTCGTCTTCCAAGCCGAACGTAAGCGCTTCGGCTCTTCATTCCGCCTGACCCTGTCTGGCTTCGAAGCCACGCCGAGCGACTGCAGCGCGGTGTGCGGCGACGGCATCCTGAGCTTCGGCGAAGAGTGCGACGACGGCGTCAATGACGGCGGCTACGGTGAGTGCGACAAGGGCTGCAAGCTCGGACCGTTCTGCGGCGACGGCATGGTGCAAGAACCCGAGCAATGCGACAACGGTCCCGGCGGCGGTCAGGGCTGCCCGGGTTGCCGCCGCCTCGAAGTTCCGAAGTGAGCCTGCCCGCGATGCGCGCCGACTTCATGTTGCGTGAAGTCGGCGCGACGAGCGGTGTTTTGCTCGTGCTCGTGTTGACCGCCTGCGCGTCGTCGCCCTCTGCTCCACCTCAGCCAGCAGAGTCTGCTCGCGGCGCGTGCGGGAATGGCGTCCTTCACGAAGAGTTCGAGCGCCAGCTTGCGGCAGCGCAAGCTGAGCCTGTGCCGGAGAAGCGCGCCGACGCCGTGTGCCAAGTAGCCCATGACTGGGGCATCGAGGATTGCAGCAATGTCACGCCGCGTAGCCTCGAATTGCCGTGACTCGCGCCCTGACTCTCAACGTCGGCAGAGAAATTCAAAGTCACGATAAGCGGCAGTCCGTAACTCGAAGGTTGTGGGGCATCATTCCCCGCAACGCCTGCGCTGAATTACGGTATTGTTAGGTCTCGTTACATTCGGTGAACGATTCGCCGCGGCCGAAAAGAGATCAGCAGTGTCGTCATGGCCTTTGATGGTGGCCCGCGGCGCAAGAGGTCGAACCATGAAGTTCGTGCGTCTATCCAATCAGACTCTGATTTGCGGAGCCGCTCTGTGCGTGCTCGCGGCTTGCAGCAGCGACGCTCCGGCGCCCAGTGGCGGCAATCACCCCGCGGGTGGTTCGAGCAGCGCGAACACTGGGGGCACAGCGAGCAACTCTGGCGGACAGTCACCGAGCAGCGGTGGCTCAGCGAGCACCATGACCTCGAGTGGAGGGAGCGCTCTCGGTACGACCGGCGGTTCCAGTCCCGTGATCGGCAGCGGCGGAAGCGGGCCGGTCGGCAGCGGCGGAACGCACAACACCAGTGGCGGCTCTTCGAGTGGCGGCTCTTCGAGCGGCGGGAGCTCGTCGAGCGGTGGAAGCTCTTCGAGCTCCGGCGGTTGCACGCGCGACTTCCTGAAATCCACGATCGACGCTTATTTCACCGCGCTCGCCGCGCATTCCGCAACGGGCCTACCGCTCGCGGACGGCGTGAAGGTGACCGAGAACGGCAAAGCGATCATGATCGGCGTGGACGGTCTGTGGAAGACCGCGGGCACGGTCAAGTATCACAAGAGCGCACTCGACACGGACGGCTGCAACACCGCCACTGAAGCCGTCGTTCCCGAAGGCACGACGGACCTGCCGGTCGCACTGCGTTTGAAATTCGTGGCTCAGAAGATCACGGAGATCGAAACCATTGCCGTCAGAGCGGGCGACTACAAGGTCTCGGGCTCGAATTACCCGTCGAAGCCCGACGCCATCATCATGAGTGATACGACGGTGATGTGGGAGACCCCCGTCCCCGCGGCGATGCGCAATACGCCGATGGAGATGAACGCCTGGATGAGCAAGTACTTCAAGGCCTTCCCGGCGGGAGTGTGCAACGCCGACACGAGTTGTAAGCGGCTCGAGAACGGAAACTCCCCGGGCGGCTGCAACCTGGGAGCTAGCTGCCAGGCGGGAGATCCCACGGGCAACGTTCTCAAGTCTCACGCCATCTTCTCCGACGTCGAGACGGGGATCGGCGTTGGCTGGGACTTGTTCATGGGCAACACCGACATGCACATGTTCAAGATGTATGGGGGCAAGGTGTACGCGGTTCACGCCATCCTCGGCACTGCCACCAGCACGGGTTGGGACGACAAGTAGGCGGTCTACCCACCCCGATTTCGGTGGAGCACTTCAAATTCCGCCGGCTGCGACCGTTACCCTGCTCACGGCATGCCAGTGACACGAGAAGCGCGGCTGGATTCACCCAGCGGTGCGCCGGAGAGCGCAACCGCGCTGCGAGCCGAGGGTCCATTCGTCGATTGGATGACGCGGCTCATGGATCCCGTGCGCCTTGCGGCCTTGGAAGCCGCGCGGGTCGCGGGCGCAGGTGCCGACGATGGCTTCGACTCATGGGTGCGCTTGGCCGCGCGGCTATTGCGCACGCCCGTGGCGCTGATTTCGTTCATCGACGATCAGCGTCAGCAGCTGAAGAGCTTTCAGGGACTAGGCGAGCCGTACGCTTCTCGACGTGAAGCTCCGCTCTCGCACTCGCTGTGCAAGTACGTGGTCGCCGGTGAACAGCCGATGGCCTTGGATGACGCGCGCCTCTCGGCGCTGCGCGACAATCCCGGGGTGACCGAAGGTGGCGTAGTTGCATACCTCGGCGTGCCGCTGCGCGCGAATGACGAGGCCATCGGGACATTCTGCGTCTTCGACGTCAAGCCACGCGTGTGGGCCGAAGAAGACATTGCGCTGCTCGAGGAGTTTGCGCACGCGGTCGAAGCTCAAATCGCACTCAGCCTCGCCAATGCCGAGCTCGCCGATCGCGAGCGCCTGCTCGATAGCGTCCTGGAGCTGATGCCGACCGGCATGGTGTTGCGCAACGTCGAAGGCAAGGTGCTGCGCACGAATCCGGCAGTCGAACGGATCCTGGGTCGCTCGGAGGCGGAGCTCTCTACCGGCGATTTTTGGCGGTTGATGCATCCGGACGACGTAGAAGTGAGCACCCTGCTTCGTGAGCAGGTCCTGCGCGGCGAACAAGGCACCGTGTGCGTGACGCGGCGCTGCTTGCACAAGAACGGCCACTACGTCTGGATTCGACTGTCGGCTTCCGCGCTGCGCGATCCCAACGGCAATGCGCACGGCACGATCGCCGTGCTCGAAGATGTCACCGCGGAACGCGAGGCGGCGGCGGAGCTCGCGCGGCAAGCGCACGTTTATCAAGCCATCGCACAGAGCATTCCGCGCGGCGCGGTGCTGATGTTCGACCGCGAATTTCGCTACATCGCTGCGGATGGACCGGAGTTATTCAGCGCGGTCGGTCTCGAAAAATCGCAGTTGGAAGGCCACACCATGTACGAGGTGGCGAGCCCGGGAAACGTGTCGGGACTCGAGACCGCCTACCGACGCGCGCTGGCCGGCGAGCCTTCTGCGTTCGAAGCCAAGCGCAACGGGCGGCAACTCCTCGCGCGCGTCGCGCCGATCCGCGAAGGCGATCGGATCAGCGCGGGCCTCGTGTTCATTCAAGACGTCACCGAGGAGCGCCTGCAGCAAGACGCCGTGCGACGCTCCAAGTCGATGTTCGAAGCCACGATCGGGCACATTCAAGACGGCGTGGCCTTGCTCGACGCAAACTGGAACATCGTGCTGGCAAACCGCGCCTACGCGGAGCTGTTCGGCCTGCGCGAGGATCAGCTGACCGGGCTTCCGCGCGCGCAGTTCATGGCCCACGTCGCAACGCTGGTCGACGATCCCGCAGATTTCATGGCTCGGCTTGCGATCGATGACGGCGCGCCAGATCGCGCGGATGAGTTCGTGCTTTTGCGACCACGCCGGCGCGTGATCCGTCGCACGCGAACCGCGCTCGAGCTGCCCGACGGCTCGGGGACCGGCTATCTCGCGATTTGGCAAGACATCACCGCCGAATCCGAGCTCAAAGCCGTTCGCGAACGTGAAGCTTACTGTGATGCACTGACCGGTATCGCGAACCGTCGCGCCGCCGATCGCGCCATCGAGCTGGCGCTGGTCGCTTCAGAGCGTGCGCAGTCCCCCGCATGCATCGCGCTGATCGACGTCGACCACTTCAAGCGCGTCAACGATCAGTTCGGTCACAGCGCTGGTGACGATGTGCTGAAGGGCATCGCGGCTTGTCTGTGTCGAGTGGCTCGCAGCTCCGACGTGGTTGCGCGCTGGGGTGGGGAGGAATTCGTTGCGGTGCTCCCTGCGCCGCTCGAGGGCGCTTTGTCGTTCTGTGAGCGTGTACGCAAAACGATCGAGGCAACCGACTTCGAGGGCGTCGGACGGGTGACCATCTCGATTGGCGTCGCGGAGCTCCAGCAAGGCGAGAGCGCCCAGAGCGTGCTGCAACGCGCCGACCGCTGCCTGTACGGGGCCAAGTCCGCGGGCCGCAACCAGGTCGTATCCTCACTCTGCCGCTACAATCGAAACGATGACTGGTAGACTCCCGGCATGCCTTCGAAATGCTTGTCGTCGTCGCCAGCGCTCGTGGCGTTCATAGGGATCTTGCCGATCTCGGGCTGCGCTAGCAGCGACGGCTCGAAGGGTGCGCTGGCGGCTGCAGGTTCCGCCGCTGCCTCGGCTGGCAGCGCTGGTTCCACGGGAACGCCAGCGAGCGGCGGCACGACCGCAACGGCCGGCACTGGTGCAACTAATGGTGGCTCGAGCGGTAGCTCGCTGACGACTGCCGGTGCGAGTGGGGCGGGCGCGGCGGGCGAAGGTACCGTTGCAACCGGCGGTAGTGCGGGTGCAAGCGTCGGAGGCGCGAGCGGCCGCGCTGGAGCAACTTCGTCTGGCGGCAGCAGCGCCGCGGGCGGGAGCGGCGGCACGGATGCAAGCGGCACTGTTCCCACGAGCGATCCCTTCGACGGCACGACGCTGAATTCCTCCTGGACCGTGTTTCGCCCCGACCTCGCTGACATCACCATCGCCGATGGCTCGCTTTCGATCGTGCCGCACTCCGGCGCGCTCTGGTATCAGGCGAGCCAAGCCGACCTGGCCTACAAGTTGGTGACGGGCGATTTCAAGGCGACCAGCACGGTGCATGCGCGCAAGGCGTCCAATCGGATGCAGACCCCGGCGCAGTTCGCGGACGTCGGCGGCATCATGGCTCGCAATCCGAGCGGCTCGTCGGAGAACTACATTCTCGGGGTCGTGGGCTACGCGGAAATGAATCAGTTGGCCGTCGAGCACAAGAGCACCACCAACGGCAAGAGCGTCTACGGTGAGGTCGCATTCACTCCGGACGCTGAATTTCGGATGTGCCGCGAGGGTTCGAAGTTCACCATCTACTATCGGCACCCCGGCGATACGACCTGGGGCCCCGCGTTCGATCCGTTCGTGCGGCCCGATTTGCCAGCGACCGTGCAAGTCGGCGCCATCGCTTACACCGGCGCGAATGCGCCTGATTTCGTGGCCATCTTCGACAACTTCACGTTCGAGCCACTGGGAGCGGGCTGCGAACAATAGCCGCGGGCAACCCTCGACTCAGTGAGTGACGACCAAGCTCGCGGTCGTAAAATCGATCGTTCCGCTGTTGTTCTGGCCCTCGACGCTGAAGCGAGCTTCTTCCATCTTGCCGAGCTCGAGCCCCATGCTCTTCCATTGCTCGAAGTGCTTGGAGATCGAGATGTGCCCGCATTGGCGCTTCGTCTTTCGCACGCTCCAAAATTGAACGAAGGTTTGGTTGGTGCCGGTAATGTTGGGCTGGTTGGTCTGAGTGTTGGTCATCACGTCGTAGGTTCCCTCACCATCGATGGTGAAGGTGCCGACTTTGGTGAAGTTGGGCGCTTTGCCGAGCCAGTTTTCTTCGATGTAAAACTCGTGCAGCGGATTCACGCTCCAGCCATACACACCCACGTTGCCAAAACCGCCCGACGTGATGCCGGTCATGGTGTAGGCAAAATCAGCTGAAAACGTGCCTAGCTGGTCGTAGGTCTTGGTCTTGTCGAAGGACAGGCCGACACGCGCAATCCAATCGCCGACGTTCATCCAATTCGCTTTGAACGCGGCATCGGCTCCATACACAGTCATACAGCCAGAGCCTTTGCCGTCCGACCACAGGTCGTAGCTGTAGTTGCCTCCTGCATTGCCGTTGGAGGGTGGTGAGCAGTATTGTTTGCCCCCGGTTCTCGGCGTCGGTGTTGGGCAGGGCGGATCCTCGGCTGCTGCTCCCGCGCTGCCAGCGGAGCTGGCGCCTCCCGAGCCTGATGCACCTCCTACGCCGCTCTTACCGCCGCTTCCACCGGGACTACTGCCGGCGGTCCCAGTCGAGCCACCGCTCGGCAAGTCGTCGAGACCACCGCTGCCGGAGCTGCTTCCAGCACTCGCAGTATTGCCCGCCGCAGCGCTCATCCCGGCGCTCGCGCCGCCAGAGCCGCCCGCAGTGCCAGCCTTGGCGCCGCCGCCAGCGCCGCTGGCGCTGGGATTTGGCCCCACATCGCCAGAAGCATGGCCCCCTGCCCCGCCCACAGCGGCGCTATTGCTACCGCCGGTACCGGTACCAGTTGGCGTCGGGTCGCTCGCGGGTTGGCAAGCACCGATCGTGAACGTGACGCCAGCGAGCCACGGCAGCGCGCAAAGCCCCATTCGATTCATGCGCGAAATCTAACACACCGCGCTCCATCACAACGCCCGGAACCCCCGTCATTCGTGGGCTCGCGAGGTGCTTGGTCGATTTGGATTGGTGTCGTGGGCGCCTCTCGCGTGATTTGCACCAGCAACCTTGCGCGATCCGTTGGCTTGGTCGAGGATGGCTAAAAAAGCGAGAAACGTGCTCCAAACATCCACATCCACCCACATCACGCCCCCGCAAATCCCCCGTAAAACCGGGAGAGCGTCGCTGGCGTCGTGTCGTGTTAGGTTGGGGTGATGGGCGCGACGCGTCGTTCATGCGGCCGAGCCGTGGTGCTCGCGGCATTGATGAGTGCCGTCGTGGGCGCAATGCTGCCGGGCTGCGCATTTCCTGACTACGGTATGGCGAGCACTGGGGGCACAGCCGGCGTTCTCGCTAGCGGCGGCTCGTCCTCGGGAGAGGAAGCCGCCGGCATGGCGGGTGCGGCTGGCGCGGCTGGCGATGGGGGCGACGGCGGAAGTGAAGCGGAAGGAGGCGCCGGAGCGGGCGCCGGAACAGGAGGCGCTCCAGGAGGCACCGGCGGGATGATCATCGAGCCCCCGCGCTGTGATCAAACCTGCGTCCCTCGCACGCCTCTTTGGCAAGGACCGGTGGCCTATTGGGAAGGGCCGGGCGGCAGCGCAGTTCCGGCATGTCCTGAAGGCTTCGACGACCCATTGCCGAGCGACGTACATCGAGGGCTGATTGCTCCAGATCCGACGTGCACGTGCACCTGTGACCCCGCCGAGAACCAGGTGTGCGACACGACGCTGCACATGTTCACCGGACAGAACTGCGACAATCACTGTGCAGACCAGGGCATTCAGAGCTGCACCTCAGTTCCGCCGACTTGCAGTGGTAGCCAAGGCTCGGCGAACATCGACGTAGTGACGATTTCGGGCGGCGCGTGCAAAGCGCGTATCGCACAGCCCGTCGGCCTAACCTGGCAATACGACGGCCGCATCTGCAAAAAGAGTGATGTGGGCACCTGTGACGATCCCAATCAGGTCTGTACTCGTCTTCCCGAAAAGCCCTATCGATCCCCGTTGTGCGTGACGCGCCTGATCCCGGAAGGTCAAGATCTTCCACAATGTCCCGCCGGGTATCCACATCCGGTCGAACCCTTGTACGCGGCGGCCACGGACCAACGCGGCTGTACGGCTTGCACGTGTGGCAACCCGAGCGGCGGCACCTGCGCCGGTTCAATCAATATCAGCAGCGGCAACGACTGCAGCGCCGCGCAAGGCGAGTACATCGTCGGCATGGGCAAGCCCCTTTGCCAGAGGTTCAACATGGGCGACGGCCCGGTTCGCCCGACTCGCGTCATCGGGGATCTTTCCGCAAGTCAACCTGGCGCTTGCAGCGTCGCAATCAAGTCACAATCGACGATGGGCAAAGCCTTCCCGAGCGGCGAAGTCTCCGTCGTGTGCTGTCAGTAGCTCACTTGTGTAGATAGAGATCGTCGATCTCGAAATCGATCTCGTTCACCGAGGCGCACTCGCGTCATCGTCACATGACGATGAGTCTCTGAATTGCAGTTTGCCCGCGGGTCGCGACTCAGTGAAGTCGAGTCGCGACCCCGAGCCACGCGAACTCACGCCGGCGTCGGCAAGCTGACCATCCAGTGAATACCGAAGCGGTCGACGCACATCCCGAAATAGGGACCCCAGGGAGCGTTGGCGAGCGGCATCGCAACCGAGCCGCCATTGCCGCTGAGCTGAGCGAACACGCGATCCGCTTCGGCCTTGTCCTTTGCAACCACCGAAATGTGGAAGTTATTGCCGAAGACGGCGGGCGGGCCAAACCCCTCGACCACGTCACTACCCATCAGATGAACCGATTCCGTGATCGGTAGAGACACGTGCACGATTTTGTCCTTTGCGGCATCGGGCACGTTGGGCATGAACGTGGCCTCGCCGAAGGTTTGGATCATCGCAATCTTGGTGTTGAAGACCGTCTCGTAGAATTGAAACGCTTCTTTGGTCGTACCAGGGAGGTTGATGTAGAGGTGGGCGAGCTGCATCATGGGCGCGACTCTACACGCCTCGTGCGCGCAGCCCAATCCTTCCCGGTTCCTGCGAGATACAAGCAGATCTGAAGACCGTGAGGCGTTTTGGTGCGGTGCGTGTGTCGGCCTCGCGCGGGAGGTCAGCCCGGTGCACCACCACCACTCAGGTTGACGGTCGTGCCCGTGATCGCGCTTGCGTGATCTGAGGCCATGAACGCCGCCGTGTCGGCGAGCTCAGCGAGCGTGGTAAGGCGCCTCAAGTGAGTCATGCCCTCGAACCGCGCTTGATACTCCGCGGGGCTGCACCCTGCGGCCTTCGCGTAACGCGCGAAGTTCTCGCGAATCGTCGCGGTCTCTGGGATCGCATGCGGCATCAGACACACGACGCGAATCCCGTGCGGCGCGAGTTCTGCCGAGAGACTCCGACTCAACGACTCGACCGCCGCGTACGCAGGCCCGTTTCCGCCGACGTTCGGGAAGCCCAAACGCCCTGGAACACCCGTGATCGTCAAGATCACGCCCGATCGCTTGGCGCTCATTCTACGAGCAGCGCTGCGCGCCGTAAGAAAGTTGGAACGGGTGTAAGCGGCGATCGGCAGCTCGAATTGCGGCGTCGCCAGCTCCAAGAACGGCATCTTGTCGGGCAAATCTTTGGCCACCGAGATCGCGGCAAACGAAATGTCGATGCTGCCGTGCTTCTCGGCGATCGAAGCGACGTAGCGCTCCACGGCCTGTTCGTCGAGTGCGTCGACCGCCGCCGCCTCGGCGAAACCGCCGCGGCCGACGATCTCGGACGCGAGGGACTTCACGCCGGGAAGCGTGCGCCCGCTCAGAAAGAGCTTCGCCCCCTCTCGGGCAAATGCGCGCGCGACTGCGCTGCCAATGCCGCCTGCAGCTCCGTAGACCAGTGCGTTCTTACCTGTGAGCATCATGTCGGTTCTCTCCTGTGAACTCGGCTGTATTCGCGGTTCACAGCGCTACGACGATGCGAGCTCGGAAATCTCATCGGCCTACCGCACGAAAAATTCCTGTGGCATCTTCGGGGCATGACCGACGTCGCGAGCGACGACTCCTTTCGCTCCAGATTCGAGCCCCATCGCCGCGCGATCACCTCGCATTGCTACCGCATGCTCGGCTCACTTCAGGACGCCGAAGAAATCGTCCAAGAAGCGCTCCTCCGGGCCTGGCAACGGCAGGACGAGGCGCACCCGGACACCATGCGGCCATGGCTGTACAAGATCGCGACCAATGCTTGCCTCGACCATCTCCTGAAAGCCAAGCGACGGCGCTTGCTCCCACAGCTCGTGGCTCCGCCTTCGAGCGTGACCGTCCGACTCGGCCCGCCAACGGACGAGCGACTATGGCTCGAGCCAGCGCCCGACGCTTTGCTCGATGTCGCGGATGACGCCAGCCGAAGGCCCGATGAACGAGTGCCGGCGCGCGAGAGCGTCGGGTTGGCGTTCATCAGCGCGCTTCAGTTCTTGTCACCGAAGCAACGCGCGGCGTTGCTCTTGGTCGATGTC
The DNA here is from genome assembly GCA_035634635.1 of Polyangiaceae bacterium. Lineage (GTDB taxonomy): Bacteria > Myxococcota_A > Polyangia > Polyangiales > Polyangiaceae > PMG-095. The sequence goes on from DASQCO010000154.1 coordinate 51,313, forward strand.
CTGGAATGGAAGCCCCAAGAGGCCGCGGAGCTGCTCGAGACCACGCTGACCTCCGTCAATTCGCTCCTGCAACGCGCGCGGAAAAGCGTCGAACTGCGCAGAGCCGAAGGCCCGTCCGCGGCACTATCGAGCGCGGACAGCGCGCTGTTACACCGCTTCATCGCCACCTGGGAGAGCGGTGACACGGCAGCATTCACGGCGCTACTCACGGACGATGCGCTGTTCTCGATGCCGCCGCAACCCGAGTGGTTCGCTGGGCGCGAAGCGATCGGGCAATTTTTCGCAGCAATGTGGAGCGCACTGCCGGGCCAACGCCGGCTCGTACCGATCACTGCAAACGGCGGCCCTGCAGTCGCGGTTTACCGACGCGCGATGACGCCGGGCGCACTCTACGAACCCGGCGGAATCACGTTGCTCACGATGCAGAGCGGGCTCATCTCTCGGATCACGCGCTTTGGCTCGCCTGAGCTCTTTCCGCTGTTTGGGCTACCGCTGCAGCCTCCAGACGCATGAGGCGCCGCTAACGACAGATCTGAGCGCAGTGTCCATCATCCGAACACGCGCCGACCGCGCATGGATGCTCGCCATCGCAGGTCGGCAGACAACTGTACTCACCGATCAGACAGCCGCCACTCGGACCGCACGCGGCGCATTGCCAGGCGAAATCCATACCTGACGGACAGGTCGTACTATCGTCGGGGGGGCACTTCATCGACGAGCAGAAGCCGAATTGACCATTGTCGCAGGCGCAGACAGTGCAGCCCAAAAGTACGCTCGAGCCACTTGGATACAAAATGCCGTCCACTTTGCAGGCAGCCCCTCCTTCTTGGATCGGAACCGACTCACAGCTACGGTCGATGCACGTAGGCACGCTCGTCTGCTCGATGCAGGTCGTGCAAGGCGTGTAGCACCCTGCTGGCGAGCGCTTGGCAAGATCCGCGAGTAGCGCGATTGCATCGGTGTTGTCCGGGTTCACGGGCGTCGAGCATCCACACACGATGCCGGCCGACGCCGTGCCAGTACACGGGTGGCGTTGTGTGGGATCGCAAGCCTTGGCCTGCTTCAACGCGTCCGCGTATTGCTGCTGCAGATCAGTGCATTGATCCGCGCAAGCAATCTGGGTGCACTCGATGCTGCCATCAGACTGACAAGTGCAAGTGTTGCAGTCGTTCTTGAAGGTGTCTCCGGGTTGATAGAACTTGCCACCGAATTGACAGTGCACCGCGCAGTCGACCAGCGTGCAGCCAACGGATCCTGATTGGCAAAAGCAGCTGTTGCAGCCGTCCGTGTCCGGGAAACGCGCACCGTCCGGGTAGGTCTTTCCGTCGTAAACGCAGCTACCTGCCGCTCCCGAGCCGGCACTGCCAGCCGAAGCAGCGCTCCCGCTCGCACCACCCGAGTCACTGCCAGCGACCGCAGCAGCTCCAGCAGATCCGGGAGAAATCGAAACCGTGCCCCCACAAGCGACGACCCCCGGGGCAGTCAGCGCAACCAAAAACCAAGCAACGTGAATCGCACGCATCACGCCCCCTCAGGGTTTCAACCCATCAACATGAACCAAAGAACCGAACGCGAGCCGCTCAACACCCAGCATCTCACCGCCGCCGCGATGAGAGTGATGCTTGGTGGGGTTCGCGTCAAATCACGCTAGCTAGGGTGAGAGCCAGTGCGCGATCTCCGGGTACTTCTCCAGCGCATCTTTGCCGTACGCCTGTGCAAATTGCTCGATTGCAGTTGCGTATGCATTCGCCATCGCCCCAACGGGTTCTGCCCACGTCTTTAACGCGGCCGTAGCGGCAATTGGTGAGGCGGGAATGCGCGGCACGTCGCTGCGCGGCGGCCCCGAATCCAGCACTGCAGACACGGATCCGATGCCCGCCGTCGCGCGCGCGGCAACTGCTGGGGAATACACCTCCCCTGGTTGACCAAAGCGTTCGGCAAGCAACGCGAGGATCGAGGTGTGGTCGAGGTTCTGGTGCTTGGCGACGCCACGCTGAACCAATGGAGATGCGACGATGGTCGGGACGCGCACACCGGTGGTTTCGAAGGCTGGATAGTTGGCTCCAGGCGGTGGCGGGCAGCGGACGGGAAGCGGCGGCACGTGATCATGAAACCCACCATGCTCGTCGTATGTGAGAATCATTACGGTGCGCTGCCAACGGCCCGGGTTCGAAGTCAGCGCCTCGTACACTTGGCGCACGAAAGCTTCGCCGAACGACATCGGCAAGGGGGGATGATTGTCGCAGGCATGCCCGCTAAGGTGCACTGGCGAATCGTCGTAGTCCGGCTCGACCACGATTACCTGCGGCCGCGTCGCATCCGGTTCGTGAACGAAATCGAACGACAGCTGAGGCAGCCGACGGAAGCTATCCGACAGCAGATCCGGCCACATTTTGGGCATCAACGTGAAGAATGACAGACCGGCCGAATACACGCGCCAGCGCACCTGATGCGCATCGAGCCATTGGAAGAGCGTATCCTGATTGGGCAGCAACCCGGAAGCGGTGATGTCTCGCTCCGTGAATCCGCTGAAGGCCATCAACCGGTTGGGTTGAGTCGACGTCGGGATCGGCGCAAACCAGCGATCACACACCGCGTACTCCCGAGCCAAAAAAGCGGTCGTCGGCAGAGCGGCAGGGGTGAGCAGGCCCATCACCGGCGGATTGTGGACGCCCGTGGTGCCGGTCGCCTTTTCGTAGGCTCTGACGAAGCCAGTCATTGTCGGACCGCCGGTCACGGGGGACGACGCGAGCTGCATGGCAACGAAATCCCGCTCGTGTGGCAGGTCATTGGTGAATGGCCCATCGTTCATGGGAAAAGGGAAAACCAACGTGCCATCGCCTGCCGGGTTGGCGAAGTTCGGATCGAGCAACGATTTGACGCCATCGATGTCCGCGCGACCGCCAAACTGCGACTGACACAGCGTTCCGAGGAGATGGTCGAACGAACGGTTCTCCATCATGACGATCACGATCGTGTCCACGCGATCGTGCAGCTCTTGTCTATTCATGGCGCTTCCTTGCCGCAGGCGGCGACCAACTGAATGCCCAGATTGAGCGGAATCGACCGGGTACCGCACGTTTCCCCGTCCAGAAGCGTGAGCGAGAGCGCCCACTCGCCCGACACCGGCTTCCCCCTGAACGCCGACGACGTTTCACCCGGCGCCAGATCGAGTCGCACGCCGGCGTGCTCGATCTGATAGCGATGCCGATCTTCGGTGAGCGTGGTCACATCACCCACGACGGCGTGCGCGCTCCACGCATCCGACGGGGCAAGCGCGACAACAGCCAAGGTGCGCTCGGTGCAACTCGCGGGATGAGCCGGATCGGCGACTGAATTGCCAATCGCTAGCGTGCGACCCGCCAGCAACTCGACGTCATTGTCGCGTGCGGCAGATCCCCAAAGGTTTTTGACTTCAAGGTGGTAGCGCGCGCTCGCCGTGGGCACGACCGACGCACTGCCCTTGGCAGGCACCTTGCCCGGAGTGGGTTGTTCCGGGGTTGCGCTGATCGTTCCGGCCTTCGAGGCGCTCCAGTCGAGCGTGACCTGATCGCCGGCGCAGATTCGATTCGGCGCGACGTGAAAGCTGTAGATGGCCGGCGCACAGCTCGAGCACATCAAGGCCAGCAGCAGGCAACTGGCTGGAGCGACTCTCGTCGACGCAGCTGAGTGGGGTTTGCGCATTCGATAGCTATCGTCGCCCGTCGAGCGCGAAGATCGCTATGGGTATTGTTTCTCGTCCCCGAACGCGAGGAGCGCCCGCAGCTCGCCCGCAGCTCGCCCCCTCGACCGAGCTGCGGGCGTTCGCGCATTCAGACTGAATCAGGCGCGGCGACGGCGACGGCCGAGCACAATCCCGAGCGCGGCCAGTGCGCCAAGCGCTGCAATGCCACCTCCGCCCTGCGTGGGCGGGGCGAAGGAGCATTTGACCTCGTTCTTCGTGCCGTCGGTCTTGTTGGTGACGGTCGCCACCGCGTGCGCGGTCACGTCGATGTTGAAAGAGAATTCACTCGCAAGCTGGTCCGCGCAGGCCTGCAGATCGCTCGCGCCGATGTACTGACCGTCACAGAAAAGCGCGCCTCCCTTGTCCTTGCAGGTGGTGTTGCAGGTGTTCACCGTCTCGGTTTGACAGTCCTCGTAGTTATCGGTTTGACAGCTGAGCACGCACTCGCGATTCACTTCTTCCTTGCACTCATTCTCGACCACGCTGAGACACTTGGTCTCACAGTCGGTAGTTTGATCGCTCGTGCTGCTACTCTCACACTGGACGTTGCAGTCGTGCCCGCAGTTCTGATGACATTTGCCATGCTCGCCTCCGAAGTGACCTTTGGAGACCGCGCTCGACGTGCAACTGTCCGTGCACTCACTGACACACACGTCGTGTGAGCTCTTCGTGCTGATGGTCTCGCATTCTTTGGTGCAAGACTCACTGTGCGTCTTCTGGCAGCTGGTCACGTCGGAGACCGTGCAGCTCTGACCGCACATTTCGTAGGTCTTCTGTGCACAAACCTGTTCGACGGACGTCGTGGTACAGGTCGTTTCGCACTCTTGAACCGGCTTGAATTCGCAGTGGGAATCCACGGTCAGGTACACGCCACCGCATCGATCGAGCGCCTTCGCGTGCGCCACCTCGGGCGCGATCAAAACACTCGAGACCAGAGCAATCGCAGACAAGGCGGACGTGATTCGAACACTCATGGTAAGACTCCCTAGGATGCATCACCGCGAGTCAGTTCGCGGGTTGAGGCGAGTCTCTGCAGCTAGCGTACCAGCGGGCGCCAGCACGCGGCGCGAGACGCTCAGCAACTGCAATATTGTCAGCGCCGACTGTTATTGAAGGCGGAATTCGACGCAGCCCAGCAAGCGCGCCTCAGTCCACACGTTGCGTCGCGCGGCCACGATCGCGGCCGACTGTCACGGGCAAAGCGTCACAGCCACCTGCCGGTCCCGGTGCTTTGTCGGCTCAACGCCGTACCGCCTCTGCTAGCGTCGGCTCATGCTCGATTTCGGCACCTACCCGACGCCAGTCGAGTGCCTCGAGCAGCTCTCGACCCCGAGCACTGCTCTGTGGGTCAAACGCGATGATTTGACGAATTCGCAATACGGCGGCAGCAAAGTTCGAAAGCTCGGGCCGCTGCTCGAAGACGCCAAGCGTCGCGGCGCGACGCGCCTCGCGACGCTTGGCGCTATCGGCAGCCATCATGTGCTAGCCACCGGAGTCTTCGGTAAACGCGCCGGTTTCTCGGTGGAAGCGGTCGTCATGCCGCAGCCGCAGTCCCGCCATGTGCTGCAAACCGCGCGCGCGAGCATCGGTCAAGGCGTTCGCATGATCCCCGCAACGTCATACCGAGAGGCCACGCGACAGCTGGCAATTTGCGTGGAGCAGGGAGCCTATGCCATCCCAACGGGTGGTTCGAACGCCCTCGGCACGCTGGGGCTGCTGACGGCGGCCACAGAGCTCGAGGTCCAGATCCATGCCGGCCTGCTGCCGGAGCCGAATCTGATCGTGGTCGCGTTGGGCTCGGGAGGCACCGCGGCCGGACTCTGCGCTGGGCTCGTCCGTACCAGACTTCGGACGCGGGTCTTGGCGATTGCAGTCGCCGAACCGGTGAAGGTCTTCTCCGAGCGAGCGCACGCCCTCGCCTACGAATTGCTAGACCCCTCGTTGCGAGGACACTTCGACGCACGGCTGGAAGTCGACCGAAGCTATTTGGGTGAAGGCTACGGATTGCCAACGCCGAAGAGTGTGCGCGCTGCGCACGAGGCCGCTCGGGTCGGTCTCGCGCTCGACGACACTTATACTGCCAAAGCATTTGCCGCAGCGCTGGACCGTGTTGCACTCGGGCAAGAGCAGACGGTGCTATTTTGGAACACGCTTTCCAGCGCGAGTCTCGAGCCCCTACTGGCAGATGCACCCAAAGAGCACGATCTCGCGCCAGAGATTCGGCAACTGGCGAGAGCCTAGAAGACCTCTTGATGGAAACGCAAATCGAGGCGCTGGCAGCTCGCTGACAACTTACGACCCAGACCCGGTGGGCCACAGAAGAAAACGTCCACGGGGTCCGGTGCATGTCGCGCCGCGATCGCTGCCAGCTCGACGTCGAAGTCCGGCGCGCCCACCCGCGTCTGCGTGCGCAGACCGGTCACCCAATCCGGCTTACCAATTTCATGCGATAGGTTGCGCGCGAGATTCAGCGCCAATGCCGCCGCATTGCCACGTCCACCCGTCATCCAAATTTGGATGTCGACGAGTTGTCGATGATCGGTTTGCTCCACCTTCAACAGCAGCTCGGCGAACCATTCGAATGATCGCGAGTCACGGTTGAGCCAGAAGAAGTACAGCTTTTCTAGCTGACTTTCGCCGGCATAGGCACGCGCGACCATGCTCTCCAGCACGCTGGCAAAAGGCGTCACGCCGATCCCCGCGCCGACCAACACGGCGTGGCGCGCGCCAAAGATGCTGCGCGTCGGCGTACCGAAAGGGCCGTCGACGTTGACCACGACCTCTTCCAACGCGTCACGGTCGTCAGCCATTTGGCGCAATGCGCGTGTCCAGTCACCCTCGGTACGAATGTGGAAGCACAATCGCTCCGCGCCGGGTGCGCTGCTGATCGTGAACGGATGCCACTCGAAACGAGCCAGGTGCGGAATGCGCAGAAACGCGTAGTCGCCGGGGCGTTGCACGAAGCCGGGCGGGCGCTCGAGCTCGACGCGCGTGACTCCCGAGCTCAGCCCCGCTAGCGCCAGCATGCGGGTGTCGTGCACGCGGCGACGCTGACGGAGCAGCCATTCGAAGGCGAACGCGAGCAGCGGCAAGAGCGCGAACTTGTAGAAACGCGGACCGTGGCTCAGAGCCAACGCGAACCAGGCAATGTACGCAAAGTGCGTGTAGTAGAAGAGCTCGAAACGCCCACTCTTCCGCACCCGCCTCCGCGAAAAACCCCACATGACACCGGATACGAGCAGCAACGAAGATCCGGTGCGCCCTGCGGAAGTCCCGGTGATGGAGGCCCAGATGCCGCCATGCTGCGAGTAGTTCACGAAGTGCGCGGCCGAATGGATCAGACCGAGCACGAACAGACCAACCCCCAACACGCGGTGAATCAGCAGCGCATCATCCAGGGGTAGGAAGCGACCCACTGGAGTGAGCCGCGCCCAGTTCCAGATGCGGCGCATCACCGGCACCAATACCAGCGCCCCGTCCAAATTGAGGCAGCCGCCCGCGCCATGCGCCAACATCAGCCACGCGCCCTGCCCCTGGTAGCGCAGCGCGCTGCTCACGAACAACGCCACGTTGGCGACTGCCACGAGCCCGAAGAAGACCAGCAACGAAGTGCGGTTTTCCGCGAGCCGCTGCAGCTGCACCCGCCAACCAGCGAGCGGTTTCTGCAGATTCGGCCCCTCACCCTCCGGAAAGAGCCAGCTCGCCTCGTTCTTCGAGAGCAGCTCGAGGAGTTTGGGATCGCCGGCCGTCACTCGTTCGAACTCTTCGAAACAGAGACTCTGGCTGCCGTCATCATCGGCGGTCGAGAGCAGCAAATGCGTGAGCTCCTCGACCCGTGATTCGCGCCGCCGCGTCGAGTGCACGCCGGATGCTTCCGAGCCGGCCTCTTCGTCGAGATTCATGGCGATCATGCGCCGAATTTCTTCCGGCTCGATCCGCCCGTTGCCGTCCAAATCGTGAATCTGGAAGGCAAGCCGGAGCTTGTCACGCGCGCTGCCGAAGACGAGCCGCCGTACGGCGGCCATGAACTCCTCACGGCTGACTCGACCGTCGCCGTCGCGATCCAAAATTGCCAGGATGCGCTGAGCCAAAAATTCGCTGCGAATGCGCAGGGCGCGCTGCAGGTCGCTCGCGTCAATCAGCTGATCGGAGCCGGCATGACCGCTGAAAGCACGCGATAGCGCCTCCAGCAAGGCTGGGTCGAGTGAGCGCGCCGGCCGCGAAGACGGCGGCACGCCGAGCTGATCGTACATGCGAGAAGCCTGGGTCACTGCCCTCTGAACGTTACGACCCGGAGCATGCCGATCAATGAGTATTATGCCAAGCCCGATTTCCTGCTCCGTCAGGCTGTCTCGGCGCTGCGCGCTAGTCGCTGGTTCGCTGCAGGTACAGCTCCTCCCAATCGAGCTCCTCTTCGATGCGTTGAAAGGCGTGGTCGCCAATCGTGCCGGCCGCGCGTAGCGCCAGCAGCCGGCTGCGCTCGGCCGAGGTCGCGGCTCGCAGCGCGTGGCCGTCCACCATGCGACTTTCGCGGCTGATTGCCTCGGAGTCCTCGTCGCGCGTGGTCTGAGGCGCTTCGCCGTCAGAGGTCTCGACGCGTGCCAGCATCAGCTCGTAGCGGCGACGATGCACCTCCGTTGCCTCGCTCGAGGGAACGCTGCCGATCGCGGTCAGCGCTGCGCGCAGCGTCTCGACGCGCCCCAGGCGCACCTCGCGCTCGACGGCGCCGTCATCCTCGAGACGTAGCCAACCCATCAGCGGCCGCAAGGTCATTCCTTGCACCACGAGCGTTCCCAGCACGACCGAAAACGAAATGAACACCACCAAGTCGCGATACGGAAACGGCTGCCCGTCGCTGCCCATCGTTGGTAGGGCCAGAGCTGCCGCGAGAGTCACGATGCCGCGCATTCCGCACCAGCCGACCACAGCGGCTGCGCGTTTGGACAAGCGCGGGGCGCGCCGAGCATGCGCCGCAGACTTCGCCCCCTCGCGGCACCACCAACGATCGAACGACGCGGCACCCGCAACGTAGGCGACTCGGGCCAGCATGGTCGCGCAGCACACGGCCACAGCGACCCCCGCATACGTGACCAATGTCTGGCTGTCGATCCGGCGCAAAATGCCTTTCAGCTGAAAGCCGACCAGAATGAACGCCAGCACGTTCAACACGAACACCGCAAACTCCCAGACCGCGTAAGACGGAATTCGGATGCGCGCCGGAATCAACCCACCCGTGCGACGAGCGACGGCCATCGCGAACACGACCATCGTTAGAATGCCTGAGAGGTGTAAGCGCTCCGCGAGCAGCCAGACCCCGAACGTGCCGCAAAATTGCACGACCACGGCGATATCCACGTCTTTGATGCCGGCGGTGAGCCTGGCCATGGCGTGCGAGAGCACGAGCCCCAAGAGACCGCTGCCGATAGTCACGGTGAACAGTAGTGGGATGGCGTGCGCCGGAGTCAACGCGCCGGCGAGCGCAGCGCCGAGCGCCAGGCGATAGATCAGCAGCGAGCTCGCGTCATTGAATAGGCTTTCACCCTCGAGGATAACGAGCAGCTGATGCGGCGGATGCAGCTGCTTCAACACCGCAGTCGCCGCCGCGGCGTCGGGCGGCGCGACGATCGCGCCGAGTGCTATCGCGACTGCCCAGGGCATGGTCGGCACCAATAAGCGCGCGGTGACTGCCACGACGAGCACCGTCAACGCGACTGCGCCGAGCGCGAGGCCCGCGACCGAGCGCCAATTCGAGCGCAGATCACGCTGCGAAGAATCGAAGGCTGCATCCAGCAGCACGGGTGCAACGAACAACGCGAGCGCTAGATCCGGCTCCAATACCAAAGTCGGAGTGCCTGGGATGAGCGCCAGCGCGGCGCCTGCGAGCGCCACTAGCGCCGGGTACGGAGTGCCAATCCGTCGCGAGAGCGCCGTGAGCCCTGCGCCTGCCAGTAGCAGCGCGATGATGATCTCGAATACTTCCATGGCGGCCTTCCGAATTTGGCAAAGACTTCCGCAGGTTTCTCAGTCGTGCGCGCGGGGCTTGCGGCGGTTGGGTCCGCGCGGACCAGCGAGGCCGAGCGCGATGCCCTCGATCACACTTTCGAGCCCGCGCTCGAACGTCACGTCGGACGACGGATGCGTCGCGTCGCTCACGACCTTTGCAATCATCGGGAAACGCCCGGTTTCGATCATGCGCTGCAAGTAGGGCCAGCTGGCAGCCTGAAAATCACCCTCGTTTAGGCCGCTTTCATGCTCGGCGCGCAGGCTCGCCGTCTCGGTCTTGATCGCGCCCACGACGTAAGCGGTCACTGTTCGATACGCCTGCAACGCGTCATCGATGTGCTCGAAAGCGCTTTGGTTGCAAAGCGCGGCCAGCGACTGCTCGTAGTGCTCGAGGGCATGCGGGCCAAGGTGCGGTCTTCGCCCCAGAAGATCCACGAACCAGGGATGCTTCTTCGCTGCTTGCCGGGTGTGCTCGGCAATCGAGCGCAAGGTGCCCCGCCAATCGCCGCTCGCTAAGTCCTTGACTGCAATCTCACCGTAAACGGCGTCGACCATCAGCTCGAGGAGGCCTTCTTTGGTCGAGGTGTAGGTGTATAGCCGCATCGGACCCGCGTTGAGCTTCGCAGCGACTTTGCGCAACGAGACTTCGGCGAGCCCCTCCTTGTCGGCGATGGCGATCGCCGCGCGCACGATGCGCTCGCGACTGAGCGGCCCGGGAGCGGGACGTTGCGCCGGCTCGGAGCGCTCCCAGACGAGCTCGGAGGGCTGAGCGGGCGCGGGCGATTTGCGACGCTGCGGCATGACGCGAGTTGTCCACGGACCCGCCTCCTTGACAAGGCGCATCGACCGATACACTGTATCGCAATGTACAATGTATCTGAGATAAAAGAGGTCTCTTCGACCTCTGTTCTGGTGGTCGGCGGCAGTTTGGTCGGGCTGTCGGCGGCGATGTTCCTGGCTCAACGAGGGGTCCCGACCTTGCTCCTGGAGCCGCACCTCGGAAGCCATCGCCATCCGCGCGCCATCGGCTACACCGCGCGCACGATGGAGCTGTTTCGCAGCGCGGGCATTGCGGAGCAGATCCCTGAGGCGCCGCGAGATTTCCGTTTGCGGCGCTGCAAAGTCGAGAGCCTCGCCGGAGAGTGGTTCGAGGCGAGCGATTGGACGCCGAAGGCCGCAGACGCCCCGCGCGGTGTGGTCGCCGAGGAATGCTCACCGCACACCGGTGCAGCGATCGCACAAGATCGACTGGAGCCCATCCTTCGCGAGCGAGCGCGGGCGCTGGGCGCTGATTTGCGCTTGGGCAGCGAGCTATTGCGGTTCGAACAGGACGCAGACGGTGTGACGGCCTGGGTGCGCGAGAAAGCGAGCGGGCGCGAGTACACCGTCCGCGCCGCGTACCTGATCGCTGCAGATGGCAGCAAGAGCTCCGTGCGCGAAGCGCTCGGGATCGGGCGAAGTGGCCCAGGCCATCTGCGGACGATGCGGAGCGTGCTATTTCGCGCCCCGCTCGAGCAATACCTGGCGAAAGGCATTTCCCAATTCGAGATTGAACAAGCCAATTTCAAGGCGTTCCTGACGACCTACGGCGATGGTCGCTGGGTGCTCATGTTCATGGACGACCTGGAGCGCGACGAGGCCACGCTGCGCGCAGCCATCGAGCGGGCGATCGGGCGCAGCGATCTGCCCATTGAGATCCTGACCACTGGGCGTTGGGAACTGAGCGCGCTGATCACGGACCAATTCTCGGCGGGTCGCGTGTTCCTTGCGGGCGATGCAGCGCATACGCTGCCGCCGACGCGCGGTGGCTTCGGAGCCAACACCGGCATTCACGATGTGCACAACCTCGCGTGGAAGCTCGCAGCGGTGCTCTCGGGCAGCTCATCACCCAAGCTGCTCGATACGTATCACGCGGAGCGCCATCCCGTCGCCTGGACTCGGCTCGAGCAGACCTTCGCGCGGCCGGACTACGCGGCGTTCGGAGCCGGATTCGCCGCGAACGTTGCGCTCCTCGACGATGACGCGATGGAGTTCGGGCAGCTGTATCGCTCCGCTGCCGTGCTCGGTATTACCGCCGAGCTGCCGCTCGCCGCGCGCCCCTCGGCCTGGGTGGGTCAACCGGGAACGCGCGCCCCCCACGTCAGGCTCGAACAGAACGGAGAGCGGCGGACCACGCTCGACTGGTTCGGACGCGGCTGGGTGTTGGTGAGTCTGGATGAGCGCTGGCAAAGTGCCGTCGCCAGCGTGGGCCAACAGTCGGGCATCCCGCTCAGCGGCATAGCGGTCGAAGCGGACGACCGCGAAGCGGTTCGGCAGGCGTTCGGCCTCGGTGCTAGTGGCGCTTCGCTCGTTCGTCCGGACGGCTTCGTTGCTTGGCGCGCCCAAGAAATCCCAGAAAATCCGCAGGCAACGCTAGCTGAAGCGCTACGCGCGGGTTCGTGCGCGAATTGAGGCCGAGCGTGCTGGCAGCGCGCCCGGTTTCCGTACTATCCAACCAGCATGCGGATGTTGGCGCAGCGAGCAGTGCTGGCGTTCCTCGCGGTTCTGACCGGAGTCTGTCCGAGCAGCGCGCAGAACGGCGCGAGCTCCGCGAGAGCGACGGATACGCTTAGCTACCCGCGCACTGACCGACTGGAGCGCGACGACCAACTGGCCGTGATCGGCGACGTTCAACGCACCTCGTTTTGGGGTCGGCTGGTGCTGGCCGAAACCAATCTCGCCGAACAGCACTGGTTGTTGAACGATCTGGCAAAGCAGCGGTTTCGCGGGCTGATCTTGCTCGGGGACATGGTATTTTCATCGGGCGACGACAACTGGGCCTACTTCGACCAGCTGCTTTCGCCGCTCCGGCGTGAGCCGGCTGTGCCTGGCTCTGAGCCACGGAACCGCTGGTTTTTCCCGGTGATGGGCAACCACGACTACATGGGCAACCGCACGCGCGTGACCCAATACCTGAACCAGCGCTTCCCGGGGTTCATCACGCGCACACACTACGCTTTCGATTGGCATCACTTGAGGATGATCGTGCTCGACGGCAACCGCAGCAAACTGTGCGACAGTCCGGGGTTCGGTGCGCACGCGTGTGCAGCGGAGTGGCAAGCGCAGCTCGCTTGGCTACGCGCTGAATTGAAGAAGGTCGACCAAGCGCCAGCCAACGAGCAATACGGTGCGCTGTTGTTCCTGCACCAGTCACCGTATACGCAGAGTCCCTTGGTCGCAGGCGATCAGGCTGACGCGCGTGACTTTGCCAAGGAGTTGTACGACAGCCAGCGTGGACTCGCGTTGATTTCGGCGCATGCGCACGGCTTCGAGCGCTATGCCTTTCGACGCGATACAGCCGATCCGCGACCGGCCAAGGTGTTCATCATTTCAGCCGGGGGCGGCGGACCGCGCCCGCATTGGCGACGCTCGGGAGCAGAGCCAGATTTGTCGAAGCTGCCCTGGCCGCGACCGTTCAACTACCTCTTGTTGCGCCAGGACGCGACCGCAGTGCACATCGACGTGCGGGGGCTCGAAAAGGGAAAGCAGACGGTCGTACCGCTGACGGACGAGCAGGTGACCTTGCCGTTTCGGTGAGTGCTGCTGAGAATCGCTCAAGACTTCGGGCACACAGGAATGGGCACGACTGGCTTCGGCTGTTCCTCGACCGCCGCATCGTGTGTCTTCATCCAGTACTTTCCCGGAACTTTCGCGAACAGCATGGACGCCTCGAAGTGATGACAGCTGGCGCACTGCCGACCCTCGACAGTGACTTTCATGTCCACTCTCGTGTCTGGCCGAAACGTGTCCGGCACGATGCAATTCGGGTAACGCACCGAGAGCTGCTTGCTGACCGCGCCCAGGCCGGCGTCAGTGCGCGAGTAACCCTCGTCCTCCAGCCGAAAACGGTACTCACACGGGTCAGCTCGGTAGCAAACCGAACCAGGAACGACCGTGCCTTGAATGCGCACCTCGCGATCGTAAATTGGGTGCGCGGCGAAGTCGGAGACCGAGAGCGCATACACAGGATCTGAACGATGGAAGCTGAATACGACTGCAAGAATAGCGGCACTGAGCACCACCGTGCCCACGAGTAGCTTTCGACTCATGCGCGGGGCATAAGCACTTCTCGTTCCAACCAGAAAACTTCGCGAGTCTTCGCCACTGCGACTCACATTCGGGGGTATCACCCCACGTCAACGCGTCGATGGTTGTGGCCGTGCGCCCTCGGTCAGCGAAGACCGCGGTACGCCACGCCGACCACCGCACCCAGCGCGATCAGCCAAGTCGAGTTCAGTTTGAAGCGCAGCAGCAGCACTGCGCTAACGACGGCCAGAGCCACGCTCGGCAGATCGACCAGCGCGGCTCGGCAAAGTTGGAACGTGACGACCGCCATCAGCGCGAGCGACGCGACGTTCACGCCATCCAAAACAGCACCCAGCGCTGCAGAACGCCGGATTTTAGGCAAAAGCAAGGAGCTTATCGCCACGAACACGAACGCGGGCAAAAATATTCCGAGGGTCGCGCAAACTGCGCCCGCCGGCCCAGCGAGCAGGTAACCAATGAACGTTGCCGTAGTGAACACCGGGCCTGGGGTGACTTGACCAACGGCGATCGCGTCGAGCAATTGCGCTTCACTCAACCAATGCCGGTGCTCGACGAAGTCGCTACGCAAGAAAGCCAACAGCACGTAGCCACTGCCGAACAAGACCGAGCCGATTTTGGCGAAGACCAAGAACAGCGCCGGCAAACTGAACGGCGCAACGACGACCTTCGCGGAACCGGCGGCCATCGCACCGGAAGCCGCACCGCCGAACAACAACGGCGGAGCTGAAATTCGTTGCCGAATCACCCACTCGGCCAATCCGGCGAAAGCGAGGCAAACCAGCTCGTTCACGCCCATCATCGCCGCGACCAAGCACGACAGACCAATCACCCGGAGCGAGCGATTCTTGACCGCTTTGGGCGCCAAGCCGAGCAAAGCTTGCATGACGACCGCGATCATCACCGGCTTGATGCCATACAGGAGCCCGCGCATGCTCGGCTGAGCTCCGTAGTGGACGTACGCCCAGCCCAGCGCGCCGGTCATCGCGGCCGCCGGCAGGATGAAGGCGCTGCCAGCGACGAGCAGCCCGCGAAAGCCTGCACGCTGTTGACCAATGTGAATCGCGAGCTCGGTCGAGTTCGGTCCGGGGATCAAGTTGGTCAACCCGAGAAGGTCCAGGAACTCGGAGTGCGTCAGCCAACGACGACGGCGCACGACTTCGTCCTCCATCATCGCGATGTGCGCGGCCGGGCCGCCAAAGGCCGTCAGGCCCAGACGCAAGAACAGCGCCGAAAGCTCGCGGAGCGCGTGCGGCTCGGGCGCGACCGCGCTCGAACTTAACTCCGGCGGGTGATTCTCCCCAGGCATGGGCGCGCTACCCTAGCGCACTTATGCCCGCGTTCAGCACTTCACGAACTTTTCTCGTCAATGTTTCGGGCGTGAACGGCTTTTGCAGGAACGCCATCTCACTCTCGAGGATGCCGTGGCGCACCACGCTGTCGTCGGTGTAGCCGGACATATACAGCACCTTCATGGCGGGGCGCACCAACACCGCCCGCTTGGCGAGTTCGGCGCCGCTCATGTTCGGCATGACCACGTCTGTGAGCAATAGGTGGATCGGCTCCACGTGCGCGTCGCACAGCAATAGAGCTTCAGCGGCGTGCCGCGCTACGATCACGCGGTAACCGCTGCGCTTGAGGATTGCGTGCGCCACCGCGCGCACTTGCTCTTGATCCTCGACCAGCAGGATCGTCTCCGTACCTCGGGTGGCTGGCGTGAGCACCGGCATTCCTGCCTCGAGCTCGGCGTCGACGACCGGGAAATAGACTTTGAACGTGGTGCCTTTGCCGGGCTCACTGTAGACCCACACGCTGCCGCCCGATTGTTGCGCGATGCCGAACACCGTGGAAAGGCCGAGCCCAGTGCCCTTACCAACCGCCTTGGTCGTGAAAAACGGCTCGAAAATGCGGGCTTGAGTTGCCCGATCCATGCCCACGCCCGTGTCGCTGACGGCGAGCATGACGTGCGGCCCGGGAGTGGCTCCTGGGTGCACGCGCGCATACTCGGCGTCCAGATGCACATTGCCGGTTTCGATCGTGAGCTTGCCTCCGATGGGCATGGCGTCACGCGCGTTGACGACCAAGTTCATGATCACTTGCTCGACGTTGTTGCGATCGGCGAGCACTCGACCCAAGTGGTTACCGCGCAACGACACGAGCTCGATGTCCTCGCCCAAGATGCGCGTGACCATGCGATCGACCGAAGAGACGACCTCGTTCAAGTCCAGCACCTTGGCCGCGACCACCTGCTGGCGGCTGAACACGAGCAACTGCCTCGTGAGTTCGGCTGCCCGCAAGGCGGCTTTGCGAACTTCGCCCACGTCTGCAAGCATTGGGTCCGGAGGCTTGAGCTCAGCCACGATCAGATCGCTGTAACTCAGGATCACGGAGAGGATGTTGTTGAAGTCGTGCGCGATGCCGCCCGCCAAGCGACCCACCGCCTCCATTTTCTGCGCTTGCCGCAGCTGCTCTTCAGTACTGCGCAAGGCCTCTTCCGCCTTGCGCTGATCGCTCAAATCACGAGCGGTCTTGGAGACGCCGATTACCTTGCCCGAGGCGTCCAAGATCGGCGCTAGCGAGATCGCGACCGAGACTACGCTGCCGTCCTTGCGCATGCGCACGGTCTCGTATTGTTCGATGCGCGCACCGCTGGTCACGCGGACGAACAACTCGCGCTCTTCAGTCAAGCGCTCGGAATGGATCAGCGTGGAGATCGGCTGCCCGACGGCTTCAGCCGCCGTATAGCCGAACAGGCTTTCGGCCGCGTGATTCCAGCTGGTGATGATGCCGTCGAGCCGGTTGCTCACGACCGCGTCATTGGACGTCTGCACGATGGCGGCCAAGAGCGAGCGCATTTCCTCGGCCTCGCGACGCGCCGTCACGTCACTGATCACCGTAAACCGGGCGCGGCGCCCGCCGAACGACAGCGGGCGCGAGGCGAACTCGGCAAAAAACTCCGAACCATCTTTGCGACAGTGGCGAACGACGCCCACTGCATCGTCGTCGCCGATGGATGAAAGCGAGGGAGCGACGAGGTGCCGATCGGACGCGGCGCGCAGATCGGAGAGCTTCATGCGCAGCAACTCATCGTGCGAGTAGCCGTACAGTCGCGCCGCAGCGGCGTTGGCGGCGAGCACCTCGAGCGTCTCGAGCTCGAAGACGAAGAGCGGGATCGGGCTCGCGTCGAACAACAAGCGATGTGCAACCTCGGACTTCTGCAACGCCTCGTTGGCGCTCACGGCGGCGGCACGCGCGACACGCTCGGCCGCGAACGAGCGCGCGTTGGCGATCGCCAGCGCGGCGTGGTCGGCCAGATTCTGCACCAGATGCAGGTCCTGCTCGGTGTACGGATTTTCGGTACCCGCGCGCAGCAGCGACGCCGCGCCCACGACTTTGCCGCGGCAATACATCGGCACGACGATCACACTGCCAATATTCAGCCGGTCCAGGATCTCCCGATAGGGCACGGAGGTCACGTTCGCGTACTCCTCCCGTGTAATGCGAGGGATGAAGATCGGCTGCCCCGTCACCACCACGCGCCCCATCGCGCCTTCGCCGACGCTGTGTTGGTGGTTGGTGAGGAGCGTCTGCACCCAAGCGGTCACCTCGGGATCCGGATGATGAGCCACACCCACTTCGAGTTGGGTGCGGTCTTCGGTCAGGGCACGGATGGCGCAAAAGTCACCGATCACTTCGGCCAAGCGGCGCGCGATCACGTGCAGCAAGCGTTCGTAGTCGTCCGTGGCTTCGGAGAACTCGCGGGACGACTCAGCGAGCAAACTCAGGGCGACCTTGGTCGTCTCCTCGTCAGTCACGTCGCGACTGACCATCAGCACGCCATGATCGCGAGTACCGATGAAGCGCGTTTCGAACCAGCGAAAGCGGCCGTCGGTGAGCCGCGTGCGCTCACGCCGCACGACGGGCTCACCAGCGCGGGCCTTCGCGAGCGCTTCGCGTATCGGGGCTTCTGCCTCCGGGCTAACGAATTCGAACATGTCCTTTCCCAGATCGCGCTCGCGATCGATGCGAAAGGAACTTTGATTCAAAGAGGTGAGACGGTTATTGGCGTCGATGGTGAAGACGAAACCGGGCCAGACCGCAATCAGCGTCCGCCACTTGTCTTCTTCTGCCAGAACCCCGTCGCCTAGCATCCGTTAGCCCTTCCGCCGACGCCGACCCGTGCGTCCCGCGCGCGGAACCTACTCATGCCGCCGGAGACTAGCTTGTGCCGCGCAGCGCAGCCTAGTGCCCGCCCAATTTTTTTGTTGATGGTCAAGCTTTACGGCGAAACCGTCGTAGCCTTCGGCGTCGCGGGACGCTCCTGCCGGACGCGCTCTGGGGCAGTCGGACGAGCCGCGAGGTGCGTTGGGACACCTGCGGCCGCCCAACCTCCCTCGTTCGAGACGAGCTCGTCCAGATTGCAACGCGGGCGGCTAATGCCCGATCGCGGCCGTCTCGATGCCGAGCCGATCGACGAGGAAGCCCCAGAGATCTGCCCATTCCTCGATCTGCTTCGTGGTGGGCTTGCCCGCGCCGTGGCCAGCTTTGGTGTCGATGCGGATCAGGATCGGTGCCGACCCGGCCTGCGCGTGCTGTAAGGCTGCAGCGAACTTGTAGCTGTGCAGCGGCACCACGCGATCATCATGATCGGCGGTGTAGATCAGTGTGGCCGGGTACGCGGTACCTGGCTTGGTATTGTGGTACGGCGAATACGCGCGCAGCGCCGCGAACTCAGCGGCGTCCTTCGGCGAGCCATAGTCGGATTCCCACGCCCAACCGATCGTGAATTGGTTGAAGCGCAGCATGTCGAGTACGCCCACGCCGGGCAGCGCTGCTCCGAACAAGTCCGGCCGCTGCGTGATCACGGCGCCGACCAAGAGCCCACCGTTGCTGCGCCCTCCGATGGCGAGCTTGGACTTTTGAGTGTAACCGTGTTTGGTCAGGTACTCGGCGGCGCCGATGAAGTCATCGAACACGTTTTGCTTGTGCAACTTGGTGCCCGCTTCGTGCCACTCTTTGCCGAACTCTCCGCCGCCGCGCAAATTCGGAATCGCCAAGAGCCCACCAAGCTCCATCCACACCAGATTGGCCACGCTGAAGCTGGGCGTGAGCGGGATTTCGAAGCCACCGTAGCCGTACAGATAGGTCGGGACGTGGCCATCGAACGAAAGCCCTTTGCGCGCGGACAAGAACATTGGCACTTGGGTGCCGTCGGCACTCGAATACCAAACTTGCGTGGTCTCGTATTGCGATGGATCGAACGCGACCTGCGGACGTCGCCACAAGCTGGTTTTCCCGGTCTGAATCTCGAGCTTCCAGATCTCGGGGGGGACCGCAAAGCCCATGTACCAAAAGTATGTCTCTCGATCGCGACGCTTGCCCGAAAAGCCTCCCGCGCTGCCGATCCCGGGCAGCGGCAACTCGCGTTCGAGCGAGCCGTCGAGGCGGTGGATCGTGACCTTGGTGTGCGCGTTCTGGAGCCACGTGACGATCAAGCGCTCACCGACCACGCTCACCGATTCGATCGTGTCCGGCCCCTCGGGAATCAACTCACGCCAAGCCGCCTTCTCCGGCTTGCGCGCGTCGACGGCGATCACCCGTTTGCGCGAGGCCGAGTCGTCGGTCAAGAACCAGAGCGTGTCGCCGTCGTTGCCCAGAAAATTGAATTTGGCCGTAAAATCCGGCAAGAGTTCGATGGTTTTGCGAGCTGCCGCCGGCGCGCGCAAATCTTGAACGAAGATCGAATTCTTGGGGTCGGTGCCGATGTGGACGTGCAGCACCAACCAGCGGCCGTCCTCACTGACGTCCGCGCCGAAGCCCCACTCCTTGTGATCGGGTCGAGCATAGATCAGCGTGTCGGCTGACTGCGGCTGACCGAGCCGGTGGTAGTACACCTTTTGGTTGTAGTTCTGCCCGGTCAGTTCATCACCGGGCTTTGGCTCGTCGAAGCGCGAGTAGTAAAAGCCGTGATCGTCGTGGCTCCAGCTGGCGCCGCTGAATTTCACCCAGCGCAGCACGTCCGCGGTGTCGCTCGCGCTCGCGACATCGCGCACGCGCCACGTTTGCCAGTCGGAACCTGCGTCGGCCAGGCCGTAGGCCATGCGTTTGCCGTCGTTGCTGAACGCGTAGGAGGAGAGCGCCACCGTGCCGTCTTTCGAGAGCGCGTTCGGATCGAGCAGCTGTTTCCGTTCGTGCGCAGCTTCATCCTTCAGGCTGAGTGTGTAGAGCACGGATTGGTTTTGCAGGCCGTCGTTGTGACCCACGACGAGCCGCTCGCCTTCGATCGAGGGAGTTCCCCAGCGCTCATAGTTCCACAACTCGCGCAAGCGACGTTCGAGTGGCGCGCGCGCCCCGATCTTTGCGAATTGTTCTGCGGTCAAAGCGTTCTCGGCGTCG
This sequence comes from Polyangiaceae bacterium, assembly GCA_035634635.1. Lineage (GTDB taxonomy): Bacteria > Myxococcota_A > Polyangia > Polyangiales > Polyangiaceae > PMG-095. Next base: position 71,519 of record DASQCO010000154.1, read on the forward strand.
ATCCACTGCCGGGTCTGCGCTGAATCCATGTCCTCGAGCCAGCGATAGGGATCGGCGACGGTCACGCCGTGATACAGGTCTCGTTGCTCACCGCGAGGCGCGTCCGGATAGCGCAGCCCTTGCGCAACCTGAGCGATTGCGGGGGCGGAGGGTGCGGACGGCGCTGGTGCCCGAGTCATACCGCCACCTGGCGTTGGCTGGCGAGCGGGCTGACAGCCCAAGAGCAGCGAGAAGAACCACGACCAATGCAGGGCAGACGGCAAACCGCGAGGCATGACACGACAAGACTCTATCAGCGTCCGTGGACAACGCCACGCCGGAGCCGCAGAGCCGCCCGAAACGTACAACCCGTCGCGGGTGCTAACCCGCGACGGGAACGCGAAAAGGCGCCTCCTGCTCAGTTGACGAAGAACTTCATGTGCTCCTGGCCACAACTCGCCACGACATCAATCGTGTGCCAACCGGTCGGCAACTTGTGGAGGAACTGCGTATTGAAGTTGTCATAAAAGGTCGCGTTACCAACCACGTTGCTCGTGTCGAACGCCCACTGAATCTTGTTCGTGCCGCCTGGACACGTGGCCGAGAAGCTCACCTTGAAGTAGTTACTATTGGAACCGCCGGAGATCGGATAGGCGATGTTGACTGGTGCATTGACCACGGCAGAGCTCGCTCCCGCTGCGAACAAGCCAACCAAGAGCGCACCGAGCATCGTTACTTTCTTCATGTTCGACTTCCTCCTTTTGCCGAGGTCTCCGTAACGCGAGCACCATCTCGCGGCCACCACAGACCTCGGCCCCATGCACCTCACGGTGCGAGCGCAGTCTTCCCGATTTCGGAGCTGCGCTGCAATGAGCAAATGTCCGAATGCGTGTGTCAGATTCGCGAAGCGCGTAATCCGCCACCGCCCTGTGTATGAGTCTAGCAACGCGTGCCTGGTACGTTTGGATGCCGAGCCAAGCGTCCGCGCACACACAGCGCGTGTCTGCGCAGGAACACGCGCCCCCGGAATCGGGCCGATTTAGCGACAAATCGCGCAATTTTGCGATCGGCACAGCGGATGCAGAGCGGCGCGCATGCGGCAATTCGCTTCGGTCCTGGGGATGGTAATTGCGATCTGGTTGTGGACGTCCACGGCGCGCGCCACGCGAGCTCCGCGCATCGAGGTGGCTTTCGCGATGGATGCCACGGGCTCGATGGGACCGTACATCGCGCAAGCGCGAGCCCGCATCGGGCAGATCGCGCAAAGCTTGGCCGAAGGCGAACCGAAACCGGACGTGCGTTTTGCGTTGGTTGCCTTTCGCGACAAAGGCGATGAGTTCGTGACGCGCGTGAAGCCATTCACGCCCAAGCTGGAAGAGATGAAAGCATACCTCGACGCCACCGAAGCGGGCGGCGGTGGCGACACCCCGGAGGCGGTGCTCGAAGGACTGAAAGCAGCCCTCGTGGAGCTGGCCTGGACACCGCGATCGAGCAAAGGCGACGAGAACGTGGTGCGACTGATATACCTCGTGGGTGATGCCCCGGCACATCACTACGACGACAGCCCGGATGAGTCGTGGCTTTCGCGCGAGGCGCGTCGTCGCGGCATCGTGCTGCACACCGTTGCCTGCGGCACCGACACCACCTTGGAAACGACCTTCGACGGCCTCGCTCGTCATACCGAAGGCCGCTTTTTCCGGCTGGATGACGCTGCCAGCCGTGTGGCACGCGCAGGCCTACCGGGACAGAGTTCGGGCCTGTCGGGCACCCTCACCGACACCACTCGCGCCTATTCGTCGTCGATTGGCGTGGACTACGCAAACGGCAGCGGCGAGAAGCTGACGGCAGAGCCGCTCACCGGCGTCGAGTCGCTCGCTGATCGTTCGGGATTGCTCGGTGCACACGTGCGCTGGGCGCGCACCGGCGCTGTCTGGAGCGCGCTCTGGAAGGCGCACGTCAGCGCGCTCCCCGCTACCGAGCAGCCACCCGTGCCGGCGATCGACTTTTCGAAGCAACAAGTGCTGGTGCTCGGCGGAAGTGACGTGGGCCTCGAGCTAGTCGGTGTCGAGCGTCAGGGCGCGCAACGCATCGCACGCGTGAAGCCAGGGGGCAGCCCGGGAGTCCGCTTCTTCGTCGTCGAGGTTGGTGGAAAGCAGTGAGCGCCATGACTAAACGTAGATCATTGGGCATTTTCCTAGGTCGACTGAGCGCTACGGCGCTGCTGCTCGAATGTGTGAGCGCGTGTAGCGCGGGCGACTCGCATGCCGGACCGCGCAAGGTGCGAGATCCGGTCGTAGTCGCGGCTGAGCGGGTCTCGCGAGAAAGCGCCGAATTCGTCAGCGTCGAACCGCCGACACTGGAGGCGCGCGATACGCGATCGGCGCCGCCCAACGGCGCGAGCACGCCGACGGCTGAGGCGGCGCGCCTGGTGTACTCGCATGTGAGCGCCGTGGTACGCGCGGGCAGCGTGCAGGTTCGCGTCGTCGATGTCGTCAGCAATGATGGCATCGGGCAAATCGACTTCAATTACAGCTTCCCGCTGCCGAGCGACGCGACCGTGAGCGAGCTCGCCTACTTCAGCAACGGCAAACGCATCCGCGCGAGCGCTCAAGAGAAGACCGAGGCCAAAGCCAATTTCGAACAAGCCAAGGCGCGTGGTGAGAGCGCCACGCTCAGCGAAAACACGGGCAATTCCCGGTTCAGCGTGGCCATGTCGCCGCTCGCGCCGGGCGAGTCGCGGCGCGTCGAGCTGAGCTACGTCCAGAGCGTGGAATCGTTTGGAGCCGAGCGCAGCTTTACGTTCCCGGCCGCGCATTCCGAGCGCCGAGGCGAACCGACGCTCGACTTCCAGGTCGACATCGAGGGCGAGGCCGAGCTGTCCCGCGTCGCCTCGCTGAACCATCCCGATGCGCGACTGGTCAAGCTCGATACGAACACCGAGCGCGTGCTGCTCAATCGCACCGCAAGTTCACTCGGTCAGGATTTGGTGGTGCGTTGGGCAGAGCGCGCCGAGCCGCTCGATCTTTCACTCCGCGCCATCGCTGGCAAAGCCGCAGAGCCGGGCTTTGCCCAAGTAGACTTCGCCTTCAACAGTGACACACTCGCTGCACGCGAACGAGCGCGAGACTTCGTGTTCGTGGTCGACACCTCGTTGTCCATGGCAGGTGAAGCGCTCGATCAAGCAAAGTCGTTGGTGCAGCGCTCCCTCGAGCATTTGACCGCGCAGGATCGGCTGGCCATGGTCGAATTCGACGATCAGCTCGCCAGCTGGGGCGCGCTCACCCCGGCCTCTGCGGAAGCCAAAAACAAGGCGCTCAGCGAACTGTCGGCCAAGCGCGCCGCCGGCTTCTCGAACATCGAAGCCGCGATCGATCGAGCGCGCGAGCTGACCCAGGACTCCGAGAACCCGGTGATTGTTCTGTTGACCGATGGCCAATCGACGGTTGGTGAGAAGCCGGACTTGCTTGCCCCAGCATCGAAGCCGAGCGACTTCGCACACACGCGGGTGTTCGTTGGTCTCGTGAACTACCCGTCACGACAACCGCAGCTGGAGCAGCTCTTTCCAAACGCCACCTTGCGCTTCTTGCCAGGCGGCGATGCCGGGCGCGAGCTGGTTCGCTCATTGGCTCAGCTCGTGGCCGCACCCGTGCTCGAAAACGTGCACGTCACGGTGGAAGGCATGACCGCAGACGATCGCTACGGCAAAGTCCCGGAACGACTCGCGCTCGGCGACCGCATCCACGTGCTCGGTCGTGCCAACGCCACGTTGCTCAAGGCAAGCGTGACCGCGACGCTCCATGGGGAGCCGGTGCAGCTCGAGAAGAGCGTGACTTTGAGCGACCGCGAGAGCGATCGGCAAAGTGTCCCGCGCGAGTGGGCGCGCACCAAGCTGTCAGCGCTCGAAGCCCGCTTCGTCGCTGAGCACAATCCCAAAGACCGCAGCGACGCTATCGAGCTGGCGAAGCAATTTGGGCTGGTTTCGACGTTCACGAGCTTGCTCGCGACGGACGGTTTGTCGCCCGATCGCGTTGCTCCTGGCGACCCCGAGCTGCGCATTCGCGCACCTCGCGGCACGGGCGCGGTGACCGCGATCCTGCCTTGGGGTGGGCAAGTCCAATGCAGCTACCATGAAGCCGAGGGCCTGTGGCTCGGCCGCTTCCTGGTGCCCCGGAGCGTGGCTGATGGCTTGTACAAGGTGATCGTCCTCACGACGACCCAAGGCAAGACCGAACGCCGAAGCAGCTTGTTCCTGCGCGTGGATAGCAAAGCGCCGCACTATCAGCTCGAGGCTCGCGCAGTCGAGAATGGCCTCGAGCTCACCGCAGTGCCCGAAGCGGAAGTATTCGATCGCACGGGCGACGCGATTCGCTTCGATCTCGTGGACGTGAAGAGCGTCAGCGTAGAAGTTGCGGGTATCGTCCATGCTCTAGCGCCCACGACCGCAGGCAAATGGACGGCGACCATCGCGCCCCTCGAAGTAGGCTCGCACAACGTACAACTGGTTGCCACGGACTATGCGCAGAACAGTGCACGCAGTGCGGCCCGCGTCGCCGTCTCCGAAGCAGGGCGACGGGTTCGCGTTTCGCGCGCAAAGTCCGCTCCCACAACCCCGAGTACGCCGAATCCGGCTCGCGCGGCAGCTTCTGCATCGGTAGCTCGGCAAACGGTCGAGGGAACGCGCTGCTGGTTCGGCAAGAGTGCGCTGCGCTCGAAGCTCCAGGCAGGTGAACAGCAAGTCGAACTGTTCGACGACATCCTACGTATCGACGGTCGCGAAGTCACGCCCTGCAACGGCTTGCCCGCCGCACACCCGATTGCAATTGCCAGCCGCGCTGACGACCTGCTCGTCGCATTCCGCGACGGGACTCGCAGCCTGTACCGCGCCGGTGCGTTCGAACCTGCCCTCGATCTGACGAAAACCGAGCTCACCGCGCTCGCTCCGCGCACGCGACTCCCCGACCCGAGCTCGATCACTGCGGGCGATCTTTCGTCGAGCCACATCTCTGCTCTGGCGAAGTATCAGGGCAAGCTCGTGGTGGGAACCTTCGACGGCGGCGCCTTCAACATCGACGCGCACGAGAACATCACGCAACTGAGCGGTGCACCGCGCTTCATCAATGCGCTATTGGCCGAGCCGAAGCAGCTTTGGGCGGCAAGCGCGACCGGCCTATTCCTGCTGGAGGATGGCGAATTCCGAGACATCCCGCTGGGCTTCGCGGCCTCGCACGTGAACGGCCTGACGCGCGCCAAGGACGGCACGCTGTGGCTCGCGACCAGCGACGGCTTGCTCGGTCTGCGCGATGGCCAATGGCACAAGTTGGACGAGCGCCAAGGCTTGCCGAGTCGGATCGCCTATGCGGTCAGCGAGAGCGCGGAGGGCACATTATGGGTCGGGACGGCAGCGGGGGTCGCGCGCATCGCCAAGGATGGCACCACCACCTTCAGCGTCGACGATGGCTCACTGCCGCACCGCTGGGTGACCGCGCTCTCGACCGACCGCGACGGCGCGTACGTCGGCACCTATCAGGGCGGGATCACCCGCTTGGGTGCGCGTGGCGCGACGCGAGTTGCCGGCTCTGAAAGCCTTTGGATCAATCCGCACGGTCTTTTGCGGATCGGCCCGCGCTTGTACGCCGCGAGCATGGGCGCGGGGCTCGTTACCTTCGATCCAACTGGTAACGCGCCTGCCTCGAGACTGGGCCCACTGCCCGATGGCGATGTCACCGCCTTTGAAACCTTCGAAAAGGCCCTATGGATCGGCACCTCCGCCGGACTCGCCCGGATCCCGCGTTGAACCCTCTCGCACGCGCGGAACGACCCCAGAACTTGAACCGCCGAGCCGCAGAGGACACAGAGATCAGAAGAGATCTTCAGGGTCTCGTGGTGCGACGAACGTCTCCGCTTACGCCGAAGCACGGTCCCCCCCAATCTCTCCTCTCTCAGATCTCTGCGGCCTCTGCGGCTCGGCGGTTAGTCCCTCTCATCTCGTCCGCGCGTCACTGGACCGGGGGACTTTCGGCGGGCGCGCCAGGCGTCGACGCTGAAACGGCCAGGCGCGAGTGTCGTGAGGTGAACGCAGACCCCGAATAGGCACAGGTTTTTCACCAGGTTCGAACGCTGAAACACCGCCCACAGCCATTCGGTGTTTGCCGGGATGCCGGGCGGCACATAGTACAGACCGGGTAAGTGTACGGTCACAGTCACGACGAACAAGAACGCACCGAGTAGGCGCGCACCGAGTTGCATTCGATAACCTGCGAGGATGGACATGCCACCGAGCAGCAGCACGAAGCCGCTGAAGCGAGATGCGAGCATCGGATAGCCCACCCACGTCGGCATGAAATGCTGAATCAAGCGGTCGTCGACCAGGTGTTCGCTGCCGAGACCGAGGAAGATCGACGAAAAAAGGCCGCGAAAGATCAGATCCCGCGTGTCGGTGCTGATTCGTCGTTCGAACCCGCGAATGAGTCGCAACATGAGTCTCGCTGTCTGACTCGGGCTGAGCGAGGGAGCAAGATCGTTCGCAAACGCCTCACAGCGAGCGGTATCGTGCGCGCTCTGTTGCGGAAATGCGAGCCTCCGGCAGTGCAGTTCGTTCCCACTGACCGATCGCCAAGCGCTAGAGTTTACGTTGGCTCGGGTGCGCGCTCCTGTTCCTCGATCAGCGCGCCGGCCCTGCGCGACACCGTCCGAGCGAGTGGCTCGCCGTGCCAGTCTGGCTGTCGTCGTTCGCGGCACTGCTCGGATCGCGGCAAGGGCACGGGCCTCGGTCTGTCGACGGTGTTCGGGATCGTCAAGCAGAGCGGCGGCAATATCTGGGTCTACAGCGAGCCGGGCGAAGGCACGACTTTCAAGATTTACCTCCCGCGTGCCGAGGCAAAGGTGCACGAGCAAGAGCGAGCCACGGTCGTGCCTCACACTCTACGCGGCACAGAAACGATTCTGCTGACCGAAGACGACGAACAGGTGCGCCAGCTAGCCTGTGCAGTACTCAGGAAACATGGCTATCACGTGCTCGCGGCGGCGACCGGCGGCGACGCTTTGTTGATCTGTGAGCAATACAGGGGCGCAATCCACCTGCTCCTGACGGACGTCGTGATGCCGCGGCTCGGCGGCAGGCAGCTTTGGGAGCGGCTATCGCCGCTCCGTCCCGGAATGAAGGTGCTCTTCATGTCCGGCTACACCGACGACGCCATCATCCATCACGGGGTGCTGAGCTCCGAATTTGCCTTCGTGCAAAAGCCGCTGATGCCGCTGGTGCTCCTCACCAAGCTTCGGTCGGTTCTGGACTATCAACGCACGAGCAGCGCGCCCCCACCCCTGAACTAGGCGAGCCTCGATCGGAGCGCGAGGCCGCGGCCGAGCCCCGCAGCTCAGACCGCCCTCGGCGAATAGCCCCTGCCCCGACCTTGTCTATTCCGGGCGAATTACTACAGGGTGCGTTTGAGCCAATCTTGCAACGGTTTCATGAACGTCTGCTTCCAGCGAAAGCCGAAGTACGGATCGGCCTCACCGAGCTCGGGGTGATGTTCGATGCGGATATCGGCGGCGCGCTCGAACAAGGAAGCCGTATCGAACATGGCTGGGCCGAAACCCGTTCCTTCAACGTAGATCAGCACGTCCCCGCGAAACGCGCCGACGTTGTTGTAGTGGCTATCGTCGCGCCCAGCGAGACCGCACGATAGATCGCGCAGCGCCGCCAGCGATCCATAGTTGTCGAACAGGGGCCCCACGAGCTGCAGACGCTGCTCGTTCGTATACACGAACTGCTGCTTCGTGAAGTCCACCTGGTTACGGATGAAGCCCGCGGTTGGCGAGAGCGCACCGACCGGCGGCGGCGTGCCGAACACGTAGAACATTGCCTGTTCGTTGGTGGTGCCCGGCGGAAACGCGGGGATCGGCGAAGGCGCCGACGGCGCAGCATGAGCCAAGTTCAAGACCGCGCCCAGCACGGCCGAGCTCGGATCGTACAATCCCCCGCCCGCGATCGCGGTCTCTAGCGAAGTACAGATGGCGTCATTGTGCGCCATGATCGCCGGATCCTCGGTGAAGAACGTGCCCTCGTACATGAACACGCCCGCAAACTCGCGCGGCGCGCGATTGACCGTGGCCAGCGTCGCGTTGGACCCCGCCGAGAAACCGCCAAGCACCGGCTTTTGCCCTGGATTGAACGACTTGAGCAAAGACAAGGCAAACAGCGCATCTTGCGAGTAGGCGTCGAAATTCCAACTCGCCATCGCGCTGCAATCAGTGCCTGATTCGCAGGACCCAACTGGCAAGCGCGTGCGCCGTTGATCGACGAGCCACACGTCGTAGCCTGCCTTGGCCAGTTCGCCCGCGGCTGACTTGGTGTATTCCCCCGTTTCGCTGATTTCGTAGAATTGACCGGGGAGCAGGAACGGACTCAGCAGCAGCACTGGTCCGTTGCGCCCGCCGTGCTTATCACTCACATGGGTGATATCAAAGCGATTCAATTGTTGGTGATCGACTTCAACTTCGTACACCACCCGATCGAGTGAAGGGTGTGGGTGCGTGGTGTTTGCCGACAGCACATCATAGGCGCCGAAGGCATTGAGCGAGCAAGCTGCAAGCAGAGCCGCGGGTCCAATCATGCCTTCGATACTAAGGGACGAGAAGCTATGCAGTCCCTAGGCATTTTTCGAATAACAGCGAACCAAATTGAGACAGCCACTCCAGAACGGAATTAATAACCCCTTAGTATGACATCTGCAGACATCGTATCACCCGACGGCTACCGCTTGTACGAATCGAGCACTTCCCTCACGCGCCGAGCCAATAACTCGGGCACGATCGGTTTTTGCAAGTAGGCAATCCCCGAATCCAGGATGCCATGATGCACGATCACGTTCTCCGTGTAACCCGACATGTACAAGACTTTCATTGTTGGGCGCATCACGGACAGCCGCTCTGCCAGCTCACGCCCGCTGAGCTGCGGCATGACCACGTCCGTGACCAATAAGTGAATGTTGCGAGGATGACGCTCACAGATGAGCAGGGCTTCGCCCGCGTTTCGCGCCTCGATGACGTGGTACCCGTAGCGACGCAAGATGGTTTGGGCCACGCGGCGTACCTCGTCCTGGTCTTCGACGAGCAGGATCGATTCGGTGCCTTCCAAAGAAATGGCTTCGATTGGCAGTGGCAACGCCGTGTGCTCGGCGTCGGTGGCGGGGAAATAGATTTTGAACGTGGAGCCCCCACCGGGCTCGCTGTACACCCAAATGTGCCCGCCACTCTGCTTGACGATGCCGAACACCGTGGAGAGCCCGAGGCCGGTGCCCTTGCCAAGTTCCTTGGTGGTGAAGAACGGCTCGAAGATGCGCGCCTGAGTTTGGGGGTCCATGCCGACTCCGGTGTCGCTCACCGCGAGCATCACGTGCGGTCCACGGGCAACACCGAAGTGCTCACTGGTGTACGAGTCGTCCAGCTCGACGTCTTTGGTCTCGATCGTCAACTTGCCGCCGCTCGGCATCGCGTCGCGCGCGTTGATCACCAGGTTCAGCAGCACTTGATCGATCTGGCTCGGATCGACCTTCACTCGAGACAGGGTTCGTGCATAGTGAGTCACGATCTCCACGTCTTCGCCGACCAACCGGCGCAGCATCTTTTCCAAGTCGACCAATACGCTGTTTAGATCGACGACGCGCGGCGCGAGCACTTGTTGACGACTGAACGCGAGCAGCTGTTTCGTGAGATCGGCCGCCTTTTCGCCGGCCTTGCGAATCGACTCGATATCGCCGCGCAGTGGATCGATTGGCTTCAGATCGCTGAGCAGCAGATCGCTGTAGCTCAAAATGACCGACAGCAGATTGTTGAAATCGTGCGCTACGCTGCCCGAGAGTCGGCCGATCGCCTCCATTTTCTGGGCCTGCCGCAGCTGCTCTTCGCTCTTGCGCAAAGCTGCCTCGGCGCGTTCTCGCTCGGCGAGTTCCTCCCTCACCGAGCGCAGCAAGCGAGCGTTGCTGATCGCGAGCGCGGCGTGGTCGGCGAGAGCCTGCGCGAAATCTCGATCCGCCTCGTCGAAGGCCGGTGAATCCGGGAGAAACCGCACCAAGGCCACGAAGCCAAAGGATTCACCGCGCACGCGCAGCGCCACCAACAGTAGGCTGTGAATGCCGATCGTCTCGTACGCATCCACCACATTTCGCGTCGCCGTTTGCCGGAGCTGCTCGTAGTCCATCTTGGGCACGAGCACGGCCTGTCCCGTCTCCAGCACGTGGCGACCCGCCGCGTGCTCGGTCACGTTCCGCGCGCCGCTGATGTGAGCCGTGAGACGAGCGATCGCTTCGGTGTCCTGCACACTCTGCTCGAATGGCAGGTGCATCGCGACCGGCAATAGCCAGCCGTCCGCCCCCAACAGGCGCACGACACAGCCGTCTTTGACGACCTCGGATAAGGTCTTGGCGATGACGTCGAGCAACGCTTCGTAATCTGTCGTTGCTTCGGCAAAGCCTCTCAGAGCCCCAGAAAGAACGCGCTGGCGATCCTCGAGGAATCGAACGCGGGCAGCAGTATCCACGTGTTGCAGCGTAGTCGAATGAGCCACAAGGTGTGCTGGCGGTTTTCGCCACGAACCGCCGCCAGCGCCCCCGAAGGGGTGGTACGGTAACTCCCGTGCCTGCATCGAAACTCGAGCGCGTCATCCAAGCCCGCATGGAGCTGCGAAAGCGCTGGGAAGTGCGCACGCAGGCGACCCCTGCCCTGACCGATCCCGCTCCGCTCGGGACGGGCCCCAGCAATCGGCACGGCATGCCACGGTTGCCGATCGGGCAAAGCGCCAGCAAGAAGTGGCCCGTACTCGACCTGGGGATCCTGCCGGAAGTGACCCGCGAATCGTTCCGGTTGACGATCGACGGTGCGGTGGAGACGCCGCTCGTGCTCGGATTCCCCGAGCTATTGGAGTTGGAACAGGTGGAAGACGTGAGTGACTTTCACTGTGTTACCACCTGGTCGAAGTTCGACCTAGCGTGGAAGGGTGTGCGCGTCTCCGACTTGCTCGCGCTGGCAAACCCTCGGGAAAGCGCGAGTGCTCTGATGGCCCACGCGAGCGACGAGTACAGCACGAACATCGTGTTGGAAGAGGCGCTCAAGCCGGATGTACTCCTTGTCTATCAAGTGGATGGCGCTCCGCTGCCGCGGGAGCACGGCGGCCCGGTGCGCATGATCACTCCCCAGCTGTACGCTTGGAAGGGAGCCAAATGGATCAACCGGCTCGAAGTGCTGACCGAAAACGCGCCTGGTTTTTGGGAGCAGCGCGGCTACTCCATGAGCGCCCACCCGTGGCGTGACGACCGCTACGGCTGAACCGCTCGGATCTAGGAAAATTGCCCGGCGTTGCACGCTGGAAACGGAAAAGCGGTTACCGATCCAGACGATGAATAGAATATCGCGCACGGACGGGAGCGCCTTTACACGCCGCGGCAAAGCCTGGTCGGAAGCGACGGAACTCGGACCGGGCAGCTATCGGGTGCGACTGGGAGGTCCCTTCCGCGGCGCGTGGCTCGCCCACTTGAGCTGTTGCTTGGCCGAGCAACACATCTCGATTGACCACGTCCACGCGAGGCTGAGCGGCGATCAGGACTGGATCGCCGAATTGTACTTATTGAGGCTCGACTCGAGCGACGCGGCCCAAGACCCCCTGAGCATCGATTATCCCGCGCTTGCCGAAGAAAACGACATCCGCACCGAGCCGGCGTTCGTGATCGATTCTTACCGCCTGCTGCAGACCCGCGCCTACGGCGGCTCACTCATGCTCACGCTCGAGGCACCCGATTCGCTGGGGTTGCTCGGCTCGTTGCTCACGCGCCTCGCGCTGCTTGGCCTGGTTCCGGTCGAGTTACACATCGAGACCAAGGACGGTCGCGCTTTCGACTCACTCTGGTTGTGCGCTGCGGGCGGTGATTCACCGACGCCGACCAGCGACGCATGCGATGCAGTTGCACAGGTGCTCGATCGGAGTCGCCCCGGCGCGCAATGAATCCTGCAACACCGCGCAACGAAACTTGCAACACGCACCGCTCCCCGGTTGATGCAGAACGGCTTGCGTCAAACTGAGACTCGCGATCGGACTTGTCCGAAGCCTCGCTCATCGGTGAAGCTGTGTAGCTTAGGGCCCTAAAGCTAAGGGTCCGGCGGCAAGTGCCGTTCGACGAGGGACGGAGTGGTTCAAGTTTGTCGAGCCTGACACAGTATTCCGCTAGCGGGAGCGGTGCGATTCGGGTGCTCGTCGTCGACGATGACAGTGTGCTCGTGCGCGCACTGCAACGCGTGCTCGACCTGCAGGGCTTCGAGGTCGATACCGCGCTCGATGGACGAGCAGCGCTCAGTCGGCTCGAGAGCAACGAGTACGACGTGATGTTGCTCGATCTGCGCATGGGCAGCGTCGACGGCATGGAGGTCTACGCGCTAGCGCAACAGGGTAGCCCCCCCGCGACCATCATTCATTCCGCGCACATCGACGTGCGCACCGCGGTCGCCGCCACGCGCGCCGGCGTGCAGGATGTGATGCAGAAACCAGTGCCGGAAGAGGTGCTCACGGCGCGAATTCGAGAACTCGCGGCACAACGACGTGCCACGCGCGAGCGCAGCGCCAATGAGTGCGCTCCCGCGCCGCTGGAAGAGTCCTTGTTGCGGCTGGTCGGGGCGAGCGAAAAAGCGCGCGAACTGCGGGAGCACGTGCGCCGAGTCGCGCAATTTCGCGATGTGCCCGTGTTGATCCAAGGGCCGACCGGCACGGGCAAAGAGCTGGTCGCGCAGGCCGTGCACGCGCTCACCTGCCCCAACGAGCCGTTCGTGAGCGTGAACTGTGCGGCAGTACCGGAGCAGCTGTTCGAAAGTGAGCTCTTCGGGCACGAAGCCGGCGCGTTCACCAGCGCACGGTCATCGCACGTGGGGCTATTCGAAGAGGCAGGTCGGGGCACGCTCTTCTTGGACGAAATCGGCGAGATGCCGCTCTCCCTACAAGCCAAACTGCTGCGCGTGCTGGAGATCCGCCAGTTTCGCCGGGTCGGCGGCACGCGCACTCGCGTATTCGGCGCGCGCATCGTCAGTGCCACGAATCGGCCGCTCAATTCGTCCCTCAGTGGTTCGATGCGTGCCGATCTGTTCTTTCGCCTGGCCGGCTATGCGATTCGCACCCCGCTCTTGAGCGAGCGAGTCTCGGACATCCCCGACTTGGCGCGGCACTTCCTGGTCGAATTCGGCAAGCGGCATCAGGTCGGCAGGATGAGCCTGAACCCCGACGCGCTCGAAGCATTGCTCGCCTACTCTTGGCCCGGCAACGTGCGCGAACTGCGCGCGGTCGTCGAGAACGCAACCATCGTCGCACGCGACGGGCAGATTCAGCGCGCCGACATCGAACTTGCGTTGCAAGCGCGAGGTACCGCGACGGCGTCGCCCGAGTCGTGGCAAGGGCCGAGCGTGGCCCGAGTGACGCCGCCGGCCGAAGCGCCCGGGCACGTGACTGAGCCGACGAACACCAACCAATCGACCATCCGGCTCGCGCGACCAGCATCACTGCCCAGCCTGCAGCGCGATTTGATCCTGAGAGCCTTCGAAGAGTCCCAGCACAATCTATCGCGAGCAGCCCAAGACCTCGGCATTCCGCGGTCGACGTTGCGCGCCCGGCTCCGGCGCTACGGGGTCCGCTGAGTCGCCAGGCGAAAGCCGCACTCAGGTCAAAGGTTGCGCAAGCGGTGCTAGCGAAGAGCGACCAGCAATGAAGCGGTCGAGTTCGATGCGAGCCATGACCAGATTGGTCTCGTCCGGCGCGAACACGAGCAGGGCGAACTGCGCTAGACCGTTGCCGATCGGACGAATGACGTCGCAATAGGTGCTCGTCGACAGCACGAGCTCCTCGATGCCTTCATTTTCGCTGCACAACGTCAGCGTGTTCAGCTGATGGCGCACGACGAGTGCTGCGCTGCGCGCAAGTTCCGCCACTGGACAGCCGTCCTTGGCGGCAAACTGCAGGACGGCACCCGTCGCTGTCTCGACCACCGCGATCGCGCTGGTGCCGCTCGGCAGGCCCAGCTCGCGAATTGCCGGCAAATACGAGCCATTCGCGGGCGGGAGTGCGGAATCGGCGCTCGCACCGTTCGGTCGCCAAGAGACGCGCGGCCCAGGGAAGATCGAACCACTGCCATCGAGGGGCGGAGGCGCGTTGCGCGCTGCTTCATCTTGAACGCGCATCGCCTCCATGACGATGAACCCGAGCGACTTTTCGATCACGGGCGGACCGAATTCACCGTGGCGAGAGATCATGATGCTCGAATTCGGCCAAGCGATGATCGAAATCGCGGCGTCTTCACCGCGCACTTCGCCGCAGTGAGCGTCGATCAGTTGGCCTTTGCGGATCACCAGAACCCCGACCTTGTCGCCACTGCGAATGGTCAAATTGCAGGTCTTGCGCTCCATTTCCATCAGTTGGAGGAACGACGCCAAACTCACGTTCTGCACGTGGCCACGCACGGACTGACTGAGCGCCTCGGTCAAACGAGCAAGCGTCTGTTTTGCGTCGAGTGGTTTGGTCAGATACTCGATGCCGCCCATTCGCTCCAGGCGAGCCGCGGTCTGCTCGGTCCCGAAGGCCGACATCGTGAACACGGCCACGTCCGGACAATTGTTGAGGATCCAAGCCACCAGCTCGAAGCCGTCCATTTCGGGCATTTGCAAGTCGGTGAGCACCAAGTCCACGGCCTGCCCGCTCATCAACTGAGTCGCTTCGAGGCCGCTATTCGCAGTGAGCAACGTGAAGTCGGGCCGCAACCGTGAAAACGCGCGCGCCAACGCGCGTGCCTGCACCGCGTCGTCGTCCACGATCAAGAGCCGGGTCATGCCGGCCCCCCGTAGCGCGCCGCGGCCGCGATCACCCCGCTGGACTTCGCAGTCGATTCCAAGCGACCGACCAAGCGCGCGGCAGCGGCCCGTGAAGCACACAGCCCGACGTATGCTACGTCCTTGGCGCGCCAGGTCACGAGCGCGAGATGGCCACCCCAGGTCGCGCGCGCCAAGGCCGCTTCGCGATCGAAGGTGTGGGCGACGTCGAATAGGCCTGCCGTCCAATTGCACACTTCAACCAGGTCGCTGACTGGCAGATCGCACGAGCGGTCGACTGCGATCACCAGCGCACCGGACGTCGTGTCACTACGCACGAACGCGGCGCCGAAGCTGTCCGGGACGAGCGTATTGCCGAGCTCGATTTGCGCAGCGAGCGCCCGCGCGGGATCGTCGAGCGAGCCGAGCATGGCCAGCACCTCGCAGGGCGAGAACGAAAACTTGGGATCGTAGCCGGTGCGAGTGTGACTGACGAACGCATCGGGCGACAGTCCACTGCCCGCGAGGTGAGCGATCGCTTCACCGTTGTGCTTGAACAACGCGACGCGTAGGCCGGCTTCGGTAACCAGACCGCTCATCACCAGCGCTTCACCGATCGGTTTTCCGTCGATCTTGCAACGCCGATAGATCTCTTCCACTGCCTCGCGGGGCAACGGCGGGGTGCTCTGGTTGCGCAGAATGTCCGTCAGTCGGAGTCGCATCGAGCGCGCGACGGCCCAGCAAATCTTGCGCGACTCGAGCAAGATCAAGCCGTCTTCGCCGAACTTGAGCACACCGGTCGCGCCCGCCGGGAGGTCGTCGATGAAGGCGAGCAAGCGCAGCACCGAGGCGATCAGTCCCGGACCGACCGGAATGCTCGGCAGCACGCGACTCGATTCTCGTTCGACGCTCACCCGCCCTCCATATCCACGACTCGCGCGCGAATGGCCGACAACACCAACCCGATGCTGCTGGTCGCCGGGCACTCCGCAACCAAGGCGACCCCGGGTTGGCCCGTGAGCGGTTGAATGACGTGCAGGCTCTTGTCGGAGAGCAACAAGATCTCTCGAAACGTGGTATCCCCCGGTTCGCCGCCGAGTCGCTCCGCGATTCGATCGAGGCACGTTGGGTCCAACGTGCCGAACAAGTCTGGCAACGTCGCGGCCAGCCCTTCGAGCCGCTCTCTCGCGCGCTCCGGAAGGTTCTGGTCGAGCAGAGCCCCGGTCTTCAGCGAGGCCGCGGCACACACGAGATCGAGCGCGCCCGACTCGAGGCCGCTGCCGAGCGGTTGGCTCAACGCGCGCATCACGGCGTGCCCTCGCAGCCAGGCAAATACAGCGAAAAACAGGTCCCGCTGTCGTCGTCGGTCAGCTCCAAGAGGCCGTCGAGGCTCTCGGCGGCTTGCCGCGCGATCGCCAAGCCGAGGCCGGGATTGCCATGCTTGGTAGTGAAGAACGGATCGAAAACGAAGCTGCGTAAATCCGCCGGGATCCCCGGACCGTCGTCCCAGACGCGGATGCACACGTAAAATGGCGTGCCCACGCGCGGACTGCGAGGCCGCGGCGCTGGGAACGCAGTCACGATCACGCAACGCGGCCCGCTCGACGCCTCGACCGAGTTGAGCAGCAGGTTGACGAAGATTTGCTCGATGACAATCGGGTTGCCCCTCACCCACTCGGCCCGCGGCGCGAAATCCATGCGCACGCGATGCGCGCCCTCGCGGTAATGAACGCGCAGCGAACCCAGTGCGCGATTCAGCACATCGCGCAAGAGCACTGGAACGGAGACACTGGGCCCCAAATGCGCGTAATCCAACAAGGCGTCGACAGTGAGCTGCAAACTGGCACTGGCTTGCGATAGGTCTCGCACCGTTTCCGAGAGCACGGTCGGTGCAATGCTACTGCCACTGACGTTCAGAAAGTCCGCGCTGTACACGACGCTCGCAACCGAGCTGCGAATATCGTGGGCGATACTGGCGACCAAGCGCTCCGTGGTGTCGATGCGTTGGCGATGAAGCCGCTCCGAGAGAGCAAGGTGCTTGGCCGAAACCTCGCGCATCAGCAGCACGAATAGCCCTCGCGCCGCATAATAACGGGTAAAACCCAATACTTCTTGGCGCGCGTTGGGCGGCCGCCATTCGACCGCTTCACCGTTCGGACTGCGCTCGAGCAAACGCCACAACTCGGGAGGAACCGGCGCAGGCAGCTCGTCGAGAATCGCCACGCGCCGGAGCAGAAACAGCGCTGGCGCCGTGGCCGCCTGAAGCAAACCTGCATCGGTGCACAAAGCGATCGGTGCTTCCACCGTCGCGATGTCCAACGAATGAGAAGGCGCGGCCGTCTCACCGTCCAGCACACTGACTTCGCCCATCGCGCTTCGCGTAGCAAAACGCGCACCACGAGCTCGGCAACGACAGAGCCTATGCGACGTCGACGAATTCTCGTTTTCGACGACGCGCTGTCCAAATCGGCCATGTCGGTTTCGAATTCGACACACCCAGATTGGACAGCAAGTGTCCAAAGTGGCCGGCACACATCGGAGCCATCGCGATCCTCGCGCATATCTCGGCTTGGCGCGGCCATTGCAACGAGCAGCCAACACTCGCACTTGGGGCGCAAACACGACCGACGGCGCACGCGCGCATGTCGGGAGGCGGACGACATTTCTAAGGAGGAAATCGTGTCAAACATCAAAGAGTCACTGGCCAAGATCATGCAGCTCGACGGCGCGCTGGGCGCCTGCATCGTAGACAGCAACAGCGGGATGATGCTGGGCTCCGACGGCAATGGCCCGATCAACTTGGAAGTCGCGGCAGCCGGCAACACCGAGGTGGTGCGCGCCAAGCGCAAGACGATGAAGGCCTTGAATCTCAAGGACACCATCGAAGACATCTTGATCACGCTCCATGGTCAGTACCACCTGATTCGGCCGCTGACGAGCAACGACGCCCTCTTCATCTACCTGGTGCTCGACAAGACCCGAGGCAACCTAGCGATGTCCCGCCATCAACTCGCAGCTATGGAAAAGCAACTCACCATCTGAGTTCGAGAGACAAGGAAAAAGGAGCCCAATGGCCAGCGAAAAACAACTCACTGAAGTATTAGAAAAGATTGCGGGAGAGACCAACGGTTTCATCGCGGCGTCGCTCGTCGACCTCGACTCGGGGATGACCTTGGCCGTCAAGGCCTCGCGCACGGACTTCGATCTGACCGCCGCCAGCGCGTACAACAGCGAGTTGGTCAAGCAAAAGCTGAAGATCATGCGCACGCTGGGCCTCACGGGCACGATCGAAGACATGCTGATCACGTTGTCGGATCAGATCCACTTGGTAAAGCTGGTCGGCCCGAACACGTTCTTGTACCTCGCGGTCGACAGGAAGCAGTCCAATCTTGCGATCGTGCGCACCGCGGTCAACAAGCACGCTAGCGCGTTGATCTGATTCGACGACGCGATCCGATGAGCGGTATTGACCGCGCGCGTTCGGTCTCGGCAGGCGCGCGCGGTTCGAGCTCCCGCTCACGCCGCTCACAATTGCAGTCCGGCGAGAGGTGCGATGGCGATCATCGATGATACGAGGGGGGTGCTCGTCGTACGCATCGTGTACGATGGCCCTGCGTTGTCGGGCAAGACGACCAGTTTACGCGCATTGGCCAAGGGGGTCTCGAGCAAGGTCGAGTGTCCGGCAGAGCTTGCCGGGCGAACGCTCTTTTTCGACTGGGTCGACTACGTGGGTGGGCTGTTCGACGGGCGACAGATCCGTTGTCAGATCGTGAGTGTTCCCGGACAGAAGGAGCTGGCGCATCGGCGCAAGCTCCTAATCGAGACCGCAGACGCGCTCGTGCTGGTGCTCGACACGCGCCGCATGGAGTGGGAATTCGGGCTGGGCTGGGTCCGCGACACGGTGCCGTTCTGTCGCGGCAAAAGTCCGCCGGTCGGGCTCGTGCTGCAAGCCAACAAGCGGGACGCGCCGGATGCCGTTTCAACCGAAGAGATTCAACGATCGCTGCAGCGCGTGACGCCCGTTGCCGTGGTGCCCTCGACCGCCACTTCCGGAGAGGGAATTCGCGAAGCATTCGTGCTCGCCGTGCGACTCGCGCTCGATCGCGTGCGCGCGCTGGCAGCCGCCGGACAGCTGCATCACGGAAAGCCCGACGAAGACGACGCGGCGGAGCTGCTTTCACGCATGCAGAGCGCCGAGCGCGAGCCCGCAGCACCGCTCGACACCGGCCTCGCGCAATCCGCGCTGGCCTCGCTGGAAGCCGAAATCGACGCCGAGGTCGACGCGAGCAAACGCGAACTCCGAGCTGAAAACCCGAGTTCGCATGACTCGGGTGAGCGGCTGTTCGTGCCCGATCCGATGATGCCTGGGGGCATGATCTGGCCTCCAGTCGACGGACGCGCGCTGCTCCACGAAGTCGCGTCACTCGACATTCGTCCGGTACGCACCAGTCGCGAGGATTGGGCGGGATCGGGCTCCGGCTTTCGCTTCCATTCCCAAGCAGACGCGATTTTCCCGGACTCGCAGACGGCGCGCAACGAGCTCCTGGAGTGGGCGCGCTTGCACTCCGCCAACAACGCCCACCTTTCGCCAGGTCGCGCCGTGATCCTCGCCGACGCGGGGAACGGCCGACTGAGGCTTTGGCAAATCGTGCGTTCCGAAGCCACGCTGCGAGAGCGCCTGGCGAGCGCCTGTCAGCTGCCCGAAGCAACGCAAGTCGCCGATGAATTGATCGGCGTGGTCACTCAACTCGCGGTCGCCCGCGAGTCGTTCGAAGACACGACCGTCCATTTGCCGTGCACGCTCTGGACGGTGGGCTCGGGCGTCTCGTACCGACCGACCTTCGTTGGACTGATGCCCAGCAGACACAGCAACATCCCGAGTGAGCCACGAGGTCGCGAATTGCTGCTGCGTGAGCTCTCGCCGCAGCTGCGTGAATTGCGGCGTACTCGCGTCGACTACGCCGAGGTGGTCACGCGCGTGGTGGCTCGCGCTGAATTTGCGGCCCGAGAAGCGCCTGCGCGCTGGCTGGCCGAAATCGTCCAGGCGACGTGAACATCAGCTGGGTTGGGCTTTGCTCGCTTCTGGAATCTCGGATTTGCCCAGGTAACGTCCCTCGGCGATCTTCTCAGCGAACGCTTCCAGGTCTTCTTCGGCCGGGCCGAAGTCGACGAATAGGTTCAGTTCTTCGCCCGCTCGGAGAATGCGCACCTGCATGCCGTCCGTACGCAGCGCACGCGCGGTGAGGTAGTGCTCGATGCTCTCCGTACGTAAGCCGTTCACGCTCATCACGATATCGCCGTAACGCACTCCAGCCGCCTCCGCGGTGCTCCGAGGTAGGCAACCAAAGATGGGAATGCCCCGAACGGCGGCTGCGATATCTTCCAATTGCTTGCGTGAAATCATTTGAACTTCTGCGCTCCTCGGCTGACGACACAAGCCTTTTCAAGCCATGTGCCAACCGAAGCCGGCGAGATTTGTTCAATGATTTCGTGACGCAACCGAGTCACGGCGAAGCTAGGTTGTTTCGCGCGTCCCAGCCGGAGACATCAGCTGAGACGCGAAAGAGCTCGACTATGATCTATTTGGCGCGCTCGCGGGGACCTCGCATGCGTTGCATGAACCACCACAAATGGCCCTCCAGATCGAGCGCGCCGTAGGAGCGATCGGCCCAGTACTCGTCGCCATAGTCGTTGGTCTCGGGAGCTCGCACGACCTTGGCGCCAGCCGCGATCGCGCGCTCGTGGTGCGCATCCACGTCGTCGACGAACAGCGCGCAGGATTGGGTGACCCAGCCGGTCGCCTGCGGACTGCGGTAGAGCGCTTGCCAGTGCTCTTTACCGGCAGTTCCGCTGACCATCACCAATGCCTCGCCAAAACACAGCTCGGAGTGATGAATCACTCCGTCATTGCCCTCGACCTTGAGCCGTACTTCGAAGCCAAACGCGCGGCACAACCAATCGATCGCTGCGCGCGGGTCGTCGTAGTAGATGGAAGTACTCAGACGCGGCCAGCCGGACGGGGTCGGTTTCATCGCGGTAATCCTCCTTCGCTCTGGGTTAGATCACGCCATCCCGCGATTGAGTCAAGCTCGGGTCAGCGGTGTGTCCGATTCGAGCCAGCGCGCGGGGGCGCCCCGGAGTCGTTGCGCGCTCGCCCGCGCCGAACGGGGCTGCTACAACCGCACCGTGGCAACGAACCTAGAGGTTACTCCCCCGAGTCGCGAACAGCTCGTTCACTTGTTGTACGAAGCCGCCGAGCTCGAACACACGTTGATGTGCACGTACTTGTACGCTGCGTTCAGCCTGCGCAGCGGCGAGAGTGAAGGTCTGAGCGCGCGTGAGGCCGCGGCTGTCGCCGGTTGGCGGCGCGTGATCCTAAACGTCGCGGTCGAAGAGATGAGTCACTTGGCGGCGGTGTGGAACATCACCGCCGCACTCGGCGGCGCGCCACGCTTCGGACGTGGCAATTTTCCGCTCGATCCCGGCAATCTCCCGGCGGGGATCGTGGTCAAGCTGGCGCCGTTCAACGAGTCGGTGATCCAACACTTCGTGCACCTCGAGCGGCCCGCCACTTCGAACGAGCCGGACGGTGAAGGCTTCGCTTTGGGAACGCATTTTCGACGCGGCGTCGACAGCGCTCGACTCACACCGATGGCGCTCGACTACGAGACCGTGGGCGCGTTCTACGAAACGCTGGGCGCGAAGCTGAGGGCCTTCGTCACTCATGTGGGTGAAGAAGCCGCCTTTGGCGGCGACCCGCTGCTACAACTGTCCGCCGCAGAGCTGGCGTTGGCTGGGGCCAAACCGGTGATCTGCATGAAGACGGCCCTGCGCGCATTTTCGACGATCGTCGAGCAAGGAGAAGGCGCGCCGGAGCATTCGACCGACTCGCACTATCAAAAATTCCTGGCCATTCGCGAGGAATTCAGGGTGCTGAAGGCCGAAAACCCCAATTTTCAGCCGGCCTTTCCGTCCGCCCACAACCCGGTGTTGCGCCCGCCCATGGGACGCACGGGTCGCGTCTGGATCGAGGACGAAGAAGCGGCCGCGACCGTGGATTTGGCCAACACCGGCTATGCGCTGATGTTGCGGCTGTTGGCGCACTCGTACCTCGTGTCGCGCCCCATGCCCGAAAAGACCCTGGCCGTCGATTTGTCGATGGGACTGATGCGCGCGGTAACCCTGCTCGCCGAGCGCGCCGCGCGCTTACCCGCTGGACCGTCGAACCCGGACTGCAATGCCGGCATGTCGTTCACCGCGCTGCGCGATTCTGCGTCGCTGCCGCCCGGTGGCAGCGCGCGCCGCTTCTTCATCGAACGCTTGACGGAGATGGCTGCCGCCGCAACCAGCCTCGCGGAGAACGGCGATGCGCGCGTCAAGAGCGCAGCCCGCATCATTGCCGAGCTGACTGAGCGCGCTGAACGTGGCTTCGCCGCGAGCGCATCGGTCCCCCCGCCCGCGCCCGCCGAAGTGAAGCCGAGCACCACGGTGTCGTTGCCGATCGCGCCGCCCACACCAACGGTCGTGGAGGGTGTCGAACACATCGAGGGTCGCGATCTGACCCTGATCTACGAGGGCAAGAAGTGCATTCACTCGCGCTTCTGCGTGACCGGCGCGCCGAACGTGTTTTTAGCCAACGTGGTCGGCCCTTGGATCCATCCGGATGCGATGCCGGTCGACTCGCTGGTCGAAATCGCGCACGTGTGCCCGTCCGGAGCGATTCGCTATCAGCGCAAGGACGGCAAGCCCGACGAGAGCGCGCCGCCCGTCAACTTGCTGTCGATCCGCGAGGCCGGACCGTACGCGCTCCGCGGTGAGCTATCGATCGCCGGCAAGACCGGCGCATTCCGGGCAACCCTGTGTCGTTGTGGTGCGTCCAAGAACAAACCGTACTGCGACGGTTCGCACCACGAAGTGAATTTCTCGGCGAGCGGCGAACCGGCCACTGGCGCGGCCGACATGCTGGCGGTGCGCAACGGGCCACTCAGCGTCGAACCACAAACCGACGGCCCACTGCAGGTTCGCGGCAATCTGGAGATCACGAGCGGCACCGGGCGCGTCGTGGCGCGCGTGCAACAAGCTCGGCTGTGCCGTTGTGGCGGCAGCGCGAACAAGCCCTTCTGCGACGGAACCCACGCGCGGATCGGGTTCACTTCGGGCTGAGGGCGCTGAACGCGAGCTAGCGGAGAAATTGTGATCCACGGGGCGCGCTCTCCGGTGTACCGTGCGGGCCGTGAAGCCCAGCCCCATTGTCGAACACGACCACATTGACGGCCCCGCGGACGCGCCCGTTACCCTGATTGAATACGGCGACTACGAGTGCCCGTATTGCGTGAAGGCGTTCTCCGTCATCGAGCGCGTGCGCGCGACGTTCGGCGGCAAGCTGCGCTTCGTGTTCCGCCACGTGCCGAAGTCGGGCCAAGCGTTCGACAAACAGGCCGCTGAAGCGTCCGAGTTCGCGGCCGCGCAGGGCAAGTTTTGGCCGATGCACGCGCAACTGTTCGCGCTCGACGGTCGACACGACTTGGAACAGCTGGTGGGCGCGGCAACCGCCATCGGCTTGGACGAGAGTGCGTTCCGCCAAGCGCTCGCCGAGCGTCGCTACGCGGAGCGGGTACGCGAACTCAGCATTGCCGCCGTGCACAGCGGAATCATCGGTACGCCGACCCTGTTCATCAACGGCGCGCGGTACGAGAATCGCATCGAAGAGCCGCTGCTCACCGCCGCGATCGAACGCGCGCTGGGCGGAAGCCGCTGAGGTGCCAGGGGCTGAAGCGCCATGACGGATGACGCCACCGCCCCAATCGACACCCATTCGGAGTGGCTCGAGACCGACGGTCTGGGCGGCTTCGCGTCCGGCACGACCGCTGGCATCGCGACACGGCGCTACCACGCGCTGCTGCTCTCCGCGCAAACCCCACCCTCCAGCCGCTTCGTCCTGGTGAACGGTTTTCGAGCCTGGCTCGAGACCGCGCACGGAGCAGTCCAGCTCACTCGCCATCACTTCGCGCCCAACGTGCTCAGCGAGGCGGACGCGCGCATCGAGCGATTCGAATCCGAACCGTGGCCCACGGTCAGCTACGTGACCAACACCGGCCTGGTCGTGATTCAAGAGCTGTTCGTGCTTCGCGGCAGCCCCACCGTGCTGGTCAGCTTCCGGCTCCAGGGCAGCGAGCCCGGCGTGCGGCTGTGCCTACGGCCTTTCCTCTCCGGTCGCGATTTTCACGCCCTGCAACGCGAGAATTCGGCGTTTCGTTTCGAACCCGAGCAGCACGGTTCGCGGCTTCGCTTCTCGCCTTATGCCGGCGTGCCGCCCATCGACATGCTGAGCAACGGCGCGTACACACATGCACCCGAGTGGTACCGCAATTTTCGCTACACCGAAGAAGCGGACCGCGGCCTCGATTGCGACGAAGATCTCGCAGCGCCCGGTGTGCTGAGCTTCGATCTCTCCGCCGGTCCGGCGATTTGGATTTCCAGCGCGACCACGCCCGGTGAAGCGTTGCCCGAGGGCATCACCGCCGAGAGCTTCCACGCGAACTCGGGACGCCGTGAGCGCGCACGACGCAACGCTTTCGCGAGTCCACTCGAGAAGTCAGCGGAGAGCTACTTGGTCGCGCGAGGCCAGGGTCGCACAGTCATCGCCGGCTATCCGTGGTTCTGCGATTGGGGCCGCGATACGTTCATCGCGCTGCGCGGCTTGTGCTTTGCGACCCGACGCTTTGCCGAGGCTCGCGACATCTTGGTCGAGTGGTCGCACGTCGTCTCCGAGGGCATGTTGCCCAACCTCTTTCCGGACAACAGCGGCAAGCCCGAGTACAACTCGGTCGACGCTTCACTCTGGTACGTGATCGCCACGAGCGAACTATTGGAGCATCCCGAGGGCTCGCGCATCTTGTCGCAGGCCGATCAGCAGGCGCTGAAAGATGCCATCTTGGCGATCGTCTCGGGCTACGCGCATGGCACGCGCTTCGGGATTCGCCGAGACGCGGATGGCCTGCTCGCCTGCGGCGAACCGGGCGTTCAGCTCACGTGGATGGACGCCAAAGTCGCAGGCCACGTGGTCACGCAGCGCAGCGGAAAGCCCGTAGAGATTCAGGCGCTGTGGATCAATGCGTTGGCCGCCGCCGCGCGCCTCTCACCCGACTTCGCAAACTGGCTCGACAGCGCGCGAGCGTCGTTCGAGCGGCGGTTTTGGAACGAAGCCAGCGGCTGCTTGTACGACGTGGTGGACGTCGACCATGAGCCGGGTCGCCTCGACGCTTCCTTACGACCCAATCAAATCTTCGCGGCGGGCGGCCTACCCCTGAATCTGCTCTCCAAAGAGCGAGCTCGGCGAGTGCTCGAAGTCGTGGAGCAGCACCTCTTGACGCCAATCGGTTTGCGCTCACTCGCTCCGAGCGATCCTGCCTTCGTGCCCCACTACGAAGGCAATGTTTGGCATCGCGACACCGCTTATCACCAAGGCACAGTTTGGCCATGGTTGATGGGCCCCTTCGTCGACGCTTGGCTCGAAAGCAGGGACAAGTCGGACGCCGCCAAACGCGAAGCCGAAACACGATTCGTCGCCCCCCTGCGAGCTCACCTCAATCGCGCAGGCCTCGGCCACGTCTCTGAAATCGCCGACGCCGAACCACCCTTCACGCCGCGCGGCTGCCCCTTCCAAGCCTGGTCGGTCTCAGAGCTACTCCGCATCATCGCAATGACGCGCACCTGAGTCTCCCGCACTGTCGAATCTGGAAGAGTGGGCGCTCGCGCTCCAGCATCGCACCTCGAAGCGCGAGCTATTCCCGCCGCAGCACTCACCGCAGTGCGCCAGCGATTGCACTATCGAACCGCGAAAATCACTCTCGCGCTCCCTGAATTTGAACCGCCAAGTCGCAGAGGCCGCAGAGATCTGAGGGAGGTGGGTTCGCGCGTGCCGGTAGAGCTCGTCCTCATTCACGACAATGAACGGAACCACGATCAATGTCGGAACGGTTTCTTGATACGTCCAAGTTGGGCTTGCCTCCGATCCAACGCGGCGTCCTGCGGGGACCCAACTCTCGGCTCTCCGATCTCTGCGGCCTCTGTGGCTCGGCGGTTAGTCCCCTCCGGACATTGCCGCGCGTTGACGCGACCGCGACTCATCTGCCGCCTGAGCGGCGTCATGCGGCGCAGTGGATATCCAGGAAATCGGCGCTGCCGGGGCGGGAGGAGATTCGGGCGCGGAGCTTGCGCTTGGCTCGTTCTTCGAGCTGACGCGCGCGTTCTCGTGAGATGCCCAGGTTGCGGCCAATGTCGGCGAGCGACAGCTCGACGTCGCGATCGGCCAGCATGCGGTTTTCGACGATGTAGCGCTCGCGGGCGTCGAGAATCGTCAGCGCATCACGGACGGCCTCGAGCGCAATGCCGCCGAATTCCGAAGCGAGCGCGAGCTGTTCCTGGTCGAGATCCGGGCTGGGCAGCGCGTTGACCATGGCCAGCGTGCCGTCCTGGAACACCTCGGCATCCAGCGAACAATCCCGCTGGTCCACGCGCTGGAGCAGCGAGCTCAGCCGCTCCTCCGAGATTCCGAGCCGTTCCGAGAGAATCACGCGCGCCTCCGCGCCGTCACCGATCAAGGTGCTCAGCTTCGCTCGCTCGCGACGCAACTTGAAGAACAACCGCGAGCGCGGCAATCCCGACCCCACGATGCTCCAAGAGCGAAGCACGTGCTGCAAGATGCACGCGCGCACCCAATAACTCGCGTAAGTGATGAACAGGGTCCCGCGAGTGCCGTCGAACTTGTTCAACGCGCGCACGACACCAAAGTTCCCTTCCGAGATCAGCTCGGCCAGGGGGATGCCGTAGCGCTGGTAGCGGCGGGCGATGCTCACCACGTGCCGCAACGAGGAGCGAACCAGCGCGTCGCGCGCGCTCTCGTCTTGCTCGAGGCGCCAACGACGAATCAGCGTCAGCTCTTCTTCGCGCGATACGGTCGCGTAGCTCTGAACCGTCGTCAGATAGTTAGAGGAGAAAGTGGTCGCTGAGGTCATGATTGGCCTTCCCATTTGCGGGGACCAATTGCAGAAACCATGCCCAGCGTTTTGGGGCTTCAAAAGCCAGCTGGAAGTATCCGAAAGCGGACAGGCGTATCCAATTTGCGTCTCAGCTGGCGCCGCAGCCGGACAAGTGTCCGCTTTTTACCCGGACGCGTTGGCCCACACCCGGACAGAACCTGTCCGCAACGGCCGCGGGCGTTTACAGTTGTCCTGGGCGCTCAGGGCGTTCGATGCCGACCAAGCGGAAGCCGCCAGTCGGCCCGAGATCGTACAAATGGGCAAGGAGTGGACCGCGGGCGTAGCCGTTTTCGAGCTCGACGATCACGTAGCGTCGAGCGTCACCCGGGGCCACAGAGGGCGGCAACGGCGCGTGCGGCAACTCCACGCAAACGCGAGGCGTGGTGGCGCTCAATAGCCGCAAGCCGCGCGCCGGCTCGTGTTCGGCTCCGCGATAGACTCGGGCACGAAACGAAGTCGGCTCGTTTGGCACCACTCCGCTCAGCCGCGCGAGATCGACCCCACAGAAGCCGTTCGAGGTCGACTGGACTTCACCGATCGGCGAAAGGCGCGACAGGTAGCGGCGTAGAATCGCCATTCGGCGCGCGATCAAGGTCTCGGTCAAGAACCGCTCGTGATCGGGCTCGTACTTGCCGATCGCGACTGCCGTGCGCACCAACCCCTCATCGAAACGAGCGAGGATGCGAGCCATCCAAGCCCCATCCGCTTCGGTCATGCGCCCGAACGCAGGATTTGGATACTCTCCACGCCACAGCTCGGGGTCGAAGTCGCGCGTGCTGAAGTAGCCGAACATGGCGCCTTTGCGCGCGCGTTCCCAGGGTCGCTCGATCGTGCCCAGGGTTACGAAATCCTCCGCCAAATAGGAGAAATCTAAGGCGTAGGCGTGGTTCAAACGACGCGAGATGTTGTCGTCGGTCCAAACGCTGCCAAAGCAATCGCCCATGTCGATGATGTAGTGCCGAACGTAACCGGGCCCCTTTTTCTTGGCGGGATCGACCGGCAAGAACACGTCCATCGTGTTTTGTTCGCGCGAATCGAAATGGGCGAGCCAGGCCGCGATCAGGCGAGCGCCGCGCAGCTCACGTCGGTCTTCGTGCGGAATGATGTCGTTCGGATCGTCGCCGCGCAGGCCGTCGTACTTGTAGGGTCCGAGCGGCTTACCGGGCAGCCACTGCGAGGCCACCATTCGCACCAAGCCATTGCGGTGTGAGGCGCGCGACAGGAGCTCGGCCAAACGCGCTTCATCGAACGATTTTTTCACCCCTTGGTTGTTGGTCACGGTCAAGCCCGGCTTGAGCTT
Source organism: Polyangiaceae bacterium (assembly GCA_035634635.1). Taxonomy (GTDB): domain Bacteria; phylum Myxococcota_A; class Polyangia; order Polyangiales; family Polyangiaceae; genus PMG-095. The sequence continues at coordinate 99,671 of DASQCO010000154.1, forward strand.
CAACAACGAAGGCCGAAAATACACGACCGAGTCGCAGGGCGCGAAGTAGCCGACCGCGTGATACACGCGAGCCGCGATCGAAGTCGCGCCGGTCGCGCGATCGGGCTCTTCGACCGGGTCGCTCTTGAGCATGAATTTGCCCAAGCCGGGCACATTGATGCGAAACCCGGGATTGGCGCCGTTGTCCTTGCCCTTGTCGATCAACCACGTGCCGTCGGGAGCGCTCGGATCGAGCTCGTGCTCCGCGCATGCGCCTCGAGCCACGTCGGCCGGCGTCAACGTCCGCTTGCCGAGTCGATTCTCGAACCAGCTGGAGTCCGGTACCTCGTCGAGCGCGTTGACGTTGACGGCGCGCCCCGCCGGGTCGACCGCAAAAAACCGGGAAATCGGGCGAAAGATGGTTTGGTTGGCGCCGTCCCAAGCGAACGGCGAATAGTATTCTTCCGGCTCTTTCAGGACCGGGGTTTGGTCCGGATCGCGGAGCAGCGGTTCGCGCAGGGGAAAGCGCGCTGGGCTCGCGCAACCCCAAACACCCAGGAGCAGCAACGCGCTCAGCCTGCGCGAGATCTCAAAAGCCACTGCGAGCTCCCACTACGACGCGAATCGAATTGACGTCAGCGCCGCTATTGAAGGTTTCTGTTCCGAAGCCCATCAACAGTTGAAACACGCTATCGCGCGAGCCTCGGCTTTCGATGCCGACCGCGCCCGAGAAACGCGATTCACCCCAACTGATGCCCGCGAGGTGCTCGCCGTAAACGTTGCCGACCGCCGCCTGCAATGAACCATCGAGCCAAATCCAGATTGGCCAGGAGTAGCGCAGCGTTGCGGCTGCACCGCTTCGCCCACGCAGGCGACCATCGCGAAACCCCGGCAAGCGATCGTTGCCACCCGCCGAGACCAACTCAGTGAACGGAACAGGCTGCCCACCCAGTGGATCGGCCATTTCCACGCCCACCGACAGGCTCAAGATTCGGCCGCGATCGTCCAAGTCCAAGAAGCCGCCCAAGCTCGCACCGTAGCGCAGCCAGCCCGCAGCGCGCGCCTGTGTCGGATCGAGACCGTGTTCGCCGCGCAGCACGAGCCGCCCGCCGCTGTCCGACGCATCTTCACTCTTGCGCGTGTCGAGCGTGAGTTGGCTGCGCTGAAAGCCCACGCGATAGCCGTCCGTGTATCCGTCCGGGAGCGGGAACACGCCGTTGTCGACTTGCTCGGTGAGTGTCGGATCATCGCCGAACTTGCCCGGGTAGTAGCTGGCGCCGCGGTAGCCGAGGCTGGTTTCGATCGAGCTCGAGCGCCAAAAGCCTGCTCGCAATGTCGCGTGCAAGTCCGCCATGTCCGTCCCGTAGCGGCTGCGATTGGCTTCGCGCGTGTCCGGACCAGTCCCGTAGTACGTGTAGTCGGGGCGATGGGTCAACGCACCGTTGATCGACAAGTTCGTCTTCTCGGTGAGTTGGAAGCGCTCGGAGATGGCACCGGTGAGCCAGCGCGAGCCGCTGGTCGAACCGCGAATCCGCAACGAGTGCCCCTTGAATCCCGCATCGTCCCAAAACCCGTACAAGCCGATGCTCGGGTAGAAGCCGAAGTCGACGAATGCGATCGGTACGATGCCCGCTTTGTGGTCGGGGCCGAACGCGAAGATGTCGTACAGCGCCGCTGGTAGCTCCGCGCGTTCCGCAGCGGTGATCGCGTAACCCAAGGGGCGGCGCACGACGTACTCAGTCACCAGATACACGGGAAACAAGACCACGCGCGGCACCCAAAGCAGCGCTTGCCCGGGCGTGGTCGGCTGACCCTGACCTCCGCGGCCATCGTAGTCGGGGAGCGAGCGCTGGGGTTGAGACTCGGCCGAAGCCGTCAGCGTGCTGAGCGACACCGCCAGCGCCAGGAGCAACGAGCGCACGGCGAGCTTTGGGCGACGAGACCCGAGGTCCGTAGAAAACGCTTTTCTAGCAAGCATGATTGAAGCGAGAACCCGAGCTACCACGACAGAGGCGGTGACACACGGCGCACTTAGGGACTCCGTCACGGGCTCGCAAGAGGCAATCGTCTGAACAGCGCTGATACTGCGAAATTGCCGATCGCTCAATCCGGCTCGGTGGCAAGGGCGGGCGCTGGCAGGTCCGCCCGAAACGAGCGCTGCAGTTCCCCCAAGGGGTCGAGGTTGAGCTGCTTTTCGGAAGGTTCACGCGGCCCCGCATGATCAGCAAGTGCCGCCACGAGCGGTGTCCGCACGGTTTCGGGCAGCAAGCTCTCCAAGTACTCCAGCGCGGTGCCGCGCAGCTTGCGGTCCTCACTCAGCACTCCCTGCCGCGCGAGCTCGAGCGAGCCGCGATGCAGTGTGAGTGCCAGCAGCGCAAACACATGGTCGATGGTCGCGCGATCGAGTGGCCCATGAGCCACTTCGCTCAAAACTAGCTCATAAATCCGATCCGGTTCCGGCAGCAACCCGCGGTCGTCTCGCGTGACCTCCGAGAGCGCCAGGGCGGCTCGATAACGCACTTCGATGCCCGCGCAGGACAGCGCGCCAAGCAGCGAGTGAACCACGCGATCGCCACGCGCGCTGCGCAGCACGTGCGGGATGCGACGTCTGACCACGATGGGCAAGGACGGCGAGTGCATCGCTTCACTCAGCACACCGAATACTGCGGGACCCATGGCGCGCAGCGCCTCGACGGCCGGCTTGGCCAGCGCTTCATGACCCAGGTGCGGAATCACGAAGGCGGCGAAGCGGGGGTCGAGCGCGCCCGCGCACAGCAAATCGCGAATCGCCGGTGTGTTGCGACCGAGCAAAGTGCGCAGCGCCGACACCAGTTGTTCGACCGGCTCGCTCGGCAGAGGCTCCACCGGCGGCGTCGAAGCGCGTGATTCGGCTCGGGCTTGGCGCAGCTTGGCGATCTGCGCGATCATGCGCTCGCGATCAGCGTCGAGCGTGGTGCCCAAAGTGAGCAGGCGTCGCGCGTCGTCGGGATCGGGCAAATCGTCGTTCGAAGTGCCCGCGCGCAGGCTCGCTTCGAGCTCGGACACGTAGCCGCGCTGTGCACGCAGCGAGAGCAACACGGCCAGAGCCGACGAGAGCACGACCAACGCCGAGGGTGCGTGCGTCAAGAGTGCCGGTGCGGCGCTGAGCAAACCCAAGATCAGCACGCTTGCGAAGGTTTCACCGCCCTTGTCGAACACGACGTCGATCAGCGCCTTGCTCCGGCGCTTGCTAGCCGCTGCGACCGGCGTGAATAGCGGCTCGAACGCGGTTCGATACAGCGAAGGACCGAGCGCCAAGTCGCTGCCGCGCATGGCGCCTATGGTGACCAGCGACGGCGCAAGCAACGACACCCCGCCGAGCACGATGCTGAACAGCGGCGGCACAGAAAGCGTTCGCCCAACGCCGATCAGATCCAGCAAACGAGGCGCGACCAGGACTTGGATCAAGAAGCTCGCCAGCGCAGCCGCCGTGTAAAACATGGCGAAAAAACGCACCAGCGACTCCAAGTTCGTGTAACGCGCTGCCGCTGCTTGCTTGAGAGCAAAGTCCCCGAAAGCAGACACTGCAGCGGTGCACGCCACGAGCAGCGCCAACGTTCGCAGGTAGCCGGTCAGCCGCTCACGTGCGCGCGGTTCCTCGGGCGCGGTGCGCACCGAGAGCAAATTCGCGCCTAGCCGCTGCATGAACACCGCAGCCGTCAACGCGATCAACCCGATCAAGAGCAGACTCGAACGCGCCGACAATGCATGCGCCACGCGCTCCATCATCAAACCGCCGGCTAGGCCGCCCAGCGTGCAAAACCCTCCGATGCGCCCCACCACCGCCTTGAGCGTGTGCGGATCGAAGGTCTCGTTGATGATCGACCAAAACGCGCTGACCAACAGCGCACCGCCGATCGAAACGTGCAGATAAACGGCGATCGCGATCGCGCGCGGCAAGCTGGGCAGCAGCCACCACTCAGTGACCGAGAAAGCGGCGCTGAGCAAAAATAGGATCGGTGTCAGCCGACCCGGCCCGAAGCGCGCCATCCAATTCGCAACCAGCAGCGCCATGGGAATGGCAAACAGCGCTGTGCCGAGCATCACCTTCGGCAAGGCGGCCACGGGGAACGTGGCCAGAAACAAGCCCTCACGCAGGGAGCGAGCCGCGACATGGTGCGCTAGCGCCAATGCCGCGGCGGCCATCGCCATCTGTGAAGCGCGCCTATCGGCCGCGAGTGCTCGCATCGCAGCCCGCGACCGTAGCACGGGCTGCGGGCGCCCCCGTTAGCTCTACTTTGCTCTACCGGGCAAAGAGCGAACGTCGGCGCGCTTGGGGCAAAATTACTCCTTCTCTACGAAGGCGCGCTCGATCGTGTAGTGACCCTGTTCGTGGCTCTTGCCCTCGTGAAAGCCGCGGGCTTTGAGGATGGCCACGAGTTCGTCCAACATGCCTTGGTTGCCGCAGATCATCACCCGATCGAACTCCGGGTTCAGGTCCGGCATGCCGATATCACCAGTCAACTTGCCGCCCTCGAGCAAATCCGTGAGCCGGCCGCGGTTCACGTACGGTTCGCGGGTCACGGTCGGGTAATAGATGAGCTGGTTCTTGATCTGCTCGCCGAGGTACTCGTGCTGCGGCAGGTCATTCTTGATGTACTCAGAGTAGCCGAGCTCACTCGTGATGCGCACGCCATGCGCCAAAATCACGTGTTCGAACTGCTCGTAAATTTCCGGATCGCGGATCAAGCTCATGAACGGCGCGAGGCCCGTACCGGTGCTGAGCATGTAGAGGCGCTTTCCGGGGAGCAGGTGGCTCGCGACCAACGTCCCGGTCGGCTTCTTGCCAACCAACACCTGGTCGCCCGGCTTGAGGTGTTGCAAACGCGACGTCAGCGGGCCGTCCGCCACCTTGATGCTGTAAAATTCGAGATGCTCTTCGTAGTTCGGGCTGGCGACACTGTAGGCACGCAGTAGCGGCTTGCCCTCGACCTCAAGGCCAATCATCAGAAAGTGCCCGTTTTTGAAGCGAAGGCCGCCGTTGCGGGTGGTCTTGAAGCTGAACAGGTTGTCGTTCCAGTGGTGGACTTCCAGCACGGTCTCGGGGGTCAGGTTGCTCTGCGCGGCACTCATGTGGGTGTATTTAACGCGGCCTCGCTAATCGGCAAACCGGGATATTCCGGATATGCTATTCGGTTTTACAGATATGAGGTACACGCTTCGTCAGCTCGAGGTTTTTCTGGCCGTGGCCGAGCACGAAAGTGTGAGCCGCGCGGCCGAGGGCCTCGCGATGTCGCAATCGGCGGTCAGCGGCGCCCTGGCTGATCTCGAACGTCAGTTCGACGTCCAGCTTTTCGAACGGCTGGGCAAGCGACTGCACCTGAGCAGCCTCGGTCGCTCGATCCGCGCCCGCGCCGAAGCGCTGCAACAACAAGCGCGCGAGTTCGAAAACGAACTGGCGAGCCACGACTCGGTCGGCCAATTGCGAGTGGGCGCCACGCTCAGCATCGGCAACCACCTGATGGTCCCAGAGATCGCACGCTTCATGCGCGATCATCCGAGCGCGCGCGTCACCTTGGACGTCGCCAACACCGCAGAGATCGCACGCAAGGTCCTCAACTTCGAGATCGACATCGGCCTCGTCGAAGGCGAACTCCAAGAACCCGAATTACAAGTGACGCGCTGGCGCCCCGACGAACTCGTGGTCTTCTGCGCGCCACAGCATCCATTCGCCAAACTCAGCACGTTGAGCGACGCCGATCTGGTGCAAGCACCCTGGATCGTCCGCGAGCCGGGCTCCGGAACACGCCAAGCATTCGAGCACGCCATGCACGGCATCATGCCCGACCTACGCATCGTGCTCGAACTGCAACACACCGAGGCCATCAAGAGCGCCGTCGAAGCGGGCCTCGGCGTCGGTTGCGTCTCGCGCGTCGCGCTCGTCGACGCCTTCCGACACGGCACCCTCGTCCCCTGCCCCGTGCCCCACCGCGACTTTCACCGCTGGTTCTACTCAGTACTCCACGAACGAAAATACCAAAGCGCCGCCGTCCTCGGCTTCTTGGCGCAAATCCGAAAACCAGCGCAATAGGAGCTCGCTCAAGACCTCAAGTTGAAGGGTGCCCAGCGCCTGGTGCGGCGAGGTGCGGCCGCCGCTGATGATTGGTCATTGGTCATTGGTCATTGGTCATTGGTCAGCCGATCGGGGGTGCTAAGCTTGCGGAGTGGGCGACGGCGGCGCGGACGGTTCATCCGCGAATTGCGGGAGTTCGTCGGTGATGAGGTGCCAAGGCGCCTTGGACGCGACGTGTAGATGAAACTTTACCTGCAGGGCGGGCGCGTGATCGAGCGTGCCGGCTGACAGGTGCATCAGCGTTGGACGTTTGTTGCTGAGGTTGCCCATGACCGCTCCACACGTTCCGCAGAACGAGCGCTGAGCCCCCTCTGACGACGCGAACGATTTGAGCAACTGTTCGCCGCGCGTCCACCGGAAACGATCGAGCGGCACGAGCACCCAAGTGGCAACGGTACTGCCTGTCGCCTTGCGGCACTTGGAACAGTGACAGTTGACGACTATGCGCGGCTCCCCTTCGAATTCATAGGCCACCGCACCGCACAAACACGACCCCGAATACGACCCCGATTGCGACATGCGGGCGACGCTAGCGCAGGCGCTCTCGGTGAGCAACACACTTGCATTATGATAGTGACTGACTTAGTAACAGCAGAGTATGCAAAGAAAGAGCTTCGCGGACATGGAGTGCAATATCGCCCGCTCGGTGGAAGAGGTGGGTGACGGTTGGAGCTTGATGATTTTGCGCAACGCACTGTTGGGCACCAAGCGTTTCCAAGATTTCGAAGCACAGCTCGATGCTCCGCCAACCACGTTGGCTCGGCGGTTGCAGACGCTGACCGCGCGCGGCTTCTTCGTGCGACGCGCGTATGCTTCCCACCCTCCGCGTGAAGAATACGAGCTCACTGCCAAGGGGTTGGATGTTCTACCGGTGCTGCTGGCTCTCGCCGCCTGGGGCGGTCGCTGGTTGTCGCCAGGCGGTGCACCGCTCGAGCTCGTGCACGCCCAAACGGGCGCCACCATCCAACCATCAGTGATCGACGCGAGCACGGGCAAGGAGCTGCGGCCTGGGCAAGTCGCCGTGCGACCCGGCCCGGGCGCATCGTCCAAACTCAAACGTGCGATGAAGCACATGCAGCAGCCCATCTTCGGCGCGGCGAGTGAGCGAGGTGCGCTGTGAGGCGTGTCGTCGTCACGGGCCTCGGCATGGTGTCGCCCCTTGGTTTGGGCGCGGAATACAGCTTTTCGCAGCTCGTCGCCGGACGCTCTGGCATCGGTCGGCTCGAACATTTCGACGTCAGCGATTTGCCGACGAAGATCGCTGGACAAGTGCCGCGCGGCTCAGAACCCCACCAATACGACGCGCTGCGCGTCGCCAACGCCAAAGAGTTGCGTCGCTATGACGAGTTCATCTTGTTCGCGCTCGCCGCGGCGGATGAAGCCATGGCCGACTCGGGCTTCAAAGCAGAGTCGGAAGAAGAGCAAGAACGCGCGGGCGTGTTGATCGGCTCGGGCATCGGCGGTCTCCCGAGCATCGCGGAGAACGCGGTCAAGCTCGAGAAAGAAGGGGCACGCCGCATTTCGCCGTACTTCATCCCCGGCAGCTTGATCAACGAAGCTTCCGGCGTGGTGTCGATTCGACACAGCTTGCGAGGCCCGAACCACGCCGTGGTCACCGCATGCGCGACCGGCGCACACGCGCTCGGCGACGCGGGTCGGCTGATCGCGCTCGGTGATGCGGACGTGATGCTCGCGGCTGGTGCGGAAGCGGCGACCTGCCGACTCACCCTCGCGGGTTTCGCGATCATGCGCGCCATCTCCACGGGCTTCAACGATCGACCATCCGAAGCCTCACGCCCTTGGGATCGCGGCCGCGACGGCTTCGTGATCGGCGAAGGCGCGGGCGCCGTAGTGCTCGAGGAGCTCGAACACGCCAAACGCCGCGGTGCGCGCATCTACGCCGAGCTCGTCGGCTATGGCCTCTCTGGTGACGCCTATCACCTGAGCGCGCCCGATCCGCGCGGTGACGGCGCACGCCGCGCGATGAGCGCCGCGCTCAAACGGGCACAGCTCAACCCCGATCAAATCGACTACATCAACGCCCACGCCACCTCCACCCCCGTGGGTGATCCAGTGGAGATCGCCGCGGTCAAGACGCTGTTCGGCGCGCACGCGCGCAGCCTCGCGCTGTCGTCCACCAAATCCGCTACTGGGCATTTGCTCGGCGCAGCAGGCGCGGTCGAAGCCATTTTCACGCTGCTCGCGCTACGCCACGGCGTTCTCCCCCCCACCCTCAACCTGCACGATCCAGATCCCGAGTGCGACCTCGATCTGATCCCGCTCGAAGCGCGCCAAAAGAAGATCCGTTACGCGCTCTCGAACTCCTTCGGCTTCGGCGGCACCAACGCCGCACTGATCTTCGGTCCGCCACCTTGACTTGAGGCGGTCGACTTTGGGGGTTTCGCGCACTTTCGTCGGCTTCGCCGATGGTGCGTGCGAGGGCGCTAGGCTCCGCGGCTTGACATATACCCATAGGGAGTATACCTATTCGGCATGCCGCAAACGCCTAAGAATGCCGCCGAAGTTCCCGCTAGGAAGGCGCATGGCGTGGATCCGGAGCTCAAGGCTTCGAACTTGAAGCGGCTGCGGCGGATCGAGGGGCAGGTCCGCGGCCTGCACAAGATGGTGGAGGAAGATCGTTACTGCCCAGATATTTTGATGCAGGTCGTCTCGGTGCAAGAGGCGCTCAAGAGTGTCTCACGAGAGCTGGTGCGCAATCATTTGTCGCACTGCGCGCGGCGGGCTTTGCAGGGTTCGGATGAGCAAGCACAGGCGGCGATCGATGAACTGATCACGGTTTGGGCAAGGCACGCTGGATGAAGCTCGTCGCCGTTTTGCTGTTTGGCTTCGCGTTGCCGGCCTGTGCCCACATGGAGAAGGGCCGTGGGCACGATTCCGTGAGTCATTTGGTCGAGTCACGCTCGGGACATCGCACCGGCTGGGAGCAAGGCTCACCCGAGGCACGTCAGATCCAAGAGCGCGTGAACGCCCTCTTGAAGGGCGGATTGAACCGCGAACGCGCCGTGCAAATCGCGCTGATCAATAACCCGCATCTGCAGGAAACCTACGACGAGCTGGACGTTTCACAGGCGGATTTGGTGCAGGCGGGCTTGCTCTCGAACCCAACGTTGAGCGGCAGCATCGGTTTTCAGTTGGGCCATGCGTCAGGGCGGCCCGAGTACGAAGTCTCGATCGTTCAGAGCTTTCTGGACATTTTCATGCTGCCGCTGCGCAAGCGAGTCGCCGAAGCGCAATTCGACGCGGACACGCTGCGCGTGGCCCACGCCGCGCTACAAGTGGCCGCCGAAACGAGCAAGGAGTTCGTCGAGCTTCAGACGAGCGAGCAAACGGTCGAACTCATGCGCAACATCGCCGCGAGCGCAGACGCAGCGGCCTCGCTCGCCGAAAAACAGTTCGAAGCGGGTAACATCAATCAGCGCGCGGTCGCGAGCGAACGTGCTGCTTCTGCGCAAGCCGAACTCGATCTGGCACACGACCAGCTCACCGTACTCGAACATCGCGAACGTCTGAATCGCCTGCTTGGGCTGTGGGGTGCGAATTCTGGCTGGCAATCAGCGCAACCGTTGCAAGCCATTCCCTCGAGCGAGGCTCCGCTCGAGCACCTGGAAGTCACGGCGTTGAAGCAACGCTTGGATGTGGAGGCCGCGCGGAAGCAGGTGGAAATGATGGATTCCGCGCTGAGCATGGCGCGTACTTCGCGCTACACCGGGCTCGTCAATGTCGGAGCACACGTACACCAAGACGCGGACGGGCCGCGCTTGGCTGGTCCCACTCTCTCTTTGGAGCTACCGATATTCGATCAACGCCAAGCATTGATCGGTCGGTTGGAAGCGCAGCGCCGCCAAGCGCAGCGTCGCTTGGATGCGCTCGGTCTCGACGTTCGCTCGGAAGTGCGGCTCGCAAAGGCGCAGTTGGATTTGAACCGTCACGCCGCCGAGCAATACCTAAACGCGCTCTTACCTCTGAGGCGTACGGTGCTCGAGCAATCCGAGCTCGAATACAACGCGATGCAGATCGGCCTGTACGAGCTCTTGGCCACGAAAAGGTCGGAAATCGAGACCTTTCGTGCCTACCTAAACACCGTGCGTGACTACTGGCTCGCGCACGCCGAGCTCGAACGCGCGTTGGGCGGCCGCATCACTTCTCCTCGCCCCGGGAGCCACCAATGACCGAGTCCAAGAGCATCCCTCATTCGAATTCCGAACCCAGTCCTGCAGCGATCCTCAGCTCGACACTGAGTCGTCGAGAGGTCCTCAGCTCGGGTGCCGCGTCGATCGCAGCCGGTGCGCTGGTCAGCGTCGCGTCGGGGCCAGCAGCTGCCGCCGAAACGGCAGGGCTGCGAGCCAACGGCTACAGACCCGTGACCGTTCCGAATGGTGCCAAGCTGCCGTGGAAGATCGTCGACGGCGTGAAAGTGTTTCACCTGGTGGCCGAAGAGGTCGAGCACGAGTACGCACCGGGCATCAAGGCTCGCTGTTGGGGCTACAACGGGCACGTGCATGGCCCGCTGATCGAGGCCGTCGAGGGAGACCGCGTTCGCATCTATCTGACCAACCGACTGCCTGCGCCGACCACGCTCCACAGTCACGGCGTGCTGCTCGAAAATGGCATGGACGGTGTGGGCGGTTTGACTCAAAAGGCCGTTCCGCCGGGCGAAACGTACAAGTACGAGTTCACGCTGCGCCAGCACGGCACCTGTATGTACCACTCGCATCACGACGAGATGACGCAGATGGCGCTGGGCATGACGGGGCTATTCGTGATTCATCCGCGTGTCCCTCGCGGACCACGTGTCGATCGCGACTTCGCCCTGATGCTGCACGAGTGGCGCGTCAATGTGGGCGCCTCGCGGCCGGACCCGAATGAAATGTCGGATTTCAACTTGCTGACGATCAACGGCAAGGCCTTCCCGGGTACTGATGCGCTCGTGGTGAAGAAGGGACAGCGCGTGCGCATTCGCATCGGCAACCTGAGCGCGATGGATCACCACCCAATCCACCTGCACGGCTATCAATTCAAGATCACCGAGACGGATGGCGGCGAGATCCCGGCCTCGGCGCAATGGCCCGAGACTACCGTACTGGTGCCCGTCGGCAGCACACGGACCATCGAGTTCGTCGCCAATGAACCGGGCGACTGGGCGATGCATTGCCACATGACTCATCACGTCATGAATCAAATGGGGCACGGCATCCCTAACCTGATTGGCGTCAAACCCGGCAAATTGGACGCAAAAGTTCAGCGCTTGCTGCCCGGATACATGACCATGGGCCAAGACGGCATGGGAGACATGACCGGGATGCAAATGGGTGTGCCCAAGAACAGCATCCCCATGGTCGGTGCCCGCGGCAAACACGACACAATCACGATGGGCGGCATGTTCACGATCCTGAAGGTGCGCGACGAACTGGCGAGCTACGCCGATCCCGGCTGGTATGACGCGCCACCCAAGACGACTGCGCAGGCCGCAGCCAGCGCGGAGCTGGCGCGCGATGGCATCGACGTCAACGCGCCAGCCAAAGCGCAGGCTGACTCCAGCGTGCGCAACGGATAGCACATGGCAACGGTAAAAGATCCGGTGTGCGACATGAACGTCGATCCCGAGCACGCGCGCGGCGGTTCGTTCGCGCATGAGGGCACGACCTATTTCTTCTGCAACCCCAAATGCCGCGAGCGCTTCGCCGCCGCTCCCGCTCAATACTTGCAGCGAACACCCGCAACCGCGGCCCACGCGCACTCGGCGCACCCGCACTCGGTTGCGCACCCAGCAGCACCCGCGCGTCGCCTGGCGCTCGCGCCAATGCCTGCGCCGGTCGCGCCAATCTCGCAGAAATCTGGGACAATTTGGGTCTGTCCCATGGATCCCGAGGTGCGCCAAGACCACCCGGGACCCTGCCCCAAGTGCGGTATGGCGCTCGAGCCGGAGCAGCCCACCATCGATGCCACCAATCCCGAGCTTCGGGACATGTCGCGCAGGTTGTGGATCGCAGCCTCGCTGACGGCTCCACTCTTTCTGCTCGCGATGGGCGCGATGCTGCCCTTTCACGGTTTGATGCCGCTCATCCCCGGTCGTACCCGAGGTCTAGTCGAGTTTGCCCTTGCGACGCCGGTCTGCGGGTGGGCAGGCTTGCCGTTTTTGCAACGCGGAGTCCAGTCGCTCAAGACACGCAACCTGAACATGTTCACGCTGATCGCGCTCGGGGTCGGCGTTGCCTACTCGTACAGCGTGGTTGCGCTGCTCGCGCCTGGCCTGTTTCCAGATTCGTTGCGCACCGAGCACGGCGAGCTCGGCCTGTACTTCGAAGCCGCGGCAGTGATCGTCACACTGGTATTGGTCGGTCAAGTACTGGAGCTGCGCGCTCGCCATCGAACGGGCGCTGCGATCCGTCGGTTGCTGGAGCTCGCGCCACAGACGGCGCACCGCGTGGCAAGCGACGGCAGCGAACGAGAGATCCCCATCACGGAAGTGCGATTAGCCGATCGACTGCGGGTTTTCCCTGGGGAAAAGCTACCGATCGACGGAATCGTGCTCGAGGGCTCGAGCCACGTCGATGAATCGATGATCACCGGTGAACCTGGCTTCGTCTCCAAGCGCCCTTCCGCGCGAGTGATCGGCGGCACGCTCAACGGCACTGGGTCGCTGCTCATCCAAGTCGAAAAGGTCGTTCAGGACACCTTGCTCAGTCGGATCGTGAGCCTGGTCGCCGAAGCGCAAAGGAGCCGTGCACCGATTCAAAGATTGGTCGACCGCGTGTCCAGCTACTTCGTGCCGAGCGTGATCGCGGTCGCGCTTTGCACTTTCGCCGTGTGGCTCATGGTCGGTCCGGAGCCACGCTTGGCGCACGCCATCGTCAGCGCGGTGGCTGTGCTGATCGTGGCCTGTCCGTGTGCGCTCGGTTTGGCAACCCCGATGTCGATTTTGGTGAGCACCGGGTTGGGTGCGAGCGCAGGTGTGCTGTTCAAGAACGCTGAAGCGCTCGAACTGCTGAGCCAGGTAGACACCCTCGTGGTCGACAAAACCGGCACGTTGACGGAAGGCAGCCCGCGACTGACGCGCATCGTTCCGTGGCCAGGCGTCGAGGAAGAATCGCTGCTGCGCTGGGCTGGGAGCGTCGAAGCGCAAAGCGAGCATCCGCTCGCACGCGCAGTGCTCGATGCTGCCGCCGAACGCGGCCTTCGGCTCCCGCCGGCCAGCGCGTTCGAATCGCTGACTGGCCGAGGGATCCGGGCAACCGTGGAGGGCGAACCAACCGAAGTCGGCAATCGTAGCTTGCTCGCAGCTCGCTCCATCGAGCTCGGCGCACTCGCAACTCGAGCCGAGGAGTTCGAAGCACAGGGACACACTGCAGTGTTCGTGCTGCGGTCGGGCAAGCTACTCGGCATGCTCGCCATCTCCGACCCAATCAAGGCGAGTACGAAAGGCGCGCTGCGCGCGCTGCACGAAGACGGTTTGCGCATCGTCATGCTCACGGGTGATGCACCAGCCACCGCGCACAGCGTGGCGCGCGAACTCGGCATTCAAGAAGTGATCGCTGGCGTGCTACCCGATCAAAAGGCGTACGAAATCCGTCGGCTACAAGGCGAAGGGCGCGTCGTTGGCATGGCCGGTGACGGCATCAACGACGCCCCCGCATTGGCTCTGGCGACGGTCGGCATCGCGATGGGCACAGGCACGGATGTCGCTATCGAGAGCGCCGGAGTGACGCTGATCAAAGGAGATCTTGCGTGTATCGCTCGGGCGCGTCGCATCAGCCGGCTCGCACTGAACAACATTCGCCAAAATTTGTACTTTGCATTTGGCTACAACGCGCTCGGGATCCCAATCGCTGCCGGTGCGCTGTACCCCATCTTCGGCGTGTCGATGAGTCCGATGCTCGCTGCTGCTGCAATGAGCCTCAGTTCGGTGTCGGTGATCGCCAATGCGCTCAGGTTGAGGCACGCGGGCAACTGATGGCTCGAGTGGAAACCGCGATAATTCCCGCCATTTCTGACAGGTGCGATAAGAGCACAGCTGAGCGCCGCACGTAGGGCGTCCACGCAGACGAGGCGAGACTCGCCGACAGCGTGGTACCGAAAATCAGCAGCGACCGAGCGCAAAGTAGCGGACATCGCCCTGCAATCTGGGTTGAATGAGGATACCAAAAGCTCGGCGGTACCCCCCATGGATGACGATCGCAGCTGGCTCAAAAATCCTACGCTTCCCCGCCCTCCGGCAGTGCCGCGTTTCTCGGCAGCGGAGCTGAGTTTGCTCGAAGACGAGGGCCCGTCGATCGTGCGCGCTGGCACGCGCAAGCCGCGCGCATCGCGCATTCAGAGCCGGCGTCGAATCAGCGGAACGACCCGCGCTGACTCGGTCTCTCAAGAGAGTAACGCGGTGCCGGCCCGACGCATCGCCTGACGCGAGCTCGACGCTCGAGGCGGCCACACAGAATCGGCGTACCAACTTCAGGCGGGCTCAGTACGGCTTCTGGCCGTTGAAGTTGCCCGGTGGGTCATAGTTGCAGACCCAAAACTGCCATTGCTCGAAGCCGCTAAAGGGCGAGTTCTTGCTGCAGTTACTCACCGCGCAACCGAGCGCCGTGCTCTTCCGCCAAACCACCTGCGTGTAGTGTCCGCAGGTCGCCGCGCACGAATTGCTCGCGTAGTCGTAGTCCTTCACTTCGGCGACCCAAGAGTCGACCACGTCTTGTGGGGTCGTGTTTGCGCCGGCGCTAGCGTAGATGTTTTCGCCATATTTGCCGCCGCTGTGTTTGAACGTGCAACCGTCGGCCCAAGCTTGGGCTGACGTGGCGATTTCGTTCGACCAAGTGAGCGGTGAAATTGGCGGAGTTGGTGCAGGCGTCACGCTCGCGCGCGCCTGGTTGTGCGCCGCAAGAATCGCGTCGGCGATTGGACTCGTCGCGCCTACACCCGCGGGCGCTCCGCCGCTGTTCGGCGAGTTACTGCTCGCGGGATCGGAGCTCGAGCACGCGGAGAGCGCGCAAGCGACGACCGCAACAGCCAGTACGGAGCGAAGTTCGAGCGCGAGCATGGCTTGCCTCGGTTCAGAAGACGTAGCGAGCGCCAGCGCTACCCATGCCGACCACGGGCGTCCAGGGACTGACTTTGGGGTGCTCGGCGGTGACTTTTGGCGTCGTGATCAAGAGACCGAGCCAGGTGCCGATACCGGCACCACCGACGATGTAGCCCGCTGCGGAGATCGTGCGCAGCGTGCGAAAGGCGGACGCGTCTTCCGGATAGGGCGGCCCCTCCGTGCAGCGATTGGCAGGACAATGGGCTTCGGCAGCCGAGTAACGAGTCATGGCAGCGATTCCAGTCACCGTGCCGATACCCAGACCAGTCGCGCCGACAGTGAGCGCGACCACCCCCCACGTGCGTCGCGCAGAAGATCCGCCGACTACTTGCTCGGGCTTCTTGCTACTGCCGCTGGGCGAGAGCCAGCTCATCCCCAGGGTCTTGGCTTCGCCCTCGCCGATCTCGAATCCGATCCGGGACTGCTCACCATCGTTGTCGTTGGCCACCAGCTCGTGATGGCCGGGGTCAACCGGCACAGCCGAGCTTGCGGGAATCAAGCGACCGTCCAGCAATAGACGCAAATTGCGTGTGTGCTGCTCCGCCTCGCCCAACGCAACCTCAATCGACGGGATGCGCGGCCTGAGCTGCGCAAGTTCGTTGCGCGCATCTGCCACCGCGCGCCGCTCGGCCGCGGTGGCCTCGATGGCCACGAAACCGGTCACCACGCTGCGATAGTCCGACGACGCGTCCACGAGTTGTCCCAACGCGGCATGCGAACGAGCCAAATACAAGCGAACGGTCACGCTCGGCGCGCTGACCGACGCACGCTTGAAGAGTGCCAGAGCCGACGTATAGTCGTGACGCTCGAAAGCTTGAAGCGCGCTGTCAACGAGACCCTGCTCCGCAGAACGCGCACCGGGCTCTACAGGTCGCTCACTGACTTCTTCCGGGGCTTGCGCTTTTGCGGAGAGAGACCAATGAAAGCAAATTAGCGCGAGCGCGACCGAACGAATCACTGTCTCCCACGTAACGGGAGATCGCGTGTGCTGTGAAGCTTTTTTCGCAACACCGAGTGAATGAACTCGGACCGCAGACTACGCTGACTTACACGCGTACTTGCGCACGTGACGCCATCGCAGCTGCAACCGCATTCAACAGCTGCGGGATGTCGTACGGCTTTTGGAGATAGGCGAAAAATTCCGGCGAATCATCGGTGAGCAGCTCGACGCTGTAGCCGCTGCTGAGCAACACTGGCACGTCGCTCCCCGTCGCCCGGATCTGTCGCAAAGCTTCGATGCCGCTCATGTGCGGCATCGTGACGTCCATTACGATCAAGTCGAGCGAGCGACCATGTTGCTCAAAGAGCTGCAGCGCGTCAGCGCCGCTCGATGCGACAATCACGCCGTAACCTTTGGCTGTAAGCGCACGGCGCACCACGAGCTGGACCCCGTTGTCGTCGTCGACCACGAGCACGGTGCCGCGCGAAGAAGTGCCGGTAACTTCGGCGACACTCACGTCCTTCGCAGGTAACAGCACGCGCACGCGCGTGCCGATCCCCTTCTGACTGTCGGTTCGAATCGCACCGCCATGACCGCGAACGATGCCGAGCACTGCGGCCATGCCCAAACCACGACCTTTGAACTTCGTGGTGAAAAATGGGTCGAACATGCGCCGGCGCGTTTCGTCATCCATACCCGAACCTTGGTCGGTGACTTCCAGACATAGAAAACGCCCCGGCGTCGCGGCATGTCCCGGGTACTCCTCCAAATCGCGGGCCGAGATCTGCACTTGCTCGACCGCAATCACGATGCGCCCCGAGCGTTCCGCCATCGATTCCGCAGCGTTGGTGATCAGGTTCATGATCACTTGGCGAATTTGCGCAGGATCCGCTTCGATCGGACGCAGTCCCTCTTGAACTTGGTAGTGCAGCGCGACATTCGGCGGGATCAATCCCCGCAGCAGCGCGGCCATCTCACGCGCTGCCTCGGGTAAATCCAGGGGCTGGAGCTTGAACTTTCCTTGGCCCGCATATTCGAGCATCTGATGAGTGAGCTCTGCGGCACGGCGCGCACCGAGCTCGATCTCGTCCAGCAGGGGCAGCAATGCGGGGTCTGCGCTGAGCAGGCTCTTGGCCAACGATGCATTGCCCAATATCGTCACCAACAGATTGTTGAAGTCGTGCGCGATCCCTCCCGCGAGCACCCCCAAGCTCTCGAGCTTCTGGGTGTGCATTAGCTTCTCTTCCAAGCGCTTGCGCTCGCTGATGTCGATGAAGGTGGCGATTGCGCCGTTGACCTCGGAAGTCGCCGGGTCGCGGGTCGGAACCGCGCGAAACACAGCCCAGGAGATCTCGGCGTTGGGCTTCGTGACCCCGAGCGTGAGTGCGGGTTGCGGCAATCCGCTCATGATCGCCTTGGCCACGGGGTAGTCCGTGACGTCCGCGGCTGAGCCATCTTCGAAGATCGTGCTCGGGGTGAAGTCACTGATGTAGCGACGCGAAAGCTCGTCGTAACTGAGGCCCAGGATGCGCAGCGCTTCACCATTGGCGCGGATGATCGAGCCGTCCCTGGCGACGTGCACGACACCGCCGGGGAGCGCGTCGATCAGGCGCTCGTTCAGCTCTTGGCTAGCGCTCAACGCTGCCTCGGCGGTGCGCCGCTCCGCGATGTCCCGCTCCAGGCGCTGATTGATGCGCGACAATTCCTGCGCGCGCGCCTCGGCGCGTTGCTCGAGCTCCAAGTTGGCGCTCACCAGCTGTTGGTCGGTGCGCTTGGCGAAAAAGCGCTGGATCTCGTAGCGCGCGATGTTGGGCGCGAGCTCCGGATGAGCCTGAATATAGCTCTGAATGCGCTCTTCCACGCGCGACGGCGGCGCCATGATGAAGCGACACGCCGCATCGCCCTTGGCACGACACAAGATCTCGACCGCGACCAGCGAAATGCCGAAGCTTTGTTCGCACCAGCCCGACGAATAGCCGGAGTTCATCACACACACCGGACGTTCCGAACGACGTCCCGCGCCCCGCCACGAGTCCGACTCGAATGAGTATGGATGATCGTACAGCAGGTAGTAGCCTTCATCCGGCGTCGGGCTGCTCTCAGCGGCGATGTCGACGAATGCCCAACCCGCATGTGCAAAATGCACCGGGCCCGCGGCGAGTCGCGCTACTGGATCGGTAACGCCAGTTCGCTCCATGAACGCCTTGGCGTCAGCCATACCCATGGCGTGAGCGATGTCGAAAAGCAGGCTGTGCGCGACGGCGTGTGCCTCTTCCTCTTTGCCATAGACGCGCCGAACCATGTCGTAAAACTCGACGGAGATCGACGCTCCGCGCACGAGCACGTAGCGCTGCCCGCCAATCTCCAACGAACCGTGCTCCGGATTTGATCGCTGTTCGGAGAAATACTGCGCGACGTACTTCTGAGTCTGCTGGAATAGCGACGCAAACTTGTCAGGGACGCGAACGGTGTGGAGCATGTTCCCTCGACCAGCACCCTAGTGCATTGTCCGAGCAAGCGCGCACCTGCTG
Organism: Polyangiaceae bacterium; assembly: GCA_035634635.1. Classification (GTDB taxonomy): domain Bacteria; phylum Myxococcota_A; class Polyangia; order Polyangiales; family Polyangiaceae; genus PMG-095. The sequence goes on from DASQCO010000154.1 coordinate 118,327, forward strand.
CCCGTGGACGCAGAAATACGCGCACGAAACCGAGGCAGCGACAGACTAGCCACACTTGCAATGCGCGGCGGTCGGGAGCGATCCAGCCGCAAACTCGGAGGGGCATTGGTATCAGGCCTCGACGCGAGTTCGCGCGAGGCCTTGCGATTCAGGACGCTCGGCGTCGATCGTTGCGGCTCGCTCACCGCAAAGCTCGCGCTTCAGTCGGCGGTCGAGTCGCTGACTTCGAAATCCAACACACGTCGTTCGATGCGCGCGGCGGCGATCACTCGCGCAGCTTCCACGTGCACGGGGTGGATTTGGTACCCCTTCAGCGCCTCCCAACTATCGTGCGTAGAGATCAGCACCACGTCACTGAGCTGCTCGTCGCCGCCCACCCCGATGCCAACTTCCAAGCTCGACATGCCGGGAACCTTCCCCCGCAAGGACTCCAACGCCCCGCGGATCTTCTCGGCCTGTTCGCGTCGCTCTTCCGCAGAAGTGCCGCGAACTCGCCACATGACAACGTGCTTGATCATGGGTCGCGATTCTAACACCGACTTTCGCTAGGAAATCATCTTGACGTCACGACAGCGCCACAGCTCGAACACGACTGACGCGGGGGAAAACAGGTCTGGCCAACTTTTATTCCCCTGCCCGGCCAAGCACGAAAATATTGGCCGAAGTCGACCGAATCGGCTCAGCTGCCGTTGACAGACCAGAAATCGAAGCCCATGCCTGGAGTGGTCAAGGTGTCCGAGGAACATCCACAAGTTCGCTTCGAGCAGGAAGGCACGCGCCTGACAGCGATCGAGATCACGCGTGAGCAACGCTCGCCCGTCATCGCTACGCTGCAACGGACGCTCTTCGCTCTCGGCATCGTGGTCTCCTCGTATCAAGCGCGAGCCCGCGCGGCGCGCCTCGTCGAACGCATCGTGATCGAACGCACGGATGGCGGCTCGATCGACGGCACCCTCTCGGTCGCGACCAAGGCGGCTATCTTGCCGATCGCGCTCGAGCAACCGGCCGATCCCCCAAAACAGGGCGTTTAAAGGCTACTCGCGGGTGCGCCGCTCGCACCCAACGGCGCTGACGGCGGCTACACCAGATGACTCGTTCCATGAGCGTCTCGTGTTCAAGAGCATCGTACCAGCAGCTCAGTTGCCCGCTCATGCGTCAGATTGGTTCTGGAATTTGCTCGCGTGCCCGCCATTCGCGGAGCAACGCCACGCGCGAGCGCGGCAAGCGTGCGCTCAAAGTCTCCCATGCGGTAATGCGATCTGCGCGAAAGGTGCGAAAATCCCCCCGCATTTCACACCAAGCAACGAGCAGCCGCGCACGCTGAAAAAAGCCCAGCCCGAGCGGCCAGATCACGCGCGTGGTCGGCGCGTTGGGCTCGGTCACGTACGTGATGCGTGCCTTACGCTGTTCTCGAATCGCACGCCTGAGCTCCGCCAGGTCGACAGTCTCTGCGGGACGCGACAGCGCTGGACCGGCTGAAAGCGCGATCTCGTCCATCAGGGTCCTGAGATCCTTGGGCAGCACAGCGCGCAGCTTCGCGACGACTTCCGCCGCGGCCTGCGCCAGCGCTTCATCAGCGTGCACGGCGGTGAGGCGCAATCCAAGCAGCAACGCCTCCAGCTCCTCGTCCGTGAACATCAGCGGCGGCAGCAGGAACCCTGGACGCAGGACGTAACCCACCCCTGGTTCACCGTCGATCGTCGCGCCTTGTGCGCGCAGCGTCTGCACATCACGATATACGGAACGAATCGAAGTCTCGAGCTCGTCCGCGAGCTGCTGAGCGCTGACGGGTTGACGATGACGGCGCAAGACCTGAACCAAACGTAACAAGCGGTCGGCGCGCGACATCCTCCCATCCTGCCAACATCTGGCAGGATAAGCCAGGGCCATTTCGAAGCGAAATCCAGGGCGCCCGCGCGCTACTGCCAGAATTTGGCACAAGCGCGGGGCACGCTCGCGGCATGTTCAATCCCAACTTCATCCTGCTCTACGTCGACAGCCCCACCGCCAGCGCAGCATTCTACAGTGAACTGTTCGGGCACGCGCCCGTGGAGTCCAGCCCCACGTTCGCAATGTTCGCGCTCGAATCAGGCGTCATGTTCGGACTGTGGTCGAAGCGCACCGTAGCGCCAGCGGCGCCTCCCCACTTCGGTGGGAGCGAGCTCGCTTTCGCCGTCGCTGACGCAGAAGCCGTACGCGCCAAGCATCGTGAATGGTCCGCGCGCGGGCTGCCGATCGCGCAAGCTCCGATCGACCTGGACTTCGGACATACCTTCGTCGCGCTCGATCCTGACGGACACCGTTTGCGAGTCTTCGCGCCGACTGCGGCTTGACCGATCGTGCCGCAACCTTTCCGGGGGGAGGAACTAGACGCGCTCCGAGCGCCATGTCTGGATGGCGTCATCGTGCTGCCCGCGCCTCTCTTCCCGACCCCGGTGCGCGCTTGCCCAGAGCTCAGCCACACACGCGCCGAGCTCTGGCTGAAAGATGACGGCCTTTCGCACCCGATCTACGGCGGCAACAAGGTGCGCAAGGCCGAACGCCTGGTCGTCGAAGCCAAGCTTCGCGGAGCCAAGCGCGTACTGAGCTTCGGCGCAGCCGGCAGCCACCACCTGCTCACCTTGACGATGTTCGCGCGCGCTGCGGGTCTGGAAAGCGCGGCATTGATCTTCCCGCAACCGCGCACGACGCACGTCGTGGACACGCTGCGCGCTGCGCTCGGGCTCGGCCTCGAAGCGCACCCAGTACCGCACGCAGCTTCGCTGCCCTGGATACTCCCGCGCGTCTGGCGTCGAGGCGACTACCTGGTTGCCCCAGGAGGATCGAACGCAATCGGGACACGAGCTTGCGCCGATGCAGTCGACGAACTCGCTGAGCAAATCGCAGCGGGCGATCTGCCGACCCCGGATTGGATCGTGGTCCCGCTCGGGTCTGGCGGGACCTGCGCTGGGCTGGCAGCAGGCGTCATCCGTCGAGGCCTGCCCTGCCGCGTGCTCGGCGTTCAAGTCGTGGGCGGTATCGGTCCGCGTGTTGCTGCGCGCCACTTGGCGCGAAAGGTACTGCAACTATCCGGCGCCGACGCCCAACCCGCCATGCTCGGGACTCAATTGAGTTTCGATGCGACCCACGTCGGCGCTGGCTACGGCGCAAGCAGCGCCGCCGGCAGGCGCGCTGCGGCGATTGCCCTAGAAATCGGCATGGAGCTCGACCAAACGTACACTGCCAAGGCCTTTGCCCGCGTGCTCGAGCTACTCGACACCGCGTCGAACCTCGACGCCGAACGAAGAGGACGGCCTCTGCGAATCCTGTATTGGCACACGCTCGCCTCGACGACACTCGAGCCGCTTTTGCGCACGGCCCCGAGCGAGTCCGAACTGCCCGGGGCCGTACGACGCCTCTTGCGTTAGGGGAGATGAGCCACGATGCGCGTCGTGCATTGGGTGAGCGCGTCGTAGTAGTCCTCCTCGAGAGATTGATAGCCAGAGCTCCAAGTGCGGACGAGCGAACTGAAGCCCTCGAACTCCGGAGTCTTGCAGGAGCGCCAATAACCGTGCGTGTCGCTCGACTCGTCGCGCGGGAAAACCTGCATGGTCAACGTGCAAGTCTCTGCAGCACGGTTACAAGTCAGGCGGCGGAAAGCAAAGTTGTAGTCTCCCGCACACCAGGTGTCGGCACAGATGTCATCAATCAACTTCAACGCGGTCGTCGCTTGGGTCGAGCTGAGCGCGTTGCCCGAAAGCGCTTCATCGCGCGTCTCGATGGGACTGCCGTCACCGACCTCGACCTCGGTCTCCGGGTCCGCTCCCGAGCCTGCGCTACAAGCCGATAGCAGCAGTGCGTTCACTCCAACGAATCCGAGCCCCCACAAAGTATTCATCATGAACCCCAAAAAGAACGACCCGCTAGCGGCCAACTCCGCAGCTTCGGCTCCGGCCACTCATCGGCCCCGGCCTCCGTCGGGTGCGTAAATTCGCCAGCTGGGTCCATCGCCGTGTGCGCCGGCGACGCGAGCTCATTCAGTCGGCGGCGGCTCACTCACGATCTTGCGCGGCAACTGCGTCTGAGCCGGCGAGCCATCACTCGGCTGCGGTCCGACCAAGAACCAAGTTCGCATCACTCCCTTCCCCTTCACCGTTATCTCCCCCCGCGGCGTCAACACATACATTTCCTTCAACAATTGCCGCGTCTCATCCGTCACGTGAACCGTCCCTGGTTCACCGTGCGATTCCATTCGGCTCGCGGTATTCACGGTATCCCCCCACACGTCATAGATGAACTTGCGCTTGCCGATCACGCCGGCGACCACAGGACCCGTGTGAATTCCGATGCGAATACTCAGCGCTTCTCCGAACTCGCGGCCGAACTCGAGCGCACGGCGCTGCATGGCCAAGGCCATCTCGGCGATCGTCTGCGCGTGATCGTATTCGTGGCTGTGTAGACCACCCGCGACCATGTACGCGTCGCCAATGGTTTTGATTTTCTCGAGTTTGAGTTTATCCGCCAGGTCATCGAAGCTCGAAAACATACGATTCAAACGATCCACGAGCTCAACCGGGGTCACCCGCTCGGACATCTTCGTGAAGCCGACGATGTCGGCGAAGAGCACGGAAACACGAGGGAAACCGTCGGCTATCGGACGCTGACCGCGCTTCAAACGCTCAGCGATGCTCGACGGCAGCACATTGAGTAAGAGCTCCTCGGCACGCGCCTTCTCAGCCGCCAATTCGACCACTTGGCGATCGATCAGGCGACGCTGCATAAACCCGTGGCGAGCTTGCTGCTCCTGCCGGTAGGCAATGAGAGCGCCCAGACCACCGAGCGCCACGAGGGTGCTGGCGACCGACAGGCTGACCTGCAACGGGCAATGAGCCAACGCACGATCGAGGCCAGCGAACATCAGCAAAGTGAGCAGCGTGTACGTGAGCTGTGCGACGACGCTCAGCCGAGCCACGAATGGTCCCAACGTAACGAATGCCACGGCGAATGAGGTGTACAAGAAATAGCCACTGCCGCCGGCAATTGCCCCGATGTAGAGGACGATGAAGCTCGCCGAAACGCCGTAAAGGAGCATCATCAACTGCGAGAGGCGCAGGAGATGACGCGAATTCAGCAAATACAGCACCAGACCAGACACTGGCACGAACACACCAAAGCGCACCGCCCACGCCTGAACCCGAACCTGGGGCACGACTAGGGCGTCGTGCAAGGCGAAGCCCAAGAAAGTCAGCGTCGACAGCCCGACACTAAAGCTCAGAAAGCGCCGAAGCGGCTCGACATCGTCGCGCCGAAACGCCTGTTCGAGCGCCGGATCGATGAACCTCCCTGTCCAGGAAAGCTGCGATCGACTTTCCGTCGGTCGTTCCGCGTCGCTCATCAGGGGCACGATTGCATCGTATCGGGTTGTCGTCTCCGGTGCAGCGGGCAAACTCCGCGTCTACGGTCCGTCGGCTTCGTAGCCAATTTCCAGCACCTCCAACTCGTCGCTCGAGCGCGGCGTTTGCAGGAGTGCGACGTCGCCAACTCGCTTGCCCAAGAGGGCGCGAGCTAGTGGTGCGGAAAAAGCGACCAGCCCCTCACTAGCGTTAGCCTCGTCCACGCCGACGATGCGATAATTTGATTCTGTGCCAGATTCGTGACGTATCCGGACTTGTGCCCCAAAGCGCACGCAATCTTGCGGCTGAGAGCGGGGATCGACGAGCTCGGCGCTCGCGAGACGCGCTTGGAGTTCCGCGGCTCGCTGTGCGAGCGCGTGCAGACGCGTCGTGCGATCTGCGGCGTCTGTGCTTTCGAGAGCATTGCGCTCGTGCTCGAGCTTCTCGTGCTCGGTTTGCAATTGGCGGAGGCCTCGCGGCGTCACGTAGTTAGGTACGCCGGCCGGCAGTGGCGGCCGCGGAACAACCAGCAGCTCTGGTCCCGCATCGTCTTCCTTCGTGAACGCGCGACTCACGGGCGGAATCGCCCGATCCGGGAACGAGCCAGCGAGCTCGCGAGCGGGTTCGCGTTGTTGGTGCTCATGAGCTCTTTCGCGACGATTCTTGTTCGGACTCGTCACCGGAAGTTTTCGCGAGTCCTGGTTGGATCGGTCGTTTCGCACCCTCGCGCATGAGGGTGACGACCTCGGCCAGCTCTTCGGGCTCCAACTCGTTGCTCGGCAGCGAGAGGCGTTCGAGCGAGGGTTCCGCCCCGAAGTAATGGACGGCACACACAGCGTGAATCGTACCGATCGAATTGAATCGTCCTTCCTCGAACATTTGCAGCGCTAGCCGCAACGTGCCCTGTTCGATCAACTCCCGACAATAGCGGCAGCGCGCTCGCCCCGACGACGCCCGCTCCGCCCGCAAAATTCGGCTCAACCGGGGCTGAGCTAGGGCGTCACGGGCAAGCGCAATCAACCCCGCCCGGTCCGACCCGGGTTCGCCTTGCTCCAGCAAAGCCAAGAGCGATTCCGGCCGAGAACACGCCGCGCAGCGCAGATGGAACCAAAACAGGCTTTCACCCTCGCCGTAGGCGTTAGGGAGGGCCTCACCGAATCGCTCCTCCCCCTTCGCGATCGCCTGGCCGCACGCCCGGCACTTCGCGCGCCCACTCGAAGCCCGTTCAATCACGGAAGCCATACGCAAATCTTGGCGGAGCGCCTCCCAAGCCGTCAAGTTTCCCTCGTTGAACTTTGCTCAGGGCAGCGCCGATTCGAGCTTCGCGCGGCCAAACGCCCGTTTCGGAGCTGAACCTGGGTCGGGCCTTCGGGTCCGGCCTTCGCGGGTCGGGCCTTCGTGCGGGCCTTGGAGCTGAACCCGGATCGAGCCTTGGCAGGCGGAGACGCGTGTTTTCTTACTGTGGGCGCAGGCGTGGCTGCTTGGACTAGGGATGGTGCGATGGGAGGCCTAGAGGCTGACTTTGCGGCATGCGCGCCCGTTACAGGGTGGCGCGCAGAAACCAAGCCGGCGCGAATGGTAGCCTGGCGTCATGACAGGCGAATCGCAATCGGGCGCGTTGGAGGCGGTGCTGCGCGGGCAGCCGCGCGATGTGGATGGGTTTACGGTTTCGCGAGTGCTGCCCGCTCTTGCGCGAAAGCATTTGGGGCCGTTCTGCTTTTTCGACCATTTGGGACCGAACGAGTTGCCAGTCGGACGCGGCTTGGATGTGCGGCCCCATCCGCACATCGGGCTGGCGACAGTCACGTATGTGATCGAGGGTGAGATCGTACATCGCGACAGCTTGGGCTTCGAACAGGTGATCCGCCCTGGCGCCGTTAATTGGATGACTGCGGGACGCGGCATTACACATTCGGAGCGTACGCCGAGCGAGTTGCGGAAAAGCGGCTCGAGGCTCCACGTTGCTCAGCTTTGGGTTGCATTGCCGGTGGCGGATGAAGAGACGGCGCCGGAATTTCACCATCATCCAGCGAGCACGATCCCCGAGATTGATGTCGACAGCGTTCAGGTACGCGTTCTGGCAGGCTCTGCGTACGGAGCGACCTCGCCGGTGCGAATTTTCTCGACACTGTTCTACGCTGAGGCGGAGATTGCGGCAGGCGCCACCCTCCGGCTGCCGGATGGGCATGAACAACGCGGGGTTTACGTCTTGAGTGGTGCGCTTTCTCATGCCGGCCACGCCATTGAGGAGCGCGCCTTGGCTGTGTTTCAGGCGGGGGGCGCGCCGTCAGTGACGGCCGTGGCGGCGACCCGGGTTCTGCTCCTGGGCGGGGCGCCGGTGGACGGGATGCGGCATATCCAGTGGAATTTCGTTTCGAGTTCGCTTGCGCGGATCGAGCAGGCCAAGCGCGATTGGCAGGCCGGCCATTTCCCCAAGGTCCCAGGCGACGAAGTCGAGTTCATCCCGTTGCCCGAAAGAACGACTTAGCCAGCCCAGCACGAACTTCGTGAGAACGGCTGGGTTGGCGGCAATTTTGGGGGGCCGTATGGCCGCCGTCTCCGTCGGGTTGACAGGCCGAATAGAGTGAACAATTTGCACGCCTGAACCCGGGAAGAACCATGAGCGAAGCTACGACCCATTCCTTCAAAGCCGAGGTCAGCCAGGTGCTGCACCTCGTCGTCAACTCTCTGTACAGCCACAAAGAGGTGTTTCTGCGCGAGCTCGTCTCGAACGCATCCGACGCGCTCGACAAGCGGCGTTTCGAAGCCGTCACGCACCCCGAGATGGCGGCGAGTGGCGACCTCAAGGTGCAAATCAGCGTCGACCCGGAAACGTCTACGCTGCGCATCTCGGACAACGGGATCGGCATGAACGCGACCGAGTTGGAGCAGAACCTGGGAACGATCGCGCGCTCGGGAACGCGCGAGTTCTTGAACAAGGTGGCCAAGGCCCGCGAAGCGAGCGACCAGGGGCTGCAACTGATCGGGCAGTTCGGCGTCGGGTTCTACAGCGCGTACTTGGTGGCCGATCGCGTGGAAGTGATTACTCGCCGTGCGGGCGACGAAGCCGCTCATCGTTGGAGTTCTGACGCGCAGGAGTCGTTCACGATCGAGCCCGATACCCGGGATGAGGCAGGCACGACGCTCGTGCTCCACATCAAAGACGAGCAAAAGGAATTTTTGAATGCCGGCCGCTTGCGCGAGCTGATTCGTCGCTATTCGGACTATATCGGGCATCCGATCGAGCTCGCGGTTCCAGCAAAGGAGTCGGGAGAGGAACCGACGTTCGAGCGGGTCAACCAAGCGAGCGCTCTTTGGCAGCGCCCTGCGAGTCAGGTGACGGAAGAGCAATACAGCGAGTTCTATCGGCATTTGAGCCACGACTTCGAGCCGCCCTTGGCGCACCGCCACTTCAAGGTCGAGGGCACGCAGGAGTTTGCCGGACTGCTATTTCTGCCGAAGCGGGCGCCCTTCGATCTCTACGATCCCGCGGCGAAGCACGGGATCCGGCTGCACGTTCGTCGCGTGTTCGTGATGGATGATTGCGCCGAGCTCCTGCCGAACTTCCTGCGTTTCGTGCGCGGAGTGGTCGACAGCGAGGACCTACCGTTGAACGTCTCACGCGAGATCCTGCAGGATTCGAAGCTCGTGCGCGTGATCCGCAAGCAGGTCGTCAATCACACTCTTTCGATGATTGAAGAGTTGGCCGGCAAGGATTCCGATGTATTTGCCAAGTTCTGGAAGGACTTCGGCGCGGTGATCAAGGAGGGCATCCACTTCGAAAGTGAGCATCGTGAGCGCATAGCAAAGATCGTGCGCTACGAGTCTTCGACCCAACCCGGGTTGACCAGCTTTGGCGAGTATGTCTCCCGGATGAAGGATGGGCAGAAAGCGATTTACTACGCCACCGGAACATCACGAGCGCTGCTGGATGCGAGTCCGCACCTCGAGGCGCTAAAGAAGCGCGGGTACGAGGTGCTGTTCATGACGGACGGCGTGGATCCATTCGCTGTCAGCAGTTTGAATGAATTCGACGGCAAACCGCTGGTGTCGGCGATGGACGAAAACTTGAACCTCGGCGATGAAGAACTGACGGAAGAGCAGCGCGCTGCCGAGGCTGAGCAGAAAAAACAGGCAGAGCCGCTGGTCGAGCGGTTCAAGGCGGTCTTGGCTAGCAAGGTCGGCGAGGTGCGGTTGTCCAGTCGGCTGACGGATTCGCCCGTATGCCTCGTCGTTCCCGATGGCGGCATGGCTCCCCATATCGAGCGTTTGATGATGGCGCGGCAAATGGGCATCCCTCCCCAAAAACGGATTCTGGAGCTCAACCCGGGTCACCCCCTAATCCAGAATCTGGAGCGGCGCGATCGTGAGGAGCCCAGCAATGTGGCCGCATGGATCGAGCTGCTGTACGACCAGGCACTGATCGCGGAGGGCTCCCCGCTCGACAACCCCGCGGCCTTCGCGCAGCGCCTGACCACGCTACTCACTAGCGCTAGCGCAGCAACGTAGCCGCGCACGCGTCTAGCGATCATACTTGGGGCTGGATAACGAGAGTGGGCCACTGAAGACGAGGCCCACTTCTCCGGCTTCTGTGGTGCACCGCTGCAAGCTCAAGCTAGACTACGATTCTACAGGAGCTTAGTCAGGCACCGCGTCATCACACGGCACACCGCCGTGAACTCTGAGCGCATACGTGCCAGCGGGAAAAATCTTGTCTCGATTTCCCTCTCGCCACTCTTGCCGAGCCGCGCGGTAGCATCGAACGAATTCGCAAAGGCGCCGAATGGCTGCAATCCGTTCGACGATTGACGCACCGGAAACGCGAGGGCTCACATTCCGCCTCGGCGCTTCTGTTTTGGGGCTCGCGTCGAAACTTTGACGCAAGATGGACTCGCGCCCGCGAAAGGACGCGCCTCTACGCGTCATCTCGGCGCGAGCGGCGCGTACTCTCGCCGCAACGTCGTCGCGCAGACGCGCGTACAATTCGTCGTCACTAAGGGAGCGAAAAATCTGCGGGCGTACTATCTGCAGTTCGCTACTGTCGGGAAGGTCGCCGTCGTCGTCGAAGAAAGTGTCCGGCATCTCAGTCTCACTTTGCTCGCCGAAACGCGCCGAAATGAGGCCTGGCCATTCTTCCGGACACTTGACGAGCCCGGCCGTTGTTGGATTCGCGAGCGTATACGCCATCTTGTCCAGCACATCCTGTTCTGACGTCAGGAGCACCACGCTCGTCTTGTCCGACGACCACAGATTCTCCCAACGACCGAGCAAAGCATTCTGCGCCTTGGCGAGGAGTTTGTGAAAGCACTCGATGAACTCCGGCAGTCGCGCCTCAGGATCGGTAACGACACCGTGCCAATGATTGGACATCACACAGACGGCGTGAAGAACGACGCCAGTGCGTTCAGCGGCCAGCCCTAGGCAAAACTTGACGTTCTCATTCGTCGCGCGCGACGGCCGTAGCAAGAATTGACGCTGCGTAGTGCGCCTGGTCACGAGGTAGCTTCGGCCCGGCAGTATCTGACGCGGCTGAGTCATCCCCTTCAATCGGGTCCAACACCCGCTCAGTTTCCGTATCCTTCCCTGGCTTCCCCTTCGGCCCTCCGGCTTGGCCATGAGCTCGTCCCCCGCGCCCGTTTGCCCAGTCCTTCTTCCTGGCCCAGTTCGGCTCTGGTCCCCAGGGTCTGGTCCCCGCGGGTCCCCGACCCGGGTTCGGCTCGGCTCTGGTCCCCGACCCGGGTTCGGCTCTCGCGCCGGCTCTCGCGCGGCTCTCGCGGCTCTCGCGGCTCGGGCCTCGTGGCTGGTTCGGCTCTCGGGTTCGCGTGCGGGCGGATGGGCGCGGGGGCTGGGGTAACCCTGGTGGGTGGTGGCGGAGCGAGTTCGCGCGATACTGCAGCGACGGCGCAGAACATGCGGAGGTGTGTGAATGTTGCGCACGCTTGGTGTGTCGAGACGAGTTGCGCGAGACGACACGTTCACGTGACGCACGCGACACGATGTTCGAGCCACGGTAGACAATTGCGCTCGCTCTGGCATAGTCAGGCCCCGCGCCACGAGGTGCTTCAACATATGGCAAGCAAAGTAAAAGGTATGGTTCAGTTGGCGGGAGTTACGTACCGCATCGTGCGCCTTGCGCGCGGTTCGTACTCGGTGGTTCGCATTTGCGACGACCGGGACGTGGGTCGTTTTCATCTCGCGCCCGCGCTCGGCGTCGAGCCGCAAGGCATCGAACCGGCGCTCCTACGTGAAGTTGCACGACTCGCCATCCACACCGCAAAGACGAGCTACGCGGGCTTCGCGCGTCCGGACCTCGCGGCGGTGGAGGCTGCGAACGCAACTGCCGTGCGGCGTTCGCCGAGTAGTTTGCCCCCCGCTCTGCCCCCGGGCTGAGTGCCTTCCGCATTGTTTCAGGGTGATTTGGCTGATTTGACGATGGCGCGCGCGGACGCAATGCTCTGGCACCGTGTGCGGTCTGTTGGTTGGGTCTGAGGGCGTCGTCGCCTCGCAGCTCGAGTCTCGCGTTGCCGAGCTGCGGGAGCGGCTGTTCGGCGGTCGCGTTTTCGTGTTGACTGGCGCGGGGGTCAGCACTGACTCGGGAATTCCCGACTATCGCGATGAGCACGGCGCGTGGAAGGGCCGCGCGCCAATTCAGTTTCGTGATTTCGTGGCTTCCGAGGCGACGCGCAGGCGTTACTGGGCGCGCAGCATGCTTGGATTTCCGTTGCTGGCACGCGCGCAACCGAACGCAGCGCACCATGCGCTGGCGCGGCTGGAGGCACGAGACGCGCTGTCGCTGTTAGTCACGCAAAATGTCGACGGTCTGCATCGCCACGCCGGCAATCAGCGCCTCGTCGATTTGCACGGGCGGATCGACCAGGTTCGTTGTTTGGGTTGTGGAGCCCTCACTGAGCGCGCGGCGCTTCAGTCCGAGCTCGTGGCACGCAACCCCGATTTTGCGCGCGCGAACGCCGTCGTCAAACCCGACGGCGACGCGGAGCTCAGCGACGTCGACTACGAGCAGTTCGAAGTTGCCGCTTGCAGCGCCTGCCAAGGCATCCTCAAACCGCACGTCGTTTTTTTCGGTGAAAACGTGCCCGCGGAACGCGTGACGCGCGCCATGGCGGCGCTGGAACAGGCTCAATTGCTACTGATCCTGGGCACGTCCCTGATGGTCTTTTCGGGCTTTCGATTTGCGCGGGCGGCAGCGCGCTTTGGCGTACCGATCGCAATCGTAAACCGCGGCGTCACCCGCGCAGATGAGCTCTCGACACTGAAGATCGAAGGCAACGTCGGGGACATTCTGACCGACGCTGTTGGCTGAAAGGCGCTAGACCGTCGCTGCACTTCGTCCCCTCGCCTCGGACTGTGTGGGAAGCAACGCAGCAATTTGCTCAACGATGTAGCTGGCGTCGCGCCCGACGCCGGAGAAGCGACCCGAACCCCAGGAGTACAACCAGGGCAAGCCGATGAAATACAACCCGAGCACGTCCGTCACGCCGCGCTCGTGCCTCGGGAACCCCCGCTGATCCAACACTGACGGCTTGACCCAGCTGAAGTCAGAGGCAAAGCCAGCGCAAAACACGACCGCACTAATCCCCGCCGCGTTGAGATCCAGGCTTTCGGGTTCGCTCTCGGGCGCCCAGGGTGGTGAGTACTCGGCTTCGATTGGCGCGGCGATGTTCTGCCTTTCGATGAACGCGTCAATCGTGCGGTTGATGCTCTTGTAGACAGCGTCGGCATTGTCCAAATTCTGCGCCAGCTCCGGTCGGAAGTGCGCAACCCCTTCCTTCACGGTCGTGAGTGGTCCGTAGAGCAACATGCCTTCGAGCGCCATCTTGCGCAAATCGATGTCACGCCCACCATCGCGACCGGTCACGTAGTGGTTGGTCTTGTCTCTGACCTGTTCGCGATTCGGATGTTGTTCAATCGGGATGTCGTAATAGCCGAGGTCGTCGAGCCATTCGACTACGTCGCGCCCACGATAGCGGCGTGCGCAACGCGGCGCCGGACCCACCGCGAGGTGCACCGTTCGTCCAGCCAAGTGCAAGTCCTCGGCAATCTGTGCACCGGATTGGCCGGTTCCAACCACGAGCACCGCGCCCGCAGGAAGTGCTTGCGGATTTCGGTACTTTGACGAATGCAGCGTGACAATCGGCGACGGGATCTCGCCGGCATAGTCCGGCAAGGATGCCTTGTGGTAGCAGCCCGTCGCGATCACGACTTGCTCTGCAGTAAATACTCCTTGCGATGTCTGGAGTTCGAAGCGCGCGGGCTCGGCGCCCGCGTGCTCTGTCAGCGTCTCGACCATCACCCCGTCGCGCACCGGCAGCTCGAACGCTCGCTGGTAGCCCTCGACGTAGGCCACAATCTCATCCTTCAGCATGAAGCCTTGCGGGTCGGGCCCTGCATATGGATACCCCGGCAATTGACATTGCCAGTTCGGCGTCACCAGGCAAAACGTGTCCCAACGCTCGTCGCGCCAAGAATACGCAACCTTGCGTCCCTCCAGGATGACGTGTTCAATCCCGCGCTGTTTGAGGCAATAGCTCACCGACAACCCCGCCTGACCTCCGCCCACCACGACGACGGTGTGGTGTTCGACGCGAGACTTGGCTCGCGCGTCGCGCGGAGCGTGCTTTTTGAATTCCAGCACCTGCACGGGTTGGGCGCGTTGCTCGCTCGACAGCGAATCGACGGTTCGTTCGATCGTGGCGAGCTGGTCGAGCGCGGAGCTGCAGCTAAACCCGTAGCGTTCGCGAACCCGTTCTGCCGCAATGTTCAGCGCGGTTCGCGCGCGTTCCAAGAAGTCCGAAACCGCGTAGGTCTTCCCCTCGTTCAAATAGTCTTCGATGACGTACGACGGCGAATAGCAGTCGACGGTGGCGCCGTTCGGAAAGCGCACGCGAAAGTGCATCTCGGGCATTTTGACACTCCACTCTTTCTATTTGTTGATTTCAGAATAGCGCTTGCGGAGCAGCCAACGCATCGCTCCCCAATACGGATTCGTATCGAGCGAGGTGCCGCTCAGCGACGAGATCCCAAGAAAATCGCTGAACGCGCTCATGACCATCGTTGGCCGAGCGCTCCCGCTCGCGCTCGTCGCCGAGTAAGCGCGTCAATGCCCACGCGATCTCGCTGGGTGACCCCGGATTCACGAAAGTTGCGCATCGTTCGTCCAAGTATTCGTCGAACGGCGCGCCTTGAGGCACGATCACAGCGCACTTGGCGGCCAACGCTTCCAACACGCACAAGCCAAACCCCTCTTGCAGCGAGGGGCAGAGGAGCACATCACTCAATTGGTACAGCGCACTCAACTCGCCTTCCGGTACGGTGCCGAGGATCGTGATCCGTTCGCGAAGCTCGACTGGAAGCGCTGCCAACTGGCGCGTGAACTCCTGACGGTAAGCATCGTGCTCCCAGATACTGGCGCCACCGGCGATGATCCAACGCAGGCGTGGGTCGACGGCGAATGCGAGAGCCACCGCTTTCAGCGCGACCTGGCTGTTCTTCCTTGGTTCAACGCCGCCGACACTCAGGACCACCAAGTCGTCGGCACGTATGCCGAGGCGTTCAGCCAGGTGCTGTTCGTCGAGCGCTGAACGAGCGGCAAAACGCCTCAAGTCGACCCCGTTCGAAATCACCGGAGCCTCGCGACCGAAGGTGGCCTGCACTTCGCGACTCGTCACTTGGCTGACGCTCAGTACTAGATCTGCGCCGGACACGGACCGTCGCTGACAGTCCATCAGGTACGGACTTTCGAAATGTTCGACATGGTGAACCGTGCGAACCAATCGTGCTCCGTGGAGCTCTGCTCGCGCAGCGATCAGGGCATTGGCCGCCAAGCAGTCTTCCGCGTGGCAAATGGCGTGGCTCACGCCGAGCGCGCGGATCCCAACGCAGAACTCGGCAATCCGTTGGCGAATCAACGCGTCGACTTGGCTCGGGGCGGGTTCGGCGAGGATCAGCTGGAGCATGCAGGACAAGGGCCGAAAGAACCCGTCCCCTGCTTTGCTCAGCGCATACAACGTCACCTGTGCTCCCTTCCGTTGCAGGGCCTCAGCAAGGCAGGCCGCGTGCACGACGCTACCGCGCGGCTTCGTGGAGTACGTAAAAATGCCAATCGATCGCATCGCGAATCTCACTCAACGCGCGCTAGTGTGGGCACCAGATGCGCCAAAGCCGGTTAGCGCCTCGCTTAGCTCCCAATAGTTCGCTCGCTCGCTCCCATAGCTCAGTTCGAGTCGCGCGTGGTTCGTGACCTCACCTGTCGCAGCGCACGTCACTCCCAGCTGCTCGAAGCGAGCGCACACCTCGCCGACCGAATCCGGCTCGACACTCAATACGAACCCGAAGCTCGGAAACGCATTCAGCCAACGAAACGGCTCGGCATTCGCGGGTGCAGGTAAGCGCTGCAGGTCCAACGTTGCGCCCACGCCCGAGGTCTCCAGCATCATCAGCAGCGAGCCACAGACACCTGCCATGCTGATGTCCTTGCCCGCGCTCACCAGGCCAGCCTCGGCGAGCTCGGGAAGCAGCGCCAATTGCCGGCGCAGTTGCGAGGGTGAAGCCGTGCTGGCCGCATTGAAGTTGCCACCGAGCCCACGAAACGTACCGCGCAAATCGACCGCGACGAGCAGGTGCTGTCCAGGACGCGCTTGGTGGGCAGAAATCAGTCGCTTGGCTTTGCCCAGCACCGAGACGGCGAGGAACGACGCACCGGACACACGTGACGTATGGCCGCCGACAATCGGCACCCCGAATACCTCGCTCGCGAAACGCATGCCCTCGAGGACACGCTCGTTTTCCCCCGTGCCCATGAACAACACGTCCGTAATTGCCCAGGGGCGACCGCCCATCGCGGCGATATCGTTCAAGTTGACCATCACCGAGCAGAACCCGCAAAACCACGGATCAATGGCCAAGAATTCGCTACGCATCCCCTCCGCAGCGAACAGCACGAAGCCGTCGCCATCGGGCAGCGCGGCGGCGTCATCGCCGTTGAGGATCGGCTCGGGATTCGGAAACCAAACGCTACGAGATGCGCGGCCAAACATCCGCGCAGGAAGCTGGATGTCCCGCTTGAGGTCGAGCTCTGCGCGACCCCTGAGCTCGCGCGCGAGCATGCTCAAACTACCCGGCTCGATGATCATGACGCCCTCCGCCGCCACACACTCGACAACCGTGCAGGGTATCGACTTAGGTCGGCTTGCATCAGGAAGTGCGCACGTCCGTGAAGCTCCAAGGCTTCCAAACGGGAAAAGTGGTGGTGCTCGAAGTAGCGAGCGTTCGCCTCTTGCACTGTCGCGAGGAAGCGCTTGCACCCCCAAGCATGCGCAGTGGACACCGCCTCGACAATCAGCGCGGTTCCGACCGAGCCGACGCGCCGAAACGGCCTCGCGACACCCAAGCGACCACCGAACCAGGTGTCGCCCCCATCTGGATAGATTCGAACTACCCCAACTACGCCATCTGGCATGCCTGCAATCTCCCCCTGAGCCACGATTGGACTCGCGTACTCGTCGCAATCATCCCGGTCACATTCGGCAAATAGGCCTTGTTCGTGGGCAAAGATTTGGCGACGCAGCTCGAAGTAGGCCCTCACTTGCCAGCGTTCGAACGCAAGCTCCGCGGTGACTCGCTGCACCACGGGAGCACGCAGCGCTTTGCCCCACGGGTGAACGCGGTCAAGCACGGGCGGACTCCCGCGCTTTGAGCGACGAGCAGGCGCCGCAACGCGCACAGCCTGCTTTGATCTCGCTGCTGCTCATCTCGGCCCTAGCCAACATTGCCGAAACGTCCGCGAGCAGCGAGGTCATGAATTCCGGATCGGGCGGGGCATGGTCGGCAAGCGGGGTCCCCGCAATCGGGACGAATGGCACGACGAAGGGATACACGCCCAGAGCGATCATTCGCGCGCACATATCGAGAATCGCTTCGCGAGTGTCCCCCAAGCCAGCGAGCACGTAACTGGAGACCTGACCGCGACCGAACACCGCAACCGCGGCCGCGAACGCTTCGAGATACATCGCCACTAGCACTTCTGCCTTGCCCGGGATGACGCGCCTTCGCACTTCTTCGGTAACCACCTCGAGGTGCAAACCGAGACTGTCGACGCCGGATTCTCGCAAGCGCCTGAACCACTCAAAGTCCGTCGGCGGCTCGCATTGCGCCTGGATCGGCAGGTCGACCGCAGCGCGCACGGCACGCGCCCCCTCAGCCAGCACGAAGGCGCCGCGGTCGTCCGTCTGCGGCGTGCCAGTGGTCATCACCATGTGGCGTACGCCATCGAGTTCGACCGCCGCGCGAGCAACCTCGGCGAGCTGCGCCGGCGTTTTCTCCGCGATCGTGGCCTTCGCGGCCAGAGACTGACCGATTGCGCAAAATTGACAGGAAGTGGCGCGATGTCCGTAGCGCTTGCAGGTCTGGAGCACCGTCGTCGCAAGCACGTCGCGACCGTGCAATGTAGCGATCTTCCAATAGGGAATGCCTTCGGCCGTCGACCGATCGTAAAAGCGCGGCTGGCGCGGGAATGCCATTTCCGCGATCAGCTCCCCGCCCTTCAGAAGCAGCGCGTAGTCACCTTTCACCTCGGCGGTGTACGGCGAGCGTGTCGAAGCTTGGTTGAAGATTGGAACCATCACGGTCTGGTTCGCGAGCGTGATCGCCTTGTGGTCCGAGGGTCCCGCACCACCTGCACGTGAGAGTCCGGGGCCAGAGGCATCCAGCCAACGCATCCCGAGGGCCTGCAGCTCGGAGACGATCTCAGGATAGTTCGCGGGCAGTTTCTTCGGCTGCCGCGGGCTCGCGATGGGGAGTGAACGATTCATGGCTATTCCTCACTGAACTCGGAGTGGCAAACTCGGCGTTGAGCTCGCGCACGTGTGGCTGCGGCGCGCGGTTGATGAGCAGAGACAAGAGTTCCGGACGGCTATAGTGACCGACGCTATCCATCATGCGCTTGCGCTTATCGACCAACGACAAGTCGAGATCGGCGACCACCATGCCTTCGCCGTCGGTCAGCGGCGGTGCGAGCAGCGTACCTTCGGGCGAAACGATGGCAGTGAAACATCCCCCGCGCAGCGCGCGTTCGAGCCCTGTATTTCCAGCCACTTCCGCGACTTGCGCTGGCTCGAGGAAACCCGTGGCATTCACGACGAAGCAGCCCGATTCGAGCGCGTGATGGCGAATCGTCACTTCGATTTGTTCGCGAAAGATGTCACCCACCAGCGACCCGGGAAACATGGCCACGTGTATCTGCTCGTGCTCGCTCATCATGGCGTAACGAGCTAGTGGATTGTAGTGCTCCCAACACGCTAGCGCGCCAATGCGGCCCACCGCCGTGTCGACCGCGCGCAGACCCGATCCGTCACCTTGCCCCCAAACCATGCGTTCGTGGTAAGTCGGCGTGATCTTCCGTCTGGCTTGCACGAGCCGGCCGTCGGCATCGAACAAGAGCTGAGCGTTGTACAATGTCCCGTGATCGCGTTCATTGATGCCAATCGCAACCACGACACCATGCTTCTTTGCGGCGGCCGCGAGTTGCTCGGTGATTGGACCGGGAACTGTCACGGCCTCTTCGATCAACTTCAAATGATCGGCGCCCATCACGGCAGGCGCCTTGATGAACGAAAAGTACGGGTAGTACGGGAGGACCGTCTCTGGAAACACCACCAATCCCGCGCCTTTTCCGGCGGCTTCGGCGATTGCGTCACAGACCTTCGCGCACGTACCCTGGCAACTGTACAGAACGGGGCTGAGTTGCACGGCTGCGGCGCGCACGATTTTCGGCGTCGTCACGGCGATCCTCCCGCACTCCGTCACAACGTCCAGGTGTTCAAGATGAATGCGCTGCTCTTGCGGTGCAGCAAGACGATATCGAGCACGTCCAGCGGATTGATCGGTCGAATGCCTTCGATCAGTGCTCCTTCGCCGTGACCGTACAGTGCCTGCAACGCGAAGCGGCAGGCGTAGACCTTTCCGCCCTCGCTCATGAACTTCTTGATCTGACCGTTGAAGTTCTGATGCCCAGGGAACGCTTCGTCACCGAGCTTTGGAAAACCACGCTGCACTCCGAGCGTGACGCCGGGCCCATATAGAAGGATCGAGGTTTCGAACCCTTTGCGCTGCAACCGAATCGCTTGCAACATATTCACCAAGCCAATCGAGCCCTCGAACGCCACGGTGTGGAACGTGACCAAGGCTTTTTCACCGGGTGACGCCTTCACGTCCTCGAACACTTTCTCCTCGTAGTCGACTAGAAAATCCCCGGTTTTGTTGGGTAAAGCTTCGACTTTTGGCATTCTCGATCCTCCAGATAAGAGAGCGTTTGTCAGTTCGCGCGGCGCGCGTCGCGTTTGCGCGGCTGCTCCCAGGCATTGCGAGGCTCGTGCCAGAAGCGCTCGCGCGCTCCGAAAGCCGCGTTTCTCCGCCTTTACGGATATCCGGCCACGCTCACGAAACACGCAACTCTTGGAGAGTCTCAGCTTCCTGCGAATCTCGACGCGAGCATTGGCGAGCAGCGCCGGTCGCTTGTTTCGGCGGCGCGAACTCTCTACCGCTTCGGAGGGCGCGTCACGCCGAGTTGTTTCATGCGGTAGCTCAGCGTGCTCGGACTGAGGCCGAGCAAGTGCGCAGCTCCGCGATCGCCCGCGATCCGCCAATCGCAACGGCTCAATGCGTTCTCGATGTTCTGTCGCTCGAGCGCCTGGAAGTGCTGGTCGGAGAGTACCTCCGCAACATCGTTGTTGTTCGCCGGCTCCGCCGCTCTCGGCTCAGCCGGAACCACCCCATTCTTCCCCAAGTGCAACTTTAAACCCGCCCCTTCGTGCGAGGCCAGAACCAGGGCGCGCTCGATCAGGTTTTGGAGTTCGCGGACATTTCCTGGGAAATCATAGGCTTGCAAGCGTGCTTCGTCGGCGGGCGAGAGGCTACGGGGGGGCAGGTGGAGGCGCCCCGATGTAGCAAGCAGAAATTGGCGGGCCATTGGCAGGATGTCTTCGCGGCGCTCGCGGAGGGGCGGCACGACGATCGGCACGACACTGAGGCGATAGAAGAGATCGCGGCGGAAACGGCCATTCTCCACTTCGATTTCGAGCGGGCGATTGGTGGCGGCGATCACGCGCACGTCGACGCGGCGCGTTCTATCGTCTCCAACCGGCTCGAAGGTGCGCTCCTGAAGCACACGCAGCAGCTTGCTCTGGTGCTCGAGCGGGATTTCCCCCACCTCGTCGAGGAATAGCGAGCCTCCGTCAGCGAGCAAGAAGCGTCCCTGACGGTCGCGCGACGCGCCACTGAATGCACCCCGCACATGCCCGAAGAACTCACTCTCGAACAACTCTCGCGGTACGCTCGCGCAATTGACTTTGACCAACGGACCTTCCCGTCGCGGGCTCGAGTCGTGAACGGCAGCGGCGATCAATTCTTTGCCCACTCCGCTTTCACCAAGGATGAGCACCGAAGAGTCACTTTGCGCAACGGCTTCGACCTGGGCCAATACGCCGCGCATGGCCGGGCTTTCTGCGATAATTTCGCCTTGTTTCAGCGCGGAGCGCACGGCTTCGCGTAGGTAGTCACGCTCGCGTTCGGCGTTTTCTTTGAGGCGCGCGATCTCTTCGAACGCGCGGGCATTGGCGATCGCAACCGCTGCGTGATCGGCAAACACTCTCAGCCAATCCAGATCATTCTTCTCCAGGCGGCGTCGACTGAAGAACGCGACTACCCCCAACACCTGTCCCTTGAAGCACAGCGGCTGCCCGGCGAAGCTTTCGATACCCTCGGCATCGGCCCACTCTGGCTGCAAGATCCAGTTGGGCGCCCCGCGCTGCAAAAGTAGAGCGCGATTGCTCGCCGCAACCTGCCCTACCTTTCCGTAGCTGAGCGGGATCTCGTGGTGCGCACCGTCGGTGCGATTCCAACGTTTGCTCGGATCGACCCGTGATGCGCCAATGCTCGCCTTGAGCTCCAAGTAAGGCGCCCCTTGCTCGGGCTGGTGCAGCAGCCAGACGCGCGCGAGCGCGACTCCGTCCCACATTCCGAGCCCTTGAACCATTTCGCGCAGCACCGAGTCGGGCGAACGCGCCGCGGCCACCGACAGTGCGAGGGACTGCAGAGCGTCGAGCTGCACGGCACGGATTCTCGCGCCCTTTCGCGATGCCGAAGTTTCTGCCGAGTTTCAGCGTCGGGTGGCGCTGCTCAAATCCCGTACTTGGCAGCCGCTTTGTCAGAGATGCGTGGTGATTTCATGGGCACGCGGGGTTTCGCAGTCGTCGACTTGATGCCCGGCTTGTGCAACTTGGCCGGTTTGTCGCGACTTTCAGCGGTCTGTGACGCGGACGCGGCAGAAGCAGGGACGGCCTCGACCAGCGCGGACGTAGCGCTCACGGCGCTCGCGACGCTGGGTGCCGGCAACACCGAAGTGAGCGGCGCACCGACGACTGGCGCGCTGGACGCGGCACTGTGTCCTTCACGGAGTGTGGCACCGTAGCGGGCAACTGCGCCCGCCCCGACGGCACCAACCAGACACGAGATGGCGGCGATCGCCCACACTGAACGACTGACCTGCCGCTCCGGCAACGGCGAGTCTTGACGGGCAGGCATGGACGAGCTCGGAGCGGCCGGCTCGGATGGTTGCAGCGGCGCGACGAGCGCTGAGAGGCTCGAATGGTGCGTGGGTAGACGCGGGGGTCCCGCAATCACCGAAGGATGCGCAGCGGGCTCAGGCGCGCGCAAGTAGTCGGCCACGTCCTCGCGTGTCGCCACTCGATCGCCGGCGACCGCCGTAATTGCATCCGCCAATTCACGGCAATTGGCAAAGCGTTGCTCGGGGTCCGCGGAAAGCGCGCACATAGCGACCGCCTTCAACGGCGCGGCCCAGCTCAATTCCGGAGGCAGCTCGGGCAACTCTATTTTTTGTCCCATCAAGCGAATCACGATGGCATCAACCGAGTCGGTCTCGAACAACCGCCGTCCGGCCAGAGCCTCCCACAACAGGGCTCCCGCACTGAACACATCGGCGCGCGCATCGATGATGTCACCGAGGAGTCGCTCCGGAGCAAGATGGCCGTGACGCTCGGGTACTGGCAGCGTCCCCGGGGCCGACCAGTGCCAGGGTGCGAGCGGAATCAAACGCGCAGTGCCCGTTGGATCGACACGCATCATCGCAGGCACGAATTCGCCGTGGACGAACGGGTGCCCCTTTTCGGTGCGAGTGTCCTCGAGAGCGCTCAGCCCGTCGAGCACATCGAGCAACATGCGTAGAGCGCGCGCCAAGCCGTAGCCCGCAAGCCCACGCCTACCGCGGAGCTCGAACCAACCCCGCGTCTCATCGCGCGGGATCGCATATCCGCCCGGAGTGCGCTCGAGCGCGATCAGGCACGGGTGAACGCGCGCCAACGCCAGCTGAGCCGCGAAACGCTCGACGTTTGGGCCCTTACCCGGGTTCGGCTTTAAAGAGAAACGGACCAACGATGCCAGTACGGCCGGGGGGACGAAATCTTTCGCCGAACAGAAATAGCGGAATTATGCACCCGCACAACAACCCATGAAGTTGGAGTTAGGGCTTCCAGGTTCGACTCACAAACCCGCGTAACCACTGGTGAGCTGGGTCGTCGTCGAAGCGCGGATGCCAGGCCAGTGAAAGATCGAAGCGCGGGATTTGGACCGGCGCTGGGACGAGCTGTAGCGCGAAGCGCTTGGCCATGCGTCGCGCGAGGAGCTCGGGTGTCGTGCTGATGAAGTCCGTTTCTGCGACGACGACCGGCGCCATCAGAAAGCTCGACACTCGCAGCGCAACCCGACGCACCAGGCCACGCCGCTCGAGCTCACTATCCACGAAGCTGCCGGACGTGCCGCTCGGCGCGACCAATACGTGACGCAACGCCAAATAGCGTTCGAGCGTCAACTTACTCTGCACCAGCGGATGTCCTTTGCGAACCATGCACACGAAGCCATCATCGAACAGCACTTGCGATGAGAGCCCCGGAGCAATCGCACCCGCCACTGAAATCGCGAGATCGAGATTGCCCGACTGCAGCAACTCCGAGAGGTTGGGAAAGGTCAGCACGTTGAGGTCGATGGCCGGCGCCGCTTGCTGTAGCGAGCGTAGCAAAGGAGGCAAAACCAATGCTTGCACGTAGTCGGCCATGCCGAGCGAAAATAGGCGTCGAGCGCGCTTCGGGTCGAACGCAGGTTCGCTGGTCACGACCCCCTGTAGCTCCGCGAGTCCGCGCTCGAGGCCAGGTAGAAGCTGGGTCGCACGCGGAGTGAGTACCAGCGTGCGCCCCTGACGAACGAGTAACGGATCGCCACATAAGTCGCGCAAACGAGACAGCGCGTGGCTCGTCGCCGACTGGCTCAGCCCGACTTGACGGGCGGCTCGGGTGACGTGCCGTTCACGCAGTAGCGCGCGCAGAATCACCAGCAGATTGAGGTCGATCGAGCTCAGCGCGATGTCATGCACCATGTGCATTACTATACTCTTAAATGTGCATTCGACGCATACACTGCTTGGCCCTAAGTTGCTCCGTGTCAGCAAACAGGAGAGCAGCAATGTTCGTAATCACAGGCGCTACGGGAAATACTGGGTCAGTCGCGGCAGAAGCCTTACTCGCGGCCGGCAAACGGGTACGGGTGATCGCTCGCGACGCGGCCAAGGCCAAACAGCTGGAGACGCGCGGCGCGGAGGTGGTCGAGGCTGAGTTGGATGACGAAGCCGCATTGACCAAGGCCTTTCGAGGCGCCGAAGGCGTCTATCTGTTGTCGCCCCCCGGTGTGACACTTGCCGACTTCTTCGTTGCACGTAAGAAGCTCGCCGAAGGTTTCGCCCGCGCGATCAAGGCGGCCGAAGTGAGGCACACCGTCTTTCTGTCTTCGATCGGTGCCCAGCACAGCTCGGGTACCGGCTTGATCGTCAGCACGCATGCAGGCGAGCAAGCGCTGCGCGCAACCGGCCTACCGGTGACGTTCGTGCGCGCGGCTTATTTCATCGAGAATTGGGCGAGCGTATTGCAACCCGCGCGAGCCGACGGCGTGCTGCCGAGCTTCATCGCGGCTTCACATGCAATCCCAATGGTCGCCGTCAAAGACATTGGTAACACCGTGGCGCGTGTCCTTCTGGAGGGTCCGCGCGGCACACGCATCATCGAACTCGCCGGTCCCGTGGAAGCGAGTCCGGCAGACGTTGCAGCGACGCTCAGCAAGCTGCTCGGGCGCGAAATCAAGGTGGCCGAGGTTCCGCTCGCTGCCGCCGTTCCGACCTTCACCTCCTTCGGCTTCTCTCAAACCGTGGCGGAAGGATTCCATGGGTTGTATGAGGGCCTGGCGAACGGGAAAGTGAGCTGGTCAGGAGGCAGTGCCGAAGTCACGCGAGGCACGACTCCGCTCGAGGGCGCGCTCCGCGGACTCACTGGAACGCAATGACTGCAGAGATCACGATGGCGACGCCGAGCAGTAAGATGGCGTTGGCCACGGCCGGGAGCTTACGCAGCGCTGCGCCCCCACCAGCCTCTCTCGCGCGCTTGCCGAGCGCTTGTGAATAGCCGACGACACCGCACAAGATGACGACGAGCGTGAGCTTGGCATGAAACGCCGGGCCGCCGATGGTCATGACTGTTGCAGGGCCGCGCGCGAAGAACAGAGCAAGGCCGCTCACGAGCAGCAACAAGAGCCCATAGCTGCCGTTCTTCGTGACGCTGAGCGCGCGCAGCATGAAACTCGCGCGCTCGGCGTCCGGCAGTTCCGCGCTGGCCCGACGCAGCGTGAAGAGCGCGAAGCTTGCGCCCACGCCCATTGCCAAACCGAGGAAATGGAGCATCAACAACGCAAGGTAGTGGAGCGGCATCGCGGCGGAATTCATAGCCTGCTCGCCCACACATCGCAATCGCGGAGCTCGGTTCCTCAGGGTGTGACGTCGGACGGAGGCGTGGTGTTCTCGGGCCAGTCGTCGCGGCGGGCGTAGGCGGCATCGCGCTTGATCAGGCCAACCCCGCCGCCTAGCGAGCGCTCACGCCACGTGCGCCCCGGAGGCGAAGCGTCGAGCCAGTGAAAGCTGCGCTCGCGATCGTCCAAGTGGACGAACAGGGTCTTTGGATGGGTGTACACGCCCACGCCGACTCGCGGCAAGGTCCTCAGGTACGAGGCGAGCGTACGCGCCGGCACGCCCGGCAACTTGAAATCGAGCGCCTTGCCGCTGGCGTGCGGCCCCTCGCGCCGACGGCCAGGCTTTCGATATGCCGAGACCACTTGCACATCGCTCACGTGAAAATGCAATGCTGCGCGCACCGCCAATTGCAATGTGCGACGATCGAGAGTGATCGTCTCACGCTTCTTGGGGTCGCGAGTGTCCGCCAACAGGTCGTCCAAACGTGACGCTTCGCGTTCGTCGATGCGTCCCGCATCGTCGTACAGTCGGATGAGCGCGCTCTGGCGCGTGCTCTGGTTGCTGAAACGAAGCGACGGGAGGCCGGCAAAGGAAGAGCTAGTGCCGGACTCGGCAGACGCCAAAGTGAGGCCGAGCGCGGAAGCCAGCACGAATGATGCGATCGCAAGGGCGCGCATCCGCAGATGAAAGCACGCGCGCGCTGCTGTGGCCCAGCACTCTGCTCGGCTTTTCCCCGTTTTTCGACCAGGTCGACGACTATCGAAGCTGACGGTTCAGCTGACGAGGACTTTTCCCATCACGGTCGAAGCGCGGTGGCCAACGAAGCGCGAGTTATCGAAGGCCGATCCCCAGCGCTTCGACGTCAGCGAGCGACTTCTGGCCACCCGGGACCGAAGTGAATGGGTGACAATGCCGCGGTCGCGCGCCCCAAGAAAAGCGCGCCGCGTTCCGCGCTACGCGACGATGCGTTGCTGTTCGCGGGCAGCGACTCAGAATCGAGATCCAAAGCGAGTTCGTCCGGCACGTGCTCCAAACTCGCGGAGAGAGGCTGCGGACGTGCGCGCGTTGGTGGGTGCGCTCCGGAGCGCTCGTACCGTGTGCGCTTCGAGCGCAGCCAGTTGAACGCGGCGAATCCGAGCACGATCAACCCTCCGCCCAGCCAGGGAACTGCGACGCTTCTGAATGCCACTCGTCTTCTCCTGTCGCCTTGCCAATGCAAGGTTTACGCCGCCTCCACTCCCCAGAAGGGAGCGTGTGTTACCGCCGTCGCTTGCTCAACCCGATCACGCGAATTGTTTTGAGCGTTTGAACCTTTGGCTGTGCCGCAGATCGCTACAGTGGGTCATTGAGTCACGATCCACACGCCCAGATTGCGCGGACAGCCGTGACGACAATGCTCAGCGCGACCTCAAACCCTAGGGAAGAGCGCAACTGCTCGGCCATGGCGCGTATGTTGCTTTTGTTCAGCAGCGATGCGCACGGCGATCGACGGCCAAGTCACGAACGACCAGGAAATCGCCGTCGGGCATCCGTTGGTCACTGGGTATCGTGCGGGCGACATGCTCGCCGGCAAATACCGGCTCGAGGTGCTGCTGGGTGAAGGCGGAATGGGCGCGGTCTGGCGCGCCAGCAACGTCCTTTTGGATCTTCCAGTGGCGATCAAGTTGATTCGGGCGGACTTGGATCGCGGCGCATTCCGCGCGCGCCTACAGCTCGAGGCTCGGGCCGCGGCCAAGCTCGGGCATTCCTCGATCGTGCGCGTGTTCGACGTGGGTGAAAGCGAGCACGGTGACCCGTTCATCGTCATGGAGCATTTGCGCGGCGAAACCTTGGCTCAGCTGATCAGCCGAGGCCCCGTGCCAGCAACGCGCGCAGCACAATTGCTGCTGCCCATCATTGACGCCTTGGCCGCGGCTCATTCACGCGGCATCGTGCATCGCGATCTGAAACCCGACAACGTGATGCTCGCGCTCGAAGAGCAGCGCGTCTGTCCGAAGATACTCGACTTCGGGATCGCCAAACTGACCGACCCGCGCGACGCAAACTTGAAACTGACAGAGGTCGGCGCAGTCGTCGGTAGTCCGGAATACATGTCACCCGAACAGGCACGCGGGCGGGATGACATCGACGCGAGCACCGATATCTGGTCGACGTGCGTCGTTCTGTACGAAGCCATCACTGGCCGCACGCCGTTCACCGCATCCAACTTGAATGCGCTGCTGCGCAGCATCGTGGAAGATGCGCCAAGCCCGATTTCGGAATATGCGCTCGACGACGCGGCCCTGTGGCAGATCTTGGAGCGCGGGTTGCGCAAGGATCGCGCGCAGCGTTACGCCAAGATCTCCGAATTGGGCCAGGCCCTAGCCACTTGGTTAGTCAGCCACGGCGTGACGGAAGATGCCTGCGGGAGCGCGCTCGACTCCAAATGGTTTGGGCGCAAGGGCGACCCGCTCGGCTTGGGGCAAGCACCGCTTCATCCAGCCTCGATCGCCCCTGCCTCGAACGAGTCAGCAGCAGCGGTTCGAGAATCGATTCCGGACAGCACCGGCATTGCTCGCGGGCCATTCACGAAGACCGTCCTCCCGAACAGCCATACCCGAACCCGAACCTTGAGCGCAGGGCTCGCAGCCTGCGCGTTGCTCGCCAGCTCGTGGTTCGCGTTTGGCCCGGCGGACCACGAGGCCGCTCCGCGCGCGGCTGCGTTCGTCGCATCCGCGCCCGCACAAGACGAGGCCGCAACGATGGTCCCGCAGTTGGACGCGCCGCCCGCAGCAGTCGCGCCAGTCGAACGCGCCTTCGAGGCGACGAGCAGCGATCCGGAAGTTCGTCCACAAACTTCGGCGCGCCCCGAGCCCAGACCGAAAGCCCCTGCAGCGCGCACGATCGGATTCGTTACGCCCCCAACCCGTGCGGTGCCGGCGATCACGGTCCCCGTCACTGCGCCGCCTCCGAGTCCCGCGCCCGCCGCGAAGAGCGAGCGCCCTTTGGACCTCTTGACCCCCTATTGATCACGGAGCGGCCGTGCCCCTACGCGCTTTGAAGTCCGAGCGAGTCCCCGGACGCCATGAACTGTCACGACTTCCAGCGTTCCTGGCACTATCGACTTCGTTTCTGTTGGCTAGCCCACACCAAGCTCGAGCAGCGGAACCTGGAGTGGAGACACCGAGCAGCCTCGAGCAGCGTCGCAGCTCAGCGAAGGGCCGCTACGAAGAAGGCGTCGAGGCCTACCGCGCTGCACGCTATGCAGACGCGGTGCGCCTGTTCTTGGAAGCCGACGCGCTATCGCCGAGCGCGGCCTTGTCGTACAACATCGCGCGAGCGTACGAAAAGCTCGCTGACGACGCGCAAACGCTGCGTTGGTATCGAAACTACTTACGGCTCAGTCCGGACGCGAAGAACGCGAGCGAGGTTCAGGGGTACATCCATTCGCTGAGCGCTACTCTGGCCAAGCAAGGCATCCAACAGCTGACGGTATTGACCACGCCCCCTGGCGCGACAGTGGCCATCGATGGCACCCCACTCGGCGTGAGCCCGCTGACCGTCGAACTGCGCCCCGGCACGCACAGCGCACAGGTGAGTCGTCGCGGGTTCTCGGATGTAACCGGCAACTTCGAGCTCCCTCAGGCAACGCCGCTCGATCTGAAAGTCTCGTTACAACCGATCCCGACCAACGGCGCGCCCAAGGCCAATCCCAACCAGCTAGCAGAGCGTCGCTTCGGGATTGCCCCGTACCTCACGCTGGGCGCAGCGGCCGTGTGCTTGGGCAGTGCCGGCATCTTCGAAGCGCTGCGGCGCTCTGCTCAGAACTCTGCTCGCAGCGAAACCGTGCAGCTCGCGTACGAGCAAGACATCGACGACATGAACAGCCGTCAAACGACCGCGCGCGTCCTGCTGGGCGTCGGTGGAGTCTTGGCTGCGACCGGCGTCACGTTGCTGGTCTTGAATACCCCGATCACGCCGGAGTCGCCCGCACGTGTCGCAGCGGTTCCCGGCGGCGCAACCTTCTCACTGGAGCGACGCTTCTGATGTCTCTCCTGCGACTGCGACGATTGCTGGCCGGTGCTTTCATCGGTGCTTTCGCTTGGTCTTGCGCCAATGATCTGACCAAGAATTTGGACGGCAAGTCCTGCAACGCAAATCACGAATGCAGCAGCGGCTATCAGTGCAATGTGGCGACTCTCGTTTGCGTACGCCTACAGAGCGATGCGGGCACCGAGAGTGGCTCCGGCAACGAGAGCGGTGCCGGCAACGAGAGCGACCGGGGCTGCCCAGAAGACGGCGTCGAGTGCGATGGAAAGTGTACAGTACTCGCTTCGGACCCGAAAAACTGCGGTGGATGCAGCGCGACCTGCTCGGCGCCAGCCCACGGTGTGGCCGTTTGCTTGGACGGCTCGTGCAACTTCGCGTGTCCCGACCGCGCAGCGTGCGGAGATGTGTGCGCGGACCTACAAAATGACAGCGAAAATTGCGGTGCGTGCGGCCGCTCTTGTAGCGCTCCCGTGGACGGACGCGCGCGATGTGTCGCGGGCAAGTGCCAGATCACTTGTGCGTCGGGGCGCGAGAGCTGCGGCGATCGCTGCAGCGATTTCGATAGCGATCCGGAGAACTGCGGCAAGTGCGAGAACGCCTGCGGCCCTGGGCTGGTTTGTTCAGCTGGCAAATGCAAAGGCAGCTGCGAAGGCTCACTCACCAACTGCAACGGCGCGTGCCTAGATCTCTCGGTCGCCGCAAACCATTGCGGCGACTGTGAAACGGCTTGCCCGAGCCCGAACCATGGCAGCGCCCAATGCAGCGACTCGAAGTGCGACTTCGTGTGCGCGGACGGCTACGAAAAATGTGGCTCGAGTTGCGTCGACACACAACACAGCTCGAGCAACTGCGGGGAGTGCCGCCACACCTGTGACGCACCCGCCAACGGCTCGGCCACGTGTGAGGCCGGAAAGTGCGGCTCGGTCTGCAACGTCGGCTACGCCCAATGCGGTAGTGGTTGCGTAAAGACGGATCAAGATCCGAACAACTGCGGCGCATGTGGCACGAAATGCCAGCAGAACGAGGTGTGCACTGGCGGCAAATGCACGTCCGCGTGCCCTGCCGGCACCAGCAATTGCAGTGGTTCCTGCGTCAACCTAGTCACGGACCCAACCCACTGCGGGAGTTGCGCGGGAGCTTGCAGCGGAACTCCGCATGGCAGCGCGGTTTGCCAGAACTCGACGTGTGGGATCAGCTGTGCGGACGGCTACGGCGCTTGCGACGGAGGTTGTCAGAAGTTCGATGCCGACCTCAACAATTGTGGCGCCTGCGCCAAGGTGTGCGCTAGCTCGCCCAACGGCGCCGCGACCTGTAGCGACGGGAAGTGCGCGGTGAACTGCAATAGTGGCTACGAGCAATGCTCGGGCAGCTGTGTCAGCAAGAGCTCCGATCCGAAGAACTGTGGCGCGTGCGGCAAGATCTGTAGCACGGGGCAGGTCTGCCAAAACGGCGCGTGCGCGGTGGACTGCGGGACCAAAACCACATGTGACGCGGCTTGCGTGGACACGACCAGCGACACCGCCAATTGCGGCGGTTGCGGCAAGGTGTGCACGCCCCCTGCACACTCGGTTCCCTCTTGTCAGGCCGGCAAGTGCAAATATACCTGCCAGCAACCGTTCATCTCGTGCGACGGCACCTGCGTGAATCCGCACTCTGATTCCGGACACTGCGGTGATTGCGCAACGGCTTGCAAGGCTCCGATCGGCGGAACCGCAAGTTGCAATGATGGCCAGTGCATTGTTTCTTGCCCCGGCGGCAAGTCGAGCTGCAACGGCAAGTGCGTCGACCTCAGTTCCGATGCCAACAATTGCGGCAGCTGCGGGAACGGGTGCAAAGGTGCCGCGCTTGGTTGTGTGCTCGGTCACTGTCTCTGAGCAGTTGCGCCCCGCGACGTGTCAGCGCCGCTCGATGTGATCTTTTGCTACCGAGGAGCGCGACGCTTCAGCGTATTTCAGCCTGCTTTCCGCCGGTGCTCCGCTGGCACATGCTGTGCTTAGACCGTGGTCGCAACTCAACTCAGGAGGAACTTCATGATTCGCTCTTCAATCGTCGCCTGTGGTCTCGGTGTTCTGGTGGTTGCCCTCGCCAGTGCCTGCAACAAGGCCGCGGACGAGCAAGAAAAGGCCACCAACGCCCAGGTCAAAGCCAACGAAAAGATCGTCGAAGCCAATCAGGAAGCCGACAAGAAGGCAGCCGAGGCGCAATCCGACGCCGATAAGAAGATCGCCGAGGCACAGGCGAGCTTCCTCAAGCTTCGCGAAGACTATCGACACGACACGACGCAGAAGCTCGTCGATCTGGATCACAAGATCGCTGATCTGCAAGCCAAGGCGAAGACCTCGACCGGCAAGAAGAAGGCCGATCTCGACGCGCAGCTCACGCAAATTCGTACGCAGCGCGAAGCGTTCGCCAATGATTGGAAGACGATCGAGACCGCTTCGGCAACCACGTGGGATTCCACCAAGAACCGCCTGGACAAGGAGTGGAGTGACTTGAAGGCGATGGTCGACCGCGCGGCGTAAGTCACGGTACCAAGCCTCGCACGAGAAAAAGCCCTCGAGCGCCGGTTGGCAGTCGAGGGCCTTTCTCTTGCTATTCGGTCGCGGTTTTCGGGAACGCGATCAGGCGCCGAGCTTCTTCAGGCTAGCGAGCAACACGCACACCGTGACGACTTCCATCGCGCTCTTTACCTGAGCGAGCGGCGGCATCGACGGTGCAATGCGAATGTTGCGATCGCGCGGGTCCTTGCCATACGGGAAGGTCGCGCCAGCAGCAGTCAGCTTCACTCCGGCAGCGTCGGCCAAGCGCACGACCTCGCTGGCACAACCGTCGGGGGTATCCAGACTGACGAAGTAGCCGCCACGCGGTTTGGTCCAGGAAGCAACGCCCTTGCCGCCGAGTTCTTTCTCGAACGCGTCGGTGACGGCTTCGAATTTCGGGCGCAGCAGCTCGGCGTGACCCTTCATGTGCTGCAGTAGCCCCGCGTAGTCTTTGAAAAAGCGCACGTGCCGCAGCTGGTTCATCTTGTCCGGACCGATGGTCTGGATACCGAGATGGCGCTTGATATCGGCGATGTTCGCGGGGCTCGAGGCGAGCGCAGCGACACCAGCACCCGCGAAAGAAACCTTCGAGGTCGACCCGAAGACGATCGCGCGATCGGGATTGCCGGCCTCGGCGCAGGCGCTGAGCACGTTGAGCAGCTTGTCGCTCTCGGCATAGAGGTCGTGCACCGCGTAAGCGTTGTCCCAGAACAGGCGAAAATCCGGCGCCGCCGCTTTCATCGACGCCAGGCGTTTGACCACGCTTTCGCTGTACGTCGTGCCCGTCGGGTTGCTGTACTTCGGAACGCACCACATGCCCTTGATCGCCGGATCGCTCGCGATGAGGCGCTCGACCTCGGCCATATCCGGGCCGTCATCATTCAGTGCGACGGTGAGCATCTCGATGCCGTGGTGCTCGCAAATCGCAAAATGGCGATCGTACCCCGGCGCCGGACAGATGAACTTCACCTTCTCGCGAGCCCAGGGACCTTTACCGCCGGGCACCCCGTGCAGCAACGCACGCACCACGGTGTCATGCATCAAGGTCAAGCTGGAGGCACCGCCAACGATCACTTGCGTGGCCGGCGCGCCCAGCATCTCGGCAAAGATTGCCTTCATTTCCGGCAGCCCATCGAGACCGCCATAGTTGCGGCCGTCGCTGCCGTCGCTGCCCTTGTAGTCGCTTTCGGGCAACACCACCGTGAGCTTGGAGGCGAGGTCGAGTTGCTCGGACGAGGGCTTGCCTCGCGTCATGTCCAACTTGAGGCCCTGCGCCTTGAACGCGTTGTAACGCTGCTCGAGTTGTTGCGTGAGGGCTGCACGTTCTGGGGCGGAAAGTTTCGCGAGCTCGGTCATGGTG